>JABABI010000011.1:32334-106057 GCA_014238335.1 Fuerstiella sp.
CCCATCGTTTCAAGAACAGAGGATCGGCCTCAGAAGTTTTGATCATCGTCTGCCATTGTCCGTCGCGCCCAAGCTTCCATTCAACCGCAGCAGCTGGCATGGCGTTAAACACGTTTGCGTAAAACGAAGGCTTATCGTCCTGATGTTCCTCGGCCGCCATTACCCGGACCTGATAGTCGGCGCTTTTACGAGCGGCTCGGTATTCCAGCAGATATTTCTGTCCGTCGAAATGCATGACGGTGTGACCGTTGGGCGTACCGTCAGCACACAGAGTATGTGGGATGTCGTTTTCATCGGGGCGGCCGGACCACCAGGATCCGGAAACCGTCACGTTGATGATGTGGTGATGTGGTTGTGGCTTTTTCCAGCCGAGACTCTCATCGATCATCACGTGTTCATGATGGTGTGTGTGACCGGCCAGAGACACGCAGTGTTCGCGAGATTCCAGAATGCGAAACAAACGGTCGCGTTTGGGTTCCAGCCAGGGCGTCGACTTGACCAGCGGGATATGCATCATTGCTACAACGAGTCGGCCCTGTGGCACGTTCTTCAGGTCGTTTTCGACGAAATCCAGTTGTTTGTCGCTCAATCCTGAACGGTAAAATCGACGTTCTCCGTCCGTCATCCAGTGTACATCATCGATCACGAGAAAATGGACTCCGCCGTAGTCGAACGAAAAATAGGCTGGGCCATAAACGCGTTCAAAGGTTTCGTCGCTGTATTCGTCTTTGTCCGTGGCAAAGTTTATGTCGTGATTCCCAATAACACTGTACCACGGAATCCCGATGCGACCGACCGTGCGATTGAAGCTGTCAAACAGATTCAGGTCGTCGAACAGGATGTCGCCGAGGGTTACTCCGAATGCTGCATTGGTGCCAATCAGGCCTTCCACGACGTCGTGAGCGATGTAGTCGATTTCCTTTTGGTCTCGGGGCTGCGGGTCGCCGAAAAAGACGACATCAAAAGCTGAAGGCTCGTCTTGTTTGTAGAGCGGAAAGTCGATGGTACGCGGCAGAGGGCCGGTTGGTGGCACTCCCGGAAACTTGAGATCCGTGGGCGACCCGCCCGGCTTGTGGATGTAGTAGAAACGTGACAGATGGTCCTTGTCCATTTGAGTGCGATAGCCAGTCGGTTTCACCACAAAGACGATCGTGTCGTTGTCGACATCGATGGAGTACCCTCCGACTCCGTCTGTGACGACAACCTTCTGTCCATTGGAGACAGCGACTCCGACCAGAGGGTGTTCGCCGTTGTCAAACACGCCATTGTTATTGGCGTCAACAAATACGGTACCCCGCGCGATTTCTTCAAACCCGTGGGACCGGTCGATGGCAACTCCAAGGAACAGGATAACAACAGACAACGACTTTAGACGCATTGGGATTTCCTGCATGCCTGAATAAGAATCGTGGCGAGATTTCATCTCAGCGACTTGATCGTCGCCCGGATAGTTTGTTCAGTTTGAGTAAATATTACGGACGAGATGCCTGTCTCTGATCGGAACTGTTCTGAGCGAATGAGGGTTTTTCAGTTTACACTGTGTGTTGGATGAGTTGGCCAAACACCAACCATGTGGATCCTGGAGTCTGCAAGTCTAACAATTGTTAACCCGCATTGCAGGCGACCAGCGTGTCGTAATTCAACAGGGTGCAGTAACTGATTGTGGGGACGCGGTGTGACGTCCATGAACAGTTCTCCGACAGCAGATCTTGCTGTGTTCAGGGCCCGTCCGGCAGCGGTGCAGAGGTGGTGCCCCGGTTTTGATGCGCCGTATCGGCGTGGCCCCGCAATACCAGCCTTCGCGTCATGCACACCTCAAGCAGCAGCATTCCGAGGAACACGAACAGCAGCAGTCCCCAGAGTTCACTGCGAGACTCCCCGCCATACATCCGCTTTCGAAGACTCTCCATCGACTCCACAAACGTTATCCGGTTGTTAACGATCAATCGGGCGTGATCGTCAGCGGCCAGTTCAGCCGGATCGTCTTCGGCATGGTCATAGTTCACGACGAATGAGTCTATTGGTTTTGCCTCCATGTTCTGACCACCTCTCAACTCGTAGTTGCCAGGTAAACGTGTGCCAGGCAGCTGCACCGTCCATTCGGGATCGTTGTCAGTGGTGGTGGCGTCCGCGGTGAAATCAAAGGGCCCCGTAAACCGGAATTCGGCCTTCTCATGTTCCTCGGAACTCTTTGGAAGTATCGTTGTCAATTGCTCACCAAACCCAACGTTTCGGCGAGTCCGCGACGACGCCATCTGGAATAGTGCTTCATGCAGGAACGGTACGTAGTCGGGACGTGTCGGCAGCCTATTCCATACAGCATCAATGTTGCTTGTCATTAGCAGGACACTTCCTCGACCGTACGGCAGCTGCAGCAGCAATGGGTCCCCCGACGACAATTGTGCAACTGTGACGGGTGTCGGCCCTGTTGGGGCGGCACTCTGAAGTTGTTTCACTCCGCCGTGAGGCGGCGGTTCTGCTGTCTGACGTGGCTGGTCTGTTTCCGGCAATGCGTTTGCCGCTTCGATCAGCCACCAGCGGTCGAAAGTGGCCGTCAAAAAAGTGGCCCCGTCGCGTTCACGAAACCGATTCAGCCACGCGGCTTCAAGGCTGTATGGTGCGATTGTTGTTGGGGTCACGGCATCCGGATCGGCACTGCGAACACGCTTCAGTTTAAGTTGAGGAAACACACTGCCGTAAAGTTCACGAAATGATTCGGGAGACGACCTGGGTCCCAGAGAAATAAAGAGCCCCTTGCCACTGGCAGTGAACCCGTGAAGAGCATCGGCCATTCCCACCGGCAGTTCATCGACATCCGGCAGGACGACAGCAGCCATGTCTCGCAGATGGTCAGGTGTTAAGTCGCGAGCACGGACAGTCTTTGTCAGGATCCAGGGAGCTTTGTTCGCCGGGGCCGTCAGCGCCAGCTGCGCGAAGAAGGTATTCCACTTCGTCTTGTCCAGGCTGCCGGAAGCTTCGACCAGAAGCACCGGAATTGCAGTTGTTACACGGACGGCCGCATGACTTGCGTTGTCTGCCATCACGGAATCATTCGGCAGATCGACTTTAACGGTAATCAGATTCGTCCCTTCCATCGAAAAGCGAATCGAACGACTAAACGTCGTTTCTGATTCTGCCGGCACTGACACCGTTGCATCGAGATTGGCGACACGCTGTCCGTTCAGGAGAATCTGCAGGGGGACGTCGACTGTCGCTGTACCTGCGTTGCGGATCGGCACCTGAAAGCTGACGGGGAATCCGGGGACGGACAAATCCCTCGAAACTTCAATGCGGCCGATCGAAATGTTCTGACGTATTGGAGCCAGTCCCGCACTCAGATCGACGACCCACAACGACGGCCGCACTGATGGAAAGTTCAGGACATCATCAAATCGCTTCCATGCGGTACTATTCGCAACAGACCAACCGGCTCTCTGACGGTCAGTCAGCACGACAATTTCGCGTGATCCGTTACTGCACCGTCCCAGGATTCCGACGGCTTCTTCACACGCCTGCCGCAGGTCTGCCGCGCCGGCCGGCGGTGGAATTCCGTCCAGCTCTTCGCCGATAATGCTGCGATCCTGCAAAGGAGATTCATTGATTTGCACGGGCCTGTCGCGAGCGTCAATGACTGCGACCGTGTCACCGGCCTGCAGCGTCTGCAGAAACTCCTGAGCACGTTGAATGGCCTTCTGGTGCAGAGAAATCAGGCCATCACTGCGCCCCATCGAATTGGATCCATCGATCACCAGAACCACGTCGCGTGAGCCGGCCGAATTATAGCCCATCAGAAAGCCGCTGCTGATCCATGGGCGTGAGGCTGCCACAGCGATGAGACAGATGGCGGCCATGCGGACCAGCAACAGCAGCAACTCTTCCAGCTTCATCTTGCGGCGAGTCTTGCGGCTGGGATCCAGAAACTGCATCGCCCCCCAACTCACGACGTCGTATCGACGACGACTCAGCAAATGGGCTACAACCGGCAGCGTCACCCCCGCCAGGCCCAGCAGCATCATGGGATTGAGGAAAAACTGAAGCATGCTCGGTCAGCTGCGGCCTGCGAGGAAGGTCGGTGTTACCGGTGTGGTTTACACACCGATGACGACGGCACTGCATTGCCCCATGCGGGTCACGCTGGTTTTTAGAAACAGCTTGTTGCCGGTCGCAAGATGCTCATCCGCAACCACGTTCAGTTGTGCATCATCATCAGAGGCGCGGAAGTTCAGGGTCTTCGGTACGACACCGTGCTTCAAGCCCAGAATCGATACCGCCATTTCGGCCAAACCGGATCCGCTGCCGGCACTACCGAGATAACTTTTCGGAGCAGTCACAGGTACGCTTTCGGCTTTGTCTGCCAGGATACTTCGGATGGCGCGGCTTTCATAGCCGTCACGCTGCAGGTGTCCGGATGCACACATATTCACATGTCCCAGATCGGCAGCGCTGACGTCGGCTCGCTGCAATGCTGCAGCCGCTGCCTGTTCGACTGCCAGCTGCTCATTCGCCTGGCCATTTTTATCCAGTACGCAACTGGCCGCCGTGCTCAGCAGAGTCCCCAGAATCGTCGCTCCCCGAGCCTCAGCGTGTGTCCGCGACTCCAGAATGAACGTACAGGCACTTTCTGCCATGACTTCACCTCGTCGGTCTTTATCCAGCGGCCGACAGCGATCGGCCACCGGCCCGTCGGCCAAAGTGTCCCACAGCTTGTGCTGGCACGACTTCACGGCGTGTAGACGTGTGCCCGTTGTGCCGGTGATCATAATGTCGGCACGGCCACGTCGAATAATGTTGGCTGCTTCTGACAGGACAAGTCCACCCGATGCTTCGTCATGGGTAATGGAATTGTTCGGGCCGCGCGCATCCACCGCAATTCCAATGTGACAGCCGGGCATGTTCGGCAGGTAGCGCAACAACCACAGTGGCTCCATCCCTTTGAAACGGTCCCCGCCGCAGTTGCCCCAGCGGTCATACGAGAACGATGAGTCGTCAGCCTTGCATGCAACGCCTGCATCCAGCAGCACGTCGGGAGGGCTGGACATCAGGTTTGCGCCGAAATCCACTCCGATACGTTGTGGTGGCACGCTGCCTGGTTCGATTCCGGCATGCTGAACGGCCTGAAGGGCCGATGCCACTCCCAGCTGGATCTCACGACACATGACCTTGATCTGCTTCTTGACCTTGCTGAGGTGTTCTTTTCTCGCGGACTTGGCGGTGAATTCGGTTACTTCTCCACCGATGCAGTCCGGAGTTCCCACATGGCTGAGATGTTCCACCTGACGAAAGCCACAATTCCCGGCCTTCAGGCTCTCCCAGAAAGCGTCCTCGCCGATTCCAATTGAGGACATGAGTCCGATGCCAGTGATAACAATGTCGCCGGAATAACTATGAGACATGAGGGCTGAAGCTCATCAATGGGTTGACGTTATGGCAGTCCGCTTGGCGACGTTTGCGTCACAATTCGTCGCCTTGCCGGAAGCACAGGTTGTCAATTCTACTCATGCAATGTCTGGAATGTCGTGGCGTTGCGGGGTTTTTCGTGTTTGAGGCGAAAGTGACGATTATTGGGTAGTCTGCGCAGAAAACGCTGGACTTCACGAGTGACAGCAAACCATCCCAAACTGCCGCGATTTCGACACGGTTTCCGACAAAAAAAGCCTCAGGACGCCAGGTGATGGGGGAATTCAGCCGGTCATACAGAATTTGGGTCACTCAGAATGAGTATTCCGTCCCCGGTTCTGCAACGACGATGGGTGAGACGGAGAGCGCTGAGAAATCGCTGAGAATTTCTTCTCGAAGTGTGGACTTCAGATGGACTGCCAGCCAGTTAACGCTCCTTTCCAGTTTGCGCTGTTCCCTCAGGAATGTGGAGGGCGTCAGATGCATCGTGTGTTCAGCAAGTCCCGCCATCGACTCAGGAAAACTAAGCTCCAGAAACACAGCATTCAGATTCGGCTGCCGGTTCAGAAAATCCCACGCCTGAGTCACTGGTGCAGTATCAGAGACAATCGCGACTGCACTGTGCCCGTCGTCGACAAGGAACCCGAATGTCGGAATCAGATGATCGAGCGGGATCGGAGTGATGGAGAGATCACCGATCAGAAACGTTTCGAACTCACGCATCGTCTGCCACGAAAAGAAGGGAGCTTCGGTCTGAGCAATTCGTACCAGGTCCGGCCAGATTCGATCGTTGAACACGTGCGACTCAACCGCCCGCTGAGTTTCTTCACCGGCACACAGGACCACGGGATCGCCCGTCGGACAGTAGACGTTCTCAAGAAACACCGGCAGTGACGCGATATGGTCAAAATGCGAGTGCGACAGCAGGACATGACTAAGTTTTTGCTGTCGTGCGACGGGATGCATGAATCCTATGCACCCGGCATCAATCGCAACCGTATCGTTGATCAGATACGAGACGGTGAACTGGTGTCGTGCGGATTGCCCGATAGTTGACTCTACAACCTGAATCTTCATTGACTGCCTCGTGTGCACGCATGAACTGACTGACTCGGAGACGGTCGACAGTTATGGCCGAACTGAAAGCTGCGACGTATTCTGTGACCAGCAGAAAAGAAAAATTCTCGATTGAGCTCGAATAGGAACATGACTTCGTTCCGTGCCGCATCAGGGACTATGAACATGATAATTATGGCATTCGAGACACGTTTGCGATACGGTCGATTTGTTGTGGCAGGACACGCATTGACTTCGCTTGATTGGGCTCAACCCGCTGGACAATGGACAGGCATCTTCCGTTTGCGGCTTCCATCGACCCAGATCGTCACGGGTAAAGTATTCCGGGCGAAAGAAATCGAGAGCCTGTTGTTCTTTCTGGATCTGATGACATGTCAGACATGATTCAGCGTTGTTGTTCTGCGTATGAGATTCATGACGAAAATTTGTGAACGGTGCATCACCAATAGGCTTTTTCGTGTTCCAGTTGACCTGCAGGACTCCGTCGCCGTCAGTGCTTGTTGTATGGCAGGACAGGCAGCGTCCGGTGGCCAGTGGTCCGCTGCGGCTTATTTCTCCCGACCCGGAGGGGTTCGCCAGTGCCGTATACATTTCCAGGAGTTCATCCGAAACAGCTTCACCCTGAACCAGCGGTGCCAGATTGTCCAGCAGGCCACGCATTACAGGGTCCGCATGTGACACCGGTCTATATCGTATCGTGCGGTCGATGTCAGAGATATACCATCCGCGAGTGGGCGGGACCGCCCGAGTCTCAGGGAGAGCCACACCGGCTGTTTCCGGAAGAGGCTGGTTGGTGGCGTGGGCTGCCAACTCTTCACTGAGCCGGGGAAACCACGATTGCGATGCAGCGACAAGCATCGGGCTCATGCCGGCAAACGAGTCAGCCAGCCACGAATATTCTTTCGGCAGACGTTCTGTCAGGGCCATTTCACCACCGCGGCGGACCTGCAGGAGCAGTTGTTTGCACTGCCAGATCATGGCAGAACTGATGCCGCCGGGACTCGTGCCGGAATCCGCTTCCGCAAACAGAAGCGACATGAATGGTGGCATGTCCCGCAGAGACGCCTCAGTCACCGGCCAGTTGCCATGAATCGAGTCTTCGCCCGATTCCGTATCCGGCCGTTGGGTGACCTGAGGCAGGCCGAAGAAAGGGACGCCTGGAAAGGGAAGATCCACAATCTGTGATTCATGACAAGTGGCGCACGTGCGGTCGAAATCCGCACTCAGCATCATGCCGCCGCCTGCATCCAGATGATGGCACGTTGAGCAGGATGTTGACGATTCTGCGCCGGGACTGTGCGCCGTCTCATCACTGGTATGAAAGTATGCGTTTAGATGGCGTGCGTGGTCAAAGTAAATATTTGGTCGCGTCTGATGGGGGAACTGCTCAAAGTCCGGATGGCCGTGAGTAAAGTCAGCAAACTGTGACTTGTGACAGGTCTGACATTGCTGGTCTGACAGCGTTGATAAATCAAATGATCGGCCGTGGTGTTCCTGATGACAGACGGAACACGATAGCTCCTGGTTGGACGACACGGATCCGACGATGGCTGCCAGCTGTGAGGATCTACGCACTGAATCCGGATTCTCATCCGCCCCTGCGGTCAGTTCCGCCAATCTTTGTCGGTTGATGCTATGTGGAGAAAACGGAGCAGCACCGATATCGTGGTGGCACTTCAGGCATTTCTCACTGTCTGCTGTTGAAAGGTGTAAACCGACAGCCGTTGACAGCAGGTTGGTGCCTGGTTCGGCCGCGACATGACACGCAGCACAGTTCGTTTCGAGACCCGCATGGGCAGACGCAATCGCACCGGGGGAAAGTGAAGACTTAGGACCGGACTGCGCGAACGCGATCAGACAACAGGCCAGTGAGATTGCAGCGCAGATGGCTCCTGCCACTTTTCTCCGCTTAAGCAGACTCATCCGAGGCTGACAGGATTCATCAGCCTGACAGCAGGTTCCGTCCGTACCAGGGCCGTCTGCACATTTTCCTCCGTACAGGACAGATCGGGTGCAGCGGTAACGGTCTTCGACTTTTTCCGGCTCGCACTGACTGCGAACAGTGCACTCACCGTCAGCGCTGGGGCCCAGACGACAGGGCCTGCCATCGCACGCTTTGCCACACACCCACACGTCACCGGGACGTTCGTAGGAACTGGATTTCCAGTCGAATTGTTGCAGGGGGGCCGTCATATAGATCGAGTCATTGACTGGTGTACGCCATCGCGATGACGACATGGCAGGAGGCAAACACAACCAGGGCCCACGTCAGCGGGACGTGCAGAAGCAGCCAGTATTTAATCAGTGACTGCATCGCATACTGATAATCCAGGTCGTCCTTTCTTTTGACGCAATCCGCCAGATGTACCATTGTCTGTTCATCCCGCGCGTTTAGAAAACGTCGCGTGTCGGTAAGAGCATTCAACAGTCCTGTGCAAGGTTTTGTGGAATGAATGACGTGGGAAAAAAAATTTGCCGGCCGCTGAAAAAACGAATGCAGGCGGCGCAGGTACAATTCACTCAGAACTTCCGACGGTGCCTCGTCCTTTACCCCGGCAACAGAGGCTTCTGCTTCGTCACGCAGCATGCGGATGAAGACTGGAATACGTTCGCGGATCACCTCTTCGCCCCGGCCCGTCAGTCTGGGAGGAATCATGCGTGTCAGGATCAGTCCTACCACTCCTGTGCAGAAAACGATGAGAAACAGCAGCCCCGTCATTGTTTCTATCAGTCCGCCGGGCCACTGCACGCCGGCATGCAGGAGAAAAACGGGCAGCGACAGCAGTCCGACGTACACATGGCACTGCAGCCACGCGGCAGACGATCCCAGCGGCAGCATCGCCAACTGTTTGCGCACACGGTACGACGCAAGAAACAGCACGCTGAAAGTCAGCAGCCAGCCCAACCATGTGCCCGGGCGTAAGAGGTGCGACTCCATCGTCCGGGAGGTGGCCATCAACAGAAGGCTGCATACAACGACGAATGTGGCTCCGGTAATTCTTCGGCGGACGAAAAGTGTCATCTGGCAATGACACCTTCCAGTGCGGAAAGGCTTTGCAGATCAACGCGTTCCAGCGCATCGTGCGGGCACGCCCTTTGACAGGCGGGGCCGCCCAGCTGGTCGTGGCACAGATCACACTTTGTCGCTTCAAGAATGGGCGCGTTTTTTGAATCAACCAAAATGGCTCCGGCTGCGTTTCTGGTCTCGACCATCCGAATGGCGTCAAACGGGCAGTTGCTGGCACATTGAGCACAGCCAATACAGGTCTGATCATTGATCAGTACCAGGCCGCCCAGAGTGTCACGGTGAATCGCTCCGGTCGGGCACTCAATCATGCAGACCGGGTCAAGGCAGTGCAGGCAGGCGTTGGCCACCATATGACGTCCGGACACCGGACCATGACGAACAAAACGCGGGTTGTTGTCGTGAGTCGTCGAACAGGCCCGCACGCAGTCGTCACAACGGGTGCAACGATCCATGTCGATGACCATTGTCTCTGTCCCCTGCACATATTTTCCGTCCACCAGAAAATTCAGCAGGTTCTCATTAACGACACCACGCGTTCCGTCTGTGACGGGGCGACACGAGTCTTCCGGATCAGAAATCGCACCGCTTCGGAGAAGGTCTTCCACGATCTTGGCCGGAATGACAACTGCATTCAGATATCCGATCGCCGACAGTCTGGCGTCATATTCTGTCGATTGTCCTGACCGAAATCCCCGCAGCACCTCTGTCAGCCCGAATACTCGTCCCGGATTCAGGTAGCCCACCGTATGCCGCCCCGCGTGATGTTCCTGGCTTAGTCTGGCCACACCGGAACGAATCAGGACAATGTCATTCGGATAGTCTCCCTCTTCTGCGATCACCGGCTCGTTCTTCACCGAATCCACGCTGTCACCGGACATCTCACGAAAGGGCTTTGCAGTGTCATATTCGCCGAATGTTTCCAGGCGACAGTGCGGCATCAGGTCGGCCATTTCCTGATCGCTGATGTCGGCGAACAACCGTTCGGTTCTTAGCAGCGAAGCCAGTGCACGTTCCCGAAAAACGCTCTCAATGTATTTCTTCAAACCCTGGTCACGATCAAAGCGAAGGATGTCCCGCAGCCCCTGCCAGCGAATCTCCAGCAGTGTTGACTTCTCGTCAGCAAAGACGTTGGCCACACGCGGCGTCCGGCCAAGGGCCGCCAGTTCTCCAAACCAGTGCCCGGCATCCATTCTTACCGTTTTGCGATGTTCGATGACGGCAGAGACATCTGAAATGTAGACTCGAGTCACGCCACCGACAGAGCGGATATTCCCCGAGACCTTCTGTTTCGCGTCCGGATCGCGAAATTCAGCATGTCGGCTGTTCTGCCATAGCTGTGCGAGGCACTGAAACAGTGTCTTCCTGGTCTTCTTCTGACGTCCCTGAATCAGTTCGCTGGACGCGTCGTCACCGCGATCGAGTTCGACTCGTGCTGCCCCGGACAGAATGAAAAATGCGGAACTTCCCCAGTCCCCATGTCGCACAATCACGTCGCCCCGTTGAAAATCCACAAGACGCACGTCGTTACGAAGGATCTCCCGTAGTGGCACCGAACGTTTGAACCCAGCGGGGTCAATTTGACTGAACGCATCATTTGCCAGCAGAGAATCGATCTCTGCGTCTGTCAGGACAGAATCGTGGCCTGCCTCCTGTGAAAACGGCATGTCCCAGCGACGAGGACGGTCAATCGAACGCTGATTCACGCTGGACTGGCTCATGTTGTCCCGATTCTCCCTGGTTAATCATCATCAGCAGCGGTCATGGCAGCCTGGCGTCGCATCAGTTTTCTTCTCCGTATTTCTGCTTGTACTGCTGCGAATAATACGCAGGCGTTTCCTCAATGATTTCATCCAGGTCGCCGAACTTGCTTCCGTCATAAGATTTTACGAAAGCGCTGGCATGTTCGGCAATTTCGTCAGCAGCGGCAAGGTATTCCTCACCTTGCTCCGGTTTCTTCCCCGTCCGCGAGGGGACGAAATCTTCGACAAGTTCTCCGGCAGCCAACGTCTCCGGCGTCTCCACTTCCTGCAGCAGTTCGGCGGCGTCGCGAAGAGGCGTTCGGAACTGTTTGATCACTGCACCGTCCGTTGCCGGAGCCAGCAGCCGCAACGTCGTTTCCACTTGAGCAAACATGCCCACGATAAATTTCATTCGACGTCGGTTCGCAACTGTTCCTTTTTCAGTTTCCGTCCAAAGTGACGGGGCATCTGCGTTCACTTCCTTGTCCATAAAGAAATTATGGCGTACTTCGCCAGTCGACCACGATACAAAATCGAACACGCTGGCAGCCTTATGGCCCGCCGCAACCAGTTTTTCATCTCCAATCAGGTGACAGCCATAACAGGCTTTGGCCAGTCCGTAAAGATTTGTCGAGCGGATCATTCCTGCCGTGTCACACTTCGCGTGGCGTGCAGCTTTGTGTTCTGCGGCTTCCTGGTCACGAGGGACCTTCATGGATGCATGGTACGACTGGTGAGGGTTCAACCACCCGTCATCACCACCTGCGGCACCGTGGCAGGACTCGCAGGAAACTCCGGAAATGACTTTCTTCTGACCAGCCTCGAGAGCGACCGTACCATGGCAGTCCGAACACACGGATGTTGACAAAAGTTCCGTCTGCTTGATGCCGAGTGCGTCGGCGTACTTTTTTGTGTTGCCGTCGAATTTATACAATCGCTGTTCGGCCGACAGAAAGTGAACCGTCTTCATGCCCGCGGCCACTTCGGACACATGACATTTCTTGCAGTCTCCCCTCGCGGCTCCCATGACTCGAGCATGGTCTGTGATTTTCGCGTCAGCTGCGGCACCAGTCGCTGGTTCCGCAGCTGACGCGGCGGAAGGGACGGGGCACTCGTTGATAGCACATGTCAAGATTATGCCCACGCATGCAGACGTTCGGGCCCGCCTGAGACTTGTACGTTTCATTGGTGATTCCATTTTTCGTTGTTTCCACAGCTGCCGGCGCTCATTCTGGATGTTTCAGACAGCGCGGCGCAGAACATAGGAACTGCCGGACTTTTCTCTGAGCGACATCGTCGACCAGAAACACGGAACGAATAGTAAGTTGTAAAAAAACTGTGGTATCAACTGCACGTGTTTTCCGCGCACACTCTAACCACATCAGGCGTCAAGTTCCAGCTGGCCATCAGGGACCGCAACGCACGGAAGACAGGTGTTGTCATCACACGAATATCCGGGAGTCTCCAGGTATTTCACGCACCCGGAACGGATGGCCGTTACACAACTGCCGCAGCTTCCCGCCCGGCACCCTGCATCGATGCTTATGTCGAGTGACTCCGCATACGACAGCAGGTTAGGTGTTCCCCCCATCCATGTTCCGCTCTTTGCAGATTTTACGAAATTGACGGTAATTCCTGTGGCTGCATTCCTGCTGTCCGGGCCGTCGACTTCTGTTCCGTTCTTCATCGCGGCGCTGACCACCTGTACGGAACTCGCGCCAAATGCCTCGGTGTGAATGGATGCCGGTGGCACGCCCCATTTGCGCAGATCGGTCACCAGAGATTTCATCATCGATGCCGGGCCGCAGATATAGAAGTCGTAATTGTTGGAAGGCAGAATCTGTTTGAGGTAGTCAACCGAAATGCGGCCCTGAAAGTCGCACGCTCCGGTGTCGCTCTGAGGACCGGAGGTTCCCACTCGAACATGAAGATTCTGATGGTCTTCAGTCAGGGCCTGCAGTTCGTCGGTCAACAGAAAGTCTTGTGCTGCCCTGACACTGTAGAGCAGCCATGTTTCTGCGACTGAACCGAAACTGGTGAGCGAGTATGCCATACTCAGCAACGGCGTGATGCCCACGCCACCGGCCAGCAGCACGGTCGGTCTGCTGTGAGAAGGTTCAATGCAGAAGTCACCCCGCGGAGCCATCACGTCCAGTAGATCGCCGACTTTAACACAATCGTGCAGAAACTGAGACGCCACGCCGTTCTGCACTTTCTTGACGGTGATGCGGTAGGTTTCTGAATCGGGGCCGCTTGAAAGGGAATAGCAGCGGACGACGGCGCGCTCTTCCCCTGGGGCATGCAGCCGAAACGTCAGAAACTGTCCTGCATGAAACAATGGCAGGGCTTTGCTGTCATGCGGTTTCAGATAAAATGAAATTGTGTCATGGGATTCGGAAACCTTGCGATCAACCAGAAATTTGCGCAATCCGTTCCAGTGGAGGCGACCCTGTTCCTGGTCTGCCTGTTCCACCAGCGCCGTTCGCAGGCGGGCGCTCAGCAAGTCTGCCGACCGGAGGTCAATTTGTCGTTGAGAAAGAACGCGTCTGACCACGCCGTAACCGGCGATCAGCAGATAGACGCTGGCCGTCATTCCCAAGACTATTCCCACAACCAATACCGTGTCTCCTGCTTCGTTCTGTGCCGATCCCCGGATCTGCCTACAGTTCACGACTAATATGACTTATCCTACTTTTGGAACGCGCTCGTGACAACCGAAACAGACATTCCAGCGGCGCACCACAGGCAACCCACCAAGAACATGTTCATTCTGACAGCGCAAGGCGAAAGTCCCGAACACAACGAAACCTGGCAGGTCGTTGCTGAGACGCCGATGGTGCTTGGGCGGAGTGCGGATAACGATTATGCGGTGCCGTGGGACCATTTGGTATCCCGCAAACATGCCGAGCTGACGTTGACATCGCAGTCTCTGGCGCTGCGATGTCTGCCCGGGACACACAACCCGATCTGGCACTGTGGCCGCTCGCATCAGGAAACCACGATCGTCGCAGGAGAGACGTTTCAGGTTGGTCGTACTCGATTCACCCTGTCAGCGAGCGCTCGGCCGTTGGCGCCGTTGCAGCTTGTTGATGCAGGTGAGGCACAGGAAGGCCAGAAAACCAGCACGCTGATGAGTCCTTCGGACATCAGAATGGCTGTTGTTTCACAAAATACGACTGCGCTGTGGATGGCTGCCGATGAAAAAGAACTGGCGCAGCAGGCGCTGCTTGTGCTCCAGCAGGTCTTGACAGGTGCGGATCTTCTGGTGACGTTGAACTGCGAAGACGTCCAGTCAGCGAACCGCCCCCGGATTATTCACTGGCAAAAAACGGAAAGTGGTGTGCAGGCGTCGATCGGCCGTGATCTTATTGCTCGGTCGGTCAAGAATGACGAGACCGCGATCCAGGTGGAATCAGATGCCTTTGGCGAGCCCGTGAAGACCGGCTGGTGGTCGTTTTGTGTACCCGTCCGAAGCGAAGCTGCGATTCCATGGTGCATTTATGTCGGCGGAATGTTCGGGGGGGCTGCGGAGTATCCGGCCTTCCTGAAACCCCACCAACTCAAGTCTGATGCCAGCGTGACGGAATTGGTGGCTCACATGATGGGCGCCGTTCGTTCAGTCCGGTCGCTGGAGAGCCGTTTCGAGGGCATGCGGCGTTTTTTTTCGCCTCGTCTGCTTGACGCCATTTCCACAGATGGCCCCGATGGAGCTGACCTTGCTCCTCGTGAAACGGATATTGTTGCCATCTACTGCGATCTTCGAGGTTTCTCTCGCATGGTTGCGAATTCGACGAACGATCTGCATGGCCTGCTGCGTCGAATCAGTGCCGCCCTTGGCATCATGACCCAAAGTATCACCGAGCAGCAGGGGGTGATCGCGGACTTTCAGGGTGATTCTGCGCTGGGGTTCTGGGGCTGGCCGATCGCCCTGATGGATGGACCAGTCGCGGCCTGTCGAGCCGCACTTCAGATTCGGCAGTTTTTTGAACTGGCGGCGGACGATGGCGACGCAGAACTTGACGGCTTTCAGGTTGGCATCGGGATTGCGGCCGGTCGAGCGATCGCGGGACGCATTGGAACACGAGATCTGGCGAAGATCGGTATCTTTGGTCCGGTTGTCAATATTGCCTCGCGTCTGGAAGGCATCACCAAGAAAGTGGGCGTTTCGATACTCATGGACGAATCGACTGCTTCTGCGGCTCGGCGATCTCTTCCGCAAAATGAAGGTCGCTGTCGGCCGATCGGCGTGCTGCAGCCAGCGGGCTTCGATCAGCCAGTTGCCGTCAGCGAGCTGCTTCCGCCGGAAGCACAGAGCATCATTTCTGACACCGACATCGAAAATTTTCGAAGTGCTGTGCAGGCGTTTCGCAAGGGACAATGGAACAAATGTCGCAAGCTGCTTGGCGAACTGCCCGCGGAGGACAAAGCCCGCGATTTCCTGCTGGTGGAAATTGCGTCTCATAATTATGAGCCGCCTGCCGGCTGGTCCGGGATCATCACGATGGATTCCAAGTAGTCCCGCAGCAATCGGCGCCAATCGCCGGCTGACAGGCAAATCGGCAGGTTTTGCTGACCGGGTGTGCGGCGCTCACGTGTGTGGGCCTTCGGCAGCATATTTCGCGTCCCGCTGCTGGGCGGCTCAACGTTTTTGTGATCATGAGCACATTCGTGTGCGCCGCAGTATTTGCACTGTCGATAAATCCAGCATATTCGTACCCGTCGGCACTTCGTCAACGAATCGCAAAATGAATGATCGAAAGCAAGCCGGGCACGGCGGCCGTCAACTTCAAGCCATATTGTCGCACGTCATTCTCTCCGCCCACGTGATGTGGGTTGCGTGCTGCGTTTTTCAGGAGCACGCCGTGGCGGACGAAGCTCTGGTGCTGCCACCTCCGTCGGACGTTGCTGCTGACGCAGTGACGACTGCACAGAGTGTGTCTCACGATCCTGAACATGTTCTGACCGCTGCCGTGGATCAGGCCCATTCAGACTGCTTTCGAAGTACTCCGTTTCCGTCAGCCGAAGCCTGCGGAAAATGTCATCCTCAGCATTACCGTGAATGGTCGACAAGTCCGCACGCCTATGCCCAGATGTCGCCGGTGTTCAATGCGATGTCCAACACGATCATCAAGCTGACAAACGGAACGCTGGGAGATTTTTGCATCCGGTGTCACACTCCTGTGGGAATGGCGACGGGCGAAGCCATCAATATGAGCAATATGGACCGCGCTCCGGCTGCTCGAGAAGGCGTCACGTGCGTCGTCTGTCATCGTGTAAATCAGGCCTGGGGCAAAGGCGCCGGCCGAATGGCGCTGGTCGCCGGAGACGTTAACCAGGCAGTGTATGGTCCAATCGGCAGTCGTGTCCTGAACGAAGTCATGTCGCACCCGGACGAGTACGGTGCGCTCAGGACCGCTCTTAAGTCTGGTGAACGGTCCCGACCCATTCATGCACGTTCCTATAAATTCTTCCAACAGACAACGTCCGGGTTTTGTGGGACGTGCCACGACGTCTTTGCTCCCAATGGCTTTCGCCTGGAGGATGCGTTCAGCGAATACAAACAATCACATTCGGCTCTGGACTGCGGGGAGAACTGTCAGGACTGTCACATGGGCAAAGTTCCAGGCAAAGCGCTGGGGTATGACTTCGCTCCGGCGGCTGTTGTGGGGAATCGCTCAACTCCTCCTCGCAAACACACTAACCATATGATGGCGGGGCCGGATTACCCCATCATTCATCGTGGTCTGTTTCCGCACAACCCGAAGGCTATTCTGGAGGAACACCAGCCTGACGACACGGGCCTGGCGACCATGCGACAGTGGCTGTACTTTGATGACGCTGCCGGATGGGGGCGTTCAGAATTTGAAAAATCCGTGGAAGAAAATACTGCGTTTCCAGCACCTTGGGACGATCAGCTCAAGAGGATAAAGGCGCGTCGAATTCTGGATGAACAGTACGCCCTGCTGGCGGAACTGCACACGCAAAGGCGTGAAGTTCTGCGGGCGGGGTTTCATTTGGGCGATATCTGCGTGGAAGAGGCGTCCTGCGATGGGATCCATTTTTCTGCACCTGTGTCCAACATTACCGCGGGCCACGGCGTTCCGACGGGCTTTGACGCGGAGCGTGTTGTCTTTCTGCGGACATCCGTGTGGGACGCGCACGGTCAACAGGTGTTTCAGTCGGGCGACCTTGATCCGAACGGAGACGTTCGTGATGCTCACTCATTGTATGTTCACAACGGGAAAATACCCCTGGACCGTCAACTGTTTTCACTGCAGTCTCTGTTCATTACACGCAACCTGCGTGGTGGGGAACGTGAACAGGTTCTGAGTGTGTCGTACTCAATTGACCCGTTGCCATACATTCGACCGGCCACTCGTCCGTTCACTGTTCTGGGGCGACCGATCAGTGCTCGCAAACACAAGAAGGTCCTGGAAGTCGGAGGCGTTCGGCACGCCTCGTATGAGGTGACGGCCAATCAGCTTCGCGGGCCGGGGATATATACGATTAGGATGCAGCTGATTGCGGGCATGGTGCCTGTCAATCTGATCCATGTGATCTCAGACGTGGGGTTCGATTACGGGATGAGTGCCAAGGCAGTCGCTGACGGAGTCGTGGATGGCCACATGATTCTGTACGACCGCACAAAGCTCATCCGTGTGCGATCGGGGCGCTGATTCTAAACGCGGCACAGGATATGCGAGCGGAACTCAGGAAAAGCGATCTGGAAGATGTTCACTACGGGCGAACAAGAATTAGGTGATACCAGCAAATGTTATTCAACGTGTCGTACTGCGCATGCAGTTGTGTTTCGACATTGGGGGTGGCTGTGGCTGGCCTTCGCGTTCCTGCTGTTCCCTGGCACGGTGACCGCCGAAGACGATCTCGGGAACGGAGCCGGCGTGGCGCGATTGCACGATACTCGTATCCTGCCAGACGGATTTTCGCAGACCAAGATTCCGGTTTCACTCTCCGTCGCGCCCGATGACAGCGTCGTTTTGCCGCTGGTGTCAGCTGAGGCAGAAATTATTTCTGTGCTGACAATCGATGAAAATCCGGACGACGCGGTGGAAAACGACGCTGCCGGTTTTGTGCAGCTGCCGGTTGTTTCTCCAGTTATCAATCCTTACGCTGACCGGGTTACGTACAATCCCCGGATCGAAGAGCCACAGACGCAGTCTTTGGGAGCTGAGGTCGCCGAACACATCTTTGAGATACTGCAGGGCCCTGCGGATCCGCTGGCACATTTTGTATCCGGTCTCATGGGAATTGATCATGATGAAGTCAAGGCCGACCTGCACCAGCACCCGATTCCACTGCAGCCAATTCCCCGGCGTCCTCAACTGCTGATAGAAACAGATGACGAACCGTTCCTTGCACCAGGCTGGCTGGAGCAGGGCATCGAAACTCCCACAGGTGCGATTTGGCGTCCGGCGCTGTGGGTCGTCGGGACATATCGCACCGGTATCAACTACTTTGACAATCGATCGACCACAAATGTTACGGAATGGGCCAATCGTCTGGACCTGTTCGGTCAGCTTAATCTGACGGGAACGGAACGGCTGGTCGTGGGGATTCGTCCGGTTGACCAGGAACGAGGCAATCGCAGAGCCTTCTCCGGATACGACCTCCGCAAAGGCAGGGGTGACGACGCGTGGAATATTGACGTGCAGACCCTGTTTTTCGAAGGCGACTTCGGAGAGATTTTTCCGCGGCTCGATCCATTCGATGGACTCGCCCTGGACTACGGTTTCTCTGTGGGACGTCAGCCAATGTCTTTTCAGCAGGGTTTACTTCTGAACGAGGACATCATTGACGCCGTGACGGTGACACGAAACACGCTCAGCGGTAATGGAGTGCTCAACCTGCGAGCAACCGGAGTCTACGCATGGAACAGCATCCACCGTAACAACAACATGGCCGACCCTGATGCACAACTGGTCGGTCTGTTTACGGAAACAGACATCGCGAAGAGTACTATCAATGCCGATGTCGCGTACGTTGATTCACAGAGTGTTCAAGGTAGTCTGCTGACAGTTGCACTGAGCGGGATTCAGCGTTTCCATGGGATTCACAACACTTATAACAGCTCGTTGCACGCGTTGACTTCGATTCCAACGGGATTGGAAACTGCTGCGTCCGGTCAGGGCGAGTTGCTGTTCAGCCAGTTCTCATGGACACCGCATCGTACGAACGACGTGGTCTATCTGAACGCTTTCTGGGCCATCGACCGCTTTACGTCAGCCGCGCGCGGGCCATTGGCCGGAGGACCGCTGGGCCAGACCGGCGTTCTGTTTTCGGCGGCCGGTCTCGGAAATTACGGTGCCCCGCTCAGCAATCAGGCCACGGATGCGATCGGGGCGAGTCTGGGGTACCAAATGTTCTTTGGCGGGACTCGTCGCCAGGTCATCTTCGAAGTCGGCCGTCGTCAGGACACGAATAACGTCGATCGAGCTGCGATCGCTGGCGGAGTGCGTTATCAGCAGGCGTTTGATCAGCACTGGCTAATGGTGCTTGACGGATTTCTGGCGAAGCGAGAATCACAGGCACTTTCACCCGGAGTTCGGGTCGAACTGCAAATGAAGTTCTAGCGCGGTGTGAGCCCGCAATGATGAAGAATCAGGTACACGCGATGCTGGTTCTGCAATCGTCAGAATAACAGGCTGCGATGGGGCACAGGCCCCGTCGCTGGATTTCCTTTACGCGTCCTGTTTCACCAGGGCGCTGACGGCTTCTGCCCGCGTCGAATAGTGCTTCAGGTAGCCAGCCGAGTCAGAATTCTTTTCGAGCAGCATTAGTTTTTTCATCAGGTCGCTGAGTTGCTCAGAGAGGCCACACAGCGCGAACTGACCATCCTGTTGGCCGACCGTGACGCTCAGTTTCAGGATGATGCCGACAAATAACGATCCGAAGAAGCAGGTCTCCGTCAGGTCAATGATCAGCCGCTGACCTTTCGACAGACTCAGACGCCGACAGATTTCGTTGTAGTCGTCTCGGAAGCTTGAGTAGAAACGTGTCGAAATTTGTCCCGTAAAGGCGGCCACAAGGCACCCGCCTTCTTCTCCAAGTTTGCATTGATAATGGTCCACTGTCTGTCTCCGTGACTCTAATGCTAATGACTATTATGACGCATTCAGACGTTGCCGGAACCACCGTACTGTCTGCTTCAGGCCATCGTCGATGTTAACCAGAGAGCCTTGTAATTTGATCAGGCGATCCGCGTCCAGCAGAGAGCGTTCGATGTCGCCCGCTCTTTTGTCGTGCGGTTTCATTTCCACCGTCTTTCCGGTTTCCCGCTGCAGAATTTCCGCCAGTTGCCGTGTCGTTGTTTCCTGTCCCGTTCCGACATTCAGAATCGGATCCGGTATCGAGCCTTGCAGTGCGGCGATGTTTGCTCCCGCAACATCTTCGATAAAGACATAATCGCGAATGCAGCCCGCGTCTCCAATGTCGCGTTTCGCATTAATCAGAATACTCTCGGCAGCCAGGATGCGATTGCAAAAAATCGCCACGACCCCGGCTTCTCCGTGCGGATCCTGACGAGGCCCATAAACGTTGGCGTATCTCAGAATTGTGTACTTGAGTCCATGCGCAATGCGAAAACACTCAAGGTATTTTTCGACAGAGAACTTGCTGCAGGCGTAGGGGCTGATTGGCACCGGAGAAAAATCGACTCCCGCACGAACACCTGGGGGGACCTCACCATAAATGGCGCCTCCGGTACTGGCGAACACCAGGGAGTCAACATTGTGAGCCACACAGGCCGTCAGGATGTTCAGCGATCCGATGATGTTGACCTCCGCATCCATTTGCGGCTCGCGGACGCTGACCGCAACACTGGCCTGGGCTGCCTGATGGCTGACAGCTGTGGGTTTAAAAGAAGCAAATGCTTGCTCGATCGCTGAATTATCCCGAATGTCGCACTCAAAAAATTTGGCGGAGGAGGGTATGTTTTCGCGGCGGCCGGAAACAAGATTGTCCAGAACGGCAACGTCCCAGCCTTTAACGATGGCTTTATCGGCAATGTGACTGCCAATGAAACCAGCACCTCCGGTAATCAGTAATCGCATTAATTGACTCTCTGGTTTGCTCGGAATTTGTCTGTGTCGAAAAACTCACGGCGGTTTCGGGGCAGGACAGTCCTGCTGTGAAATTCGTGGCCGAAATCATAATGAATTCGCATGAGACGAGGTACACCGGAATCCGGGGACGGATCACGGTTACACTCTACAGGTCATGCTGTATCGGTCACAAGCTTTGTGCGGTCAGCAGTTCGGACCTCCCACTGCCGGGGCGGGCTGAGTTACTTCAACGGCCTTGTTTTTGTCCAGCGGCGGAAGGGCGTCTTCCAGCACGCCTTTCACTTTGGGCAACAGCAGCAGGCATTCGGCGACCATCCACGCCTGCAGCCCCAGGATGACAACGCCGAATCCCGTCAACAGGTAGTTCGGCTGGTCACTGTTCAGCCAGCCTCCCTGACGAAACATATTCCAGCCCAGGGCGTATGCGGGGATAATCGTCATCATTAACACCGGAATGATGGCGAATTTTATGCTGCGTCCTCTTCGTGCAAGAAAGAAAATGAGCACCATGAAAGCCAGTCCGGCCAGCAACTGATTTGTGGCACCAAACAACGGCCATAAAATAAGGCCCCCTTTTCCGTAGTCTCCGGCAGCATTGGGAATCATCGCTACGAGAGTTCCCAGGACAACGGCCAACAGAGTCGCCCCGTATTTGTTGGTCAGTGGTTTGATTCGGAATGAAGCACCCAGTTCCTGAACCACATACCGTTGTAATCGAGTCGCGGTATCCAGTGTTGTGGCTGCAAAACAGGCCACCAGCACGGCAATGATGCCGATCGATAATTCCAGAGGAATACCCAGCGATGTGACAAAATTAGCGCCGCCTTCAACGAATGCCCCGACTGTCTGTGGAAGTTTGAAATTGTCCCACCCACCTTCGACCGAATAGCGAGACCTCCACGCCGCCTCGCCGATCAACGCAGTGCCGGATGAATCGACGATTGGGACCAGGACTCCGGCGGCGTCCTTTTCGAACCGCCCCATACCCACACCGGCGCAGCACGCCAGAATGACCAGTACCGCCAGAGCTCCTTCCATTAACATGGATCCGTATCCGATGAACTGAGCGTCTGCTTCACGCGCAATCTGCTTACTGGTGGTGCCGCTGCTGACAACACAGTGGAACCCACTGCAGGCACCACACGCGATCGTGATGAACAGAAACGGCATGATTGGCGGAGCGTCGGTGGGAATATCAGCCTCAGCCACGATTGCCGGTGTACTTCCCGACAGATTAACTTTGCCAGTCAGTGCCGCCACTGCAAGTCCTGCTACCAGCAGCGTCAAAGCCACCACCAGCTGGTGACTGTTGATATAGTCACGCGGCTGCAGCAGCAGCCAGACAGGCAACACAGAGGCGATGAAACAATACACCATCAGGACAATGGTCCAGGTGACGATTGGTGAACCGGCAATGTGGGTCGCTGCTGCCAAGGTCACCGGGCAGTAATAAACGCCCAGGTAGACCGACGCATACAGAATGGCCAATGCAACCAGTGACGGTATCAACAGCGACACGTTCTGATTGCGGTGTGCGAAGATTCCAATGGCGACCGCCAAAGGCATCGCGACCCACACAGATAGTACAGATTCCGGATACAGTGAAAAAATAATAGCGATCACAAGTCCGAAGATGGCCAGAACAACCGTTAGCGCGAAAAACAGAATCAGCAGGAACAGCAGTCTGGCCCGGGGATTAATCAGGCGACCTGCGACTTCTCCGATCGTCTGTCCTCGATTTCGAAGCGATACCATCAGAGCGCCAAAGTCGTGTACGGCTCCCACAAAAATCGACCCCAGAACAACCCACAGTAAAGCCGGCAACCAGCCCCAGAAGACCGCGATCGCCGGCCCCACGATTGGCCCGGTGCCTGCAATACTGGTGAAATGATGGCCAAAGAGCACCTGTCGCTGCGTGGGCACGAAATCGACGTCGTCACGAAGTTCCCGCGACGGCACCAGCGCCGAATCGTCGACCTGAAAAATCTTGGCTGAAAGCCACCGCCCGTAGGTGTGATACGCCAGGAAAAAGGCGGCAAATGAACCAACGGCGATACTCAATGTCAGCATTTCGGTCCTCCGGAACGGAGTTGTATCCGTTCAAAGTCGTATTCGTAAGAACGTGGAGATTAATTGGCTTGTACACCGCAGGCAATGGGCATTCTTGAAAGCCGCGGGCCTTCGTGTGCGGCGATACAATCGGTGCGATCGCGTAAGTCCTCGTTAAGTCGCCGCAACACAGTGAGATTCGCCTGTTCGCCTGATCGGATTTGTCTGTATGGACGATTCTGAACAGCACAAAGGCACGGTCTGCCAGACCATGATAAGCAGTAACGACGCGGCAACTGAATGCGGTCGCTCCAGTTTTCCGGCTACATGCCGGAGATATACAGGAGCGCTGATCAGGAACCGAAGGAATACACACGGAGGAACAAACGAATGCTGGTACTTTCGCGTCAACGCGACGAAACGATAGTTATTGGAGATTCAATTCGCATCACAATCGTCGAGGTCCGCGGCGATAAGGTGAGGATCGGGATCGATGCACCGAAGGACATCACTGTCCATCGGCAGGAAATCTACGATGCCATCAAACGGGAGATGGAGGGAGCAGGTCCACCAGAAAACTGACCTGATCCGCGCCCGAAACAATAGTCAATGAAGGCCAGCTGCTTTAGCTGGCCTTTATTGTTTCGTGGCATCCAGAGCGGCCGCTTCTTCAGCCCTGATTTTTCTGGCTGAGATGCTGCGAAACTCCCACGGTAACGATGCGTTTTCCGGGAGACCGGACAGCACAGCCGAAAGCTTACCGAAACTCTTTTCGTCGCCGCGGCGGGATTCACTGATGTTGTGCTGTTCCAGCGGGTCTTCGGACAGATCATAGAATTCGCCGGACGAATACAGTTTGAATCTCTGGTCCCGTACCGCCCGAGTTTTGTAGTATTGCGTCAGACACCAGCCCCGTGGGGGCACTCTGGATTCCTGCCCCAGAATCTCTGCCGCGAATGACTGACCGTCGATTTTAACTCCGGTGGGCAACGCGCCGCCTGCGAACTCAGCCAAAGTCGGCAGGAAGTCTGTGGCATCGACCAGGGTGTCGCTTTCACGACCACCGGGCACCAACTTCGGACAGTTGACGATGAGCGGCACATTAATTCCGCGTTCTGTCAGGGAATAGATGCCCTCGCCGGAGATCCGTCCGTCGATTCTGCCGCCCAGACTTTGAAAAGCATTTTGATCGGTTCCGTTGTCCGTGCCGTTGTCGACCACGACAAAAATGAGCGTGTTGTCGCGCATTCCGGAGTCGACAAGCCCCTGCTTCAGGCGCGCGACTAGGTGATCAGCATAATTGAGCATCCCGGCAAACAGTTCTCGAGATGACAATTCCTGGCCACGGTTGTGAGGGGTATGCACGACCGGGATGTGTGTGAGAATTGTTGAATAGTAGGCAAAGAACGGTTTGTTTCGCGGTCGGCGAAAGAACTCGATCAGGTGATCAGCAAAGATGTCAGGACCGAACTGGCCCGCAGTGTCCAGCAATTCTCCGTTTCGAATGACGTAGGGATCCCAGTAACGCTGTTTGTGAGCCGGGTGTCCTTTTCTGCCCTCGGGAAAAATACAACAGTCGTCGAATCCATGCCTGTTCAGCGCGTCCTTTTGTTCCGGGTCAAACAGATCGTTGATCTGCCATTTGCCGGAAATACACGTGTCGTATCCAGCGTCCCGCATGACGCGGGCCATACATACTTCGCTTTTCCAGTCGAAATAACCGCCTCCGTAGATGGCAGGGTCGTGGTGAGTATGCCATCCGGTCGTGAACGGGTAGCGGCCCGTGAGCAGCATCGTCCGCGTCGTGCTGCAGACAGGCGTGACATAACAATTCCGGATTTTCAGCCCCGTTCGTGCCAGTCGATCGATATTCGGCGTCTGGTTTTCCTGGCTTCCGTAGCCGCGAAACCAGTCCTTGCCAACGTTATCCATCAGGATGAACAGTATATTCGGACGAGTGTCGGCGTGGACGAGAGACGGCATGAAGCCGCCTGTCCCGCAGATTGCGACAACACAGCAAGGAACTGTAATGCGAGCAGACCGAAACATCGCCCTTATTCTTCCCATCGTGTGGCTCCCAGCGTCCAGTGGTCATCAGTGCGGCGTGCACGACGACGGTACAACCGTTCAGACCTCCACCCAATATGTAGCGTAGCTGTGCGATGCTCAGTATGCCACTGCCCTGCCGGAAGTTTGGGTGGCGCCTCTGGATGCAGTAACGGATCGTGGTGTTCGACCGTTGGAAGGCAGACCAGCCTCCCGTCCGGAGATTTGATTCAGCCGGGTCCAATGGTCCCACGGTACGAAACAGTTATGACTACACTGACGAAGGTGGATCCACCAGGCGGCTGAAGCTGCGCGATATACCGAGTTTTCTCGCCGGTCGACGATTCCGAGTCAGGGCGTCCGGCAGTACGAACGACATGTTGTCGCAACAACCAGCTACGCCTGCGGTTCCGTCATGCTCATCGGATCCAGTGCCTCCTGCAGAACATCCGGTGGCAGGATGTTTTGTTCCGTACATAATTCGCGAATCGTCTTTCCCGACTTAAACGCTTCCTTTGCCAGGGCCGATGCTTTTTCGTAACCGATGTGCGGATTGAGGCTGGTGACCATGGACAGGCTCTTCTCAACAGACGCCTCACAGGCGTCCGTGTTCGATTCCATATCCAGCAGACAGAATTCGACGAAAGCGTTGATCGCATTCGACAGCAGCATGATGCTTTCCAGAGTCGTCTGCCCCATCACCGGCATCATGATGTTCAGCTGGAACTGGCCACCGGTCGCGCCGGACATCGTGATCGTCGAATCGTTGCCGATCACTCGAGCACAGACCTGCATCATGGACTCGCACATGACAGGGTTAACTTTGCCAGGCATAATGGAAGATCCCGGCTGCAGATCGGGAAGTTTCACTTCATAAAACCCACACCGCGGTCCGGATCCCAGCCAGCGAATGTTATTGCTGACGTTAAACAGTGTTGTCGCAACGGCCTTGAGTTGAGAATGACATTCAACCAGACCGTCACGCTGAGCGTTTGCTTCAAAATGATCCCCGGCTTCGACAAAGGGAACTTCCGTCACTTCGGCCAGGACGTCCGCGACTCGGCGACCGAACTCCGGATGAGTGTTGATACCGGAGCCGACAGCAGTGCCGCCGACGGGCAGCTCAAGCACTGCGTTCGTAGCGCGTTGGGCTCGTTCGGTGGACAACTGCAGCTGCCGTGCGAAGCCGCCAAATTCCTGCCCCAGACGCAGTGGGGTCGCGTCCGCTAAATGAGTACGACCAATCTTGATGATCTGATCCCAGGCGTCCGCTTTACTCTGTAGTTCATCAGCAAAACGCTGTAACGCCGGGATTAGGTCGTTGTGAATGGCGGTACCGACGCCGACATGAATCGCTGTCGGAAAGGTATCGTTGGTGCTTTGCCCCATGTTCACGTGATCGTTGGGGTGAATCGTTTTTTCTGGCGCAAAGCGATCACCGCCGAGGATTTCGATAGCGCGGTTGCTGATCACCTCGTTGACGTTCATATTGCTGGACGTGCCGGACCCCGTCTGAAACACATCGATCGGGAATTGGTCATCGAGTTCGCCGTCGGCAACTTCCTGACATGCCTCAAGCAATGCCGTCACTTGTTCGTCATTCAGCGGTTTCTTGCCGGTTCCCGTCAGCTTGCCCAGATCGCGATTGGCCACACCACAGGCGTATTTGACGCGTCCCATGGCGTGGATCAGGTCCGGAGGCAGTTCCCAGCCGGAGATCGGAAAATTCTCAACGGCTCTCTGTGTTTGAGCTCCAAAGAACGCATCGGCCGGCACCTGGACTTCACCCATCGAATCGCGTTCGGTGCGAAATTCTGACATGACTATCTCTCTGTAATTGGAACGGTCCCGCTTCTTTGCTGATTACTGCTGTAACCAGCTGTTATAGTATAAACGTGTCAGTGCGTTTCCTGCCTTAGCGTAAATGGAAAGTCTCAAATATGATCAGCCGGCGTCTGATATTGATTCTGCTGCTCGTGATGAATCCGGGATGTTCCGATTTGGTCGAACCACGGACTTCGCAACCGAAACAAACGGCGAAGTTGAAGACCACAGACGACATTGGCGAGTTCAAGCCTGAAGACGGAAAACAGACCGTCAGTTCCAAGGTCAGGATATCGAATCCGCTCACGGGGGCGCTGGAAGCCTATGAGCCGACAAAGCAGAAGATCGGCGAGTTGCAGATCCAGCACTCGGTAGACATATTTAACGCCATCGAAGGTCGTTATCCGAAAAACCACAAGGAATTCATGACGAAAGTCATCCAGGCAAACAACATTCGTCTTCCACAGCTTGGTCCTGGGAAGAAGTACCAATACGACGTGGAAAACCACGCGTTGATGGTCGTTACTGAAGCACCTGCCGATTAGCTGACTGGGCCGTTTCGATCTGGTCTCGCAGCCATTCCGCACTCTGATGGTACATGTACGTGGCCAGCGATCGCTGAGGTCGTCCCAGACGAACATAGCCTCGCTCGCCGATTGCTTCGTCTGGTGCAGAGTCCACAGGAAGCTCAACGATGGCGTGAAATCGCGGTTCGGTGAGTCTCAGTGCGTCCGCCGAATTAGTCGTGTCTGCGACCACAGCCAGCGTGCCGCCGGCCGATGCCGCCAATGCAGGCGATGGCAGGCTGGTGGAAGCCCGAGGAGTGACACGCTGTATGATTCCGGTCGCAGTAGCTCGCGTACCGATCCGCAGATCAACGGCGGTTCCGGCCTTCTCCGCAGCCAGACTGAAATCTTCCTGTGCGACTGAGACGATCAGCTCGTGTGGCTGGCCATCGTCAACGATCAACAAATCGTCGCCCTCGTTCACAAAGGTATCGGCAAGGTCGTGAAGATTGCGAGCCATGACTCGTCCTGACGTCGCAGCGACTATGGTCAGTGCTGCAACCTGTTGCCGGGTTTCCAGAAGCTGCGTCTGCAGGGAATACAGATTTCCCTGAGCAACGCGAGTCGTTCCCGCATCGTGTTCGTTCAGAGCGATCTGAAGACGAACGGTTTCCTGCTGGATTTGCAATTTCAGATCCTTCAACTGCGTAATCAATTCATCGTTTCGCAGGGTCATCAACGAATCACCTTCGTTAACGAACTGGCCGTCGGTCACCAGGACGTTTGTCACAAAACCATCCACGTTGCTGCGAATTCGACAGCCCTCGTGAAGTTCGACGGTTCCGGGAGCCGTTGAAGCGAACGGCACGGGAAGCCCAAACAGAACGCCGCATGTCACTGCCAGAAACAGGCTGACAATAACTGCTCCTCTCAGCAATCGTGCGGGATTGGATCTCATCAGCCTTGATACGGCCTGAATTGTGTTCCATGCGGGCAATCCAAACCAGGCGACCAATGCTGCGACGGCCAGACACACACCCGCACCATGAAAGAAGACCGACGCCGCAATCATCAGTGTGGCGCAAATCAACAGCCTCCAGAATGTGGCCGCAAGCCCGTAGATTCGGAGCGTCCATAAATGTCGGCCGGTCACGGCCGGGGTCGTGTTACGGAGTCCCAGCAGCAGTTGTCCCAGCAGCTGCCGGATGGCTTCTGTGGACCGCGTGTAGAGATTTGGGATATTCAGCAGGTCAGACATGATGTAGTAGCCGTCGAAACGCATCAGTGGATTGGCGTTGAATAAGAGCGTAGACAGACTTGCCATCACAATGACGTTGTACAGCAGGTGCGAC
This sequence comes from Fuerstiella sp., assembly GCA_014238335.1. Classification (GTDB taxonomy): domain Bacteria; phylum Planctomycetota; class Planctomycetia; order Planctomycetales; family Planctomycetaceae; genus Fuerstiella. The sequence continues at coordinate 61,435 of JABABI010000011.1, forward strand.
AGAAGTTGTGATTCCATATGAGACCATGCGAACACAGCCACTGACGCCAGCAACAATTCCACGTACATGCCAGCGGCCGCTGTATGAATCCGCTGCCAGCGTGATGAGAATCCCCATGAAGAAGTGACATCGACATAGGCCAGCGGTGCGAAGAACGCGAAGATAATGCCGGTTTCCCGAACACCGCCACCATAACGCTGACATGTTAGCCCGTGAGCAACTTCGTGCATGAGTTTCAGTAACATCCAGGCCAGCAGCAGCCACAGCCAATTGTCCGGGGCGAAGACAGTTGTCGCCGCCTCCTGAAACTTCTGCCATTCGTTGGCGAGCTGAAAGGCGGCCACCACCATCACTCCCACGGCGGTGACTGTGGCTGTGGGAGAAAACAGCCAGCCGATAACAGGCTGAAGACGCTTCAGAATGTTGTCCGGACACCCGAACGGAAGTCGCATCCAGAACGGATTACATTTTTGCAGTATGTTGCCTTTTGGCTTTTTCCTCCTCGTTCCGCTGTCTCCGGCTGCGGAGGAATCGCCGACAAAGTCCGCGATTCCTCGTTCCAGCAGCCATGCATACAGTGCCAGGGCCTGTTGTTGACTGAAGGCATCCGGCCCCTGAGTTCTGGCGGTGATGGCGAGCGCCTCACAGAACGTCGTGTGACCATCCAGGAGCGACAGAAAAACGTATTCTGTGTAACCAATGCGGTAGTACTCGGAGCACGATGGTATGTCGACGTGATAAAATGTGTCTTCGCCGTAGACTTGCGCGCTGAACTTCAGATCAGGCCGCAGCGCCAGTCTCGTGCGTGTCAGATCAACTGTTGAGGCGTCCGGGGCTGAGAACATTGTTACCACCCCAACCAGCCGGTTAGGTGCGCCACTGGCTTGTGAAACAGGTTCCAGCCAATCGGACGAGTACCAGTGGAGACCTTCGCAAGGCCCTTCATGCCGGGCCGGAAAGTTTTCGAGCTGTTATCCAGTTCAGCTTCCGCCACAAACACGTTTTCGTGATTCCGCAGTTCGGCACAAGGATGAATTCGGAGTACCTGGGTCTGGAAAATATCGCCCGGCATGGCATTCAGGTGAAATGTCAGTTCCATATTGCTGCTGACGTGCCGAACATCTTCTTCCGGGATCTCAATTTCCACGATCATGCGATTCAACGGCGCTACTTCGAACAGCGTCTGTCCGGTTTCCAGCGGAACACCTTCTGTATCGCGGAGATCTCCGGCTACAACAACGCCCGCCATCGGACTTCGAATCTCCAGGTTTTCCTCTCGTGCCGCCAATAATGCGGCACGATTCTCCAGGCGTTCAAGTTCGTGACGGGCAATCGCCGCCAGTCCGAATTCCTGATCAGAAAGGTGTGTATTGTATTCTTTGCGGGCCTTTCCGACGTCGGCTCGTATTTCGGCCAGTTTCCACTTTAACTCACGGCCGTCCAGTCGAGCCAGAAGTTCATTCTCGTGGACGATATCACCGGGTTCAACAAAGCACTTTTTCAATGGGGCGGAAAACGGTGCTGCAACAAAGCGCCTTGAAACAGGTTGCAGCTGCAGTTCACATTTAACTCGGTAATCCATCGGAATCAGCAGTATTGCGGTCACCACGGCAGTAACAATTCCCGCTGTCCGTGCCAGTTTTACTGTCAGCGTATTACGCAGGGCTGTACGAATCAGACGCGTCAGGCTGTTGAATGAACGGCTCTGGACGTTTAACGCATTGGCAATGGATCGTTCCCCGGCCCGCAGAAATCCCAAGGTGTTTCCCGCACGTATCACTTGCTGCTCAGGGGGGACTTCAGCAGCACGTGGGTAATCCGTTCCTGGCACAGCGCCAAACGTGACCAGAATGGCGCCGACGTTCGCTCCTGTCGCAGTTCGCAGCGGACAGCCGACAACGCTGTCTGCGCTGACTTTATCTGCAAATTGTTGGTGCGCCAGTAACGCATGGCGATTGTTTGAATCGCCAGTCGGCCAGATCGATGCCGTTGAACGAGCAATGGACTCCTGGAACGCGGCTTCCGTGATTCGAGTGGCATCCGAAAAACGATCGCTATTCGCGACTTCGGACGACACGGCAAGTCGGCACGCCGTTGTGTCATCCGGACAGATGCCCAGCAGCACACTGCTCGCTCCCAAAAATCGTTTCAGCTCACCCACCACACTCCGGTGTGCAGCCTCTGCACCCTTGCATTCCAGAATTCGTCCGGTGAGGTCAACCAGAGCTGCGACGTGTTCTGAGTTTTTTAACAACTGTTGGGACTCGTCTGCCAACAGCCACTGCGAAAGTTTTGCCGCTGCAAGCTCCACTCCGGTTCGGCGAACGACGTTGTCACAATCATCTGTGTCATCGGTAATAGCCACAAGTGAGCACGTCGCGCTCACCGGAACACCCGTCGCCACCGTGTGTTCGGCGGTGATGGACGACACAACGGTTCGGCGTTGAACAATAGCTTCGCTGGCGATCCGAGACAGCGTTTTCTGAGTCTCTATTGCCAGTCCATCAACGGGACAGGTCAGGCCCTCGAGGCGATCGGTACTGCCAATCTGACGTGTGGCAGCGGTGTGCCAGCCCACGAAGACCGCACCGGCAAACTTCTGCAGAACATCGGCGACGGCTGCCTGAATGTCTTCCAGAGTCACACAGCACGAAAGTGCTTCATCGAGTCCTGCGGAAAAATCGGAAGTGATTACCGAAGGACGATCGCTCCGGGGGGACGCCGCAGGAGCAGACGCAACGCGGGAAGCTATTATTGAGTGTCCCACAATGTCTTCAATGGTGTCGCTGGGAGCATGTTTGACCGTAAGTGTCAGCGGCGGCACACGCGACGCGGACGCGTCGGGAGAGTCCGGCTGAAGATTGGGGAGAGGAGAAGTCTCCGTCGGAGTGGGGACTGCAGGGGGGGGATCCATCGGGCCTATTTCGTTCGTGTGGCAACCTCGGTTGTAGGTGCGAACGGGGGGATGCTTTCATCAAGCAGCAGGATTGATTTTTCTCCGCTACGCCATTTTTGTTCCGGATTTGGAAGACGAACTTTGACGCGGAATGTAGCGCTAGTGGCGTTTATGGTGGGAGAAACGTATTCTACAGTCGCCGTGGCGAATTCCGGATGCCCGCCGATCCGCATTCGGACTGACTGACCAGCGACAATCTCTCTGCGTCGGTCGACCGGTACCGAAAACACAACCAGCAACGGGTCCAGCTGAATGACTCGAACAACGACTGGATCCGAAGGAGAAACAAATTCACCACAGTCTTTTCGAACTTCTTCCACAACTCCATTAATCGTGGACCGAATATGGCGTTGCCTCAGTTGTGCTTCGATGCGGGCGTACTCAAGCCTGCGAACGGCAAGGTCTTCCTGCACTGATTGAAATCGTGATTCAGCAATTCTAATTTCGCCCTTGACCCGATCCAGCTCCCGTTGACTGGCATGATTTCGCCCGAACAGTTCAGTTAATTTTTGATGTTCAACCGTTTTTAGTTCCAATTGGGCGCGAGCGGACTGAAGTTGGCCTTTGGCAGACATTCCGGCTTTGGCAACTTCCAGCGATGCACGCAGTACTGCATCGTCCAGATTGGCAAGTAACTGCCCGGCTTTGACGACATCGCCATCTTTCACAGCGACATTCGCAAGAGTGCCGATCTCGGACGCAGCCATGTCGATGTCGGCGTAAGGTTCCGTGAATCCCTCAATCATGGACGGCGTATCAGATTCTTCAACGGAATGGCTTCGGTCCGCAGGCTGTCTGCCGAGCGGTCCTGCTGTCGGTGCGTTACCCGCCAGCGCCATCGGCAACGCGAGAACGCCGAACAGGCCCGCAATAAGTCGTCGTGATGTGATTCTTTGAGGGAACATTTGGAATTTCATGCTCTTCTACTCTGGCGGTTCGCTCTGACGAAGCAAAATGTCTGAGGTGGGCGTGACTATGGTGTGAGAGTTTCCCGGCAACAATCATTGATCTGCGCAGTTCGCGACAGACCTGGATCGTATTCCACGGATCACACAACCGAGGCTAGCTCACGATTTGTCCTTGTTCCCTCAATTCGGTTCGATTGTCGGGATTCCGTGCTTCCAGTTGTTCCGAATGTTCCGGTAAATCGTTCGTCGGACGGGGACTGATCCGCCCGTCGAAGATATAACTTCTGAATTGCGGCGGTTTTATCAGGGCCACCGATCAGGTGTGCCCCAGCTGCAATTCCTGGCAACATCCATTCTTGACGCTCTCAATAAACGTGTCTGCACACTATCAAACGAACAATCGCAGGGTCTGGAATAGTCTTGCCGACAACGGCAGCCTGTTTGCCAAAGTTGCCACAGACCAGGAATGCCGTAACCCACTGAAAGTGCTGGATGGCCGCGGCTGGCTGCCGGAGTCCGTAGCAGGCCTCGAAGTGCTGTGCCTGGCGTCAGGAGGCGGATGGCAGTCTGTGTTGTATGCCGTCGCAGGTGCCAGGGTCACGGTTGTCGACGTCAGCGAGTCCATGCTGCAACTGGATGAATGTGAAGCCACTCGTCGTGGCTTGAACATTCAAACGGTCCGTGGATCCATGGACGATCTGCGTATGCTCGATGATGCTGCCTTCGACATCGTGCACCAGCCCGTGAGCAGCTGCTACATACCGGACCTGTGCCCGATGTATGCCGAAATTGCTCGAGTCTTACGCGACGACGGTATCTATGTTAGCCAGCACAAGCAGCCCACCAGCCTTCAAATCAGCCATCGCAATGAACGACATCAGTTTGTTATTGGCGTCGAATACTACCACACAGGGCCGCTGCCAGGTCAGATCGATCAGTCCTATCGTGAAAGTGGAGCGACCGAATACCTGCACCGCCTTGACGATCTGCTGGGCGGGTTGTGTCGCAGCGGTCTGGTTATTGAAGATCTCCGCGAGCCGGTTCGAGCTGACTACGAAGCTGCCGTGACGCACTACGGATATCGCGGCCGGTATATACCCCCCTACATCCGCATCAAAGCCCGGCGGCGTCCACGGAGCGGCGATGAACCAAAGTCGGCGACGATCTGGACACCCTAGCACGAACGTGAAACTCACTCCGTTACGATTTGATCACACTTACGGTCACGGAAGCACAGCCAGCGCTGAATCCGATGCACGAAAGAAAACGGCATTGTAGGCATAAATGACCGTCACTCGGATATCCTGACAAAACGGTTCCTGCGGCTGTCCCGGTGTGTCAGCAATTAGACATCATAATTACCCATGGCAACTACTCTTCTTCTTGTTCCAACGGCATTTGAACTGAAGATTCTTCGTGATGCACTTGCGTCCGGCATCGATCTTTCGTCCGTGCGACTGGAATGCTGTGGCTTCGGAGTCATCGCGTCGGCGGCCCGAGCCACGCAGTTGATATTGGCGAGCAATCCGGACCGAGTCATCCTCTCCGGAATTTCCGGCGGCATGAATAATCGGCTTCAGGTCGGGCTCGCCTACTGGTTTTCTGAGGTCGCTGCGTATGGGATTGGAGCGGGCGCAGGCGATCAGTTTCTGACCGCAGGCGAAATGGACTGGCCGCACTGGGCCGCTCCTGACCAACCCGAGGGAAAAAACATCGGGGACGTTATTGAACTGACACCGACAGATTGCCCGGCAGATTCTCACGGAGGCCTGTTGGTGACGGCGTGTGCCGCATCCGCCCATCCATTGGACGTTAATCTGCGTTTGAAAAAGTTTCCCTCTGCGGCAGGGGAGGACATGGAAGGATTTTCGGTGGCACTGGCAGGCAAACTCTGTGGCGTTCCGGTCGAAATTGTCCGCGGAGTTTCCAACCATGCCGGCGACCGAAGCAAACAGAACTGGAAGATTCAGGAAGCCCTCGCGGCGGCAGCCGAACTGTTGATCGAGAGACTGGCATGATCAACACCATCCGCCTGGGTATTTCGACCTGCCCCAACGACACCTTTACGTTTCACGCTCTTTTGAATCGACTGGTTGACTGGCGTGGTCTTGAATTCGACGTCGAATTACTCGACATTCAGCAGCTTAACACACTGCTGTTCTCAGGCGACTTTGACGTCGCCAAGGCGAGTTTTCATGCCGCGCTGCTGCTGACGGACAGCACTGTCGTTCTTTCCAGCGGGTCCGCGCTGGGGTTCGGCGTTGGGCCACTGTTGCTGTCGGCCGAACCAGACGCTGTTCTACGTGACAGCGATCAGCTGACGCTTTGCCCGGGCGAACATACGACGGCGGCCTTATTGTTTCGTTTGTTTCATGCCAGAACGACGCGCATTCAGCACGTCGTGTTTTCAGCAATCATGCCAATGCTGCAACATCGGCAGGCCGATTTCGGGGTGTGCATTCACGAAGGACGTTTTACGTGGCAGGACGAAGGGCTGGGACTGGTGGAGGACCTTGGTACTCGCTGGGAACAGGAAACGAAATGCCCGCTTCCGCTGGGAGGCATCGTGGCTTCGCGTTCACTGCCGGACGAAACAACTGCTAAAGTTCTGGCTGTTATCCATGACTCGCTGCAGTTCGCCCTGGCCGATCGAAACGCAGCGTTACCCACCATGCGAAAGTACGCTCAGGAATTTGATGATGACGTGCTAATGAAGCATGTCGACTTGTACGTCAACGACTGGACACTGGACCTGGGCGACTCCGGCCGCGCCGCGTTGCACGAACTTTCTGACCGCGCCATCAGCATCGGACTGGTCGACAACGCCGCCAAACGTCTTGAAATATTTCGGTGATCGCAAAAACGAGCCAGCGACGACAGCAACCACGGGTACGGCTCACGCAATACCAATATGTAAGTGTGCGAAAACCGCATTTCGCAGTATGAACCGACTTGACCAGGTCCGCCGCGACGCCGATAACAGCTTCTGAGCCGTTGCTGGGGTCGGTGCGTCAGGCGTACGAGCTGATGCTCGGAACGGAGCGAACGCTCTCGCTGGTCGCTGACTCTGTCCCATGCATGAGCTGTTTAGTTGACCGGGCCCGGCTGCGTTCGACGGAGCTACACCGTCGCTCCGAGCGCGCAGCAGCATCGTCGGCCCTCCGGTCATTTTGAAGGAATTGCCATTTATGACATCGAAAACTTTTCTGGGGGGAACACCTGTGTTGCTGACAATTGCTTTGTCGGCGGTTGCACAGGGCCAGCCGCCCGTCGGTCAACCGGTGCACACACGTGTTACTTTCTACGCGATGGGCGACGTGCCGTATACGCCTGAGGAAGACGTTCTGCTGCCGCGACAGGTTGCTGAGTTGCCGCAGGACGCGGAATTTGTGATTCACGTGGGCGACATCAAGGGAGGTGCTGCTCCGTGTGACGAAGCTGTGTACATTAAGGTCGCAGGGATGTTGCGACAGTCAGCCGCTCCCGTCTTTATTATTCCGGGCGACAACGAATGGAACGACTGCACCAATCCGGCTGAAGCATGGGGGTTCTGGAATAAACACTTCACGCGATTCGATCAGCACTGGCACCATGGTCTGCCGGTGTTTCGACAGCTTGAACATGAGGAAAATGTTTCATTTGTAAAGGACAAGGTTTTGTTCGTCGGGCTGAATATCGTGGGTGGCCTGGTCCACGATCCTGCAGAATGGAAGCAGCGACACGCGGATGGTCTGACGTGGATCCGTCGCAATCTGCGTCGCTTTGGCAGCGACGTCAGCAGTTTGGTTATCTTCGGTCACGCGAAGCCGGCTGCAAACCACAGCGATTTTTTTGAACCATTCAACAAAGATGCACAGGAATTCGGTAAACCGATTCTATATCTGCACGGCGATGGACACCGTTGGATCCACGACCGCCCGTTCGCGGCGCAGAACATCCTTCGTGTGCAGGTCGACCAGGGCGGCATTGCTCCGCCATTGCAGGTGACGGTCACTGACCACCGGACCGATCCGTTTCAGTTTGATCGACGCAACCCACCCGTCGTCCCGCCACAGGAACCACAACCATGAAGTCGGCAACGATCACTATCGCCACGACGCTTTTGTTCGTCGGAATCTTCCTGTTGCCGTCAACAATGGCTCGTCAGCCGAATGTGGTTGTCATACTGACGGACGACCAGGGCTGGGGCGACCTTGGGGTCAGCGGCAACACGAATCTAAAAACTCCCAACATTGACACCCTGGCCCGCGACGGAGCCACACTGCAGCACTTCTACGTCTGCCAGGTATGCGCTCCCACACGAGCTGAGTTTCTGACCGGACGTTACTATCCCCGCACCGGCGTGAGTGGAGTCAGTCGTGGTGACGGACGACTTAACGCAGACGAAACGACGGTCGCCGATCAGTTCAGCGCTGCTGGCTACGTGACTGGCGCGTTTGGGAAATGGCACAATGGCACACAGCCTCCGCTGCATCCCAACGATCGAGGCTTTGACGAATACTATGGCTTCACCTCCGGTCACTGGGGGCATTATTTCAGTCCGCCACTGGATCACAACAGGCAGCGGGTTCGCGGAAACGGGTTTATCGTGGATGACTTTACAGACCATGCGATCTCGTTCATCACAGCAAACCAGAACCGTCCATTCTTCTGTTACATCCCGCTGAACACGCCGCATTCTCCCATGATGGTGCCGAACCGTTTCTACGAGAAGTTCAAAGACAAAGACCCGGCGATGCAGCACCGAGATCTCGATCGAGAAGACCTGATGATGACTCGGGCAGCGCTGGCGCTGTGCGAGAATATCGACTGGAATGTCGGTCGTGTCTTAAGGACACTGGATAATCTGCGGCTGCGTGACGACACCATCGTGATCTACTTTTCGGACAACGGCCCGAATTCATATCGCTGGAACGGTGGCATGAAAGGACGGAAGGGATCCATCGACGAAGGCGGGCTGCGTGTTCCGTTTTTCATACGCTGGCCCGAACACATTCCCGCCGGTGCCACAGTACCAGAGATTGCGGGGGCCATCGATTTGCTGCCGACGCTCATCGACCTGGCGGATCTCAAGCGGCAGAAAACCAAACCACTGGATGGTAAGAGCCTCGGTCCACTGCTGATGCAGGACAACGCCAAGTGGGAGCCACGTTCGTTGTTTTCGATCAGAAAGAACCAGGTCAGCGTGAGGACTCAGCGATTCCGCATTGATGCGGCAGGGCAATTGTTCGACATCGCGGTCGATCCAGGTCAACGCAGCAACGTCGCCGATGGTCATTCGGAACTTGTCTCAACACTACGCAAACAGGCCGAACGTCACGCGGAGGAGATGAAGAGCTGCTTCGAAGCGAACGCCGCCCGACCGTTTCATGTTGGTTACGGACCGTCGACAGCGCTGCCTGCCCGGGACGGTGTGGAGCACGGAACGATTAAACGAAGCGCCAAGTCGCCGAACAATTCTTTTTTCACGAATTGGACGAACATCAACGATTTCATCAGCTGGCAGATCGACGTCGCTGAAACTGGCAACTACGAGGTGACCGTGTACTACACGTGCGCAGTTGGGAACGAAGGGGCGACGATTCAGGTTTCTGCAGCCGGTACTGATTGGGTCCGGAAAACAGTGACCGATGTGTTCGACCCGCCGCTCTACGATAAGTCCAGGGAACGAGTCGCCAATTCACACTACTTCGTGAAGGACTTCATCCCGCTGAAGCTGGGCACACTGCGTCTTCGCAAAGGAACCAGCGAACTTCGTCTCAGTGCTCCGGACATCGTCGGCTCACACGCGATCGATGTTCATTCGATCGAACTGAATCTGAGCAATTGAGGAGGAAGCAATCAATAGGTCAACCGTACTTGTATTGCTGTTGTTGTCTGCTCCGCACGCACTGCACGCTGACGAACCGTCGTCTGCGGAGTCTCTGATCGGCTACACACAGTTTCAGACAGATTTGCCAGGCGGTCGGCATGCCAACGTCCGCACAATGCGGGCACGCGTGGTGCATCCAGATGGATCCGACCAGCGTGAGGTTGCTGCGGATCTTGTTGACGGCCCGAATGCGTGGACTCAGTTTGGTGGATGGTCGCCCGACGGAACCACGGCTGTAGTTTCCGGGGCGTGGCAAAGCCCGGAAAATGCACGCGTCGAAGAAGAACAAAAGGGGTTTCATTTCACGAAAGATGGCTGGCAACTGGACACACACCTGACCGACCTGGTATCGGGCAGGACGCATAACGTGACCGGCGTCGAGCGTGTCAGTTTTTACAATGGAGGGCTGTTCTTCTGGCCAGGGGATCCTTCGAAACTGGGATTTACGGCGTTAATTGACGGCAATTCGCACCCGTTCCGCATGGACCGCGATGGCCGCAACAAGCTGGACCTGACGGCCGGCTCGTCGAAATTCACCTATGGTTTCAGCAGTTCACGTGATGGCACCAGGATCTCCTACCACAAAAATTATCAAATCTTTCTGGCTGATGCTGATGGAACAAATGCCGTTCATGTTCCAACAGGACAGCCGTTCAATTTTGGCCCCAGCTGGTCGCCCGACGGCAAGTGGGTCCTGTTTGTCAGTGGCGAACACTACAACTGTCATCCGCATGTCGTCCGTGCCGATGGTACAGGCCTGAAGAAACTGGTGGACCGCGGGGGATACCGAGGTGTTGTCGAGTTTCTGGACGTGCCGGATTTTCATGGTGGCAGCAGCGACACGCCGGTATGGTCCGCCGACGGTAAACAGGTGTTCTACACCGCTAAAATCGGTTCCAGGGTGGAGTTGTTCAGCGCAGGGCTGGACTGTCTGGCAGAACAACTCACCAGATCATTGAATGGCACGCTGCATTACCATCCGCAACCATCACCGGACGGCAAGCGACTGGTATATGGATCCAAACGAAAGGGTGTGCGTCAGCTCTTTGTGATGGACCTGAGCAATCGCACGGAACGATGCATCACCAATCTTACGCGGGGCCATGCCGCCATGTGGCCGCACTGGCAGCCGGTGGTATCACAGAACGCGGCCGCCGAGAAATTGCAGCAGTCTGAGCGGATTTCTGCGCTGACAGGCGAAGCCGCGCGGCAGCTCAAAAAGATGAATCGTCTCGGCCTGATGGCAGTTGCGTCCGTGAATTTGCCGGCGGAATCGGCGGGCGCCTGTAATCACTTTGGCTGGCCGATTGCCACAATGACGGGCGACACAATTGTTGTAATGCACCGGCGGATTCCCGGACACAACGCCAAAGACGCAGGGAAGTCGGATCCGACCATGTCGTACGGCATTGTCCTGCGCAGTGAAGACGGCGGCAAAACATGGTCACCGCCGTATGATCTGCGAGACAGCATGCGGTCGGCTGATCGTAATCGCGGAGGCGTCGTACCACTCTCGCACAGGGCCAAATTCGACAAGACCAACAAATCCACGGCTGGCTACAAGATCCATCTGCATTCCATCGGCACTACCCACGACGGTGCGGTCGTGGCGATCAATAACCACGGTGTGTTTCGCTCCGAGGATGCCGGTCGCACATGGACGCATTTTTCAACTGCGTTCAGAGATGACAACTTTCTACATCAGATCGTCAACCTTGGTCCCCGCATCGTGGATCATCCACAGCATGGGCTGACGGTCTTCGGCAACTGGTTCGGCGAGGCGAATTCGTATCATCAGCTGAGTAACCGACTGGTCGCATTAAGTTCTTCTGATGGCGGGGCGACATGGAATGTCGAAGAGCACGACGCTCAGTTTCCTCAATACGAACCAGCGGCACTTTTTCACGAAGGTCGCTATCTGTTCGTCACGCGCGACCAGGCGAAGGTCCGTGCTCACAAGCAAATGAGCTGGTCGCCGGGGGCACCGCCGGAGGTCATCGATACGAATTTGGAAGATCCTCGGTTCGTGGACACCGTCGACTTTTGCCTCAATCCTGTCAATCAACGATTTGAGATTGTGCGTTCTGAGCGACATTGCATGGAACTCTGGTTATGGAGCATGGATCCAGCGGACTGGAACACAGGCCAATGGCGTCGCGAATGCCGTCTGCTGGCGATCGAGGGGAAATTCTATTCGACTGCTGACGGCTTTCACCCTGCTGGTGCAGTACTCGACGCGAAACGGGGGGTACAGCACATCTTTATCTATGCCGGTCATGCGAATGGTCCAGCCGGAATTTTCCGTATCACGCGAACGCTGAATACGCCGAAGCTGGTGGCGGCATTTGTGCAGGGTGATGCCGCGAGCGGCCAGCCCGCAACACAGGCTCAACAGAATCCGGACTGTCAGTAATCTCGTCGAGCGACGTGAAGGCAGCCAAGGCACAGCATGACCATCAGGAAGATGACGTTGTCTCGAATAACGGGGATCGGATCGAAGGTTTCCCGCTCCTGTTGCAGATTGTTGCGATTGACCATCCATGGCGGCGCGTCGCTGGTCAGAACGGACTTCTCACCGCTCATGATGTAGGTAACAAATTCGTCCAGTTGAGACGGTTTTGGCAGAATCGTCCAGAGCGGTCGAATCACATAATCATAGAAATCGTAGACCCAGGTTGTTTGTTCGGACCATTCTTCCAGACGCTGTCCAGTGGCGATGTCGTATTTTCGCACTGCCAGTCGCCCATCCGAAACGAGTAGTTCACCATCGGGCGAATACGCGACGGCGGAGCAGGCTCCTGTTTCTGGTGGCTGCCATGCGATTGTCTGACCGGACTGTCCATCGAACAGCAGAACGTCTCCCGCATGAGTCAACACTGCCAGACTGGACCCGTCAGGCGCCGCCGTGCAGACCCGCGGAAGAACACCGCCTGCAAGCTGCTGCTCGTGGACCGTCTCCAGAGTCTTCGAGTTCAGCAACTGAATCTTTCCGCTTGCCAGTGCCAACACGGCGTGAGGGCCCGCGACGTCCAGAACCGCGGAATTATCCGTGTTGAAGTCTCTTGACTTGCTAAGAGAATATGAGCCGTCCTCCAACGCTTCCATTCGATGCAATTGACCTTTTCCAAACAGCAGCAGTCCATTGCCGGACGGGTTGATCGCTGCAGCAAAGTTTTCGCCCAGGTCCGGCATGTCTTTCGGCTGCACCTCCTGAAACGCTTTTCCCGCTCCACTGAGCAATCCGCCGGTGATGTTTCCCAGGAAGTCCGCTCGACGCTGTTCCTGTTCCGTCTGCCCCACGTACCGATAGATCCGACCGGACGAAGGCAGAATGACCCGGCCATCGTTACCAATCAGAATTGTTGTGACGACGTCCGGCAAACGACCCAGCGGGACTCGTTCCCAGTCATCGTTTGCGTATCCCGCAACAAGCTGCGGTCTGCCAAATCCACCGAATCGAGACTCCGCCAGCTGCAGAGCATAGATCCTGTCGCTCGTTGAATCATAAACGGGAGCGAATCTCGCGGTGGACGCCAGAAATCTTCGAGCGAAGCCGGACATGCTGTCTGGCGGTTCTTCGAAAGCCTTTTCCCAGCTGGATGAAGACGCGTCCCAGCGCAGAGTATTCTGTTCCCCATCCACCGACAGAAGATCTGTGTCGGCGATTGTAATTTCCTTGATGCCTCGATCGTTGACAAGCCGGTCCTGCAATGCCGTTTCTGTCACGCCCACGACCTGCAGCCCGGTCCAGAACAGCACGACCAGCACGAGTGCAACGATGGCATTTCGCCAGACTGCCCCTGCGACAGCCGAAACAGAGTAATACACCATGAACAAAAAGACATAAACGGGAATACACCACAGCAATTGAGGTTGCCACGACCCCATGCGAAAGCCAAGCAGCAACCAGATTCCCGAAACGAGAACGGTGGCATACAGGGAAGTGAAAATGCAGCCTCCCAGGAATTTGGTGACGAACAGATAGCTGCGATGAACAGGTTTACTCAGCAGTAGTGCAATTTCTCCGGGTTCGAAAGTTCGGGGGATCAGTCCGGCCGTGACCAGGAGTGAGCCGAACACACCGAAGAATCCGAGAAACACACCGACGACACTGACCACGATCTGCGCAAAGATCGGTTCGAATTGTGACGGCGTCAGCGGAATTGGCCCAATGACGGTTGCGTTGGCATAACCTAGTGAGATCGCGTTACTTTCAGTGATATCTATTTCTCTTGGAAACGCGGCGGCCAGCAGCAGCAGGTTGCGTCGCTGCAGGTCATTGTCACTCAGGGCCGACTGCTGCACGAATTCATGGGCTTCGTCCGAAAGTGCGGTCCCTGTCCAGCATTCCGCGTTGTAGAAATCCTCAAGGCGCAGCAGTTCATTGAGCTGGTCGACAAGCTGTCGTCGCAACTGGCTTCCGCCGGGGCCACCGCGTCTTCGTGGCTGTTCATCGGCTTTCGGATTCAGCCAGTTTTTTATTTTTTCCTGCTGTGTGTCGTTCAGCAGTGTCCACAGATGCGCGGGCGGCGTCTGTTCTTCGTCCGCGCCGTTGACCAGCTGCGTCAACAATCGTTCTGGCTGCCGCAATTCACTGCGGCGCAGTTCCGTCGACTTGTCCGTGCTTAAGCCGAACGGAGCCAGCAGCAACAGAATGACAACAATCCCCGCCAGGGCGAACAGCAGCACCCGCGACGCCACGGCTTCACGAAACGAATCCTTCAGGATGGCAAGGTAAGCTCTCATGATTCGCTCTCCCGAACAATCTGCAGGAAAGCTTCTTCCAGGGTCAGGTCTCTGCGTTTCATGCTCAACAAACTGACGCCGCGGCTCCGCAGCACATCAACAACGCTGTCCACCTGGTGTTGTTCGGGAAGTCTGGCATATACGTCGAGGACTCCTTCGACGATGTCGTCTACCTTCGAAACCGTGCTAAGTTCGAAGCACTCTTCGGCCGTTGTTCTGTCAGTCGCAATGCGAAATACCATGGGGGACTCAGCGATGGCCGCGGTCAGTTCCTGGACACTGCCCGTCCTGCGAACACTGCCGTGCGATAGGATCGCGACTTGATCGCAGATCAATTCAATTTCCTGCAACAGATGACTATTCAGAAAAATGCTGGCCCCTTCATCGGCCAGACTCCGCAGGACTTCGCGAATCTGCTTACGGCCGACGGGATCGACTCCGTCCGTCGGTTCATCAAGAATAATCAGGTCGGGCCGGTGCAGCATTGCCTGAGCCAGCCCCAACCGCTGCTGCATGCCCTTCGAGTAGCCGCTGACACGGTCCCGTTCACGCCCTGTCAGGCCCACGCGATCCAGCAGTTCGGGAGCACGTCGTCTCACTTCCGCCACTGGCAGGCCGCTCAGGCATCCGTAGTATTCCAACGCGGTAGAGCCCGTCAGGTGCCGCGGAATACGATGGTTCTCAGGCAGGTAGCCGACTCTTCGTCGTGCCGCGATTTCACCGGCACGGTGGCCAAGCACTCGGGCATCGCCGGACGTCTTCCGCACAATGCCCAGCAGCACTTTGATCAGCGTCGTCTTGCCGGCACCGTTGGGGCCCAACAGTCCGTAGATTTGCCCCTGGGGTACGTCCAGCGAAACGTTCTCAAGCGCGTTCACCGTACGACGCTTTAACAGTCCGCTGCGATAGATTTTTCGAAGATCTCGAACCTGAATCACCGACTCGGCCATAATCACAGGAGAACCTCATCAAAGAGAACCGAATTTTCGGAATGGGTCGATACGACCGTCACACGTCAGCGCCTGGCTACGTCCCGCAATGCATCACTAATGGTGACACGCTTCAACAGCCTGTCACCTCGTACAATTCTTTCGACTTCACTTCAGACGTCATTCGAGTAGGTCATCCGCTGATCTTGCCACTTTCTCAAGAACGACAGCAATTACAAGTGGAACGTATCCACACCCGTGCAGGCAGGAGGTCGTTCACTGACATCGAGCTTTTATTGGCAAAAACCGGCGGTGTCCAACTAAGGCTTCCTGATGAACTCAGACGCGTAGCTTCTCACCTGCTGTCCGTTCAACACGTGAAACATACGCAGTTTCTCGACCGTGGAAGCTCCAAACCGTGACATTGGAATGTGGACAATTTTCTTTTTATGCCTTTTTGCCAGACGTCGCCAGCCGGCTCCCGGTGGCGAATGACTGAGCAAAGCGATGTGGTTTTCCCTGCTGTGGTACAACGCGGCCGCCAGCAGTCGCTCTTCCAGCGTGTCCGCGAAATCAAATCGCGGGTCATGGAAGATATCCGGAATATGTCGTGGCGGAAACAGAAACATGCAGCCACCATAGCGGGCGAGCGCAATTCCCGGACCAAGAACGTCCTGAGTAAAGTCCGTGGCAAATAACGACAGCGTTGACTCGTCGTGGTTTTCTGCGTGCCACGTAATTCGCCACGGATAGTCACGCGGATCGGCGGGCGAATCAAACAGCATCACCACGCAATCCAGGTTACCTCGTGCGGGAGGAAAGACTTTCACGAACAGGTCGCCGGTATGCCAGTTGCGTAGGGTTTCGCGGATGTCCAGGCCGTCCTTCATGCTGGCACTGAATTTTTCGGTCCGGGCCAGGTCGCTGCCCAGCAGGTTCAGAGCGATGTCCTTAATGTGCGTACGAAAACGTTCTATGGCAACGTCCTCGGGTGGCCAGCTGCACTGACCGAACGGATTCCATGTTTTTTGCCACTGAATCTGCTGCTTGCGTTCCGGTCGAGCCTGCAGCTGGCAGTTTCTCCACACGACGGGGTGTCCCGGCAGTCGGCTGACGAGTTGCAGTTGAGTGAAGTCGGGCAGCACGGCACGACCGACTCCAAAACGCAGCTGCGGATACTCTTCATCGATGAAGTACGGATAGTCTCGGGCGGTCTCTGCAAGGTGAATGGCAAACTGGTCGCCAGCGATCTGTTGTGAGGCCGTGACCAGAGTGTACAGGTCCGGAGTAAAGCGGCGTTCCATCAGGGACAGATTGCGAATGTACTTCAGAAGAAGCATCAGCAATTGAGGCGTAATCGGCCGACCGCGGCGTTTGAATTCACGACGGTAGCGGTCGCGAGCGGCCAGCAGCAGCGCCTTGATACCGTCGATTGACACGTTTTCGTCGTCGTCCAGCGTCGCTCGAGCCTGCTCGTACTGCCCTGTAATAAACGGCAATTCGCCCAGCATGAACGTCAGGGTTCGCGGTTCAACGGAAAATATTCGGGCCGGATTGGTCGGAGGCAACGGAGCCGCGGGACGATCAACAACAGTCTGATACGCATCACGAACCCACGGCCAGTCAACAACACTGCACACGAACAGAATAGACTTTTTGGCCTTTACCAGTCGGTGCAGTTCATTGGCCATCCAGTGAATGCGGCGAACATGAGTCGGATCCGTGGGGGGGACGATCGATGGCAGAGTTGCGGCTGCAAAGCGTTCTGTGGAGACGCGCTTCAGAGCATAGGGATCGGGCAGCACGGCGCCGACGGGAAGGTACTGCTCGTCTTCGATGTCGATGAATTCCCGCGGAATGTGCTCCTGTATCGCAATACGAAGCGCCGCAATCACCGGTTGACACGGGTCAATAGGGACATAGCTGGCGCGACCCTCGTCGCCTTCGCCGAAATTTTCCTGTCCGTCCGGCGTGTATTCGTCTGTTCCACTGAACTCCGTTTGAGGGTCGCGCTGCAGCACGACGGAAACATTCGGCAGCCACTGTACTGCGGTCTCCACTTCAATCCTGAATGAAGGCGGCAGCGGAACAGCCACGCAGTCGAAACTGTGCGACAGCATCAGGCGACGTACCTCGACCGCAAAATCTCCGCTGCCATGAACGACGGGCAGAACGGTGACATGGTGTCCCAGACTTAATACATCAGAAACGTTGCTCATGGTCTGCGCTTTATCAGACTCGAGCAGTCAGGCTTGATCATCATCGTGTCTTCCCTGCTACCGGCTACCAGTCTTTCTGTAGGCAGCACGCTGGGCTTCGTATTCTTCGGCAGTTAATGTAATTTTGACGTTTTCGTTGATTGAGTCCGCCTCAAAACACTTCTTGAGGAACGGCACGCACCAGCCACAGCCCGTTCCTGCGCCGCCACAGTCACTCAGCTGACTGGCGACTTGTGGCTTGTGAACGCGAATATGGTTAACCACCTTGCGTTTGGTGACATGAAAGCAGTAGCAGATTTTATCATCTAATTCCACGATACGACCTGCCAGGTGTAAATGTCAAAAAGCGGTGACACGATGATGTTATTTCTGTCCCAACATTCCGATGTCGTTTCAATTCGTGCGACTTGGGTCTAGTATACAGTTTTACTGATCAGAGTCTCATGTGATTACGTTCGTTGCCGCTGTTATTGATTGCTGCGAAATCTAAAAGTTGAAGAATGGCCGGTCCGGAAACCTCAAAAACTGCTGTCATCACAGCAATCGTTGGCAATGCGTGCGTCATGTGCGCGAAGTTTGTGGCGTACTTTGCCACTGGCTCCGGAGCGATTCTGTCCGAGGCCATTCATACGTTGGCCGATCTGCTGAACCAGATTTTGCTGCTGGTGGGCATTCGCAGGTCCGCGAACGATGCAAACGAAAACTATGCATATGGATACGGAGCCGAACGCTATATCTGGGCGTTGATTTCGGCGGTGGGGATTTTCTTTCTGGGCTGCGGAGTTACCGTTTATCACGGCGTTTCGTCGTTGGTTCATACACCTGAACCTGTCAGCGAATACGGCTGGGCGGTCGGCGTTTTGGTTGTGTCGTTTCTGATTGAATTCTACGTATTGTCTGTCGCTGTTCGTTCTGTTCGTAAAGCTTCGGCCGGACAGCCGTTCTTTGCTTATCTGCGCAGGGAAGCCGATCCGGCTGTTGTGGCTGTCGTTCTTGAGGATGCGGCTGCCTGTCTTGGAATCGTGATCGCATTCGCAGCGATTGGTTTGACATGGCTGACCGGGCATCAGTACTGGGACGCCATCGGTTCTATCACCATCGGCATTCTGCTGGGCTGCATTGCCTGCTGGCTGATTCAGCGAAATCGCAGTCTGCTGGTGGGCGAAAGCGTTCCACCGCACATTCGCACGCAGTTGCTGAAAATCCTTAACGAGAATCCGGCTGTGGAAGAAGTTGTGGATCTGCGAACACGCATTCTGGACACCAGTACTTACCGAATTAAGGCCGACATTCACTTTGATGGCTCGGCACTGGCCAGACAGAAACAGAATGAATTGCGTACTGAGTACGAAAAAATTACGTCATATGAGGAATTTGAAGCTTTTGCGATCCGTTACGCCGACGAGATTGTGGACCTGCTGGCGGATGAGGTTGATGAAATTGAACGCAACATCCGGAAGCAAATTCCACAGGCAGAACATATGGACCTGGAAGCCGACTGAGTCGGGGTTGCGCTGATCAACGACACAGGGTGGGCGACCGCGGTCTTATCCCGTGCAACCTCAAAATTATCTTTGCATATGCCTACCCGACTTCCGACCGCTTTTCACCTCACATCGGCCCCCCGGGAATCTATCCAATGCTGAAGCACCTGCCCGTCGCCATCGTTTTTATATGTTCGTTGACTGACATCGTGGTTGCCGATGAAGAACTTACGGTGCGGTCCGCGTTGGCTACACGAATAATCGATCCTCAGTTGCCGCTTCGTGAAGTTCAGACGTACGCCGAATCACACGTTCTGCCGATGTCGGAACCAGGTTCGGTCCCTGAATGGGAGACTTACATCGATAGCGTTCGCAGGGAAGTCCTCGACAAGGTCGTTTTTCGCGGCGAAGGTCAAAAGTGGCGGTCTTTGGCCACTGAGGTGCAATGGCTGGAGACGATTGAAGGTGGTCCCGGATATCGCATTCGGAAACTGCGGTATGAAGTGGTGCCGGGAATGTGGGTCGCGGCGTTGCTCTACGAGCCAGACCAGCTTGACGGGCGTATTCCCGTTGTCATGAATGTCAATGGACACGACCGCGCCGACGGAAAGGCCGCTGACTACAAACAGCTGCGCTGCATTAACCAAGCCAAACGCGGAATGCTGGCGCTGAATGTGGAATGGCTGGGCATGGGGCAGCTCGCAACGGCGGGATTCAGCCATTACAGCATGAATCAACTGAATTTGTGCGGCACCAGCGGACTGGCCCCCTTCTATCTTGCGATGAGTCGTGGTTTGGATGTTTTACTGCAGCATGAAAATGCCGATCCGGCTCGGGTGGCCGTGGCGGGGCTGTCCGGTGGAGGCTGGCAGACTATCTTCATCAGTTCGCTGGACAAACGGGTCACACTGGCGAACCCAGTTGCAGGTTACTCAAGTTTCCGGACGCGTGGCCGGTATCAGAGCGATCTTGGCGACTCAGAACAGACCCCCTGTGATCTTGCCATGTTCGCCGACTATACACACCTGACCGCCATGCTCGCGCCGCGTGCGGCGCTGCTGACGAAGAACGCAGAAGATAACTGTTGCTTCAAAGCAGAACACGCTTTGCCGCCATTACTGCACGCTGCTCAGCCAGTTTATAAGCTGTACGGCCAAGCAGCGAAGCTGCGATATTACATTAATCACGACCCCGGTAACCACAACTTCGGAGTGGACAACCGACAGCAACTGTACCGCATGTTCGGTGATTTTTTCTTTCCTGATGACAAAAGATTTGATACCGCTGAGATCCCCAGTGACGACGAAGTGAAGTCAAAGGACGATCTGTTTGTTGAACTGCCGGAAGGCAATCTCGACTTTAACACGCTGGCCCTGGAACTCAGTAACAATCTGAATCGAAGTCTGCCGAATTCCGCTGCATCGCGGAACGCCTGGCAGGCCGAACACCGGAAAACACTTCGCGAAACTGTCCGTGCGAAGAAGTTCGACGTATTGCCGATTCGACAGTCGCAGGACGAATCAACATCTCTGTCTGCCACATGGTGGTGGCTTCGGATGAACGGAGACTGGACGGTACCGGCGGTCGAGTTGCGAGTCCCCGGAACGACACCGTCTAAGCTGGCAATCGTTGTGTCGGATAACGGCAGATCTGCGGCAGCCGAGCAGGTTGAGCAGTTGCTGAAATCGGGGCACCGAGTAATCGCGATTGATCCGTTCTACTTTGGCGAATCGAAAATCGCGGAGCGGGACTTCCTGTATGCGATTCTTGTCGCCAGTGTCGGCGACCGGCCGCTTGGGATTCAGGCTGGTCAGCTGGTGGCCGCGGCAAAGTGGGCGCGTGATGAATTTCAGTGTGATGATGTGACGATCGTCGCTTCCGGCCCCCGCACATCAGTGATTGCCCTGACCGCTGCGGGCCTTACACGGGACGCCATCGACGCCGTTCAGGTGCGGTACTGTCCCGGCAGTCTGCGGGAGTTCATTGAGAAAAACAAGGGGGCGAATCATATGCCCGAAATGCTGTGTTTCGGCTTGCTGAAGCACTTCGATGTCGCTCAGCTTGTGGCGCTGGCGGCGCCTCGTTCTGTCACCATTGCCGACGCCTCGGACCGCGTCAAAACAGAGCTGGCAGTGATTAATGCCACCCCGACGCTGAACAATGTGCAGTTTTCAGCGGACAGTGTTTCACGCTGACTTGTGGCCGCGAAGAACGCTTTTCGGTAGTAGTTTCGTTACTTCCACAAGTCAGTACCATCTACGACAGTATGTAAGCGGCTCTAATAGGCGAATACCGATACTCCACCACCATCGATGCTCGGTTGCCGGGTCCGGTGTTCTGTCCCCAGCATCCACCGCAGTTCAGCCGTTGGACGCGAGAGTGACACTCGGGGCGCGATAGACTCAGCACATACCTGCGTATCCCACGGATTCAGCATTTTAGTGAAGGCCCTGCGCTGGCAGCGCCTGCGGATGTGAATAGGATCAAGGCCATACCATTCCAGGTTTGGACGCACGATATGCACTGCGTTCTGTTCCGCAAGAAGAGCGAGACGTTCGTCCAGCTCAAGCGTCTTCTGCCGGACGATTTCCAGTGTCAGCCGGCTAAACGGAAACAGTACCGAACGGAAGAGCAGAAACCGTAATCGGCCCAGTCCATGGAGCGACTCCACAGGCGGCCGGGTCAGGACGATGCGGCAACCTGGATTCCACTTCCGCAGTCGTTGTACTGACTCCTTTGCTGCAGCGACGACATCCGCAGGATCGCAGCCGTACACAAGATCGTTGCCGACATCGGTGACCAGGGCGTACGGAGTAACCGCGTCATCGAGTCTCGGCAACGCAGCCCAGATTCCGCAGTGCAAAATTCCGGGAAGTCGGGACATCGCAAAGCCAGTACGTTCCAGCATATATGAACGCCCCATACCGTGAGCGGTGTACACGTGAACCGGGGTCGAGAAACGCTGACACACCAGAGAAAGCAGGCGCGGCCAGGCCAGTGTCAGATTGCTGGCCCCAAGTACTACAGCGCAGGCCACCGGAGACGAGACGATGGACTCAGACGTGTGATCGGTGTCAGAGTGTGGCAACTTCAGAATTTCCTTCGTCGTTGAGATACTGAACGGTGACGGTGAGCGATTAGCAGAGTTGCCACCGAGGGACATCACTGTGATTGCCGTGGCATCGGGACCGGATTCATGACAGACCGTCAGTCATTGCAGGATTCAACTGTTCAGTGCATCAGACAGCTCACGCAGACGATGCAGTGCATCGCTTCGGTTGCAGAACTGTTCATCCAATTGTTCGTTTCGAATCGTCGTCAGCAACTGCTTGAACACAGGGCCGGCTTTGAGTCCCAACGCCTTCAGGTCTGTGCCGTCTACCAATCTTGGAGGATTCAGAAATTCAGCCGTCACGCGGTCTCGATACTCCCGCAGCGCAGCTGCGTCTGACGCCTGGCTGTTATCACCCAGAGCGGCTGCGTTCAGCAGGTCCAGCAGCAAAGGGCTGCGACGATCGGCGAGCAGCGGCTTGACTCGATGCAGCGGCAATTCTCTGGTATCCGCGCATTCTGCTGCAGCGGTCAACAACCAGCTGACGCAGTCGGTTTCTTCATTGGACAGTCGCAGCGCGCGACATTCCTGTCGAACTTCAGCGGTACGGTTCCTGGAATCGGCAGCTTCCGGGGTGAACCGCGACTGCAGCAGAACGGCCAGTGCCGGTTCAAAAGCGGCTTCTTCCAGGTAGCGAAGCTTATTGCAGATGAGATCAACAGTACCGTTTTTCGGGGTACAGACGTTTTTTACGTGAGGCCCGAAGACCCTTTGGAAAATGATCTCCAGCAACCCCACACCGAAAAGACTCTCCACCGACGCAGTTCGTGTGTGATGAGCCAGCATACGGCGAAGCTCATTAGCAATCCTTTCCGGGCTGACCTGAACAAGATCGCACCGCAGATGATAAATGGCCTTCCGTGTCGAATCCTCAATTTTGAAACCATAGGTCGCCGCAAACCGAACCGCTCGCAGCATCCGCAGTTTGTCTTCCGTGAACCGTGCCGTAGCATCGCCGATTGCACGAACGATACCTGCCTGCAGGTCAGCGCGACCGCCTACGTAATCAATGACCTCTTCTGCAACAGGGTCGTAGAACATACCGTTGATCGTGAAATCACGACGTCTGGCATCTTCCTCCGCCGAACAAAACGTTACCGACGATGGCCGCCGTCCGTCCCGATATTCTCCATCCGAACGAAATGTGGCCACCTCGATCTGCCCACAATCCTGCTGAGGTCCCAATACCATCACAACGCCAAAACTTACACCGACAGGAACTGTTCGTCGCTTTCCAAACAGTTCTATCACCTGTTGCGGTGTGGCGCTGGTCGCAACGTCGTAATCTTTCGGTGCTGCACCCAGCACCATGTCGCGCACACAGCCACCAGCCCAGAGTGCATCGAAGCCCGCCGTTCGGAGCTTCGCGCATGTCTCGGCAGCAAAGTCGCGCTGAGCATTCGCTGGAAATTGAGAAAGTGGCGTCGACATCAGTAGGAGAATTAAGGCAGGTTTCGGAATGGATGGGTGTACGTCCGGTCGCGGACACCAGGGTGCCTCACTTTGGGACTCACGCATCATTTGTCAATGCGAACAGATTCCATTCAGGCGCTACAGTCGTCACGAGACGCCACCGACAGATACTCTTTGCAGTTGGAATGTTAGGCGTCTGGACAGTACCACGACACCGCAACAGCCTGCCGTGCGATTGTTTTCGGCATCCCTGCGAATACATGACACGTCCGAATCGTTGTTTGTTCATGTATTCCCGCACACCGGGTGTGTCTCCCGGGGTTCAAGGCTGGCAGGCCGTTGTCACCTTCAATCCAGCTAGTTCGTCAACAGATCCGCCGGATCCACGAGCAAGGGCATTTCGTGGCCGCCGTTACCGCCCGTGCTTTCCGGTTGTCTCTTCTTGATGCGGTGAGCGAGCACTTGAGTACGATACTTCCGCAACGGTGAGATCAGGGCCGCATCGACGAACCGACGGCGGGATTGCATATGCTTCGGTGAAACGCCCACCCGGTCGGCCCACTCTTCGAGCGAATCCAGTGCCCGGTTGGCCATTCGGATTGTTTCGTCAACATCTCGCTGGGCTTGCAGCGCAGACGGCGGATCGTAACCACGGCGTCCCTGCCAGCGACGCACCGATTCCTGGAGCATCGAATTCAGCTGATCGAAACGTGCTTCATCGGTTGGCAGCAGTTCCGGATCATCCAGAATCTGTCGCATGGCGTTCGTGACAACTCTGACAGAAAGGTCTGTCGCTGGTGTGAAATACACTGTGTGCAGTCGATGCCGCAGTTCCAGAGCGGGGCTCTGATGACCGGTGGCTTCATGTATGCTCACCACTTCGTGGTGAGCAAAATCTGTCAGAAGAGGTTCATATTGGCCGGTAAATTTGGTGAGTCGACGAAGGGTCAGCGGATCGATCTGTCCGGTGGCGGCGTGACGCAACGCTTGTCCGAGTGCGATGAAGTAATCTTTGCGATGCTGATCCAGGGGATGTGGTTCTCGTATAATTTCACCATTACGGACCGTTTCGTTTGCCGGACGGGGGTTTCGCTGCATCTCCATCCTCAGTGATTTGCGATACGCCCACGGCTGATCGGGAAAATTGGTGAGAATCTCATGCTGCTGCACAACCGAACTGAATCGACGAGCGAATTCGTCGTAAGCTTTTGACCTGGGTGCAGCTTCTGCCAGTCGTTGCTGATGCGGTGCAAACGCAGAGTTCAGCTCAGCCTGTTTGTTTCCCCAGCGAATGGACTCCAGTGACAGGTTGAAAGTGAAAAATCCATTTGCTGCGGATGCCGAATCCAAACGTTCGGTGTGGTCAAAAATTCCTACAGGATTGTTGCTGTCAATGAGCGGCAACGCGGCCACCTGCGACCAGTCCCAGCCACTGTGAGCCAACTCCCGCACAACATGATCCCGCTGCAATCTGCCCAACACACCGGCGTCGAGCAATGATTGTTCCTGAACTCCGGCTACCATCGCGATTTCTCCGGGAGCCATTTGCAGCATGACCACTCGTCCGAAGACTGCCGATGCGGAATACATCATTCGAATCAACGCCTGGGGACCCAGGTCGTGCTGGCTGATTCTCTGGCAGTAAACACCGTCATTAGTCAGCTGAGTGCGCACGGCTGCATAGAACTCTGAAGACAAAAACATCGGAGCGGCATGTGCTCCCGGTTGCGGCGTTACTGCGATAACGACATCGAACCTGACGTCGCGTTTCTGACGCAGTGTCGTCGCAACGCTGTCGCGCCGCAGGTGCACTCGATCGTCATCGGATGGTGCCGTCGTGAGGAAGTTCCACGCAAATTTATTTGCAAGTGCGGTCAGCAGCTGATCCGGTCGCACGGCTTCAATAGTGTGAATCGGAAAGCCGCAGCAGACACGCATGGCCACGCCTGTTTCGTCACCAAGCACCAGGACCGATTGTGCATTCTGGTGCATCACAAGGGGCAGAACGGCGGTCAGAGAATCGGCCACATACTGAGGAGTGATTATCGTGTTCGAACTGACTGTACCGAGGGGGAGTCCGTTGCGACGCAATTCGATCAGGCCACCACGTTTTCTCCAGACCGCGATAGCGCCGGAATTCGAATTGTGCTGTTCAAGCAAACGCTGGCAATCCGATTGTGCGATGACGTCGGGGGCCATCCCCGACTTATATTCCTGAGCGGCCCGGGCGCTGAAGAGCAACTGCGAATTGGCGACGGAGTCCTTCGAAACCAGAATTATGAGGAACGCAGTCGCTGCTGTGCTGAACCAGACGCCGCGGGACGCCACGGCAGATCCAA
This sequence comes from Fuerstiella sp., assembly GCA_014238335.1. GTDB lineage: Bacteria > Planctomycetota > Planctomycetia > Planctomycetales > Planctomycetaceae > Fuerstiella. The sequence goes on from JABABI010000011.1 coordinate 87,413, forward strand.
TTTGCCCATCGTCCTTTGCAGCCTTCACAATGAACAGCGGTGCCACCAGAAAGGCAATCGCCACGGCGAACTCCCAGCGGACAGATAGTGCTGCCCCTGAGCAGCCGACTGCGGCAACGATTCCCGTCAGGATAACGGGAATCGTGGAGACGGTCGCCGTTGACCTTCGATTCGTCGCGGCGCTGTTGAAACCACGCCAACACGCCAGGCAAACTCCCCAGAAAAATGCCACCTGCATCGCGCGCACGAGTGTCAGCAGCGTCACAGATGAAACCGCAGCATTTGCCAGAAGGTTCAGATTGACAAGCTGATTGGACAGCAGCGGAAGGCTCGACAGAAGGATCACAGATCCGAAAAGGCAGTAGGGGTGTATCAGCCGATCTGTTATCCGTCGGGATAATACCGCGGCAGCGATAGTGCAACACAATGCTGTCGCGACACAAAGAAGTCCGACACTGATCGGCATCAGTCCACTCAACAGGCGAACGACAGCGTGCAGAGATACTCCCAGGGCAAATGTTGTGCAGGCGGCGTGCAAAGTGGTTTGCCCGAACTTTGGCCTGATGTAGGGGCGTTCACGCAGACTACGGATTCGGTGCTGAGTACTCAGCACCGAGGCGGTAATTGCCACGAAGCTGACGCTTAACGCCAATGGCGTCACAACTAGCCCGTGAGCAAGAGGAACGAGAAATCCCCCCGCACCGCCGATTAGTGCAGAGCGTGGGATGCCCACCGAAGAACCGGCCGTACCATTCGTCGTCCATATGATCAACACGATCACAAAAAATGCAACATAGACGGCGGGAACAAAAAACGCCCCTGTGTGCCCCAGAAACGGAACACCCAAATACAGCAGGCGATCGACCGCCGCTGTCAGGCACCACGACATGCCAGCAAGAATTGTCGCCAGGTACATAGATGATACCGGGTGGGACAGCAGTCCGGTGCGTCGCGGCATGAGTTTCGGAAGGACCAGTATTGCTCCGGAAGTTGTCAGCAGCAAAGAAACCAGAGATTGTGTTGAGGTCCCACAGATTGTCAGCCATCCAGTGATGATTTGAACAACAACGAGACTTACCGTCGCGCTGATGAATCCGTACCTGCACGGTGTTGACAGATTTGCGGGAAACCTGTTCGTCATGGCGTCCATGCCTATTGATAGTAGTTTTGAAACAAAACGGTGCGGGCACACAGAACAGTTGTCGAAAAATGACCGACCGCGTCAGGTGTGATCTCGACGGATCTTCGTGACGCATCGCCTGAACTGGCGGGAGTTTACAGAATGGCCGATTCATGCATCAATACGAGATGTGAGCTGCGTGTGGCGGCGTCACAAGCCAAATTCTCAGACATCTTACGGACACGCCCGGCGGGGTGCCGGGCATGAACATCGATATAGGAGAACCATAAACTAGCTAATTTCCGCCCTTCATCAGCAAAACGCAACAGTTTCAGGAAAATCAGGCAAACGCTCTGATCAGTTTGAGACATTGACCGCTGACGTGCGTTTGCAGAAAAAGTCAGCCGGCACGCGTACGAATCAACACATTGACAATCGTCCAGAATGCGTGTTGCACCCAAAGTGTCATTGCGAGTTGTAATCGGCTTCGGCACGAACGATGAATTCTTTTTTGGAGTTGCGAACATGAACAATCCAAAAGTTGCAGACGAGCGGACAGGCAGTTCCCGTGAGTGCCGGCAAGAGCCCAGAAAGATCAAGACCTTTGCAAAACGGGTATTTCTGATTATTCCGTCTCGCAATAATGAACAAACGAATCACGCCAGTCAGCGTGCAGAAACATGACCCCCGCCAGGCGCTCCCAGTTGTAATGGCCGAGTTGGAAGATCTGGACATTAGTCTCCGAGTGATGTCTCTCTGCGAAACACAACATTGCCAGGAAAGCCAGCCTCGTCGTTATTATCCAGTGCCCTGCGCGTCTTCCCTCGATTTTCCTGCGGTGCGGCCGCCGCACTTCGTTTCTGGAAACGTAACAGCCACTTCGGACCGTTGCAGCAGTCCTGTCGTGGCTGGACAGGATTCCCGGGCGTTCAACCCGCAGCGATTTCGAACATTCACTGCGACAGAATTAAACAACGGTGTGTTGTTTTGGAACAGCTCTGCAAAAATATGGAATCGAACGTTTCCTTTTGCATAGGAACTGGTTTCAATCAGCTTGCCACAGGCTCTTGTCGCCGTATTCGCGGAAACCGTCAGGCGCTCGGCAGTTCCTCTGTTTCTATCGACGGGTTTTCTCGTGGGAGTGGCATGATGAGCCAACGACGGCGACTGGCTGTCCTGAGCGAACACATGGAGTCACGGCTGGTTCTTTCACCAGTGACGATGTTTGCGATTCACAGCGGTGGGCCCAGTGCTGATCAGGACGTCGCTGAGTCTCCAACGGACAATTCTGGGGCGAGCGGGGACGTGGATGTCGTAGTCCAGCAGGAACAGGGGTCTGCTGGAGACGTCGTTGCTACAGAACAGAGTTTTGGCGACAACGAAGTTTCAGCCGCACCAGTTGTATCGTCGGGCACCGTATCTGTGGCACTGACCGAAACGCTATCCCGCGCGGATGATGCCTCTGCAACAGACATTTCAATGTCGAAAGTCACGGCCGTCGGCAGTGGTATCGAGACATCGACAGAACGCTCGCGGGGGGGCTCGTGTACCGAACTCACGAACCACGAAAATGGTGCCTCAACCCAGCCGACACCAGTCCGTTCGGCGTCGTCTGATACACAGCAGGATGTCGTTCCTGGTCCGGTGGATGCTCAAGGCCGCGAATTTGCAGACGGCGTTGTCGTTTTGGATGTCGCCGGAAGAACCGTGCCGGTTTTTACCGTCAGCAAGGTTGACTCGGAGCAGCGAGACGTGGCGGCAATGACGGTCGCTGCTCCGGATGCAACTTGGACATCCGACCAGCAGCAGCGAAGTGAGGTGAGGCGTGCAGTGGTCACTGATGCAGAATTACAGGCACAGGACGCCGACGTAAAAATCGTCGCCAGCCACCGAATTCGCAATACAGACACTGCGACAGCAAGGTCCGACAACGACGTCGTGCTGTCTGTCGCCGTTGCCGCAGGTCAGGACCATCCGGCAACGCACGTTGCTGGCACCACCGACACGGTGGTGCCAGTGGTCTCGTCTGAGACTCCGCAGAACGATACCCGTTCCGGCATAAATAATGATCAGCCGGCGGTGGATTTCACGACAGTATCTGACGGCGATTCTCAGCCTGTCGCTGCCGAAATGCCGCTGGCGCCTGGCAGCGGCACCAGGAACATTTCGTCAGTAACGACGGAGCAGCCGCCTGATGTCAGTATTGAAGAGGCAAACACGTCCGGTGGCTGGCTGCCGGACATCGCTCCGTCACCGGAAGTATATTCTGAAGCACGGCTCTCCGTCGCAATAACGCCGAATTCAGCACTAAGTTTGCAATGGCGGTCGTGGCTGATGAGGGCCGAGGCACCGTCAGAGACTGACGCCGATCATGAGCGCAGCGAGTGCACGCACTCGTTTTTCGGAGATGCTACTCGCGTGGGACTGATGTTGGCGGCCGTCAAACATGCCGGACGATGGTCCGCAAGCGTGTTCAGCGTCATTGATTCTGCCGATGAATTGCGAGGTGAAGGCGCGCCTTATTCGAAGGAACGACGTCGACATCGAGCGGCAACTGCCCGGAGAGTTCCGACTACATTTGACCGGTTGCGACAAGCCATTAATTCGCGGGAATCCGTTGACGAGCACAACAGTCTGCCCAATGCCCATCCGTCGGCTGATGCTGTCTTTGCTGACGCAGCATCAATGTCATTGTTGTACCAGAACAACTTTGGCAGCAGTCACTCTGAACGCAACGGGTTTCTGTGGAGCGGCCTGTTACTAGGGGGGGCCGGTCTGGTGGCCAGTCGAGCCAGTCGCGGCCGGAAAATTCAGCCACATCGGCAGTTGATTCCGCCTTCAGTCTCACGCAACGGCGGTGAAACCCTTAGATTTGCGGATTGAGGCGTCTGTGCGGACTTCACGCAGGCCACGTCTGTGTCCATCACGACAGCTGTAACCCCGTTGAAACAGATGCGATGAGCGTGCTGGGGAAAAATCCAACGCTATCCGTCAGATGCCGCGGTCAGAGTTGTTCTGTCGCAGCGGACGTGTTTTTGGTGTGTTGATTTGCTATCCTCTCCGCCGAGTAATGATTCTCGTAGGAAGGGACAAAATGCGAATACTGGTAAGCTGGGACGACGCCGCACAGATTGAGCTTCTGAAAATGTACCTGGGATTGGACGACAATGCGGTCTTTGCGACGACTGACCGGGAACAGTTCATAGCGTTTGTAAATTCGCCGCAGACGTTTGACGTCATACTGATGGCGGCGTCCTATCCGGACTACGATGTCGGCTTTGAAACATTTCAACTGATCACGGAGTGTCGCCCGACCTGCCCCGTCGTTGCAGCGTGTCCCCAAAGTGATGTGTATCGGATCGCCCGGTTCATGACCGCCGGCCTGCGAAGTTACCTGATCCGGGATGATAACGGTGATTTCATGTTTCTGGTTCAGGCGATACTGGAAGCAGCCGTCCGGCAGATAGACACAGAGCGCGAACGTCAGATTTCGGCTCAGTTGCGAAAGGAAGTGGAATCTGTCCGGGAACTTCAGGAATCGATCATCCCCAATGACATCGAAACTCCGGAAGGATTCAAAATTTCGGCTCGCTACGAATCTTCACAGATTCGCGTTATTGGCAGTCAGCCCGTGACAATGGCCGGTGGTGACTATTACGAGGCATTCACTCTGCCGGATAATCGGATTGTGATGCTGGTTGGTGACGCATCGGGACATGGAATGAAGGCCTGCATGTCCATTTTTACGATGCACACGCTTATTCGCATGATTCGCTTTGACGACTATATCGATACAGCGAAGCTGGTTAAACACATCAACCACGAGTTGTGTAAGCAGAGTGTGGTCAGTGGCGAAGGCGGCTTTATTACAATGCTGTACGGAGTCTTTGACACGAAGACTCGCGAGCTGTCCTGGGCCTGCGCCGGACACCAGATGCCCGTACTGCACAATCTGGATACCGGTGAAATCACTGAAGTTGCCGAGGCGGAGGTGGCCTCCGGTCTGCCAATCGGAATATTTGAAGACGGAGAGTACGTGAATAACCGCACCATCATTCCACCGCGGTCACGCCTGCTTCTGTACACTGACGGACTGATCGAAGCATTTCCATCCGGGTCCCGAGATGAACATGTTGAGTTCGGCATGGACGGAATGGAGCGAACGATGCGCATGGCGAAGGATAAGACTGTAACCGAATGTCTGGAACTGTTGTTTTCTGAGTCTTACGATTTCACGGAGGGTGCCGGACGACACGACGACACGTCCATCATGATTCTGGAATCTGATTGACGTGTGTTGTTGCGTCAGTTCTCAGCCGAAATAGCTGACCGCATTCCTGAACAATTGCAGTCCCTTACCGTCGCCACGCACACCTGTCCGCGTCCATTGCGGGTGCTGCGTGGCAAACAGAAATCGTTCGGGATGAGGCATCAGCCCCAGCACTCGACCGGTTGTGTCCGAAAGCCCTGCAATGTTCGCGAGTGATCCGTTGGGATTGTCAGGTTCCGGCAGTATTTCAATCGCCGTTGGGTCACCTGTTTCGGCCGCCAGTGCAGTCGCTCGATCATTCCAGTAGCAGAGTGAAACCTGACCTGCAGCGCGAAGGCCGTCGAGGACTGATTCGTCAGCAACGGCAATTCGTCCTTCTGCGTGAGCAATCGGCACCTCAAACTCATCCATTCCCTGCAGGAATATGCTGTTTGAGGACGTCGTCTTCAATCGCACCCAGCGGTCGGTATACCGGCCGCTGTTATTCCAGGTCAGCGTGACTTTATCCTCGAAGGGATTCTCATCCGGATTGTCGATTCCGCGTCCCATCAGCAGACCGGCCTTCAGAATAACCTGAAAACCGTTGCAAATTCCGAGAACGAGTTTGTCTGAGGACAAAAACTCACGCATGACATCATTCAGACGTCCACGAATTTGCCGTGAGAAAATCACGCCTGCGCCAATATCATCTCCGTAGCTGAATCCTCCGGGTACACACAGAACCTGGTATTGCCGCAGCAGAGAAGGATTCTCCAGCAGGCGAAACAAATGAACTCGGTCGGCGGCACCGCCAGCAAGTTCAAAGGCGTGAGCCGTTTCAACGTCGCAATTGGTTCCGGGGGCACGAAGTACACAAACTTGAGGGGCCGTCATCCTGTTTTCTTTCGGTGCCGGAAATGGCCCGGATAATATAGGGCATTGGGCATCAAGTTTGAATTGTGAGCGACTTGGTGTCAGAATTCAGAATCTGATGGAACGCGGCGCTGCATCGGACTGCAGGAGGGCGGCCTGCCTGAAGGAACAGCCACAGTTTAGTCGGGCACAGTTTCCGCATGGCCCGACAATATTTCGAATGCAGCAGTCAATTCCTTTTAGGGTTAACGCGGAGTTGCTCGGTTTGCCGGGGAACTGAGTCTACACCCGGAATCCCGTAAGAAGCCGATATCAGGAGAAGTTGCTATCAAAGGTCCAGTTCTTCAATATGAGCTTCGAATTCGGCGACTATGGGAATGCTCCAAATGCGGACGCACTGTGAGAACGCGAGGTGCAGTGACGTCAAGGGAATGCACGTGCAGTGACCCTCGAATACTCATGCGGCTTGTCGATCCCGGCCTGGTGCCGCCGTTCGATGCATCTGCGTTCGCGACCTACGACAATGAACAGGATGCTGCCCCCCTGGAATCAGAGTTGGTGGAAGATCCTCCGGAAAGGCCAGCGGCTGTCGGCGAAGACGAAGTTGCCGGTGAATCAATGCCGATCGAGCGTCCGCCGTTTCGCGGAAAAGGATATCTGCGTGCCGAGGCTCCGCCCGAAATAGATGAAGCAGATCTGGAGATGTCGCCTGATTCAGCGGCTGCAGACCGTTCACCGCCGACAGGTGGTGAAGATGGTGCTGTGTCCGCGGCAGCCGGAAGTTCGCACACTGTTTCCGCTGACTCCAGCGCCAAAGCAGCAGCGACACCCGGCTCAACGGACACGCCGAGTGAAGAGGGGGGGGGAACGTCTGATAATTCCTCACGAGGTCGCCGCCGAAGATCGCGACGCCGTCGACGTAAACCTGGTGAGAATTCCGGTAACGGCGGTGAAGCGACCACACAGTCAGAGTCAGCTCCGCAGACTCTCGGTAAGGGCGATCAGACCACGTCGACATTGGGTGGTTCGTCAATGGAGACAGGCGACCAGTCTGGTGAATCACCCGCCCGCACCTCTGACGGCAAAAGTGAATCTGACAAACCCACCGGTCGGCGGCGACGCAGAAGGTCGCGGAATCGTGGTCGCGGGCGTGGTGATGGTGAAAGTGGCGCTGCGTCCTGATCGAAGGGGGCGTGGCCGATTTGATTATAGCGGCCGCACAACGGAAATGGGGCGCAGATAGTCGTTCAGGGTTTCGGGCGAGACAACTCCTCCACCCATTCCGCTTTTTCCGACGCCAGCGTATGGCACTCCGTGGACGATCACATTGTGCGCGTTGATCCAGCCATTTCCGGATTCAAACGCTTCTGCAACGCGGGCACAACGGGCCAGGTCCTGTGACCACACGCTGTTGCCCAGGCCGTAGTCCGTATCATTGGCCAGCCGAATCCCTTCTTCTTCCGTACCAAACGGGGCCAGAAATGCGACCGGTCCGAAGATCTCTTCCCGTGCAGCCACGTTGTGCAGAGCCCCGGCCATCAATGCTGGTTTCACGAAGTATCCGTTGCGTCCGGACACTTGTGCTGCTCCGCCCTCAAGCAGCAGTTCAGCTCCGTCGGCGACTCCCTTTTTCAGATAGCCGAGAACGCGCTCACGCTGCACCGGACTGACCACAGGACCCATCTCTGCAGATTCGTCCATCTGGTAACCGATTTTCACGGACTTCATTTTGGTCACACATTCGTTGACGAAGTCATCGTAAATATCGCGATGAATCAGCCAGCGCGTCGCGTCACAACAGACCTGCCCCGAATGGAAGGTAATCGCCCCCACGAGTTTTTCGGCGGTTTCCTGAATGTCGACATCTTCAAAGACAACCGCCGCACCTTTACCACCCAGCTCACACTTGACGGGAATCAGATTCCGCCCGCACGCTTCGGCGACAAGACGACCAACTTCCGGCGAGCCGGTGAAACTCATGCGGCGAAACTTTGGGTTGCCCGAGACAGCGGATCCGGCGGTCTCACCCAATCCCGTGACGACATTCAGCACACCAGCGGGAAGCAGATCAAGTTGCTGAATCATGCGACACAGATACAAGGCGGACAGAGGGGTATCCTCAGCCGGCTTCAGCACACAGGTGTTGCCCGCAGCCAGAGCAGGCCCCAGTCCCCATCCCGCCAGCAGAAACGGAAAGTTCCAGGGAATAATGAAACCACACGGTCCCCATGGGTGTCGAGCGACCCAGGCTTCATGGTTTCGCACGGCGATGACGTTGCGATAGTTGACGGTTTGTGCGAGGTCCGCGAAGTATCGAAACGTATCTATGAAATTCTCAACATCGCCTTCTGCCTGTGAGTAAATTTTGCCGCAATCGATGGATTCAATCTGTGCAAACACAGCTTTTCGCTGTTCCACCGCATCGGCGATTCGATGCAGGATTGCGGACCGTTCGTTGACGGGCATTTTGGCCCAACCGCTGCCTTCAAACGCGTTTACTGCGGCATCCACCGCGCTGTCGACGTCTTCTTTCTGCAGGCTGGCGACTGTGGCAATCTTCTTTCCCGTTCCAGGGTCAACAACGTCAAACGTCTGGCCCCCCGAAGCTTCCACCCACTGGCCATTGACATATGCCTTCTGCAGGCCCAGCGACAGAAATTCTGTGACTTCCGGCAGCAGTCCCTGAGCCGTGGCAGTTGCAGTCGACATTGGGTGTATCCTTTGTGTTCGTGGAGGAAGGGAGATCGATCAGTGAAACGGTAAAGAAACGACAGCGCCTGTAAACTACACGATACAATTTCCGTGGTCCATTTCCAATCGAACAGTTCAAACCGCACGTTAAAACACTGCATGCCTGCATTCTGTGATTCTGTGGTAAGGCGTCTTCTTCAGGCCGATTGAGAATATTGTGCCATGTCTCGCGCAGCTGGGCAGCTGACGTGAGTGTGAAACTATGCCGATTCCAACGATGGAGCAGGTCCTGAGTGTCGGGCACGATTTCGCAGGCTGGTGAAGTCGATACAGATGAGGTGATCGTCCGGTCTGTTTGCTGCTTAGCTCAAAACGGGTTTCGCCTGTCACTCTACCAGCAGGGATGCTGTATCGTGCTGCAAAATGTGTTTACCACTGCCATACTCATGACCACGACAGTGACGGCTGTCGGCCAGGATGTGCAACGGCATTCGCGCACTGGAGCTGTTGATGTTGCCGCCGATTCGCTTGAATCCCGTCCGCTGCCACCGGCAGAAACACGAACTGTGGACTTGCTGTCGCTTGCCGATTTCGAGCAGCTGGCCTTCCGTCACAACCCGACTCTGACCGCTGCGGCGGCTCGGATGAATGCCGCGCGCGGGCGGAAAACGCAGGCGGGATTGTATCCGAATCCTGTCGTTGGTTATCACGCCACGGAGATCGGAAACCTTGGAACGGCGGGGCAGCAGGGCGGCTTTATCAGCCAGCGATTGATCACCGGTGGAAAGCTGCAATTGGATCAGGCGATTGCGGAGGCGGAAATTGCCGAAGCTAACTTTCGTTTTCATGCTCAGGAAGAACGAGTGCTCAGTGATGTTCGAATTCGGTTCTACGATGCACTGGTCGCTCAGCGAAGAATTGACTTGTCGACTCAGCTTGCTCACATTGGCGACGAGATCGTGAAAGCGACGGAAACTCTGATTGCCGTGCGACAGGGAGCTGAAAACGATCTGTTACAGGCTGAGATCAGAGCCGATGAATCACATATCCTGCTCGACAACGCAGTTAACGAGCAGGCGGAAGCATGGAGACGTCTGGCTGCCGTCGTGGGGCTTCCCATCATGCAGGTCGCTCAACTTGACGGACGGCTGAGTGCTGATCTGCCGACTCATGACTGGGAGTCCTGTCACGTCACGGTGCTTGAGAATCATCCCGCGCTGAACGCTGCCCGGGCGCGAATGAGTCGGGCACGAATCGTGATCCGACGTGCGAAAAAAGAACCCGTCCCGAACCTCGATCTGTCTGTCAGCGTTCGCCATCACAACGTCACTGACAGCGAAGTGGCAAACGTGCAGATTGGGATCCCAATTCCGATATTCAATAAGAATCAGGGCAACATTCGAAGCGCCGAAGCCGAATGGATTGCCGCCTGCAACGAGGTAAAACGCATCGAGCTCAGCCTGCAGGATCGTTTAGCTGTGGCCTATCGCCGCTATGCGAACGCTCATCAGCAGAGCGGTCGATACGGGGAACGAATGATTCCCAGAGCCAGTCGGTCCCTCAAGCTTGTCACCGACGGCTACGAGAAAGGCCAGGTTCAATATCTGACGCTGTTGACGGCTCAGCAGACGTTTCTACAGGTGAATCTGTCATATCTCGCTTCTCTGCGAGAGCTTCGGGTGGCCTCCAGCCTGATCGAATGTCAACTTTTGACGGATAGTCTCGCCGAACGGAAGTGAGCGGGTGTGTTATCAAAACTTTCGATTGCCGGACGCGGACCAGCGACGTATGATGGATGCATCAATTTAGGAATCCGTCATGTTGGCTCGTATCATCTCCCTCGTACTGATTGCGGCGGTCATTGCATGTCCGCTGTCGTGTGGTCACGGCGTTTGCTGTGTTAGTCAGTGCTGCGCTGATGCCGCCATGGTTTCTGCGGAACAGAGTTCGCACGCCGCCTGTCTGCTGCAGGCCATAACAAGCTGCGGTTGCTGCGATGAATCGTGCCCCCGGGACGACCAGCGTAATCCTCACCCGTCTCCGGGCAAGTCTTCCTGTCAGGGGGTATGCGGCGGCGCCGTCTTTGAAAAGCCCTGTGAGTTGAAGATTGTTGAGGTGGAATTCGTTCTGCCGCTGACCGGGGCCGACAGCACGTTCGTTTTCCTGCTGTCCGTTGATCCAGCCGATCGTTTTGATTTCCCTGATTGTGTCAGGGCCGGAAATCAGGGTCGCTTCGTGCGCACCCTGCATATGTCTCTGAACTGTTAAGTTCTGGTTCCGGAATCCAGCGTCAGGAGCCAAATCCGCAGCCGCTCTTGATTTGCTTTGCCGGACTCACCCCACCGCGTTTGGTTATCAGATGCGCTGCGCACTTTCCGGACTCTCGACTCGTGTTTCTGCTTTTTCGCCTGCTCCCGTGGGAGTACGCAATTCGAAATTTGTTCCGTCGTCCGTTGCGCACAACGTTGACGTTCGCAGGGCTGACGATGGTAATCGTTCTGGTTCTGGTCGTTGTCGGTTTCATCCGCGGGCTGGAGCGGTCGCTCGCTGTGAGCGGTGATCCACAAACAGCGGTGATCTTTTCGCTCGGCATGGGTGAGAATCTTGAATACTCGTCGATCGCCATGCGCACAAGCGATCTGGTTCCTGCCAGTGTGGCGGGCATTCAGGAGCGATTCGGACAGAAGTATGTATCGCCCGAACTGTACCTTGGCACACAGATTGGTGTCGGCGAACATCAGCCTTCGATGGGGCTGGTGCGTGGTGTCACACGTTCCGCTCTGCTGGTCCGTCGTCAGGTCCAATTTGTAGAAGGTGACTGGCCCGAAACTGGCGAGGTGATGATAGGACGCATGGCGGCTGTCAAACTAGGAGTCACGGAGGCCGAGGCGAGTGTTGGCCAAACGATTGAGCTGGAGGGTCGCGATTGGCGGATCAGTGGGGTGTTCTCCGCAGGAGGCTCGGCGTTTGAGTCTGAAGCGTGGTGTCGTCTTGATGAACTGCAACAGGCAATGAAACGGCAGGATCTCAGTATCGTTGCAGTGACCCTGGCTGCCGGGGCTGACTTCGCCGATCTGGATCTGTTCTGCAAAGAACGTCTTGATCTTGAACTGCAGGCAATCGCGGAAACGGAATACTACGCGTCGCTGCAGAAAGACTATGGTCCGGTGGTGTGGCTGGCGTGGCTGGTGGTTCTTCTGGTGTCCGGAGCGGGGGTCTTCGCCGGGCTGAACACGATGTACGGTTCTGTTGTTGGACGCATTTCCGAGCTTTCGACATTGCAGACCATCGGCTTTGTGCGGCGTTCCATTGTTCTGAGTCTCATTCAGGAAGGTATGTTGCTGGCGGCGGCGGCCAGTCTGCTGGCGGCATTGATCGCTCTGGTTTTTGTTAATGGTGCCGCCGTGCGATTCACGATGGGAGCGTTTTCGCTTCGTATCGACAGTATGGCTGTGTTGATTGGCTGCGGCGTTGGTCTGTCGCTCGGCTTCTTCGGGGCCATTCCCGCGGCGATCCGAGCTTTGCGAATGCCCATTGTTGATGGACTGAAAGCGGTTTGAACGAATCACATGTCGCCGGATCGGAGTCGAGTAGCTTCGGACTTCGACAGGTCAATGAGAAGGTAGTAATCAATGAAAACGAAGAAATGTTTCCTGCTGCTGGCTCTCGTCGGCAGCCTTTCGGTTCTGGCCGGTTGTTCAGAACAGACTTCGACTCCGACGGTGTCGGAACAGGCAAGTTCGCCATCGGTCCCGGCTGTGGATGGAACGAAATTCCTGCTGACGACCGAGCCGGAAGGGGCGAACGATGTCATCAAAGTGCGTGAAGACGCAGGCGACGGAGACGATGTGGTGATTGTCGGTCGCATCGGAGGCAGCGCAAAACCGTGGGTTGAGGGACGAGCGGCTTTCTCCATCGTCGATGAATCGCTCAAAGCCTGCAGTGACATCGAAGGCGACAACTGTCCGATTCCCTGGGACTACTGCTGCGAAACATCCAGGCTGCCGACCGCCACTGCGCTTGTGAAGGTCGTCGACGAAGGCGGTGTTCTGGTGAAAGCCGATGCCCGCGAACTGCTTTCCGTGAAAGAACTGTCCACCGTCGTTGTCAAAGGAAAAGCCCAGCGTGACGACGCCGGCAATCTCACGGTTCTGGCCAGTGGTGTTTTCGTGAAGAAGATGTAAGTCATGAGTACTGAAGTTGATCTTCGAGGACTGGCGATCGATCGTGGCAGCACGGGGAAGTCTGCGATCCGCGCCCGTCGAAACGTGCTCACCCGGTATGTATTGCCGTTGACGTTAATCCTCGGCTTCCTGTCTCTGGTGGCGTGGGCTTCACAGGACCTGGTCTTTCCACCCCAAGCCGTGACTGTCGTTCCGGTGTTCTCAACAACCGCGGAAGTGCGTCGGGAAGGTACGCCATTGTTTAAGGCGGCAGGTTGGATCGAACCACGACCGACCCCGATAAGAGTGGCTGCGCTTGCGCCCGGCGTCGTTGAAAGACTACTGGTCGTTGAGGATCAATTCATCAACGCGGGCGAACCAATCGCAGAACTGGTCAAAGACGATGCCAAGCTGACTCATGAACGAGCGCTGGCCGACCTGGAACTGCGTCAGGCGGAAGTCGATGAAGCCAGCGCCGCTTTCACGGCTGCCGATACGCGGTTCAGGCAGCCTGTCCATCTGCAGGCCCCTTTGAGTGACGCAGAAGCATCGCTTGCCAGGATCGACACCCTGTTGCAGAATCTGCCATTTGAATTGCGACGTGCGGAAGCCGATCACAAGGCAATGTGTCAGGACTTCGAAGGAAAGGTGTCAGCAAAGGGCGTTATCGCGGGCATTCTGATCGACATCGCCGAAAGCAAAGCCGCCGCTGCCAAAGCGCTCGTTGACGAACTGCGCGATCGAGAGAAGTCTCTCAGGGTCGAACAGGTCGCGCTGTCGGGACGCCGAAATGCCATGCAGACACAACTGGAATTGCTGGCTGATGAAACGAATGCCAGGGACGGAGCGATGGCCCAAGTAAAAGCGGCCCAGGCACGTGTCGCCCAGGCTCGTGTGGTCGTTTCCGAAGCCAGACTGCAGTGGGACCGGATGACAATCGTGGCTCCTGTTGATGGTCGCGTCTTTCGACTCATCGCCCATCCCGGTGCTCGTATCGGCAGCGGCATGGCCCAGATGGAAGGACACGATGGCAGCACGGTCATTACGATGTATCGGCCTGACAGGCTGCAGGTTCGAGTCGATACTCGATTTGAGGATATCCCCAAAGTCAGTCTCGGACAGCCCGTTGAAATCGGCAACCCGGCACTGTCATCACCATTGACGGGCCGAGTGTTATTCGTCAGTTCTGAGGCTGATATCCAGAAGAATACTCTGCAGGTTAAAGTGGAAATTCCCAATCCACCGCACGTGTTCAAACCGGAAATGCTGGTCGATGTAACCTTCCTGAGCCAGTCGTCGGGGCCAGAGAGTCAGGAACCCGAGGATCGTGTTGTTCGTATCTTCGTGCCTCAGACACTCATTCAGCATGATGTTGCCGATTCGTATGTGTGGTTGGCGGACCAGTCTGCGAAGATCGCTCTGAGACGTACGATTCAGACCGGGGGCGTCAATAGTCAGGGGCTGATCGAAGTCACCAGTGGCCTGAACATTTCCAGTCGACTGGTCGTCACGGGACTCCACGGTCTGACGAACGGTTGCCGCATCCAAATTACGGGGGAAGCGCAGGAGATTAGCGAAACGCCGCCGCCCCCGGCATCAGGTTCCTGATTCCTGTCCTGCGACTTTGGACTTAATCATGTCACTCATCGAAATCACAAACGTTACTAAACGGTATCACAAGGGTGGTGAAACGATCACGCCGCTGGATGCTGTGTCCCTTAATATTGAACAGGGTGAATTCATCTCATTGATGGGAGCCAGCGGCACGGGGAAATCCACGCTGCTGAATCTGATCGCCAGCATCGACACACCGGACCGCGGCAGTATCGTTATTGATGGTACGGACATCACGAAATTGTCGCGGACCAGGCTGGCCAACTGGCGGGCCGCCAACATGGGCTATGTTTTTCAGACGCACAATCTTGTCCCTGTGCTGACGGCTTATGAAAATATTGAATTGCCGTTGCTGCTGTTACCGATGAGCCGCAGCGAACGTCGCAGGCGGATTGAGATCGCCATGAGGGCTGTCGATTTGCTGGATCGAGCCGACCACTACCCACGTCAGATGTCGGGCGGCCAGGAACAGCGAGTCGGCATCGCGCGAGCGATCGTTGCTCATCCGAAAGTTGTGGTGGCCGACGAACCGACCGGCGACCTTGACCCTGACTCGTCCGGTCAAATCCTCGACCTGCTCAAACGGCTCAGGGAACAACTCAACGTAACACTGTTGATGGTAACGCACGACGCCGATGCTGCCGCAATCGCCGATAAAAAATTTCGTCTCGATCACGGAAAGCTGGCCCAAACTGGAGGCGACGGATTAAATTCTGATGTTCGTTCGAATCCACAGTCAGCCTCAGCCTAAACCCAGTCCAGCGAACCATGTTTAAATTCATACCCTACATTCTAAAAACGCTGTGGCGACATCGCTCACGCACGATTCTGACCGTGAGCGGATCCGCAGTTGCGCTGTTTGTGTTCTGTTTCGTCGGAGCTGTTCAGGAAGGCATGAATGACCTGCAGCGGCGACAGCAGGCGAAGGGCTCGCTGGTCGTTTTTCAGGCCAATAAGTTTTGTCCGGCCACAAGTCATCTGCCACAGGATTACGACCAGCAGATTGCTCGAGTGGACGGCGTGAAGGAAGTTGTTCCGATTCAGGTCTTCACAAATAACTGTCGCGCCAGTCTTGATGTGGTTGTGTTCTACGGTGTGCCGCCACTGAAACTCCGCAAAGCCCGTGACTTCCAACTCATCTCAGGCAACTGGACGGATTTCGAGCAGCACCAGGATGCCGCCGTAATGGGTCGAGCCGTTGCCGGTCGCCGAGCGGTCAAAGTCGGCGACAAATTCTCCATCGGCGACCTGAGCGTTAACGTTGCTGGCATCTACGAGAGCGACGACCCCGCGGAGGAAAACTACATCTACTCACATCTGGAGTTTCTGCAGCGAAGCAAAGGTATGAACCTTGTGGGAACGGTGACGCAGATGGAAATTCTGTTGCACGAAGGGGTTGATCCCGTCGTGAAATGCAGAGAAGTCGACAACATGTATCGATCCGGTCCCGTTGAAACGGACACTCGACCAAAGGGCGTCTTCCAGGCCAGAAGTCTGGGTGATCTCACACAGTTGATTGGCATGGCCCATTACCTCGGCTACGCCTGTGTCGGTCTGGTGCTGGCCCTTGTGGCTACCACGACAGTGATGTCCGTTGAGGACCGTATCAAAGAACATGCCGTGCTGCAGACCATCGGCTTCTCCGGCCCCAGAGTATTCCGTCTGGTGATGGTCGAGAGTATCCTGCTCAGCGTTGCAGGCGGCGTTATCGGCGTGGGAGCAGCCATGCTGATGCTCAAGCTCAGCAGTCTTTCAGTCGGCGCCGAAGCCGTCACAATTGCCTTCACTCCGTCGTTTCGGCTGGCGGTCACGGGCCTGGTTGTTTCCGCGGTGGCCGGAACGCTGGCCGGCATCGCCCCCGCAATTCACGCCGCCAAAACAGAAATTGTGCCGGCGCTGCGTCAGGCGTAATGCTGGTCGTTTCAACAGTTCGTCCGCGCAGAATACATGACGCTCTGCGCTGCAGAGCAGAAACAAGACCCGGTTGAAATTGAACCAGACACGTGGCGCAAGCAAAAATACGTGAAGAGACGATTTACTCGTTTTATCGCGCCGCCCATCGGGCCCCATTTTTCGGCACAGGAAACGCCGGGCGTTTCCCGCCCGGTTAAACGAAGAGATAAAAGAGTTCAGGAAGCCACGTTGGCAAGGACCGTTATTGTGCGGGTCCCTGTTCCAGAAACACGATCAAATCCCGCAGTTCTCGATTCGTCAGGGAATTGACAACCCCCGTCGGCATGAAGGACACGGTCGATTCGATCATCGATTCAATGTCGTTTCGGTCAAACGTGCGATTCTGTCCATTCGCATCCCGCATGGCTTCTTTGGTGGAGGACCGCAGCCGGATTCCCGTAAACGTTCTGCCATCGTTCAGTATGATCGTACGAGGCTGGTACTCCGGAGCCATCTGACGACTGGGTTCAAGGATTGATTGCACCAGCCACTTACGGTCTTTTCGATTGTTCACGCCACTCAGGTCGGGGCCGACCACGTTGCCTCGACCACTGTGCCTATGGCAGTTGGAACACTGTGCCAGTCGAGCATGATGAAAAATCCGGCGACCATTCTCCGCATCGGCCGGAGGCTCGACCGCGTCAAGCACCGCCATCCACGCCTGCGTGTCGGTCAGTGGAGGCCGACCCATCTCAAGTGATTTGGGAATCAGCACCGCCTGAATCAGGTCTGTGGACTCATTGTACTTTTCGGCCAGTGTTTGTAGTTGGCGAATCTGTTCGGGCGAGTATTTGCCGGAGCGCAGACAACGCAGTGCTTCTTCCCGCACAATGCGCCGGTCGTCACCGGCCAGTGTCAGCAACAGATCGGTATGCTGTTCCGCCACTGCCGCCAGTCCGGCGACTGAGTCTGCCCGCAGCGATGCATTTCGCTGCCGGTCGGCAGCGATTTCCGCAAGAACCACGTGAGAAATCAGAGGATTACCGGCCAAAGTTCGGACGACTTCCTGTGAAAGTGTTTTGTCGTTCACCGACAGCAATTCCTGAAGCATTTTCAGCGTCAGTCCTTTGGGAAAACTCTGCACCGGAAGGACGCCTTCCTTTGGTGCGGACCGCGACTGTGTGGGAAGCATGCGCAATGCGAAGGCTCGCAGTTTCGGGGCGCTATCGGCATCGAGAACCCGCGCCAGCAGCATTTCCGGATTGCGAACTCCGGCTTCTGGTTTTCCCCGCAGCGTATTCCACGTGGCGATCGCCGCTTCGAAACGGCGGTAGTCCAGGTCGCTGCGGTTCAGCAACTGCTGGATGTTTGGCTGGAACGCCTGCAATCGGGCATCAGCGATCCAACGCAGGGTTTCAAACTGTACGTCGGCATTTTGGTCCGCCAGGAAAGATGGAACCCAGATTCCGGGCGACACTTTCGCCAGCTTCAGTGCCAGCACAGCGTGAACTCGGTCGGCCGCGGGCCATGCGGCAACATCGTCGTGTTTCCACGTCGATGTGTGCCGCGACAACGCAAGCAACGCAGAACGAGCAAGAAACGGATCTTCGTCTCTGGCCAGTTGCAGCAGAGTCGTTCGAGCATGCGTCGTTTTCCCGCTGCGAAGCTCCTGTGCCAGTCTGGCCTTTTCCGTGAGCAGCTCGGGCTCAAGTGTTCCCACCCAGTTGGCCTGGTCCAGATCAATCTCCAGTTTCCACAAACGCCCAAATCCGTGGGCCTGATAACGACCATCGACCCAGTCGGTGAGATACCAGGTTCGCTTCCGCCCGCTGCCGCCCTGGTGCCCATTGGCACTGGCAATACAGCCAGGTCGAAAATACCGGCCACCCTGAATCAATGCCATCCGGTCCGCCGCAAAGCTTGCTCCGTTACGACGCAGCAGGAAGAAATCAATCCGATGATCACTCCACGAAGGCACCAGCAGCCCGCGTGCCAGCGGCAATACACCACAGGGGGCTTCGCCCGATGGATGGATCATGGGC
>JABABI010000120.1 GCA_014238335.1 Fuerstiella sp.
GGAATGTCCACTGGCCGTTCGATCGAAGATGAAATCCCAGCTCCAGATATGGTTAGGACGCTCAGCGCGGAGTCGGGAACAGGAGTTGGCTGAACTCCCTTTGGCACGCTTTTTCTTAGGCTTTCGTCGAACTTTCAGCCCTTCGGCTCGCCAAATTCGATGCACACGCTTGAAACTCACTCGAAATCCCTCCAGTCGGAGCAATCTTGTCATTTGTCGATAGCCGAACCGCGGACGCTGACGCGCCAGTTCATGCAATCGCTTGCGAATCACCTGTTCGTCGTTTCGTATTCGACGTTGATATCGGATGCTGCATCGAGAAAAATCAACACCACGACAAGCCCGACGCTCAGACACCGAAAACTTATCTCGCAAGCGTTTTACGGTCTGACGTTTCTGAGTCGGGCTCAGTCGTTTCCCCGGAGGGCTTCCTTGAGCATCGCTTTGTCCAGTTCCGCTTCCGCCAGCAGCCGTTTCAAACGAGCATTTTCTCCTTCGAGATCTTTCAGCCGTTTGGCTTCCTCGCTTTTCATGCCGCCATACTTGCTGCGCCACCGAGCCAGCGTTGCCTCACTCACTTCCACCATCTTCAAAACCTCTTCAAGGCTCTTCCCACTGTTCAGCATCACATCCGCGTCACGCAGCTTCTTGACGATCTGTTCCGCGGAATGTCGTTTACGTCTCTTCTTCATCTAAGAATCTCCTCGCCCGTCATCGGGCTCTAGACTCTCATACCACGTGGACTAGGTTTTGGGGAGCACTCCATGACTACAACCACCATAGACTTCACAGTTCGATAGATTACCAGACCCCAGCGGCATTCGCCGCACGGTGTTCTTCTTCCGATCGGCCTACGGCCTCACTCCAGAAGAACACCGGCCCCATGAACCCCGATTCTCTCACTTAGGTTGGTACTAAAATCGGGGTAAGGTCACTTCTTCCCCACGGTTCGTTACCCCCCTCCCCGCGCAGTTGCCCTTGTCTCGTACTTGATCGATCGGAGTCACAGTTGGTATTCTGCCTACCTTAAGATCTCTGTTCTCGTACAGGGGAGTTGCACCCCATAAGTCGTGCCAGGCGTACCAAAGCAATGCACCGGAGTTGCCCATCGAGCCGAATTCGAAATCAACGTTACTGGCGGCAACCCCCGGTGATTTTAGGCGTTAGGTGCGGTGAAATACTTGTTCAAATATTCGGAGAGAACCATGCGAAACCTAGTTGTCCCAGTCTTACTGATCGCGTTGTCCGGGTGTGGAAATCCCTTCGAGCTCGATCCTGCCACGACCGTCATTTTGAAAGTCACCGGGGTCGAAGATGACGCAGAAAAGGAACGAATAAGGGAAAAAGCTGTAGAACTCGTGGTTGAGAAATCAACTTGGCAGAAAAATCAAATGTCGCAGCATGCGGAGACTTTGATGATCAAGCTCTCGCCAATCAATGACGTCCAGGGATTCGCCGATCGAATTACATTTGGCGATGTAACCGCGGTTGATGCTAACATCATTCACGTAAATGTGGGAGACAATCAAGAATAGAGCAAGGATGCGGATGATCAGCGTGACGACCGGACGCATCAGGGGCACAACAACATGAGAGACGATTAACGTCAATATGTTTTCAGGTGGCTGAGGTGGTGACAGTTTGACGTACAGGTCTCGGGCTTACTCTGGCTGGTTGAGATGACTTTCGAAAGTGGCAGGAGCAAGATACCCAGGCCGTGAGTGTTTGCGTTCGAAGTTGTAGTCGCTCACATAGCCCCGGACTTCGTTCAACGCAGTCGTTATATCTTCGTATTCGGTCATTTCCATCTCCGTCTTGATGGTTCCAAAACAGCTTTCCATGAAAGCGTTGTCATAACAGTTGTCCGGGCGGCTCATGCTTTGACGCATGCCGGCACGACGACGCGTGGCCCGATACAGAGTTGCCGCATATTGACCTCCGCGATCGGTATGGTGGATCAGACCATCTTGAACTGTTCGATTCCGAATTGGCATTTGCAACGCTGTCTTCACTAAAGACTCCTCCATGTGATCGTCCAGATGCCAGCCAACAATCATTCGCGAGTACCGGTCCATCAGCACTGCCAGATAACAGAATCGTCCGCCTCTCAAGCCCACATACGTGATGTCGCCCACCCAGACTTGATTGATGTCCGTGACCTCCGGATCATCAGCCAGCAGATTTGGGCTGTAACCAAGACGATGCCGACTCTGAGTTGTTTTCGGCACAAATGAATTCGGCTGAATGGCTCGCAATCCCAGTGTTTTTATTAGCCGACTGACACGACGCCGGCTGCACTCATATTTCAGCTCCTGCAGATCTGAGACGATTCGACGCGTACCATAACGACGACGATGTTTATGAAAGATTCGACTGATCATCGGACATAACAGTGCGTCTTCAAGCTCATGTTGGGTCGGCATTCGCTTCTGCCAGACGTGAAAGGCACTGCGTGAAACAGCCAGCACTTCGCACACCTGAGCCTTCGATCCAACTTGCTCCGAGACGATCGCCTCCACGGCCGGGTAGACATCAGCTACTCGTGACGGCCGAAGATGGCTAATGCCTTTTTTTAAATGTCCCTCTCACGCTCTACGCGACGAAGTTCGCGTTCCAACTCCTGAACCCGAGTATCAAGAGAGTTTGCGACCGGGCCGATCTTCGCCATCATTTGCTTCTTCCAGCGGTACAGGATCTGAGTCCCTGAAAGCCCCAGACGGTCTGCTACGCTCTGAGCGGAATGACCATCAAGAAGCATCCGAACTGCGTCCTCCTTGAAATCGTCCGGATAATGGCGACGCTTGCCGGTGACCTCAGGATTTGATTTTCGACGTGACATTTTCGATCCCTTCAAAGGACCAAAATAAGCCCCACGGCTGTATGTGAAAACCTCACCACCTCAATACGTCGCGAAGCGACAGTGGCAACACCGAGTTGCCGTTCGCGACATAACAAACGGATAAACCGGAAAAGCCGGGCTGGCTCGGTTCGCTCGTTCACGTCAACTCCCGGCCCGGTTATTTTCGACGTTCGGCGAATGAACTGTCACGTCCTCAAGATCGATGGAGACATACCATGGCCGCACCCGTAGCCAACAAAGTTTCGCAGGTCGTCATAAAGTAAATTGGAAAACGAATTTACTCGTATGCTGCCAAGAAAGCTGGATCGTGAGTCGCCGGACACGTGCACCGAGGTTCTCGTGCGTGGTCAAAGGCGTTCAAACATATTCGAGACCACTTTAGACCGATGAAGTGGACGCCGAGCCATGCTGCCTTCGAATGTGAACCAGCACACGGCGGTGCGGATGGGGTTGGAGAAAACTCACTGGAAACACGCTTAATTTTCACCAATCCGCCGATTTTCTGAACCGTTTCGACCTCACTCTAACGACGAAAATTCCACATCACGAAATAAGCGATGATGAAAGCGTCACCCCGTTATAGCAAGGACAGCAATTTTTTTCGCTTACTCATGTCCGTTAAGCACCGGGTAGATGGCGGCCGTGAGGAGTTGGCTGCGTCTGGATGGTGGCAGGTCATGAATCGTTCTTTGGCTTTTACAAGCGAAAGAACTGCCTCACGGTGAACGTCAACCACCGCTAAAGAGACACGCCGGGATGGTCCTCAGGCCGTGTTCGTTGAGGTATACACGACTCAATGTCGCAGTTCGCAGGCCTTCTAGTTCCGCCAGGCGATTCAGCAGCGTGGCTACCAGAAAGGCGAATCGAATATGACAAACGACGAGGTTGATGCTGTAACAACTGACGTTCGAAGATTAAAGCATGTGTTAACCAAACTGCATCCAGGATGCTGAATGCGCCATCCTCTGCATTGCGAAATTACTTCATGAGGCTGA
Source organism: Fuerstiella sp. (assembly GCA_014238335.1). Taxonomy (GTDB): domain Bacteria; phylum Planctomycetota; class Planctomycetia; order Planctomycetales; family Planctomycetaceae; genus Fuerstiella. The sequence continues at coordinate 3,856 of JABABI010000120.1, forward strand.
ACGGAGTATGTTTTGCTCAATAATTCGAACGCTTTTGGTACCCTGCCTTCCGCTCCCTACTGACTTCGTCGTGGCGGATGGCCTGGCCTTTTTTCGGATACGCGTCCAGCGCACCTTGCAACTTTCCGCGAGCAGCATTCTGCTCGGCATCCGCGTTGTCTGCCGGCAGAGGTGTCTTCTCCATTACATCATTGATCGTGTCGTAAAGGTCGCCGTTGCCATACAGCTTGTACCTTTTGTCGCGGGCGGATCGAACCTCGTAATGGCTGTACTTGTTATCGAGCATCGCAGCATATGGCCTCGGAAAGTAATACCCGTAGATCCATTCGCGCTTGTGGCCACGTTGTCCGAGGCACTGAGGCCAGAAGCTCCAGCCGTCACCGTCTTGCACGTCGCTGGCCGGCAGCCCTGCCGCCTCGACGATCGTCGGAAAGAAATCAGAGAATGCAATCAGGTCCTTGTTGATTTGCCCAGGTGGGACGCGGCCCGGCAGGTTAACCACCAACGGGACATGCGTGCCGTAGTCATGAGTGTATCCTTTGCCACCCTTGACTGTCATTCCGTGGAGTTCAGACGTCAGCATTGCGTTGGTGCCGTTGTCACCGGTGAAGATTACGAGAGTCTTGTCACGCTGGCCGCTGGCCTCCAGTGCATCGACGAGGCGACCGACGCATTTGTCCATGTAGGCGACCATGTCGACATAATTCTGCTTTAGCTGCCGGGGCACCCGCTTTACCTTGTCGGCCCGCGTGCCACCCTTGCTGGCCGGCGTGGGCACGAACGGATCATGCACGAGGATCATCGGGTAATATGCGACGAACGGCGTGTCCGACTTCTCCGCCATGAAGTCGATCAGAAAGTCCGTCATCACGTCAGGGCCGAACGAGTCGGGCGGCAGGTCCAGCAGCTTGCCGTTCTGAATGAATGAAGGCTCCCAGTAGCGTTCGCGCGCGCCGCCGGGGATGTTCCACAGGCACCAGGCTTCAAAACCCGCCTCGCCTGGTGTGATACCGTTGCCCAGCTGCCTGCTCTGAAGCTGCCACTTGCCCGCTACCGCCGTGCGGTAGCCGTGTTTTTTGAAGTGGTTCGCAAACGTCGGTTCTCCATGCGGGTAAACGCCGAAGTCCTGGTAGTTGAATACGTTGCTCTTGCCCGACATCAGGTTCACCCGAGTCGGCGTGCACAGCGGCGTCGAGTGGGTGTTGGTAAAGCGGATACCCTGCTGACCCAGCGCATCGATCCGGGGCGTTTTGTACTCCTCACTTCCGTAGCTGCTGAAGCACTCGAAGCCTACGTCGTCAGCCATGATCAGCAGCAAATTCAGTGGGTCGTCCATCGCCGTCGCCACCGGCTGGCTGGCCTCGAGCGGCACCAACAGCACGCTCAACCACATCACGATCATTCGGTTCATTCGATTACTCCGCTCGTAATTTCAAATATGTAGTTCATCCTACTTCTCACCTTGTCAGATCCTTCTGCTGCGGGAACAGTCAGTTCATACGCTCCCTGGGTCCTGGTCGTTTCACGGTGAGCATTCTCTTTCTGAAGAGCTTTCAGCTCCCCGGTCATTTCCGGAGCCATGCCGCCGTACTTCTGCCGCCAGCGGCAATAAGTTTGCTGATCAACCCCCAGCATCTTGCAAACCTCGGGGACCTTACTGCCCTTACCGAGGTCGACGTCGGCACGTCGCAGCATAGGAATAATCTGGTAACGTTTCTTAACCGTCTGGAAAATCGTTTTCGGGTTTCGCCCGATCTGGATTCTCTCACACACGCTGGCACCGCATGGGGGTAACGTCACCGGCCGGATCGAAATCGACGTCGCTGGCGGTAACCCGGTGATTGCAAGTGTTCGGCTACAATCCATGACGAAAACTACCATCTACTTTGAAGCCGCGGTAACCTACCATCTCGTGGGCGACAGGGTAATTGCTGACTATTCGGCAGGAAAAGGTTCCGGTAGAACAAATAGGAGAACTAAATGAAAGTCATCGGTGGATTACTAGCCGCATTTGGTTTGGTGGACATGATCGGCAGTTTTATTGGACTAGACGTGTGGGGCGAGTGGATTCGTGTAGACTTGCCTGATGCCGTTTGGTCATCGACGGCATATATCGAAATAGGAATAGGGTGTTTGTTATTCAACATGGGTTCTAAAGGCCCAGTAAACGTTGACGACGATGACAGTCAAGGTGCGTCCGAACCAAGCGTTGGATCGGACGGCGAATAAAACAACCCTAATGGCAACGCTTGTCGCGCGACCGATCAACTGAAACATTATGTCTTAAAGGTGGGGTGTTAATGAGTCTTCGAGTCACCGTTCTGCTGCTGATCATTGCTGGCCCGGTCTTTGGAGATGACTCCCCGGTTCGAGTAGCCGTCTTTCAGGGGACAGGAGTCGGACCGAGTTGCGAAAAGTTAATCGCGGCTTTGACAGCGGCGGCGGGACAGTTTGAAATCAGTCGGCTCACTGCGGAAGAGATTCGAAGCGGAAAACTGGCGGATGTCGACGTGTTAATTCACCCGGGTGGAAGCGGCAGTAAGCAGGGCAATGCCCTTGGCGAGCAGGGGCGTCTGGCGGTGCGCGAATACGTCAACCAGGGCGGCGGTTACCTCGGCGTTTGTGGTGGTGCTTATCTGGCTACGAATGATTACTCGTGGTCATTGAATCTGGTCGACGCAAAAGTCGTGGACAAGAGACATTGGGCACGCGGAAACGGCACAGTGACCCTGCATCTTTCGTCCGAAGGCTCGAAGTTTCTTCGGCACGATAAGCGTGAAATGGCAATCCATTATGCGCAAGGCCCGTTGCTGGCTCGCCGCGAGTGGGATGATCGTGATGTTCCCAACTACGACAGCCTGGCGATTTATGCGACGGAAATCGCAAAGAATGGTGCCCCTCGTGGCGTCATGGCACGGACATCGGCCGTAGTGCGCTGTGAGTTTGGAGATGGTCGTGTATTCTGCTTCAGTCCCCATCCCGAACTTACCGATGGGTTGCATCACCTGATTCCGCTATCTGTGCAATGGCTCGCACGAAAAACGTCGCCAGCAGAAGACCGATGACACATAACATCTGTATGGCCTTGGCTATGAATTCCAGGTCTTGCACAAATTGGTTGTGGAATACTGTTGATGGCCTTCATCGCACGTTCTTCATCAAGTCCCAGCAATTCAGTTAGCGTCTGACTGGCCTGTTCGGCATTGCACCTGCAACTTGCTTCGCGAATAATGCAAAGTCCGGGGCTGCAGTAACTTCCGAAGCCGATTCAGTTTTCGGATATGGAGTCTCAGACGGATCGACCGGAGGCAGACTGGAAATCAGGGAGTGAATGGTCCGCAGTTTGGCACCGAGCTGTACATCGATAGTATCGATGTCGGAGGTGTAACTGAGCCCTTCGGCATCATCCAGTATCTGATCGTTCTGATTGAGCACAGCTTCAGTCAAACGCTCCGCCAGCACGTCGCGTGCGTAAGAAAATATTGAAAACGCTCGTTGACGGTCATTCATGGAGATGTTGACTGGAGAGAGTTTTTGCTCACCACAACGGTCAACATTCATGTCTTTCCGCGCGAAGATCCGAGTTCCTGTCCTTCATTTTTCGGATCCGTGAGTGACGTGATAAGTAGAAATGCTGTTTCGCATTCCGCATGGTGGATTTTACTGAGGTTACCAGCCGCCAAATCCGGATAATTGTGACTATTGACAGGATAACACGCCGGAATTTGAGTTGTCGGACTGCGAGTCTGCGGTCGATTTGGGCTGCTGAGCTACAGCGGGAATCGTTGGTTAAACGCCTGCGTTGCAACACGCGCACGGTGGTGTTGTCATCAGGGCTACAGTTCCCTTGTCAGCATGCCGCCTTCCTGCAACGGGAGATGGTGTGGACTCGCCGCGATTATGCGGCGTCGCCGTCTGTCGTGGCGGCGCCTCACGGCACGTTGCCAGCATCGACTGTGGTTTGCCACATTTGCACGATCGTTGGCCTAATAGCGATGCCGTGAACCCGGGCATGAACTAGCGTTGATTCTGCAGAGAGCTGAGCTGTATCCGGCCACGTATCGAAGTCGTACTGCTGGCAACGTTCCAATGAATCCAGACCGTAAACAGAACACCGAAACCAGCGAGTTAGCAGAACTCACTGGTTCCGTGACTTCAGCTGAGTCAGAGCAGAAGAACAATATTCCGTGGCGCACCTGGGTTGTTGTGCTCATTGTTCTTTGTGTTGCACCACTGGCATTGATGGGGCTTGGTGTTGACTTTGCGAATGATTATGTGAAACCCTCACAGTCAGTGGCTCCGCAGGAATTCGTTGAGGCAGCTCACATAGCGCTCTGCGGAAGTTATACACATACGCTTCTGGAGTGGTCAGCAGTGAGTGCGGCAGCGTTCGTCTGCATGTTGTGCTTTGCGCAGTATCGTCTGGCGAAGGATCCATCACTGCTGGTGATCGGCGTTGCGATGTTCTGTGCCGGCGCAATGGACGGCTTCCACACACTTGCTGCGGACCGTCTGGTTCCTGCCACTGCCGACAATCCTGAATTAATTCCCTTTACGTGGGCTCTGTGCCGACTGTTCAGTGGCTGTATCCTGCTGGTGGGTGTTGCGATACTCGGAGTTTCCTTCGGCGCACGTTGCAGGCCAAATCGCAACGTGGTCTCCGTCACCGGCATCTGTGTTGCTTTTCTGGGCATTGCCTTCGTGACTGTCTATGCATGTGCCGTGGCTGACTCGTTGCCGAAGACGGTGTTTCCCGATAATGTCATCAAACGACCGTACGACATTTTGCCGATTCTGCCGTACCTGATCTGCGGCGTGGTTGTGTTTCCTTCGTATCTGCGAAGACATCGCAGCATTCTTGCGTACTCTCTGATACTGTCCCTCATTCCGCAGATCGCGACACAGCTGTATATGGCGTTTGGCTCAGATCGGCTGTTTGATTCGTGTTTTAACGTTGCCCACGCTCTGAAAACCGTCAGTTATGCAGTGCCGTGCATGGGTTTGCTGGCGGAACATGTGGCTTCGTTCCAGGCGTCCAATCGAAAAACGTCTGAACTTAAGCGTGCGAGAGCCGCGTCTGAGCTGCAGGCAAAGTTGCTTCAGGTTCAACGGGACACGCTTGTCAACCAGGCTGCCGAACTGGAAGAGACATCGATTGAGAGCCAGTTGAAGTCACAGGATATTGCACAGAAAAATGAGGACCTGAAGCTCGCAAACCGAGAGATCGAGCAATCCATCGCCTACAAGACGGAATTTCTGGCCAATATGAGCCATGAAATACGCACACCGATGACGGCCATTTTGGGCTTCGCTGACGTGCTGCGTGCCAACGTCAGGAACAGCGAGGATATTGATGCCGCCGAAACGATTCAGCGGAACGGAAAGTATCTGCTGGGCATCATTAACGACATTCTTGACTTGTCAAGAATTGAAGCCGGCAAGATGGAACTGGAACACATACCCTGCTCGCCGTCTCAGATTGTATCTGATGTCGTGTCTTTGATCGAAGTTCGTGCGGCGGCGAAGAATATCGGTCTGACCGTCGAGTTCGATGGCCCGATCCCTGTAGAGATACGTTCCGATCCAACGCGCATGAGGCAGGTCCTGATTCACCTTGTCGGTAACGCGATCAAGTTCACTGAGGTGGGTGGTGTCTGCCTGAAACTTCAGCTGCTGCATCCGGATTTTGAATATCCGAAACTGAAGTTCTCGGTGATCGATACCGGAATCGGCATGGAGGAAGAACAGGTCGCGCGGCTGTTTCAGCCGTTCGTGCAGGCGGACAGCTCTACCAGTAGAAAATTTGGTGGAACGGGTTTGGGACTGGCCATCAGCCAGCGTCTGGCTGAGTTGCTCGGCGGACACATTACGATCACTTCTACGCCGGGCGAGGGCAGCACGTTTACCTTCCATGTCAATCTTGACGCCATGGACGTCGGTGAGCTCGTCACAGAACCGGTGGCGAATTCGGCTGCCCACGAACTCGATGAAGAAACACAGAAAACGCCTGTACTCAAGTGCAGAGTTCTGCTGGCTGAAGATGGTTCTGACAATCAGCGTCTCATTTCGCATGTGCTGAAGAAGGCCGGGGCCCATGTTGAAATTGCCGAAAACGGTCAGCGGGCAATTGACATGATTCTTGGACCGCAGACACCGGAATTCGGCTTTGATCCACAGCAACCGATGCGCTACGACGTCGTCCTGATGGATATGCAGATGCCGGTACTGGACGGCTATTCGGCCTCGCGTCGACTGCGAGAGATTGGTTACTCCGGTCCCGTGATCGCATTAACAGCTCACGCAATGAACGGTGATAAACAGAAATGTCTGGACGCCGGCTGTGACGACTACTCAACCAAACCGATCAATGCACCAGGGCTGATCAGGATTATTGACCGATTGGCAGGGGCACCGCCCTGCCAACTTGCCGTGGCGGCAGGACCAGAATGAATGTGCAGAGAAAACTGCTCAGCGATTGGCGTTCTTCGGACATTGAACTTTACGGCTCGCATACCACTTTTGATTCAACACACTGACTGGCCGCAAATTACCCAGGATAAAACATGCCGACGATACTGATTATCAATGACTCACGACTGTCGCGCAACGTGCTTTCGGATCCGTTGCTCGACAGTGGATTCACGGTTGTGCAGGCAGACAATGGCCAGGCGGGGCTGGCTGCCTTCGCAGAACATAATCCGGACTGCATCATTACGGATCTTCTGATGCCCGTCATGAAGGGACAGGAGTTCATTCGCGAGCTTCGCGGCATCGACACCGCGGTGCCTGTCCTGGTACTCAGCTCAGATATTCAGGAAATGTCAAAATCTGAGTGTCAGGCCCTGGGGATTAGCAAGTTCCTGAACAAGCCGGTCAGAGCAGAACAGATTGTCAATGATGTAAACGAAGCGATCGCACTGACAGGAGTATTACAATGATGCATCTTTCTGCTGACCAGATTGATACTCTCACGGAGACCGTCAATATCGGCGTGGGACGGGCTGCCAGCTCACTGAGTCGTATTGTTCATGAGCGTGTTGAATTGATGGTACCCAGTATTCACATTGGCGAGTTAAGTGAAATGTCTTCGCTGCTGGGTGAGCCGCAGGGAAATTCGAACACGACAATCGTCCAGGATTTTGAAGGTGATGTCAGTGGTCGCGCTTTGCTGGCGTTTCCGTCAGCCAGCGGGATTTCACTCGCACAGATCATTTCAGGCGTCGACGAGACCGTTAATGAACTGGATGTTGATCTCGGGGGCATTCTGGAAGAAATCGGAAACATTGTCCTCAACGCCGTGCTCGGTTCGATTGGAAACATGACGAATTCGGGCATGGTCTACAGCGTGCCTGAGTTTTACCCCAGTATACCTCCGCTGCAGTTGATCCAGAACCGTCGCACGAACGTCGAGGACGACTGTGACTATCTGCTTCTTGCTGACGCGCAGTTTCGAATCAGCAACCGTGATGTCACTGGTTCGCTGCTGATCGCGTTCGACACGGGCGCAATCGAGATGATTCTGAGCACGCTGCAGCTTTCAGGAGTCAGGATATGATACCTGCGACAACCACATCGACCGTGCCGAGTACAGACGTTGCTGACATTGTTCCGTGGGGACTTTGTATCATCGATCGTAATTTGGGTGTGGTGCAGTGGAACCGGACGCTGGAACGGTGGACGGAAATTCTCCGTCACGAAGCCATTGGCATGAACCTGGGAATACGCTTTCCTCAATTGACCAGTTCAATTATTCGTGAGCGTCTGGCAAATGTCTTTGACATGGGACATGCCGCCGTGTTTTCTGCCGGTCTTCACAAACAGTTTCTTTCGATACCGGATTTTCCAACGGCTTCGGGCCAGCAGATGATGCAAAGAGCTGTCGTCCGACCGATCGACGACAACAGACAATTCGCATTGGTAATGATTGAAGATGTCACTTCGCAGTATCATCAGGTGAATCAGGTAAATCAGTTAAAGAAGGAAGAATCCCGGTTGCAGAAATCGGAAGCGAAGTTGCGGACAAATCAGCAGGAATTGAGACAGGCCAAACAGGTTGCGGAGAAAGCACTGCGGGCAAAAGGGCAGTTTATTTCGAATATGAGTCATGAAATTCGCACACCGCTGTCCGCAATTATGGGTTTTACGGAGCTGCTGACAGACGCCGTTTTCGATTCGGAAACGCTGCGAACGGTGAGCACGATTCAAAGGAATGGCGAGCATCTGCTGACAATTGTCAACGACATTCTTGATCTCTCAAAAATCGAAGCAGGCATGCTGGTTGTGGAGAAATTGGATTGTTCGCCGCACAAAGTCATCCAGGAAGCCGTTGCTCTGATGCGAGGGCCGGCCGCCGCCAAAGGCCTGTCACTGGATTCCAAAATCGTCGGGGAAATTCCCGCACGGGCTGAAACGGACCCCACTCGACTGCGGCAGATCGTTCTGAACCTGTTGAGTAACGCGATTAAGTTTACTGCGTCAGGCAGTGTGAGGGTAACTGCTGAGATGGATGAAACCCGGCGACTCTTGATTCGGGTGCTGGACACGGGGCGAGGGATGAACTCATCACAGATCGCTAGAATTTTTAAGCCTTTCGAACAGGCGGACTCTTCGATGGCACGCGAGTTCGGAGGGACTGGTCTGGGTCTGTCGATCAGTCAGGAATTGGCTCACATGCTGGGCGGCAGTCTTTCCGTGGAAAGTGAACCCGGACGTGGCAGCAGTTTTCATTTGACTACCAGTCTCGGACGGTTTGATCCTGAGAAAATGCTTCACGAATCGTGCCCTGTCGATACCACTTCGAGCGACACAGATGCCGTTGAAAATGCGGCGGAACCGGAGAATTGCGACGGAACTTCGGGTTGTCGCGTACTGCTGGCAGAGGATACCCGGTGCATGCAGTATCTCATCGTGCGGATGTGCGAAAAATCCGGTGCCACTGTCGTATGTGTTGATGACGGAGTTTCCGCCTACGAAAAAGCAACTCAGGCACAAGTCGATGGCGAATCCTTCGATGTCATACTGATGGATATGCAGATGCCGATTTGCGACGGATACTCGGCAACACGAAAGTTGCGGAACAACGGTTACCACGGAATCATCGTGGCTCTGACGGCACACGCACAGATGGGGGACCGTGAAAAGTGCATAGACGCCGGCTGCGACGATTATATGACCAAACCTATTGACAGAAGGGTCCTGACTTCTGTCCTGCAGAAGTATGCAGCAGTAACGTCACAATGATGCCTTATTGCTGACATTAACGAAGCCACGGGATAATAGTTCACGGTGGATGGCAGGAATGGAACGAGCGTGCTGTTTAACAGACTGCGTCGGTCAGGTGATCCGGCTTGCTGACGGAAAAATACTTCTGCTACAAATAGAACGCTAGAAAGGCAATGGGCATTATGGCATCTCAAGATCCGCATCCGAAATTACTTCTAGTGGACGACGACCCGGACATGCTTCGCCTGCTGACGAGTGTCATCAGCTGTGCGGCGGACGTTGACTTTGATGTCGAATCGCTCACAGATCCTGTTAATGCCAGGACACGAATAGAGCAGGGTGGAGTCGATATTCTGGTGACTGACCTGGAGATGCCGGGCGTTAACGGACTGGAACTTCTGCAGTGTGCAAAAAGTCGTAACGCAGCCACACAGGTCCTGTTGATGACGGGCCATTCGACGCAGGAATCGTTGTTGGCTGCTCTTGAACATGGAGCTTCAGATTACCTGCTGAAGCCTGTTAACCAACTTGAGCTGCTGGCGCTGCTGCGACATACGTATGAACGTCAACAGCGATGGAAACAGGCGTTGCTGGGCACATGGCGTGGCCGTCACGCATCGGAGGCCGAATAAGATTCCGAAATCGTAGGCCGATAGTCAGGACGATTCACGTGCTGTCGTTGCCCGTTCATTTACCGGCAGTCCGATCATTCGGGCGAGCCAGACCAACAGCCCGAATTATTTCAGGAGAGGAACATGACCGACAGTGCTCTGCAATCTGATGCAATCTATTCCAGGCTGGCGACAGACCCGGATCTGTGTGAACTGGCTGAAATGTACGTGGATGAGATGCCGGACAAGATTGTCGCGCTTGAGGCGGCTTTCTCTGCCGGCGATATGGAAACTCTGTGCCAGAAGGCACATCAGCTGAAAGGGTCAGCAGGAAGCTACGGTTTTGATCAATTGACGCCTTATGCAGCTGCTCTTGAAGCATCAGCACGCAACAAGCAGCCGCTGGATCAGGTCTGTGACGTTCTCAATCAGGCAATCGCACTCTGTCGCAGGGTTCGACCCGGTGTTCCACAGTAATTGCGGCAGACAATCATAATGTCCGACTTCGTCCTTAATGAAGGCGGACAATGAAATAGAGAGTACTGACGGCCGTTGTGTTGTGACTCCGAAGTGTCAACTCCGAAGTTCATACGATCGCCCGATCAGCGAAGTTTTGCATGTCAAAGGACCGTTTAGCAATGAACCATATACCCCAATTCGATAAGACTGCAGCTCTTCATACACGCATACTGCTCGTCGAAGACGCGATCGATGATCAGCGGCTGATACTTAAGCTTCTGGTGAACGCCGGCGCAAGAATGACGCTGGAATGCAATGGCCGGGCAGGTGTCGACCGGATTATCAAAGCGGCCGAAGAGGGGCAACAGTTTGATATTATCCTGATGGATATGCAGATGCCTGTTCTCGACGGCGTTGCTGCAACTCGACAAATCAGAGAGCTTGGGTTTCAGGGGGCGATCATTGCCGTCACCGGACAGGATACCCCTTCGCTCAGAAGTATCTGGTCGGCTGCCGGCTGTGACATGTTTCTGGCGAAACCGTTTGTGCCGAAGGCACTGCTCGAATGCCTGGCCAGTTTTCAGAGTCTAGCCGCCGTCACGGCGTAACTGCTGTCTGACGACACGTCGGGGAACATTTGGGCGTTGGTCAGGACTGCCGACGGATCACATCTACGGAATACTTTCTCCCGATTGCGATCTCCATTACGCCGGCGAGTGTATCAACGCCCAGCTTACTGTAGACCTTGCGTCGACGGTCCTCCACCGTCCGCAGACTGACGTCTAGTTCTCGTGCGACAGTCTTATTGGACTTGCCCTGAGCGATACGGTCAAGAACCTCAAATTCGTGGACCGTCAGCTGCCCCAGTCGCTGGCGTGCCTCTGATGAGTGGGTCTTATCCAGACGCACTTTGGCGTCGCGTTTTCTGGCCTTCGCAATGACCTCTGACAGCTCTTCAAGGCTGAAGGGTTTGGGCAGTACCGTCATTGCACCGGACTTCATTGCCTGGACCGTGATCGGTACGTCGACGTGGCCGGAGACAAGAATGACAGGCAGCATGTGGCCGTTGCGGCGCAGCGTCTGAATCAACTCCAGTCCGCTGATGCCGGGCATTTGCATGTCTGTGATTAGGCACCCTTTTCGCCGGGTGTCGAAACCACCCAGGAAGTCCTCTGCGGATGTATAGCATTCCACGCAGACCCCGAGACTATGCACGAGATCCGCTATGGAATTGCTGACATCAATGTCGTCTTCGGCAATCCAGACCGTCCACTTGTTTCTGTTATTTCCTTTGTCCATTGTACACCGATGGTCGCTCGACCCATTGTGAAGGTACATCACCTGGCTACACACGCCAGAAAAAGTGTCCGATCCCGTTAGATCTGTATCGATAAACGTGACAACCGGCCTTCATCGATGATCGTGGCATTTAGCCGCCATGTCGCGTTTTCCTGCCCCCTGTGCTTGCATATTCGACAGTATTGGTACGTGCCACAGGCGTTGCAGGTCTTGGAAGCGTGACCGCGCAGGTGTCACAGGCCAGAGCAGTATTCGGAAACACCGGGCTCGTACGGGCTCGTGGGAAGCACACATAGCAGACCGGAAAACGTTTTTTGGCGGCCACAAGTCTGCGTAATACGCTGTAGGGCCTTGTCAAAGCCCCCAAGTGGCGTTGAATCATTCGCTGGAAAAAGGGTCAGGTACCCCAAATGCAAAGCATCCTGCGGGCCGTTCCGGTTTTCGGTACCTGACCTCTTTACCTAGGCAGCCCGAATCGTGAGCGACGTACTGTAAACGAAGCAATTCCCACGACATTCCTCACTTACGCGTCGGGTTACCAGGGGTGTCGAAACTACTTGTAACCCCGCACCACAGCTGCCCCTGGTTTGCCGAAGGCTGAAGCTCTATCTGCTGTCTGCCGATCCGGCATCGGCTCAAAAGATCAGACAGTGGTCATACGCATGAGGCGCCCAATGCTTCAGCGCACAGCAGACCTGCGTGCAACGAACATGCGTTTGACCTGCAGTCCGATGAACGCTGGGATTTTGGCAGTGCCGGACCCGCTCGTCTGGTCTTCCTGCTGCGGGCGTTTCACGGACTTGTTTGGTATCTCAGGGACTGGCGACGCCAGATTTTCTGGCAGCGAGCTCTTACGACGTCCGTATGCAGCCTGTCCGGTGACATGGCAAACCTGCAAATTCAGCCGGACGAAGCGGCGAAATGTGGTTTCGACAGCATGACTCGGTACCTGAAGATCCGAGTTGTTGAAGATGGGCGTACGAAGGTGGAGCTAACACAATATACTTCAACCATTGAACATCTTGACGAGCTGCTGGATGAAGATGTAAAACGCAGGATTGGTGAGCAAAAAATTGCCTTGAAGCAGATCGTATCAGACGTCCGCAGGCGGGGTTACACACCTGCCTCATTGTTTTGTCTGAGCGGAGGAGCCAAGCAAATCGATGTTTGGCTGGAGTAACCGAGCCGAAAAACATGGCTGCTGGGAGTGACCGACTGTTGTCGTTCGTGGCAGCCAATCGTCTCTGTGTGGACTGCGTTTGCAGAGAGGACATTTGTGATGAATTATCCGGACCTGGATGGTTTCCTTGGGAACCGCGCTTCCTTAATGCTTGACATTGTATTTCTGGCAATGTTTGCGGTGATTCCGGTAATGGGCTGGAGCATTTATCAGGTCCGGCAAAAACGCTACGTACTGCACATGCGAGTTCAGGTGGCGCTGGGAGTCGTTCTGTTGTCGGCTGTGACATTGTTTGAGATCGACATGCGGGTCAATGGATGGCGGCAACGTGCCGTGGCGTCTCCGTACTATTCAGACAATCTGCTTGCAGGGCTTGTGAATTGCTCGCTGTGGATTCACCTTGTTTTCGCAATTTCTTCGTTTGCGTTGTGGGTGTTTGTCATTGTGCAGGCCCTGCGGAAGCTACCCCGGCCGCCGGTCCCAAACGAGTACGGTCCGCAACACAAGTTCTGGGCAAGAATCGCGGCGGTTGACATGTGTCTGACAGCGATCACCGGATGGATTTTCTACTGGCTGGCATTTGTCGCCAGTTAGCGACAGCAATTTTGTGGCGTGTTCACGATGGGTGGCTGCTCAACTTCGTTGGAACTCTTTGAACGGAATTCAGGAAGTCGAATACAAAGAATCAATCTGAGCAGTAACGCCCGAATGATAATTCATGTTGGTGATGATCCGCAGATTCTGAAGATCGTCGCTCGCCGATTGGGCAAGAGTGGTATTGAAATGTTTTCGATGCACAGACCGGATGACGGAATCGCCGCGTTGGTCCGCACCGGCTGTCGTATGGTTTTATTGGATATTGAAATGCCAGGTACGAACGGCCTTGATGTGCTGAAGGAAATCAAAACACGACGGTGGTCTTCAGGTGTGGATGCACACTGTGCTGATAACAATGAATCCTGCCCTGCGAGCGTTTCGCCCGAGGGCTGAGACCTGTTTCTTTAAGCCCGTTACCGAATTTAACCGATTGATAGAGGCCCTGGAGTCGGCATTTGACCGGCAGGATCGCTGGAAGCAGGTCCTCAAAGAACTCTGTGATCGCAGGAAAAACGAGGCTTTCGGATTGTCGGCGTAGGAAATGTGATTCGATGCGTGTTGACGTCAAACAGGATATCCGGATTCACCACGATATCATGCCTGGCAATTCCGAAGAAATAGTCAGAAGACGACGAGCTGCTTGGTACGGCGCCGTCGGATTAAGCGCCCGGCACGACCGTGCGTGGAGTGTTGGCGACATTTAATGTCCGTTTGCCTGATTGTGGACGCCGTCGTGGAACAGCGCAAGGTCGTTATCAACGACTTGAGCAACATCATGGAACGCTTAGAAATCGTCAGCGGCGTCGCCTAACTCGGCGGTGGTGATCTCGCTTTAGTGATGAGTACGGGAGAGTTGATTTGCTGTGCACGCACGTTTGCGGGACGCGCTGCTGCCTGAATGATATCGTTTCAGTGCGTTTGACTCTTCCTGATCTGCTGTTGGCGACGTGCGGCAGCTTAGACTGCGAAGCGACTGTGCGTCCTGCCGATTCGTCGGGGCAGATTTATGCAGCCTTTCACTGGCGTCCCGTTGAGGAATGACCGGCTGACTTACGCTTTGTCTTGTAGCTGACCAGTTCCGACGGATTTAGCACAAGTGCCAGCTTTCCTCCGCCGTCGCCGAATGGATTGCCGTCCAGACTTTCATCCCGGCGATTCAGGATTACTTTTCGCTGGCCCCCACTCTCGTCGCCCAGCAGGCACACAGCGCCGTTTTTGCACGAGACGAGGATGCCCTTGTGCGGTTTCTGTGTCTGCGAATCCCCCGACACGCCTTGCAGCAGTTCAGCCAGCGATACGGCCGCAAATATCTCGCCACGAATGTTTGCCGCCTGTTGCCGCAGAATCTTGCTGAGTTGTCCGCTTTCCAATTCGTAGATCTTGCGAATGAACTCAGACGGAACCATGAACGATTCGCCATTTTGCCTGAGCAACAGACCGTGCACGACATCAATGGCGTTTTGTTGTCGCAGTTCCACGCGAACGGCTGTTCCGCCTGCCATGATTGAGGCTACCTGAATGTCGCCGCCATGCTGACTGAGACGGGCACAGGCCTCCGCCAGTCCTGTGCCGCGACCGGGCTTCAGCAGTTCCTGTTTGGCTGTCGATATGTTCGTATCAAAAAGAAGCGCCCTCGCGTCTTCTTCTGAAACTGCGGCCGTCTGTTCGCGCGAAGAGGACCTGTCTTCCACGGAGATATCACGTAAACGGCTGGGGTTGATTCCGAGACCGTCATCTTTGACGGTCAGAATGACGTGTCCGTGGATCAACTCGCACGAAATCCAGAGGTTTCCTGCTGCCGGCGCGCCACGGTCGTGACGGGCAGCGGGTGATTTTTCTGTTTCAGTCCGGCGCGCCGTCGCAGATCGATCTGTGCGACAACAAGCCGAAGCTTAGAGATCTGCATGGCACGGAACTGCCCGAGTCAGTACGGCAGGGCCAAAGAATCACGGAGATGACACAGAGCCAGAAAAGTTTTCCCTGCGCTTCGTTGATGTTCAGGTTCAAACAGCACGGCGAGTGTGGCGTCTGGCTGAGCGAGTGCGTCCCCATATGGCTTCCGTTGCCGACGATATCGCCATCATCCGTTCAATCCACACAGAAGCGATCAACAACGATCCCGCCCTCACCTTTGTCAACACAGGCACGCAGCAACTGGGCAACCCCAGCATGGGCTCGTGGCTCCGCTACGGCCTGGGAAGTGCAAGCCGCGATCTGCCGGCGGACATCGTCCTGATTCCTCAGGGAACGGGCCGGCCAGGCGGACAGCCGTTATTCTCCAGGTTGTGGAGCAGCGGTTTCCTGCCATCGGATCATCAGGGCGTGCAATTCCGCCGCGGTGTCGATCCGGTTCTGTACCTTTCCGATCCTGCCGGTCTGGACAAGGGCACCCGTCGAGCCATGCTGGATGGCCTCGCCCGGCTGAATCAGATCAAGGCCGATTCGTTAGGTGCCCCTGAGATACTCACGCGGATTAAGCAATACGAAATGGCGTTTCGTATGCAGTCATCTGTCCCGGCGCCAATGGATTTGTCGGGAGAATCGAACAACGTGTTTGATCTGTACGGTGCCGCATCGCGCACTCCGGGAACCTTCGCGGCCAATTGTCTGCTGGCTTGCCGAATGGCGGAACGCGGTGTCCGCATCCTACAGTTATTCCACCGAGGCTGGGATCAGCACGGCGACCTGCCCAGACAGACTCGTGGACAATGCGTGGATGTCGATCAGTCTTCGCAGCATTGATCAGAGATCTGAAGGCACGCGGTCTGCTGGACGGGACGCTCGTCGTGTGGGGCGGTGAGTTCGGCCGCACCGTCTGCGCGCAGGGCAAGCTGACCAGAGAAAATTATGGTCGCGACCACCACGACCGCTGTTTTACCATGTGGA
>JABABI010000121.1 GCA_014238335.1 Fuerstiella sp.
CACTTCGATCACTTCCACTTCGATCACTTCCGCTTCCACGACTTCCGCTTCCACCACTTCCACTTCCACCACTTCCACTTCGATCACTTCCACTTCGATCACTTCCGTAGCCGGAGTGACTTCAGGAGTATTCGCATTCGAGGCGTCTTCTGTGGCAGCGTTCGTTTCAGGGGCATCGACGGTCGCGGTCACGTTGACTTCTGAGTCCGGAGCGTCGCCGATTGGGCTGGCGGAGCTGTCCGACTCAGCTAGCGACGTGGTTTCGGGCTCTGAGATCGCGGCAATTACAGGCTCAACGGCGGACGTTGCAGCATCGAGAGCCTGTTCTGCGCTCATCAGAGAAGTGGTTGCGAAGATCAGCAAGTAGGCGATGGACATGGCAGATTTTCCTTGAAAGGTAGGTGGCCGTTTGTGCGGTGGGAGGGAGGAAATCGCGTTGACTCGATGCGATGTTATGGGTCATCGACATTGCCGATGACCCAAATTGGAAAAGAATGCTCAACCTGAACTGTTAGGAAAGGTGGGTGTTCCATGTAGCGGTATAACGGATGATTCCGCGCTCGCAGTAGTCAGATGAACGAACGCAACGGATTCCGGAGTCGGTCGCATTGGGAATTGTGAAACGCCTCGACTGGTTATTCCAGCAACTGGCGATTACAGGTGAGAGTCGTACACGGAGCCTGTGATTTACGGCTTTTGTCTCACAGGGCCCGGATAGATTCGGGCCCTGTCCGGAATTCCCGGATCTGCGGACGGGGAATTCCGGACGCTGTTTCCGACGGTCGTGTGTGTCAGGCCGTCTCCTCTCCGTGCTACGCCCAACGGCAGCGCATTCATCCCGGCTTCAAGGCAGGAGACCGTTTCTGTGAGCACTACGGCCTTTCGGTTCTGGAAGATCATCTGTATCACGCCGACGGACAGATTGATGCAGAAGTGCATGTGTTCGGTTGCGGCTGGATACGGCACGCTTAGCGACGGCTTCCTCCAGGCTGTTTTTCGGCTGGCTCCACGCTTACGTTCGTGACATTGACATTGTCCAAACCCAGTTGCGACGCCGGGTTTCCCGTTGGACAGCTTTCTGTGCCGCCAGAAATTCCTTCCGAAGTGCGGCCTGAAATGGCGCTACAGACTCATATCCAGTTGTTCTGTCAGCGTCCGAGCCTTCGTGATGATGTTCACATGACTCAGAATGATCAGATCGGCGCTCATCACGACATTGGAACCCCTGGAATTCCCTACGAATAGTGGGCGTTCCATTAAGCGTGTTATAGTACACGCAAGGAGCGTCAGGAATGTCGAAGAAATCAGTGAAACAAGTACGTCGTAAACACAGTGACGAGTTTCGTCGGAATGCGATATCGATCGCAGAAGACCAGGGTGACACGACGACACAGGCGGCCCGTGAAGTGGGAATCAACCAGAATCTGTTGCGGACATGGCGCAGGAAATAGGGCAAGGCGTCAGCATCGTTGGGGCTTGACGAACGTTCTTCGCGTCAAACTCGCTCGCTTCATGGTGGTCAAAGATCGCCTGAATGTCCTTCATCAGCGTAGGTTGCGGGATGTCACATTCGGGGGAGGATGCCAACCGAACTCGCACGAAATCCACCCCGCAGATCTTCAGCGCGTTTCGGAACGCGGCCATCAGTTGCCCCAGGTCGCTCGGATGCACGAATATCGCAACTGCACCAGGAAAAAATGCCCTCAAAGTCAACGACCTTCTACTCAAACTCGGCATCTTGGTAAAAGAAGCTTACTCTGTCTCGCCCGGCTCCGTGTTCGACAGGGCGTAGGTGTTGAGTTATACTCGGACACACACGGTGTTCCGTGCATTGGTGTGGTCCGCCGATGTGCTCTTCATGCGAAGGAATCACAATGTCGACAGGTCGGGGGCGTTCCTGGCGTCCCGAGAAAAAGCGTGGTGGGCGTGCTTCCCGGCACCGCACAATGGCTTTTCTGGCAGTCGTACTGGCAACGCTGATTGCCGTACTCGTGGTTCCCCCGATTTTTCAGGAACCCCCGTTTCGATTCGTCAGCATGGTTGCGAGTGACCATGTTCTCGATCCGTCCGGGCTGCCCGTGTTCCTGACTTCAGCCGCTTCCAGTAGCGACCGCATGTTGAAGACGGTGTTCGAAAAACTGAACGAACTAAACGACCACCATGTGATGAAGCCACGGACAGCGTCATCGCTGACGAAACTAAAGGAAGTTGTGCGGCCCGGCGAAACGCTCTTGCTGTATTGTGGCCTGGAAACGGTGGTCCGCTGTAACGATGATGCCGTGTTCGTTCAATTGCTGGGATCGGGAAACCCATCGGAAATCCCATTCTCAGATCTACTCGAGACGCTGGAGGGCATCAAGCCGGCGCGAGTTGTCCTGCTGATGGACTTAGTCAGACGCGAATCCGGGCTGGCCAATGGTCGGTTGGGCGACGATGTTCTGCACCTGATCGAAGTCGCTGTCGAAGAAGCCTCGATCAACGATCTTGTCGTGATCTGTTCCTCCGGTTTCGGTGAACGCAGTTGGGAGTATTTCGAGTCCTCGGAACCATCAGATGTCGCCAACGTTGCACCGCCAGCCGGTGACGGACGGCCCCGAAACAACGATTGGGACTCGGATATCTTCTCCGGTACAGTGTTTGGTCATTTTGTTCGGCAGGCATTCATCGACGGACGCACGACCGATGTTGATGAGTTTCACAAATATCTTCGAGAACAGGTTGCGACGTGGGTTGAGACTAATTACGGCGAAAAACAGTCAGTCATGCTGTTTCCCCAGGAGCCTCGAATCCTGGGCGACAGACTGTTGGTCAACGTAGAATGGCCGTCCGCGTCAGACCTGGCAGATTCGGAAGCCAGGGTGGAAACTGCTGCCGGTGACTCTGAGTCTATCGACGCGTCCAAATCGTCTGAACAGATCGCTGAGACGGACAAGCCTGATGCCGAAGAGACTCCGACGGCGAAACTCGACAAGCTGCACATGGTTCGGCGGAGACTTCAGGAAGCCGGAGAAGCGGTTGCCGCCACACCAGCCGAATGGATGGAATTCAATGCAGCACTGCTGGCCGCAGAGATGGCTATTCTTCACGATGACCTGGCTGCGTATGCGACAATGCATGATTTGGCACAGGAAAATATTGACAGGATTGCCGATCACAAAAACTCGTTGCAGCCGACCGGAACTGAAGCAGATCTTTCTGAGTGGATTCTGGCTTCAGTCGCCAATCCGGAAATAGAAGCTGCGTCAGCCGAGATGTTCGAACTGGCGTTCCAGGACGACGTTAGCGGCGAGAAACTCAGTAGACTACCGCGTGAGTTGCGAAGTTCGGGACCGGAGCGCGGGGCCTTTGTTCGTCGGTTTGTGGATCATCTGCGCCAGGTGGCTGATTCGACACGGCCGGAAGATATACAGAAGCAGATTGCAGTCTGTGCCCGGTTCATTCAGGAGCTTCCGGAACGAGGCTGGCCGATGCAGGACTGGCCAAACGAGCTGCTGACGATCGCAGAAGTCCTTGTTGCAGATGATGATGCAGTGTGGCAGGCTCAGGCGTTGGAGCCATTGCTGTCTCTCATCGAGCTGCGAAAGCAGGTTTTAGATGCGGCCACCGGAAAGCTCGATAACGGCGCATCGATGCGAAGGCATGTGTGGCACCAGATACGAGACGACGTGCTGCGGCTGTTGACAGGACTTACTGCCGCTGAACGCTGGCTGACGTTAGGACCGCCGGGTCTGAAGAAAGCGCAATCGACACTTGACAAGGTGGCCAGCGAATGGGGCGGCACCGTCGGACAGATTCACCAGGAACAGCAGCTTGTCGCCATTCGCGACAGGCAGCGAACGGATCTTCCCATTTTGGTTCAGTTTCTCGCTCAACAGCAGGAGGAAGTGCCGCTGCGCAAGGGGGAATTGCAGGATGCGATCGCACTGGCGGAGGCCAGCGAATCCGAAATTCGGAGCCATTTTCCGCATGGCCTGCTGGGTCAGCCGAACATGCATTCCAAAGACATCGATGCGATGTTTGCTCTGACTCGTGACCTGACGGAAAACGAAGACGCAGTGACGCCACACGATCTCGTCCATCAGAAATGTCTGATTGATTATGTCCTGGGGCGCAGGGGCAGGTCTGAACTGCTTTCAGTCTCTGAGCGCCGTCGTCTGTTTGCGTTACCAACGTTTGGGCTGAGTTCTGAAGAGGTGGAGACGTCTCGCGGAATTCCGGTTGGCGCATTGACTGACAAGGGCGGGGGACCACCCGCCGCTGCTGGTCAGCTGAAACGGACCGGCCTTTGGGTCAGTTTCTGGTCGATACGACTGCTGGAAGCGATTTCGGGTGTTCAGCAAAAAGACCTTTGGCAGGAATGGAAACTACTGGTTAAGTCATTAGCCGAAAATGAACAGGATAGACAGAAGCTTGCTCAGGCACGCAGCCAACTGGCGAGCCTGCTGCAAACTGCCTGGTACAAGCAGCACGTTTCTCTGGCCAACAGTAGCGGTCCGACAATCTTCGTTGACAACGACGAAGTGCGAAAGGTTCTGGCGGCAGATGTTGCTCAGCGTCACGCAGCAGGCGGAAAACACCAGGGAGCGTACAAAGAGATTCATGATGCTCTAAAACTTGAAGTGACAGACCGGCTGGGAAAAGTAGAAGCATCCCCGCCTTCACACTCAGAGGCGACGTTCAATGATAAGAACGATGCTGAAATCAGTGTGGACACGGAAGGTGCTGATTTTCTTTATGTTTCAACCGGGGCAATTCAGTTACAGCGCGACGGGGTTTTGGACGAGGAGAATGATTGGTATCGCATCGACAGTCCAAGCGCGACGGAACAACTGATTTTTCATTCCCGAGCCGATGTCACAGCACCGGTTGAGGTATATCTGGCATTTACCAACGAACACCATGTGGTGTTTAGAAAACAGAGGGTTGTTCTGCATCCCGATCCCGACAACCAATGGGCCGTCGAATTTCTGGCCGTAAATGAGGAAAAACGAACGAAACAGGAACTGATCGAAGGCCGTCTGGAGTTGGTCCCGACAACTCGGAATCCAAAGGACGGAAAAGATATTCCGCTGTCATACATTGTTCGGCTGGTTCAGTTAGGTGGTGTCGCCACCAGGGTGCGTGTGCAGGCCTTCGATTCGAAGGGCGTGACGTTCTGGGAAACGGGCCAGATTTTGGATCTTGATCCACAGACGAAGTCTGTGGAGGTGCCACTCCGTCCTGCGGTCACCGCTACGCCGCCGCCGATTTCAAAAGCACCGGCGAAGGATTTTGACGTACTGCACGGTTTCCGATTGGAGATTACTCCCGAGGGGCTTAAGGATCCCACGACAAAAAGAATCAACATCCAACCAGTCCTGTTGTCGGCGGAGAAGTTAGTTCGGCGTCCGGAGCCGACATTCGACGGCAGCGGCAAGCTTACGATTCGCATTGCCCGCCAGTCAACAGCTGCTTTTGGTGGGTTGCCACCTGTGAAAATTCCCGCTGAGGTGCATTTTAGTCCCGCTTTGGCTGAACTATTGGGCCCTGGCAACGATTTGACGCCAATACCGAATGTCGCTGCCGGTGAGGAAGGGAACGTTCTTACATACACCTTCAGGAACGAAATCGTACAGGCGTTTCGGGATGACGATTTCGTACAGGACGACAATGACCTGGAGTTCAGTGTGTCCGTCGCCGGAATTCCGTACGCGTGGCATTGGCGACTGTATGAAAATGACGCTCCCGAGCTTCTGTTAGATGACGAGCCAACAGTGAGAGTTGAACTGAATCAAACGAACCGCAAGGACGTAGTACCCGTCGCTGATTCGCCCACTTATCTGTTCGGGGAAAACTGGAAAGATGTTCGACTTGACGTTCGTGCTCATATCCATGGCGGTCAGTTCGATCACCGGGACCACCAGTGGCAACTGGACATTAAGCGGCTGAACGAAGGAATGAGCAACACGTCGCGCCCCATGAGCATTCTGTCTGAGCCAATCAAACTGGGTAGTCACCACCATGAAACGATCAGGATTGCGTCTGGCAAGAACCACGTCTGGAACTTTTCAACACATACGGAACTACATGGACCAGGCGATTTGTCGATCATTCAAATTGGAAATGTGGCCGGGCGCTACAAACTGATAGGACAATTGAAACGCATTGACAGCGATAAAACGATAGAACATGAAACGCAGCTTGTCTTCGACGACACTCCGCCGGTCGTTACGGTTGAGGTTGACCCTGGATCCGCCAATTCTCACTCAGTGCTGAAACCTCTTCAAGGTCGTATTGTCGCTAAAGATCCTGAATCGGAGATTGCGGGCATTCGGGCCGGATTTTCTGTGGAGGATTTGGTGGATGTCAACTTGGCCGGGGAATTCGAGTTCTCTGCAGCAATGCTGCCAAAAATCCTTCCGTCGAAGGAAGATCAGCAGGTGCCGCACAAGTTGTATGTAGAAGTCACCAATCACGCGGGGCTGACGGAAACGATACCGGTCAGAATCACGTTTCTCCGCAAAGCAAGCACCATGGCAAAGGCTTCCGATGCTGTGAAAAACGGGAAGGTGATTTTCGAATGGAACACAGCAATGTCCTACACGGTGACATTAAGGAATTCCAAGGGTGCCGTGCAGGATGAAGTTGAGGGAACGCGGCGTGTTGAGTTTTCCGACGTTCCTCCCGGACGCTACACGATTTCATGGGTTAGGGACGGGAGTACTGGAAACGGCAAAAAGACGTTTAATGTGAAAAGCAAAGAGACCAAAATAGTTGACCGGGTAAAAAAATAGTTGGCCTGACTCCATATCACACTGTTCGATCCTGAATGTCTGACATTAACAACAGAAGCTGGTTCTTATCACATGAGATCTTTTTTTTACCGGATTCTTGAATGGACACGTTTGCTGTTTGGCGTGATGCCCCGTTCGGGCTTCGGGTCAGCAAAACTGTTTCTGGTTCTCCACTATTGCTTCATGGCATTACTGGCTGTGCTGTGCGCGTATTTCAGTCCTGACATTCAGTTCCTTACATGGAATTCGCAAATGGAGACCTTGCCCGATGCCGCCAACCGAATCTGGTGCGGGATCGTTTTCGTCATCGTCTACTGCATCATACGCATCGTGTTACATCTGATGGAGCTGATGGGGATTGAGGATGAGTCAGATTTTCCGGATATCGAAGACGACTGGCACGAAATACTGGAAGCACTGGAACGTGAAAAACTGCCGATTGATGACGTGCCGCTGTTCCTGGTCAATGGCCTGACTCCGCAGCAGGAACAAAGCGCCCTGGAAGCGGCTTGCGGAATTGAATGGCGGGTGATTGCTCCTCCGTTAACGAAAAAATCTTCTGTCCTTCGGGCCTTCGCGAACGACGACGCGATCTACCTGAGCTGTACAGACATCGGAACCACAAACCTGCAGCAGCGAAAGGTCGCTTCCGCGGCGTCGGGCGGTGTTTCGGATCCGGGCCCTTCGACCTCAGCACCTGGCAGCGGTGTCACTGGGACCATGAAAGCCGGTCAGATCGGCGCCGTGCTGGAAAAGGCAAAGTCCGCGACGGGCACGAGCCGGGCAGGTGTGAAGGCGGCTGCCAGTGCACCGTCGCCAGCTGCCCCGAGTGGTGGAATTGGCGGCATCTTTGGGACGATTGTTCCCGGTGGACTGAAGCGAGCCATGGAATCGTTTTCTGCTGTACATCACAACGACAACAAAGGCTACGGGAAAAAGCGTCTGACACCGCTTTCTGAAATGGAAAGCATGCTGGGAATCCGTCGGATGGAATTCGTTTGTCATCTGATCAAAGAGGCTCGACGCCCATACTGTCCCATCAACGGACTGCTGCAGGCCGTTCCGTTTTCCTGGGCCGAAGATCTTGACTATGCCAAGAAGTTAGTGTCGGCTATTCGCGACGACGTTGTTGCAATTCATGAGCAGTTGCACCTGCAGTTTCCGGTGGTCGTTGTTGTGACCGAACTGGATGATGTTTCCGGCATGCGTGAGTTCATTCTGCGCACGGAGCGTCTGCAGCCGGGGCTGCGACTGTCGCGTGCCGGAACCAGTTTTGCGTCCGGCGCCGATGTCAGCGACAAGAATGCCGCATGGGTGATTGATCGAAGTATGCAATGGTTCCGCGGTTGGGTGTATTCGGCGTTTTCGTATGATCTGGACAATCGAGATAACCAGAAGCTTTTCCATATGCTCTGCGGCATCAATCAACGGCGGGACGCACTTGTGTCGTTGCTCCGCGACAGTCTTTACAAGGTGGTGACGCCGCAACTGCGTCTTCATGGCTGCTACTTTTGCGCAACCGGTCATGCCACCATGGAACAGGGATTCGTGCGAGGTGTGCTTGATAAGCTCACGGATTCCCAGGGTGAAGTTGCATGGACACCAAGAATAACGCAATCGTTGAAACGAGCAACCACCTTCGGCTGGTTGTTGTTTGCAGGTGCAGCCGTTCTGTTCGTCGTTTCGGTATTTCTTGGTCAGAGCCTGAGCGGACTGGATAGATGAGCAATCGCAGTAAGGACAACTGGCGCGGCGGTCGAAAGTCGCAGCGGGAAACGGCGCAGGAAACAGCGGCAACTCCGTCGTGGAAACGTTCCCGGCGCCAGCCCACGGTTGGCCGGAAAAGCCTTCGGAAATCGCGACTGGTGATTCCCGTTCTGTTGCTTACTCTGCTGGTCGCCATTGGTATCTACATTGGCATAAGAAAAACCCCGCTGCATACGCACTTCATTATCCTGACTCTCTTAGGCGATTCCGAACACTTTGACGCGGCTGCGGCGCCGGAATTTAATATACCGGAGAGCGATGAGGTTTTTCCCGTCAGAACAAGTTCGCGGCAGTCAGCGAAGTCGTTTGATGACATTGTTGACAAGCCCGGCAAAGACCTTGATGACGCCGACGTTGTTGTGATTTATTTGCAGACGCAAATTGTGGCCGGCGCTGACGGGGACTTCTACTGTCTGACCAAAAACACCTCTCCCGATCTTAGCCCACCATCACAGTATGAACGTCTGTCGGCTTTGAAAGAGCAGCTGAAAAAACTTTGTGACGGCTCGAAGGCAAACGTCATCTTGATCGTTGACCGTCCGACGACTGTACAGGACCAGAGACTGGGGGACCTTGGCGCCGACTTTGTGACCGAGTTACTGGATTGGCCGAACGATGAGGAATTGTCGGAGCTTGTTGTTATGGTCTCGGCGGCGACTGGTCAGCACAGTGCGCCGGGCCACGGTCGGACGGCCTTTGGTCAGGCAGTGATGCGTGGCTTCAGCAAGTTGGCGGCAGGTGACGACGCTGAACTGAAAATATCGGAGTTCTGTCAGTTTGTGGAACAGAAAACGGACCATTGGGTCCGCCACCATCGACACCCAGGTGGTCAGAATGTGCAGATCGCTCCGCGAATCGAACAGGGCAGCGCCGGCGACTTCACGCTGATGAAGAATGTGGTTTTTGCGGCCCCATCAGTTGCGTCTCCTGAAACCATGGATGGCAGGACCGCACAAGAAAAAATCACTCAACTTTGGCGGGACAGAGATACGCTGGACGAGAAACTTGCGTGGCGCTGGCATCCATTGCTCTGGCAATCGGCCACAGAGTACCTGGTTCGAGGTCAAAAGGCTCTGCTGGATGGCAACCTGCTGAGTGCCAAACGCCTAAGCGGAAAGGCGGAGGATGCACTGACGGAGCTGAACGAATTCACCAACGATATCGTGGCTGATAAGTCCGAACTGAATCTCGACAATGGATTGCCGCGAGGCTGGTTCGCTGAGTCGCCCAATATGTCTCGGCTGAACGACGTGTGGGAGACTGCGGAGCCGGTTGGTAACGGGGATCGTAAAGCCGCCGAAGAAGTGATTTCAGAAAACATGAAGGTCTATCCGTTCGGCAGACTCGGACTGAAAGATCCTGACGAAGCAGTGTTTTCGGAAGTACGTTCCAATCGACAAACCGCAGAAATGGCGGCGGCTCGTGTCCTGAGTGTCACGGCGTCGCTGCAAAAGACGATGGCCGTCGCTGAAGAACGCCTGTTGAAACAGGAAGATCTGATCTTTACGCGTTCGGAGACGGGCAATGACGCAAAGGACGAGTCCGTTGTTTCACGCTGGCAGGCAATCAGACGCTTCGCGGAAATTCATCAGAGGGCCGAATTAACTGTTCAAAGCTCACTGACGTCTGCCGAGTCACTGGTACGGTGGGCCGCCGAATATCCACTGAAGGCAGATCCTCAGTTCTTTTCGGAGTGGCGCGATCTGCTCAAAGAAAATCTGACTACGACTCCGGATACAAGCGGCGCATCGGAGTTGCTGGGCAAGGCGCTGGGATTGGCAAACCAGGCCGGTCCGGGAAGCAATGGCGTCGCAATCGGACTTCGGAGTGATATTTTTCGCCTGCTGGTCGCGACACGGACTCTGGCGTCGCAGTTGCATCCGACAGAACCCGACGAAGGCTTCTCAGTTTCGGAGCTTGAGCGGAGGAGTGATGATCTCGAAGACTGGCAGCAGAAAGCTGAACAGCTGCTTGTCAACGAACGCAGCAAAACAGACCAGTTGGCCATGGTACTGAGTAACCTTCCCAGTAAACGAGTCGAACAAGTTGCAGGATACGGGCGAATTCGTGCCACACTCGGCCTGACTGATCTGTCCCCGGCGTCTCGGGAGCAACTCATCGGCAGTCTGGTGAGACTGGACAAAGAACTCAACAAAGAACTCAACAAAGAACTGAGCGGTGCGTCGGAAAAAACCGAGACCGGTCATCGCCGCGATTCACTTGATACCGCGTTGTGGTACGTGCAGTATCTGAACCTGTTTACGGGTTCGTCGCAGGAAGAAGACGGGGCGCTGGCGCAGGTCGTTCTTACTGCTGCAACAATGGGCTCCGCTGCCAGCGGCAGTTCGCATAAAGACATCGCCGCCGCATTTGGAGCGAGTGTTCGTGAGTTCTGGAAGTCATCTCGTGCGACGGTGAAGAATTGGTTGGGGGCTTCCAATTCTAAATGGGAGACTCGATTGCGAATGGCCGATCTGTACAGTCGCGGATTTTCTGCATACGACGACAGCGAAGCAAACCTGCGGCAACCTCCCACGAAAGCGTTACATGCGTTCTGGCAGGCCAGTTACTGTCTCGTACAAACGGATCGCCTGCTTCAGAGTCAATGGGTCCGCCCGAACGAAAGTCCGCCCTGGAAGGAAAACGGCTGGTACGCCCGGTCCGCACAGATCTGGTTGAAACAGGCTGAAGATCTGGCGAAGTCAATCGGGTCCGGGTCGGCGGATATCCCCGAAACTCTAAAGGGTCCCTTTGACACGCTGGGCAAACGCCTGAACGATTCCGCCCAATGGTCCATCGAAGCCTCACCTCGCGTCCCTCGCGTCAGTATCGGGGAAGTGAATACAGGGCCCTGGACGGTCGATGTGAAGGTTCAGATGCAGGGTCAGCATCCATCTGATGGAGTTGCCGCACTTCGAGTTCTGGCAGCATCGCCCGGCAATGCTGCGGCTGAGCTGGTTGAATTTTCGAATAATGGTTTATCGCTGTCCCTGGCGAAGGAGCCTGTGGGAAAGATGATTTCTGTTCAACGAACAGACAGACTCGACAGATCGGAATGTGAACCTGTATCCCATGTTCCCAGCGTGTTCTTTCGTGGTCGGGAATGGCAGTCCACGTCGCTTCTGACCGTCGACCCGTGTCCGCCAAAAGAGTTCGTTGTGGAACGCATTGCTCGGCCGAACACAGCCAGCGTAAAGCTTACCGGAAAAGACATTCGACCGATCGTGTTCATTCTGGACATGTCAAATAGCATGAATAATCCTCCCAATGCTCCACGTCACCCTCAGGCAATCGATACGATTGACTACGTGATTAACGACGTCGGGTTTGACCATGAAAGACGGGCAAGCCTGATGGTGTATGGGCATCGCGCAAAGGCGGATAAAAATCCGCCGCATAAAACTATCTTTAATCCAAATTATAAGACGGTGTTTAAGTCAGAGGTACCACCTGGCGTCGAGCCTCTAGCGGACGTCGCAACGGAGGTCAGGAGAACCCGGCTGAATCCGGAAGGAAAAGCGAAGTTCTCGGCAACACTCAAGAAACTTGGCACACTTACACCATGGGGTATTACTCCCCTTGTGTTCTCTCTGAAGCAGGCAGTCAAGGAAAATGACGGGCAGGACTTGATTATTGTTGCAGTGACTGATGGTGCAGCATCAGACCCTAAGAAGATTTCGCTACTGGAGACTGAACTGGAGAAGAAGCCGAATACAAAGATCGTAATAGCGGGCTTCGAACTGAACGATGAGGCGAACAAGCAGTTGGCGGATTTAATGGCACCGCTGCAAGAGAAAGGATTTCAAATCGACCTCAAATCTGCTGCCAGCAAAGATGAACTACTCGACACTATCGAAAAGTCATTGAAACCACGTGAGTACACGATCAGCGGACGTTCGTTGAAGACAGACATTCAGCAGAAATTTGAACAGACCGCCGATGGACTTCCTCCGGGGAACGACTACCTGGTTAGCTTTGCGGACATAGAAATCGGCCAGGGCTCACCGATTGCCCTCGGCTCCGGAGACGATCTGTCGCTGCAGGTCGACTGGAGCGACCGCGAATTTGTGTTTCACCGGGAGAAGAGTACTCTGTGGGAGCACGCGACTCCACAACCGACAGCTGACGAGCCGGACACGCCGTCCATGTTGAGGTCTGTGAAGGAGCCGGAAAAGACAGCTCTAGCGGCCGAGGGACTCCATCGTGTTCAGGTTTTTCTTATGCTCGACCATGGCCGACCCAATCGTCCCGTCCGCCAACCCGCTGAAATTGAGTTTCGGCCGGTGCATCGCGACTCGTATATTCGTCTGCCAAAAATCAAGGAAGAATTCACGTCGGAGTGGAATGCTCCCGGGTGGAAACTCATGATCGACGAATGGCCGACGTCAGACCGCGTGCGTGTCGAGTCTTTCTGGAAGATGGAGCGGACAACGCCGGAATATGTACTCGATTATAAACCGATCGATCGGAAGGCCGCAGAAGAAATTGGCGGCAGTCATGCTCTGCCAAAGGCGCTGCTGTCAATCAAGCCGTTAGAGGGAAAACTGCAGGTCCGGTTAGATAGAATTCCAGGCGTTCCGTACGATTTGGAAAACTCAGTGGAAGACATTCGTGTCGAGATTGGCACACGTGACCTGAGTGAGGACAACGCTTCATTTCGCCCTGATGAGGTGACAACGACGATTCGTCGTACCGATAAGGGATCCGTGATCTATGAGTTTGATGGAACCTACACAGAAGAGAAACTCAGGGAAATTGACATTGCCTTCACCTCTCGTGCAGCCCGATTGGCAGATGCGCATCGGCTGAAGGCACCTCTGGTCACTTCGGAGTAATGGCGATCATCAGCCGACTCAGTCCAAACCGGACATAGGATCGGCAGACTAAGCTGCGGAGCGGCGGCATGTCGATGATTCTTGAATCTGACGGGCCACCAAGAATCCCGACACCCGAGCTTAAGCAGTCACTGGAAGGTCCACGACGCGGCAGATGATTAATCAAAGTTAATGACTGTTGCAGGCGTGTCGCCTCTTCCGTCCGCGGCAATGACTTTCATTATCCGCTTCTGATCCTGCGAATTGTTGACGATCTGTCCAGGGGAATGTCGTTTTCGCTTCTTCATTGAAAGTCTTTTCGCCAATCCTGGCTCGTAGAGCGTGATAACTCATGGATCAGGTTTTGGGGAGCGTTCCACGGCGACTGTTGAATCTCTCGGCGTAGCCATCCTTTCAACCGCACTCCGTCAAAACGCAGCAGAAGGAACAGGTGCATGACAATTACATCCTTTGCGTCTCCGGCAACGCTGCAGTGGTCCCACTTCACGCCCGTTCCCAACCGACCTCGGGATCCCCATGACAACACCGAGGTCGACGCGCTGACAATGTACGATTACCTGTTGCCGGCACGTGCCGCACGCAGAGTCGGTTCACTGTTTGCACTCAATGATTCGTTGGTGCTGCTGATTACACCTAACTGCAGGGTCTGGAGGAACTGTCCCCGGACTCCGGCTCTGCTCGCTCACGAACAATTCCATTATGACGTCGGAATCGTCGTTGCACGTGCTGCAGTTCGGCACTTCAGTGCCCTGCGTGCTTCCACCTCTGCCGCCCTGGGAACTGCCCTCGCCGCGGCAACGCGGCTGCATTTTTCGACACGCAACAACCTGATCCAGCGCCGCTACGACATCGACACACGACACGGCACAAATTCGCATTATCAGCGAATCTGGAAAAATCGCATGGCCACCTGTCTCGCCAACCCGAGTGCCGATCAGATTGGCGGGTACTTTCTGTGATCCGCCGGCCCGTCACTCAGAGAACATCAGATGCCCCGGGCTGAGACAACGCTCGGGCCGGCAATGCCGCCCAATCCGTAATCAGACGACTCGTCACGGTAACTCGTCAGGACGCCGTTCCCAGGTAACACGGCTGCGGCCTGAGCGATCAGCGGCCTCGGATTCAGGCCCGGCCGACCCCTCCTGCAATCCGGTAATCGCAGATCGCGTCTGGCTGCATGACCTCTGAACGCCGCACGACTTTCAGGCGCCCGCAGTCTCTGACGCGGTCACGGAAATTTGATCGTCAGACCAAGGTTGACACTGCCAGCCACCTGTGGCGCTGCAGGTCCGGTGGAACCAAGCTGCTGAGTCCGACTGAGCTGGGCGTTCAGGTCCACGCCCACAGACGTCGATTTCGACGGCGCCATTTTATACGACACCCCCAGTTTGCCACCCTGTTTTCGAGCCAGCGACTCCTGGGCGGCATAGCCCATCAGGCGAACATTCAGCGAGGAGCCGCCGATATTCGCTCCGTACGAAATGCCCAGACTCAGATTGTAAGTCAGTGGCTGACTGCCGGGGGCCGCGTCGGGTGAAATGCCGTAACCCACTTTTCCTTTACCCGTCAGACTCACGCCACTCCCCGCCTTCACCACCACTTCACCGGCTGCATTCGTGGAGGCAAATTTGTCGTCCTTAAAGCCAACGTGAAAGCTGACCTTCGTACTCACGGACTTCCATTTCCCCGACGCGAACGTGGTCGCCCCGACACTCCGTTCCGAGGGCTTGAATTCCACTTTCTCCAGGCCGATTTCAACGTTGCCCATGACTTTGAACCGGACCAGCTTTCCCGCCAGTTTTCCCATCTGCCCGGCGGGCCAGTCCCCCGATTTGGCAACGTACATGGCCGTAGCGCCACCCAGTGCCAGCCCCGTAGCCACAACAATCAGCCAGCCTTTGTTCTTATCCACAAAGATACCAATCGGTGATCCGCGATAGGCACATTCCAGCTGCTTCAGGCTTTTTGTGACGGCTTTGTATTCGCCGGAGGACTTGATTTCTTTCTTTGCTGCGGCCTGTGCCGCGCTGGAAACACCAGAGACAACCGAGGTAAGTACTTTCTTCCCATCGTCCGCTTTGGAAGCCTGCCCCTTCTGCTGCTGCTTCAGCAGGCGGCGGGCCTCAGACAGCAATGCCGACTCAATCGCTTTTCGGATCCGGGGATTCTGCAGGACCTTTGTGGCGATCTCCGGGGAATCCGTCAGCGTGCTGTCCGCAAACTGCAGGGCGAGCACCAGCGTTTCTTTGGTCGCCTCGATCGCACCGCCACCGCCGCCGCACTTATCCATCGCCCCGTCTCCCCCCCCAAAAAAACTCTTCACATCTGATGTTCCGCGACCGAATGCTACTTAACAGAAAAACTTTCGTACAGGCCCTGGTGGATGGCTACGAACGCCGGCCGCACACTGCCCCCAACAAGTCTGATCAGTGCAGGCTGTCGCCCCACTCCTGTCGCTTTGGTCGCATGATGGCCACCCTGTCACCAACAGTATCGCGTTCCGCCAGCGGTATAATCCAACGTTGCAGGCGAATCTTTCCACTTCGCGCCGGAAACGCAGTCTCGCCGGATTCCGGTAACTAACCCGGCAAAGGACAGGCTTTTCGTCACCATTCGAGTCTTTGTGACTCCGTCCTGCCGCGCCCCCGTCCGGGTCGATTTTCGGAATCCCCCCAGGAGCTGGGGGTACGTCGAATCCAGAAACCGATTGCTGAATCCGTTGTGCGACCATGTGAATCTCCGAAGACACGAACGGAAACAACAGTGATGCTTTTGCCGGGAATGAACGATTCCATTGTCGGGTATCGTCAGCGTGTGTTGCGTGATTTCTGAAAGATTCGGAGCCTGACAGAAGTCGGGCGCCATTTAGCGGCATCGCCAGACGTCGTCCGCACAACGGACCCTGCATCTGTAAGTCCGTAAGACTGCCGCCCGCGTTGTCTCCAGTGGGACGCCTTTTTTCCGAAATTCACGCAACCCGGACGCCCATTGACCAGAGAACACTATTGCCGGAAACACGAAACGGCCGACCGCAGGACGAAATGCGACCGTTTTCAGTACACACAATTTATGCTGTGCAATGTGTTTTCCAACAGGATATCTGGTAGAAACGGGTTCCGGGCTCTGTCAATTCAGTCACACTGGACGGAGTCCTGACAACCAGAAATGTGAATCATGGCACCGCCAAAAAATCCCATCGAAAAACGATTCGATAAGCTGGCTGAACTCTGGACAGAGTTCGCCGAAAACGACGACGCGCGCTTACTGCGCTGGCTACCGGATCATGACTCACTGCGGATGATCGACCTGTTTGTGGAACTGCAGAACGAGGAAGTCAGCGAGATTCCAGACCTGTTTGTGCGGTTCAGCGATCCGTTTTCAGAGGGCCCGGATTATTCGTCCACACTGGTCAGGTCACTGGCGGAGAAGTACGACGAGATTCAACAGGACATCGCTGAGGAAGGCATTCCGACGGAATGGCAGCCACCGACATCGGATGTGTTCACCACGGAAAAGGTTGTAGAGACTTTCACGTCGTTCCAGCAGGCCTACGCGTCGATTATGGAGCACTTTGTCGCGGTGCTGGTGCCGGAAAACAGTCATCAGCTGGGTGGTTCGTGGCATGCGTGGCTTTCAGAACTGTTGTCGCTGGAGATTCCCCCGTCGGTGCGATTCATGGTGATTGACGATGCGGAATCCCCGGTTCTCACAGAGCTGGCAGAGCAGAATCCTGAACGGGTGCTGAGCATTGCCCCGGAACTGGATATGCCGGGCGCTTATGAACAGATTGCTGCGGAAGCCCCCGGCAGCGGGCCGGGGCACGATTTTCGACAGCTGTATGTGAAGCTCAATAATGCCGCCGGAAAAGGTGATCTGGAAAGCGCGAAAACGGCAGGTGAACGGGCCATTGTCATTGCCGCCGAAAACAACTGGCCCTACCTGGTCACCGCCGCACAGATGGCGCTGGCGGCCGCCTATCTGGGAGCCGGTCAGATTGCGGACACAATCGCCTGTTATCAGGCGGCCAACGCGGCGGTTGCCGGATCGGAAGATCCCGCCGAACAGAAGCTGGATGTGCAGACACGAATGGCGGAAGGTTCTGCGCACATTGCGGACGAACAATATGGCACGGCCGCCGACGTTTTTGCAAACGCGGCTCCGCTGGCAGAGAAAACGGACGACGCCACATCGCATCTGGAATGTTCGCGGATGGCCGGATATTGCTTCGAAGTGGACGGGCAGGCGGAAGAAGCATGGCAATGGGGCCAGCAGGCTGTGGACGTCGGAGCGGCCATGACCGCTGAGGATCGAGAAGCCTCAACACTGCCCTACGCCGGACAGATGCTGATTCGTCTTGCCGATAACGGAACCAATGCCGATCAGAAACAGGATGTTCAGGACCGGATGGAACAGCTGCTGGGTGCCGAATGGGAACAGACGCTTGAGGAGGCCGCCTCATGACGCTGGCCGCCAAACATATGGACCCGCTTGTGGGCGTCGATGTACATATCGTGCAGCCCCCCGGCCCCGTCCCGCCCGTCCCGATTCCCCACCCCTATGTGGGCATGCTCATTGATCCGTTCGACTACGTTCCCATTGTCGGATCCACCGTCCTGATTAACGGTATGCATCGAGGTCAGGCGGGAACGGAAGGCAAGTGTCTGCCACCGCACATTCCCATCGGGGGAGTGTTTGTAAAGCCACCGGGCAATGAATCAGAAATGTTCATGGGCAGTGCCACGGTGGTGATTGACGGCGATGCACAAAGCTTTATGGCACTGCCGGCACTCAGCTGCCAGTGTATCGGCATGCCCCCGATACCCCGGACAAAAAAGTCCAGCCAGATCAAAACACTGGTCCTGCCCACCAGTGTCGTGCTTCCTATCCCCGCAGGCCCGCCCGTCCTGATCGGCGGCCCCCCCACGATTTTCACAATGGCGATGGGGATGAAAATCGGCATGGCAGCTTTGGGCAAGGGCCTGAAAAAACTGCGGAAGCTGCAAAAGGGCAGTAAAGGCATCAAGAAACTGTCTGACAGCATGCACGCTGCAGCGAAAAAGGGCATGGATAAACTGGGCGTGCCGCCCAACATTCAGAACAAAATTCATAAGGGCATCTGCAGTGTCACCGGACACCCGGTCGACATTGCCACCGGAAAAGTGTTTACCGACACCGTCGACTTCGAACTGCCCGGTCCTCTGCCGCTGCAGTGGGAACGCACCTACTTCACGACGTCCACCTATGACGGTCCGATCGGGCATGGCTGGCATCACACGTATGACCTGGCGTTGATCGAAGAAGACGAAGCGGTGGCCGTCCGGATGTCAGACGGCCGCCCGGTTGCATTCCCCCGCCTGGAAATCGGTGAGACGTTCTTTGACCGCACAGAACGCCTGACGCTCAGTCGCGACATGGAGGGATATTCCCTGACCAGTGTCGACGGACTGACGTGGAACTTCAGTCGGGTTACCTTCGACAGCGACGAACAGGCTCTGATTGCCGTCCACGACCGTGCCGGCAACATCATCGAATTCGACTACGACAAACACGGTCATCTGGAAATGATCCACGACAGTGCGCAGCGAAAACTTCCGGTGCGCACAGACGATCGAGGTCGCATTCTGGAAATTCGGGCCCCGCATCCGGATGAAGCCGGGCAAACCATCACGCTGGTGGCCTATGACTATGACAGCCACGGCCGGTTAATCGAAGCCCGCGACGCTCTTGAGCAGCCGATGACGTA
This sequence comes from Fuerstiella sp., assembly GCA_014238335.1. Taxonomy (GTDB): domain Bacteria; phylum Planctomycetota; class Planctomycetia; order Planctomycetales; family Planctomycetaceae; genus Fuerstiella. The sequence goes on from JABABI010000121.1 coordinate 19,119, forward strand.
CCAGTACGACGGGTTTCTTCTGTCAAAGGAAACCGACCGCGTCGGCCTGAGCTTTTACTTTGAATACGATGGCACCGACCACACAGCACGCTGCATTCACACATGGGGTGACGACGGTATCTACAACCATCGACTGGACTACGACGCTGAGCTTCAGCGCACGGTCGTCACGAACTCACGGGGCCATCAGACGATTCACTACTGGAACGAAAACGGAGCCGTTTTCAAGGCCGTGGATCCACTTGGAAACGAAGTCCAGACGGTCTACAACGAATTTAACCAGCCGCAGGTTGAGCTGGATGAGCTTGGCCTGCCCACGGCCTATGAGTACGACGAACGCGGCAACCAGACGGCGGTCGTGACACCCGACGGATCCGCCGTGCAGGTTCAATACAACGACTTCGATCTGCCGGTTAAGGCCGTGGATCCCCTCGGCAGCCTTTGGAGCTGGGAATACAATTCGCGAGGTCAGCTGTCACGGCGTGTGGATTCGACGGGGCGAGAAACGCGTTTTCAATACGCCTATCGGCGGCTGTCGGCGATCATTGACCCGGCAGGCAACACAACAGAATTAAGCTACGGCACAGGCGGAAATCTGGATGGCGTGACCACGGTCGATGGCGGGCAGAGTCGCTGGCAGTACGATGCACTTGGCCGAGCCACGACCGTCGTCGATCCGGTGGGCAATCGGCAACGCAGAACCTATGACCTGCTGGGACGCATCACACAGGTGGCAGAACCGGACGGCAATCTGCGTTCGCTGGCTTATGACGCTGCGGGCAACGTGCTGCATGCCAAGGATCTGCAGTATGACGTGCGGTTCACGTATCAGGGCATGGGCCGGCTGGCGACTCGCCGAGAGGCCGGGA
>JABABI010000122.1 GCA_014238335.1 Fuerstiella sp.
GGCGAGCGTAACAACGGCCTTGCATTCTCTGATGAAACCAATCTGCTGATCCGTGACTATGACAAGCTGGACCACACCGTCGGTATGGAACTGACCAGCGACAAACTGGAATTCTTTTGAAGAACGGAAAATCCAGAACATGGGGCGATTCGCGAGTTCCGGAATTCGTGCCGACGTACCGAAAGATGGCGTGACTCTGGGGGATTACGCCCCGCAGTTCTCGGTGGATAACACTACGATCAATGTCGGCTCTCATCGCGTGGAATTACTGTATCAGCGCCAGACACTCTGCCTCTCGGCCAACGGTATTGAACTGGCGGACAGCACACCGCGTGTTATCCATCGTTTCGCAGAACTCGTGCAATACGTATCTCTGGAAGACTACGAGCAGAATGAGGCTTATTACAACATTGAGATTACAGAATAAGGGCCGGCTGCTCGCAGTCTTGACATTCACCATCTTTATCCGGGAACGATACCATGAACAAGACTACTTTCCGTCGCAGCCGACTGAGACCTGACAGCGAGGCCCGCTCCGTGTTCCTGTTCAAATGTTATCAGAGGCGAGGTCGAGGTAAACCTGGACTCGCTGCTGAGCCAGCTCGTCGTGATTCGCTGATTAAAAAGTTTGCGATTGATGCAGACGAGAACATTGTGATCTATCCAACGTCGGATGGGTGACGGTATTCTCGCTTTCTGCATTGTCTGGCCGCCCGTGATTTCGTGAATACGTTCTGCGACCATGTCGTTGCGCAATGATTCGCCATCATAGCGTAAAATCGAACATCCGTGCGACACCTGGGATCACCGCAAGGGGTTGAACCCTTGTCCACCGCGTTCTTAAGGAGTCGAATCAATGCGGACTGTGCTTCTGTCCGGCATCACGCTTCTGTCCGGCATCACGCTTCTGTCCGGCATCACGCTTCTGTCCGGCAGTGTTGCCATCGCCCAACCAGGAGGCGGACTTCCTGCTCTTGGGTCCGCACTGCCGGATGTCGTGGTCTACGACGAAGATGGCCGGGAGTTTTCATTGAACGAACTGCGCGGTGAATATGCAGTGCTCGTTTTTGGGTGTCTGACCTGACCGCCGTTCCTTAGAAACGTCCCCGGTCTGGAGACGGTTGAACGCGATTATACGGACAAAGGTGTTAGCTTTTATTACGTTTACAAAACGCTTGCCCATCCGGAAAACAATCGATATGTGCCTCCCGTGACGCTGGATGAGCGATTGCTGCACGTGGCTGAGGCGAAGGAAAGACTGGGAACTCGGATCAACTGGATCTGCGATTCCATGGACAACGTTCTCAAACATGCACTTGGTGACCGACCGAACTCAGAATTCGTGTTTGACCCCGACGGCAAGCTTGTCGTCGCTCGACAGTGGAGCAGCCCCAGTGAGCTACGAGCGGACCTGGAAGAACATGTCGGACCTGTTCCACGTAAGACAACCACTTCCGATCTGAACATGAACCCGCTGGTACCGCCGAAGACAGCCGCGACGGGAATTGTTCCCCGAGTAACATTGCCGGGGCAGATGACGCCCGTGCTGACCGAACCGGTGATGGAGGCATCAACTGAGCCTTTTTACGTGAAATTGCGTGCTGAAGTTGACGCTGACTTCTTCCGCCATGGACAGGGCAGGCTTTATCTCGGCTTCTTTCTGGACCCGCTGTACAAGGTTCATTGGAACAACAGAGCGATGCCCGTGGTGTTTAAGGTTGAGAGCACCACCGGAATTATAGTGGCTGACCATTCCGGCGAAGGCCCGGACGTCGATGTTGATGCAGACGCAGATCCGCGTGAGTTTCTGCTGGATCTGTGCGACCATACAGCCGGCGCAAATCGTGACCCACACGAAATTGTGGTCACGGTCAGGTACTTCGCCTGCGATGACGCTGAGACCTTCTGCAAACCTGTGTCGCAGACTTATCGCATCACCCTGGAACGCGATCGTGATGGCGGATCACGACGATCGTCCGGAAGTCGTGGTGTTCGACCGACCGGTGGGCGTTCATTTGGCGGGGGTGGGCCGAGACCTCGGAATACGGAGATGTCACGGGAAATGCAGCGCAGAAGGCAAAAAAATATGCAACAGCGACGAGGTCGCGACGGATTCCGTTAAAGGCAGGTCCGGCCTTTTGGACTGTGTCCGTTTAGGACCAGTTCTGTGCACTTTCTGCTGGCGTGCCACGTGAGCTATGGCAGGATTTTTGCCGTACGTGGACGTGTGCTGCCTTTCCGCTGTGTATCAAGTTTGGGCTTCGAGGATCTGCCCCCGGCCCCTCTTCCGTTCAGGTACCAAACGACATCGTCGACCATGACAATTTTCTGCCAGATCTTGCGGTTCAGTCCGTTCGTCAGGGTCTCGATATCGTTGACGGCAGCGACAACGACGGTGTCCAGCAGGCTTTGTGCATACGAGGCGGAATTTTTCCAAGCAGTGACAACATATCGCTGCAGTAGTCAAGGTATCGAGTCAGCTGATACGGCATCAGAATTCGCTGTGGCGATGACTTTGTGGACTTTGCTTTGGCATTCAGAAGCTGGCTGGGACCTTTGGTTAACCGGTGCATATTGATCACGTGAGCCATCGCTCGCAGACCATGCAACACCTGCAGCGCACGAGTACGTTTGACACGGACTTCAGGGCCGAACAGAAACAACAAAGCTGCACCGGCCACAAAGGTTTTGTTGATGACCGATTCCAGCATGCCGATGACTTCTGACAGTCCGAACGCGTCTTCGTGGTTTGTCGCCAATTCGTTCACGCCATAGCGGACCAGGACCAGACTCAGCAGTACGACAGCAAGAATGGCTGCGCGCAGGGCAAGGTGCGGCCGTTCGATTCAGATTATCTTTTGCTGTGACTCATTGGCAATTTTACAAATGTTGCCGGCAATGCTTGATTCTCCAAACCGGTCTGAGATTCAATCACGCAGTGTTTGCAGAGTAGCGACGGTTTTGTCGCCGCTTAGTGGTCTTTAAGTCATTGTTCTGCCTGCGTTTTTATCACCATTCGATTGATTACTGTCGGCAGTGAAGTGCCATCGATGCCCGGCATCGTTGAGCTAAGTTTGGGGCCCTCGAAGTCCACCAGTTCAAACCGCTCAAAACGTGTTGTGTCTTCAGATGCAGCTCGAAAGATCGGCTCTGCGATCAGCAGTGATTCCGCGACGATTTGGGATTCTGCCAGTCTGACCATTTGATTCAGCGAACGGTCGAAATAGACGACTGGATCGACCGATGGTGGCACGACTGTCGGATTTCCTCGCTCGGGCAGCAGAAACTCAGCTTTGATGGCCTTTGAATCGGATCCGACGGGCAGGGCAACCCTTAGCAAGGCGGCACTTGGTGTCAAGACGGATTCGCCGCATTGAATTTGCACCTCAACACCCCGGACAGTCGGGTTCTCGGCGACGATATCCAGAAAGCTGTGCCCAGTCACCTGAGTGACCTGCGAAAGTGTGAAACGCGGTGACGTGCTGGCCGTTGTTGTTACATCGCAGCGAAGTGCTGCCCCGTGATTGAGAAACAGAGTATTCGTCATACTGCAGCGTTCGGGGACTGTTGACAATGTGATGCCGTAATCGCCACCCGAAAGCACACAGTTCTTCATGGAAATGACGTTGGTGATGCCCGTCGCAGGCCTCCAGTACACGCAGCTACCGGCGGTATTCGACATCGGAATATCAATCACGCATTCAGTCATCGATAATACATTGCAGGTCGTCATGAACGCCGCCTGACTTTTCGGTGCCGGGCCAGCGGTTTCACTCATGAGCAGCTGCACGTTATTCAGAACCACCTGCGACGCTTCGACATGCCACGGGCTGTCGGGTTCAATGACAACGGAGCCAGGAACTTCACCGCTGGTTTCGATATGCATCACGCCCGCAAACGACAGGTCTGCCGCTCGATAGCTGCGGCCGGACTTTAACACAACGACACCTGCAGCATCCGGTCGGGGCAGTACATACGAACCGTCCGCGTCCGGTTGCCCGGCATTCGGCAGCGAATCGGTTGATGATCGCACAGACGTTACGGGGGGTCGTGCAGGATCTGCGGCGGTGTCGCCACGACTCATGATTAGAGGAACTGGCAGCAGGCCTCGATGCATACCGTAGGATATGAATGCGCAGGCCATTACAATCACGGCGGTCACTGTTCCGATTGCGCGCACGTATGACGGCGCTGGTGCTGCTGACGTCCTGGGCTGGCGTATCTGTTTACAGTCAGGCAACTGATGACACAGTTTCGTGGTGGCTCTGCACCTGACTCCTGATCGGGCAGTCCAGTGTTCGCAGGCTTCGCTGAGCGACTGTGAGCGAAGTTCCGGATTGCGTCGAGTAAAGTTGTGGATGGCCCGGGCCATCCAGTCCGGGCAGTCCGGGACAAGGTTACGCACATCGTCAACATCGTCTGCCTTAGCCTGAACAAGCCGCGTTACCGGATCAGCGGACGGAAAGACGGGGCGAGATGTGAGCAGCTGCCAGAGTACACAACCCACTGCATAGATTTCTGAACGTGAGTCAGGACTGTTGCCCGTGGCGACGAGTTCGGGCGCTATGGTTTCGACGTCACGCAGCGTGATGGAATCAGTGAACGATGTGAATGGTTGCTGCTGACGTGCCACGAAGGGAGCAACCAGCACTGCTCTGCCGTCCGGACGCAAGCGGACATTTCGCAGGACGATTTCGCCATGATGCAGTTCATTCGATTCCAGCCATGCGAGTGCTGTCAGCAGTTGCTGGCCGATTTCTGCGACGACGGGCCAGGGAAGCCGCCCGCCCCGGTTCAGAAGTTCATCGGCGTTCCACCCGGGGACAAAATCACTCACCACGCCGGGCGCAGAAGACGATCCTGATTCTGTTAGCGCCATCGGCAGCGCAATCGTCACGGGCGCAGAGCTTCCTGCTTTTTCAGCAAGTCGGATTAAGTCAACAGGGGCGCGACCACAGTCCACTGTCGACTCTGATTCGCCGTCAGAGAGCCGGCGGATGGCGACCATGTTGTGAGAATCGAGTTCGCGTCCAAGAAACGTACTGTTCCCCAGTTGCCTGGTCAGCACGTACCGCCCGACTCGCAGTTGGTGTGGGTCTGACGACTGCAGAATGCCGGCCTGCCACGGCGTCAGAATTCGTCGCTGGGCCAAAGCGTCAATCCACACGGAGTCAAAATCCGGCAGGTCACGGCACAGAAGTCGAACCGTGGTCTCGCACGCGGCAACGTCTTTTGCATGGCAGAGCTGCAGCTCAGAGATTAGTTGCAGCAGGTTGTCTGACGGCGATCGCATCCGTGCGCTGCCCTACCCGGGAAATGTAAATCGTTTCTTCTGAGAATGATCGCGGATATGGTCGAGACGAGCAAGTCAGGTTTGGGAGGCAGCGACGCACGGAAGACCCTGCCGGCGTCGATCGGCATTTTATCAATCTCGACCCCTTTATTTACTTTTTCAGAAGTGCTGCGATGAATGGGTTGATGTCGTGCTGGTAGGTAAACGCTTCCTGTTTGCCTGGCTTCAGCAGCGTGTCGTCAAATCGCTTTCCCAGTTCTCCGTCCTTTCCAAAGACAAGCACGGCGGGGATGGAATTGAGGTCCAGCTGGTCAAAGATCTCAATTGAATCGACGGAACAGAGGAAGTTTGGGAAACTGGCTTCACGTTTCTTCAGAAACTTCTCCACCTTCGAACGGTAGTATTCCGGCGGTTTGGATTTGATGCCCACGTAATCGATATTGAAGCTGACGCAGACAACATCTTTCGGGTACTTCTTGTGGAGTTTTATGAGTTCCGGAAACTCCTGCATACACGGCAGGCATGATGTGGACCAGATGTCGACGACCACAATCTTGCCTGGGTGTTTTGCGATTAAGGTCACGACGTCCTTCCATGTTCCCTCTCTGAGCGCAACCTCGTCTTTGGTCGCATCGGCAGATTCGTTGTCTGCTGCCTGCAACGCAGGTTTTGATGCTGTAAGAACAAGGGCGACAACGGTTGTCAGCACGAGATATCGGTACATGGGATTGAACTTTCCGGCGGGGCAGAGGCAGGGGCAACTGATGGCACGACCTATCATACGAGAATTGTCCTGCTGGAGAAGTCTGCTTTTGCGAAAGTTGGATCGTGTTTCTCGATGCCGGATGTTCTGGTGTCTTTGCGACGCTACGATGCAATCCCCGGATATTGTCGAGCACACAGCACAACGGCGTCTCACACTCCTCCCGACGGGTTTCTATCTTGCGTCTTCTCCTGGCAATTGAATCCTCATGCGATGAAACTTCCGCTGCTGTAGTTGCCGAGGACCGCCGAGTATTGTCGAATGTTGTGGCGTCTCAGTTCGAGCTTCACCAGGAATTCGGTGGTGTGGTTCCCGAGATCGCGTCTCGCGCTCATGTGCGAAGAATACTGCCTGTTCTGGACGAAGCACTTTCCCGGGCGGATTGCCGGTTGGGTGACCTGTCAGCCATAGCCGTTACCTCTGAACCCGGACTTGTAGGGTCACTGCTGGTGGGATTCACGGCAGCCAAGACACTGGCCATGAGTCTGAATGTGCCGTTGTTTACGGTCAATCACATCGATGCCCATATTTATGCGTGTGGCATGGGGGGCGAATCCGCGGCGTATCCGTCGGTCGGGTTCGTTGTTAGTGGTGGGCATACCAATCTATACGACTGTCGATCAGCAACGGACAGCCGATTATTCGCAGGGACCACCGATGATGCCGCTGGTGAGGCGTTTGACAAGGTGGCCCGAATTCTGGGTCTGCCCTATCCGGGCGGGCCGTCAGTTCAGGCAGCTGCAGAATCAGGAAACCCGAATGCCTTCAAATTGCCGCGACCGATGATGCGCGCGGATCGAATTGACTTCAGTTTCAGTGGGCTGAAGACGGCTGTCCTGTACAAGGCACGAGGTTTACCGGGACCAGACCAGCTGACTGAAACGCCGGCCGAAATGGTTCCGGACCTTGCCGCTTCGTTCCAGCAGGCGGTTGTTGACGTGCTGGTCTTCAAATGCCGCCTTGCACTTAAAAAACTGAACTGCAATCGACTGTGTGTTGGAGGAGGCGTTGCGGCGAACCGACTGTTTCGGGAACAGCTGACTGAAATGTGCCGGCGCCACAGTGTCGAACTGTTGATTGCGCCGCTGGAACTGTGCACCGACAACGCAGCCATGGCTGCCATCGCCTGGGAGTATCTGGACCAGGGGCTGACTGCTGAACTGGACGCCGATATTCTGCCTGGGCTTGTTCGGCCAGGGACGAAACGGCGTTAGAACGCACTTCACCGAAGTGTAGCGACTTGCGCCGCCGTTCAGCCGTAGAATTGCTCGCCGGGACCGCGACACATCCGTGCGATCCGCACTAGCCCTGGCTGTCTCGAACTACTTCCGGACTGTTCCGCGCCCCTGTGCGACAACGACCTTTATGATTGCGTCACGTTCGGCGACCTCGGGAGACAGAGAACTTGTTTTCTCATGGTCCGTGTTCTGGTACCGAACAATGTCGACTTTGACCTTGCCAGTGATCACCCGGCCGAGAATGTAACCAACCTTAATTTCATATTCACCCGACGGCGCTTCGACACAGACATACTCTTCTATGTGCCGCCCCTGTTTGCCGCCATTGCTCTGCCGAATCAGCATGCCTCCATTTGACGTCAGTCGGGACTTTCGCGAACATCGCTGCCCATTTGGTTCATTGACGGTCAGGTCGATATCCGCGTCACCGACCCACGAAACACGAATTCGCAGGTCGCGTTTTCGGGCTGATTCCATGGCGCCCCGCACCCTGCTGGCCATCTTCGGGTTTCCCGCCGCCGTCATCTTCTGTTCCAGATCACGCAGAACAGTTATGGCCTCGGCGTGTTCGTCTTCGAAACCGTCCGTCCACACTCTTTGAATGGTGCCGACGCGCGACCAGATGATCGCCTCCGGATTGTGGCTGCCGTCAGCCATGCGTCTGGCCAGACCCCATGTTGCGGGTTGCCACGGATTGCGTTTTGCAGCTTCTCGACAGATCTCAATGGCCTGGTCATATGCGCCGAAACGCGCCATGTACGATGCCGTGACCAGCATCTGGGCTTCGTTACCGGCCGCGAAGTCAATTCGAGAGAGCAGCACACGGTCAATCTGATCCTGCGGTCGACCGGCCAGCTTCATTTCCATGGCCAACACGTCGTACATCCAGGTCTGAGCCTGATTGTTACGGAGAGCCGATTCAATTGCTTCGATAGCGCTTTCGAAATTCTTTCTGTCATGGAGCCTGCCGATGGCCGTTAACAGATCCTCGGAACTGAACTGCCCTGTCTTCAGCGCGTTGTCCCACGCGACGGGTAACGCTTCACTGCTGCCGGAAACAATGGCCTGCAGTTCGCTCGCTCGTTTTTCCGTTCGAGCTTTCCGCTCAGACTGCGGATTGGTCTTTGCGGGCGGCTGAAACGAAACGAGTCGATAGGGCGACCGCCTGTGACGGACGCCCGACGTGGGCATGGACTTTACTTCAGCAGTGGTTTTTTTTTGACGTGTTTAACCGTATCCATAGAGATACCGTCACTTGCGGCGTTCTCAAGCATTTCTGTGATTTCCGGTGGCACGCTGAATTGACCACCTCCTCCACCCTGCTGACCTCCACCGAATCCACCACCGCCGCCGCCGCCCAGCTGAACCGGCGGGATAACAAGGTCGGCAACGGGGTAGACACGTGTGACGAGATTGTCGTCAGACTCAGCCTTGGCGAGTGTTGTGATCATGAAGACTTCGTTCTGGATCACGTACGTCAGTTCCGGTTCGACGGTCTGTTCGAAGATCAGCTTCAGCGCGTTTTGCAGCGTGATTCCTTCAAAATTGATATCGGTGACCGTGACGTCTTCCAGAGAAGTCAGGCCCTCAAGCTCCAGTTCCGCTTTGTCCTCCCAGATCGTCATGCGGAAGTCTGTCCCCGTCGAGCCGCCGTCATCACCGTACGTCGTTGTAAAGTAGGTGGAGAGCGTTTCCATGACTTCCTTCAGAGGTGTATCGCCCGGGAAGTCCAGCAATGGGACGGGCTTCTTGAGCATCTGCTGCAGCCATTTTTCAACGGGTTTTTCGCTTCTCAGGTCGAAGGATTCGTATCGTGGAACGCGAGTCAAAGTCAAAGCACGCCAGACATCGGCTGGTGGATATTGAATCGGCGGTTCGTCCGGAAATGGGACGTGCGACAATTCCACCTGATAGAGCGTAGCCAGAAACCGGTCATGTCGCAGATTGACAAGTCGGTAGGCTTTACTGAGTTGTCCGAGAGCTTCGGACATCACCAGCGCCTGCGTTGCGGGGCCGTTTCCAGGCTTTAGATCCAACGCCGTGCGAGACACAGTTTCAGCATTTTCGAAACCGTTGATGTCACCGTGCGCGGCGCGATCAAGCAACCCTCGCACCTGGTCAATTAGAATTGACAGTCGAACTTCTTCCTGGTCCTGCTCGGCCAAAAGTTTACGTTGGGCCTCCTGGACGGCTTCGTCGCGGGCGATGTGTTTGCTTTTTAACGCGTTGCTTTCCTGCTGATGGTGCACGCTGCTAAGTGCGGCAATCACTCGTCTTTCCAGTTCAGAGCGAACATCAGGGCTGATGTCTGATGACGCCTGAACTGTGTCCAGAACATCCTTCAGAATATTTGTGGCGAAGTCGGGCTGATCGAAACTAATTCGGCGGGCGTCGTCGATGGCTGCGTTTGTCTGGGCAGCCAGAATTTGGGCCTCAAGTTGAAGTCTTGCTTCAACATCGGAAAGCGGATCAGGGTTTTTTGCTGTGCCGGAGTTCTGAGAATCGGCGCCTACTGCGGGCGGTTGCGCATCGGGAACTGCCGGTGGCTGTTGCAGAGCGGTCAGGATAGCCTTCAGTTCTTGATTGGAAGTGTCCATCTTCGCTGCTCGTTCAGCAATCTTTACTGCCTCACGAGTCTGTCCACGGCGGCTCAGATATTTACTGGCGGCTACCGAATCCTGTACGAATTTCGCAAATTGATTTGACCCATCCGTCAACATCTTCAGGCTGGCGAGCGGGGCATTAACGCCGTTGGAAGTTCTGACGCGATCGACGAGGTGTCGCAGCTCCGGACCTCCTTCCGAACGCTGACAGACATCGGAACTCCAGGAAATCTTCTCACCAGCATCCGTCAATGCGGTCAGCTTTGCAAAGTTGTTGATCTGACCAGTGCCTAAGACAATGCAGTGACGGTCGGATCTCAGCATGTGCATTCTGCTTCCAGCCGATTTGACAGAGCGACCGTCGACGGCGAACGCCTGAACACTCAGCGGAGCGGTCTGAAGTGATTTTGCGGACATTGTTGCGATGGACAGCTCTTTTCCGTGAGCCGGCGTTGTTACGGTGCCGCCGGTGAGGTTGGCAAGAATTGCGGGCAATTCGTTGTTTGCGTTGGGACCGATCACGAGCGAGTGGATTGACGCTTGATTTGAAACGAAGTGTTCGACCAGTTCGTTCAACTCGTTCTGTTGAAGCATATTGGCTGATGTCAGTCCATCGCCGATATAAAGAACTGAAGTTGGCTCACCGACTGCGACATGATCCGCGAGTCGGCCGAATGCGACTTTCAAATTTGTTGTACCAAGCGGAGTCCGCATTGACAGTTTATGCAGGGCGTCGTTGACGTCCTTTGATGCGCTGCCAACGAAGCCCTGCGTCAGGCTTTTGCACGACACATCGGCGGCAAAAATCTGCACTTCGCTTTTCGGTGAAAGCTGTGCAAGGACCTGTGAAACTATTCGAAGAGCAGACTCACGGACCTGGCCGGTCTGACTGGCGGAGGTGTCAATCAGCAGAATGTGTCGGTTGACGTTCGCGACGTGCCCTTCAGGAGCCGTCACAGCCAGCGCGAAGTAAGTTTGTCCGTCGGCATCTGCATACTGCTGAATCACAACGGGCGCGGCGCCAGTATCGGCAGAACACGAAGACATGGCGACGAGACCTGCAAGACTGCAAAGACAGTATTGGAAGGCTGTAGTTCTCGAAAGCCGCATGAGGAAACCTTTCGGTGGACCGAATTTTGGCGGAGCGATGTTGGTATACGTGACGACTGCATCCCAAAATGCAGAATCTGTGCAGTATCATATAACCGTCCTCGGATCGTTTTGAATGGAATTCCCTGCAAAAAGGTGATGTGCCGCGGTCTTTTGACAGAGTGGCCCCCTTCTAACAGGCAAGACGCTGTCTTGGGAAAAGTCACCAACTGGGGATTCCCTTGCGCCACTGGTGCAATCCAATTCTTTGGCGTTTCTTGGCCTTCTCAGACAGTCCGCAGCCAAATGGGGAGATTTCGGCCCCAAGAACAGCAATTTGCAGGTTCCACGCGGGTGAGTGGCCTCTGCGGACCAAGTGTCCCTGAGGTCCCGCCCAGTAATCTGAAACGACTTTGACGATTCTATCAAGACGTAAGGACTGTCGTTTCGATGTTACTGGGTGGCGTGCAGAACAATGCGCGTGGAGCCCGACTTTTCAGGGAGGAGTTCTCCGCATCATGCCCGAACTTGATGGATAAAACAGTTGTGCTGTCCGGGGGGACGCGAAGTTGAGCACATGGTCGGCCAGGTTGGGCATTCTGCTGGTTTTGTGTCTTCTGACTCGAAGTCTGCCATCTCGTTCGCACTGCGATCCGCCGCAGTCGCTGAAGAATTCGCTTCGTTTGCCACTGTCACCGACCGCTGAGTGCCTCCAGATGCAGCACGTGAAACTGTCCGCCGGTGACGCCGTGATGCTGGGTAGTCTTGACAGAACGGCCAAACGCCATCAGGTGACCCTGACCTGGATTTCTGCGGAATCATCTTCAGCAACACAGGCCAGTTGCGATGAAAGTGACGTTGTCAGGAGTCCAATGCATGTTCGCAGCGCTGCAACACGCCTGAAGGTTTCTTCGACTAGCGGCAAGGGGCTTTCTATTTCTGACGGACCCACTGTTTTGTTGGACTCAAGAACAGTGCCTGACGCCATCAGTGCCGCCGGTGCACCCTTCGTGGAATCCACTGAAATGGGAAAGGCCGAGGCTCCCAATAACCGTCAGCCATCGCCGTTCGTACGATCGGCCTCGGCAGACCGTCGCCGCAGATTTACTGTGCCGCTTTTTACAGCCGTCGGCGTCAGTGATCGCACTCTGCTTCTTCACGAAATCGGGCATGGTGATCACGTGCGTGTTTACGCCTCGGCCCGCAACAACTCTGCAGCGAAGTTAGCTCGTGCCGTCGTTGAACGCCTTGAGCGACGCCTGATCCGGTTTGTCGAAACCCGCGTTGGCGCCCTGGCTGATGCGGACCGTGACGGCTATCTGACCGTCGTTCTTTCACAGCTGGAGACGCGGGAACCAGTTCATACAGGAGGTGAACCCGTGCGCGGTTGTGTTCGGGCGGCGGATGTTCTTGCGCCAGGCGACTTCGGTGGCGACATTATCTATCTCAGTGAAACCCTGCCAGTCGACGAGGAACTGGATGCGATTCTGGCCCACGAAGTCACGCATCTGGCCATATTCTCCAGGCTGTGTACCTCTGCAGAGCGCACACAGCTGCCGGGATGGCTGAATGAGGCGGTGGCCCATTATGTCGAATGCCAGGTTAATCCTGGCAGCCGCAACATGGCGACTCGACTAGCAACATTCAGGCGCCGTCCGGCCGATTTTCCGGTGGTCGTGCCTGATCATCATGCTTCCCTTTCGCTGCGGCGTGGTCCCTCACGTGCTGCGGGTTGTTTGTTTATCAGCAGTGTTTTGTTGCGCCTGCCGCAGCGTGCGGTCCATGACGTGGTCGCAGGTTCCGGTGGGGCCGTGCAACGTCTGGAGCACGTCACGGGCCGCAGTTTCGGAGAACTGTTCCGTGACTGGGGACTGCAAATGATCGCTGCCGGCGACAATCTTCCTCGCTGGGAGGTCATGGATCGGCAGGAATTCGTCCAGCTGCTGACGGGCACTGCACTGTCGTGGAGTGACCCGGTCAGGTCGGACGGAATGCTCACCATCATGTCGGCAGGTGACTGTCGATTACAGGTGACCGTGTTGAGCGGAGACGGGGGGCGGCCGGGAACTTTGCAAAAGTGAGGATCGGCGTGCAGACGCCTGCATATGGAAGTTGCGGCCGAAGGAATTCACCGTGGTGGCCGTGCTGCCCGGCACATTGCCTTCCGGAGTCAGCGTTATCGCAGAAAAGACTGCAGCACCAAACGGTCTCGCTGCTTGTAGCATTCGATCAGGTAGTCCGCCGAGTACAGCTTGATCCGTTCTCCGTTGTATTCGATGCCGCCGCCAGGCAGGAACTGAAAGGCGTCGGCGTAGTCATCTGAGATCTGTTCTGCATAAATTGCAGCCAGTGTTTCCGGGTCAACGGCGTGCCGTTCGCTCAGGTCTGCCAGAACGTCGATACCACCCAGAGAGTATCCGAAGAAGTGCTGACTGTTCGAACCCGCCAGCACCGAGGTGGTCGCGGCTTCCCCCCTGAGCGCGGAATCAAGGTCATTCAGCAGGGGCTGCAGCTTTCGGTAACGATCCGACAGTTCCTGGACTTCTTTTCGGTCCGAATCGTTACGAATACGTCCCAGCCGTCGCTGACGCTTAAAGACGAACGATGCGAACACAGCACGACGCAGTCGATCGTTCTCGCTTCGAAAACTTTCTCGGCGTTCGAAAAGTTGTCTCAGCCGCGTTGGCGAGTAGAGCCGTACCGTTGTCCCCTTATAACGCAGACGACCATCCGCATCTTCGATCTTAAGAACCAGAGCCCCCGACGTTCCTTCCGTTTTTCGCAGGTTAAGATGTTTCGCGACCTCAGGCCTCGCGAACCCGGCGTACAGCGCTGCCAATGTTTCCGGATCGACCCCGCGACCTTCCTCAAGGTCCCGAATGGCATCAATTCCGCCTACGGACAGGGCGAAGTAATTCGTGCCGATAACTGCCGACTTCTCAAAGTTGATGGCCTTGAGATAACCGTCCAGATCTTTAAACGCTCGTTCGACGCGGCCATACAGCAGCAGAGTTTCACCTGACAGTGTATTTCTGTTCGCATCTTCGTCTGCCTGAACACGCTGCGAACTAACGGACTCTGCACACACCGCCAGAAGCAAAACGAATAGCATGACTGGGCGCGTGCCGAGGCTCTGCTTGATTTTTTTCATGGGAATGAAAACCGGCAATGTACTGCGAATGAAGGTGATAACCACTGTGTCAGCGAGCAACATTGCAGAGGATTGGGTTTGGAGAAAGGGCAGATCACTGGGTGTGGTTTGGTGCGCAGAAGTCAGTCTTCTCAGCAAAACGCAGCTTCATTATGGCACCGGTCGCACCTCGATCGCAAGACGCATCACAGCAGAATTGCCGGTCTGCGGGCGATCCAGCGACCCCAGGTTGTCAGCAACCGCCAGTGGTATCGGGGCCGTTTTGCCCTGCCAAGGAACGCGTCGTCTGTTCCCCTGCTCCCGACGATTCGCCCGCAGTGGATTCTGCTGTTCGTCTAACAGCGTGGTTTACGCGGCCTTTTTCTGCTGGCTCTCAGCGTCATCTTTGCGAGCGACGTTCATTTTCAGGCTCCCGTTGCTGTGAGCTGATGCCTTCCCGGCAGGACCCAACTGGAAGCTGACGGCTGCAACCAGGGCACACGTTGCGAGCGCGACGAAACATCCGATTACGGCGATCTGGTTGTCTGAAAAAACTGTGGAAAGATCCATGTGTGTTTTCTTTCCGAACTGGAAGGTGTCACAAATTAATGGGCTGGCGACACGGGGAACGAATGGTGTCTTTTTACGAACAGACATCTTTCGGCATTACCTGCGTCCTTCAGATTCTCGGACGTTTCGCCCGGAACCCTGCAGCTGCAGTGGCTCAGAACGGTCCGGCTGCCATGTGTCCGTAGGAATTGCAGTGAGTGCGGTACTCCGGCAAGTTGTATGGCAGAGTGACGTTTGTGTTGGTTAGCAGCCGCGACACCGTGAAGCGGCAAATACTGCCGGTTTGTGTGTGTCAGATTGGGTTGACAAGACCGATAAAAACGTCTGGACCGCCTGAACAGGACACAACTGTACGTCACAAAATGACGATGAAGCAGATCAGGCAGGTTCGAAACCGGGAGCGGCACGATGTCGTCACTGAGGTGCAATATGTTTGGATTGAACGACTCAACGCGGCACATTCCGTCCATCGGCAAACCGGGCGTGCGGTTGCGGTACACATACGTCGCCGTGATTCCTGTTTTTGTGATGATACTGTTGATGGCCGGGGGGTGTTCCAGTCAGAAGAATCAATCGGAAGATATTGTGCGCGCCGCGCTGCAGCAGCAGCAGGACGGACGGTACGAAGATGCTGTGCAGAGTCTGACCCGCAGTATCGCTCTGAATCCTGATTATGCGGAAGCGTATTATCTGCGCGGCACGTCCTATGCTGTGCTGGACGATCTGGATTCAGCGATCGATGATCTGCAGCTGGCCACCAAGAACAGACCGGACTGGGATCGCGCCTGGTGGGCGCTGGGAACGATGTACCGCACCGCCGAGCGGCACGATGATGCATTGGATGCGCTGTCTCGGGCAATTCGACTCAACCCTCAGGCGGTCGATGCCCATTACGACCGCGCCTGTGTTCGCGAGCATCTTGGGCGGCGCGAGGAGGCGCTGTCAGATTTTGCCACAGCAGCTCGGCTTGATGCGAACCATGTTCAGGCTCATCTGCGCTGTGGAATTATGCAGACCCAGGACAGTCCGGATCTTGCAGTTCAGAGCCTGAGCGCCGCTCTGTGTCTGGACCGTCGCAATGGAAAAATCTGGTTGCACCGAGGTCTGGCTCACGAAGCAAACGGGGCTCAGGAACGATCTCTGGCGGACCTGTCTGTTGCCTGCCGCCTTCTGACAGATGACGGGACACCGTGGTATCATCGTGGTTTAATCCTGAAAAACCTGGGCCAGCACGACGAGGCAATCCATGATCTCATCCGGGCTGCCGAACTGGACCCGGAAAACCTTCAGGTTCGGGAGGCTCTGCTGCTGACGCAGAAAAAAGTTGCCGCACCGCGTGCCGTCGCTATGCTGCCGCAGAACTCTAATGTCGAGGCACAGACAGATACGACCACAAAAGCCTCAGTCGTGAGCCTGCCAGAGAGTGCGGAAGAGCCACTGCTTTCAGTTTCGAATAGCTTTCGCTTATTTCCGGTCGGTGAACCGGAGACTGAACCAGCCAGGGAGCCAAAGTCTGTGACTGCCGAGGCAACTGCGCCGCCAGGTGACTTCAAGCTGTTCCCCGCGGGGGACGCAGCACCGAGCGTGTCGACATCTGACGGTGACGCTGTTGTTGCGGAAGCTGACAGCGGTGATGGCGGCGAGGCCAGTCCGTTTGCGCTGTTTCCTTTGCACAATGACCAGAGTCAGCATGGGAATGAGCAGACTGTGACCACACTGGACGAATCTCAGCTCACATCCGCTGATGACCAGCAACTGTCCGCCGCTGATCTCGCAGTGCCCATGCTGCTGCCGACGACTGAATTGCTGCTGTCGACGGCGGACGGAACCGAAAACCCGTTTGCGGCGGCAGCGAACAATGCAGAGTCAGACAACAACACGAATGAGGCCCTTGCTGGAAGTGACCCGGTTGGCTCTGACACTTCGACAGGTGGCAGTACCGCACCTGAGGCCGCGACACCGCAGAGCGGTTTTGCCGCCGGCAGCATACTGCCTCCGGTTACGAACCCGTTGCCGGATGTCGGCACGGCAACATTAGATGCTCCAGACAAGGACGTTGACTACGGTCTGCTGTACCAGCGAGCTCTTGAGGCTCATCGTAATAACGATCGTCCGGGGTGTATTGCCGCACTTGAATTGCTTCTGGCAGAAAAGCCGGAACATAAGGCAGCACGCTTTCGTTATGCGATCGTCCTCGCGGAACACGACCGGCTGCCGGAAGCGCTGTTTGAGGCTGAGACACTACTTCGGGATCACCCCGACGACGTTGAGTATCTACGATTCAAGGCAGACCTGTTGCGGGACAGTAACCAACTGGGACCGGCTGCCACGGTTTATACTCAGTTGATTGCACTGGGAGCGAATCAGCGTGACGCACTTCTTGAACGAGCGAAGGTTCGGCTGCGGGCCCGGCAGTGGCCTGAGGCGACAACGGACCTGTCAGAACTGCTGCAACGGACTCCCAACGATATTGTGTTGCTGAAACAGCGGGCATTGGCATTACAGAAACAGTTCCTTTGGACACTGGCGATTTCGGACTGGACACAGATTGGTCTGGTCGACAATACGAATGTGGAGGCCATGGAAGCGCGCGCTGATGCATTCCTCACGCTGGGCGAAAGCACTGCTGCTGTGGCAGATCTGAACAGCCTGCTGCAGTATCAGCCGAACAATCACCGAATTGCCGAACGTCTGGCGCACTTGTACGTCCAGCTTGGTCAGCCGCAGGAAGCAATTCGAGTACTTTCTCCGGTTGTGCAAAGTGGAAACGCCAGTGTCGAACAGATAGTGATGCGAGCCCGCGCACTTGAACAGACAGGAAACTCGGGTGCAGCGCTGCAAGATCTGGACTCTGTCGTTGCCTCACATCCGAACGATTCTGGCGCGACTGTCCTGCGAGCAAAGATCCGCATGAAGACCGGAGACCATCGTGCGGCAATCGATGATCTTGATGCGGTGCTGCAGCTTGATGGGGACCAGCCCGAACTGCTTCAGCTGCGCGCCAGGGCCTGCGTCGAATGCGATGATCCTAACGCTGCTCTGCGTGATTTCACACGAGTGCTGGAACTGCAGCCGGAAAACGTGGTGGCTCGCATGGACCGCGCCGCTCTATTGCATCGCATAGGTGACCTGGATGCAGCCATGGAAGACGCGATCGTTGTGCTGAACAAGGATCCGCAGCACCGCGAATCTCTCATCCTTCGAGCTGACACGCACCTGGCGCGCCATCAATTTGAAGACGCCCTGCAGGACTACGACGTCGTTCTGGAGGCTGACAATTCGGATGACGAACTGCTTTGGCGCCGCTGTCGCACGCGATTGAACCTCGGCATGGACGTGCTCGCCATTCGGGACCTTGACCTGATTCTTGAACGCAATCCACAGCACGGTGAAGCTCTGGCCGAACGCGCCCGCCTTAAGGAAGCCGGTGGCGCATTCGCCTCAGCCATCGCTGATCTGTCTGTCCTGCTAGAGAATCATCCGGACGACGTCGCAGCGTGGGGACGACGTGGAACGATTCATCACCGAATGACACACTGGGCAGAAGCCGTCGAGGATCTTTCCAGAGCATTGTTAATCGATCCGCAGCAGCCACAGCTTTACTATCGACGAGGGCTGGCACAGCATCAGCTGAATCGTCCGGAAGAGGCTGTCGAGGACCTCGATAAGGCCATCAGCATTGATCCTTCGAATCCTGATTTCTGGTACTCTCGTGGTAACTGCAATGCCGGACAGGGGAACGCTGACGCGGCCATTGCGGATTACAGACAAGCCGTGGAGACCGATCCCGACCATTCCGCGGCATGGTACAACTACGGCAACGTGCTGTTCAGCCAGGGCCGTTTCGAAGAAGCTGTTGAAAGCTGGAACAGGACGATCGCGATTCAGCCGGATTTGTTTCGGGCATATAACAACCGTGCTGCAGCATACGTTCAGCTGGGAGAACTGTACAAGGCGAAGGACGACTACGAAAGAACTCTGGAGCTCAATTCCTCCTTTGCACGTGCCTACGACAATTATGCATGGCTGCTGGCGACGTCGGAAGATTCGCAACTTCGTGATCCCCAACAGGCCGTTATTCATGCTCAAAAGGCGTGCGAGCTGACTGACCATCGGGACTGGTCACACCTCAGTACTCTTGCCGCCAGTTATGCAGAAAACGGAGATTTTGCAAACGCCGGACGCTGGCTCAAGCTGTCACACAGTATGGCACCGGCCGAGCGAAAAATTCAGCTGATGGAACTTGTGAAGGTGTACGACGAGGAACTGGCGAAAAGTGTTACTGCTAAACAGAGAGCATCACGACCGCGGGTCCGTCTCTGATATCGCTTTAGACGTGTATTCCTCCAGCTTCTTGTACAGCGTGCCGCGGCCAATGCCCAGGACTTTGCAGGCCTGAGTCTTGTTCCCTGCGACGCGTTCCAGCACAGACATGATGTGCTGTCGTTCGGCAACCGCCAGTGGAACCAGTGTCCCCTCCGGTCGATTCACCGAATTGTCAGCCGGTAGCCCCAGATCCACTTCCTGGACCTCATCAGTTCGAGACAGCACCACGGCTCGTTCGACCGCGTTCTTCAGTTCCCGGACGTTCCCCGGCCATGCATACGAATGCATCGCCTGAGTCGCTGCAGCCGAGAAGGATCGCGGGCCCCGGCCGATTTGCCGGTAGAAGTGCTGGAGAAAGTGCCCTGCCAGAATTGTCACGTCGTCGCCGCGCTCACACAGTCGAGGAATCTGAACTTCTATGACTCGCAATCGAAAATAGAGGTCTTCGCGAAAGTGCCCGCTGGCAACCAGCTCCTGCAGGTTGCGATGGGTGGCTGCGAGGACTCGAACGTCCACCTGAATCGATTCGCTGCCGCCCACACGTTCAAACGGGTGCTTTTCCAGAATCCTCAGCAGCCTGGCCTGGCACGCGGCGCTCATTTCTCCGATTTCGTCAAGAAACAGCGTGCCTGTGTGTGCCCGTTCAAACTGTCCTGTGCGGCGCTGATCTGCGCCGGTGAAGGCTCCTTTTTCATGACCGAACAACTCGCTTTCCAACAGCGTTGCCGACAGAGCCGCGCAGTGCACGCGCACCAAAGGTCCCTTGCTGCGTGCGCTGTTGTCGTGAATGACCTTTGCCAGGACTTCTTTTCCCGTACCGCTTTC
>JABABI010000123.1 GCA_014238335.1 Fuerstiella sp.
AAGCGTTTGGTACCGTGGTCCGCATGTGCAGCGAACGTGGAAACTCGAATTGCGATCCCCCGTCGGAAGATCGTCACTTCCACACCACGCGGTGGAGCCTGGTTTTGGCCGCGGGTCAGCGTTCGACACCCAATTCTCAGGATGCTCTCGATGCATTGTGCCGTACATACTGGTACCCGCTGTATGCCTACGTCCGGCGACGCGTACGCGATGTCGACGAGGCGCAGGATCTGACCCAGTCATTCTTCTTCCAGGTGTTGAACAAGAACTATCTTGGCGATGCACAGCCGGAACGAGGCCAGTTTCGCGCCTTCCTGTTGACGGCATTCAAGAACTTTCTGGCGAATGAATGGGACAAAGCCAAAGCGCTCAAACGAGGCGGCGGCAGGACTTCGATCCCATTGGATTTCGAATCGGGTGAAAAGCGGTTCCGCCTCGAACCAACCGACGACCTGACTCCCGATCGGTTGTTCGACAAACAGTGGGCGTTCACGTTGCTTGAACATGTGCTGAATCGGTTGCGTGAGGAGTCGGTGCGTTCGGAAAAGCAGGAGCAGTTCGAGCTCCTGAAAGTGTTCATCACAGGCTCGTCCGTGCGGGGTGGTTTTGCCGAGGTGGCTGGCAAGTTGGGCATGACCACAGGCGCAGCAAAAGTCGCCGCTCATCGACTCCGTCAGCGATATCGAGCGATTTTGCGTGACGAGATCCTGCAGACCGTCGCCGAGCCGAGCGAGGTCGACGACGAAATTCGCAGCCTGTTTGCAATTCTTGGTTCCTGAACCCAGGAAAGTCTGTAACCTTTCGGGTCACTTCCTTCAGAAGAGAGTGAAACGCAACTCACTCAGGAGACTCTCTGGTGGCCGAAATCCGACGATGCCCCGAATGTGAAGCGGAACTCGCCAGCAATGCGCCCGAGGGGTTGTGTCCCAGGTGTTTGCTGGCTGCCGGTTTGGAAGAGACGGGCGCCGAGCAGGCACCGGCAGCGGATGCCGCGACAATCGTGCCTTCAGACGACGAATGGTCGAGTTCACCACTCGGGACCAGGGTGCGGTATTTTGGTGACTATGAACTGCTGGAGGAAATTGCACGCGGCGGCATGGGTGTGGTCTACAAAGCTCGGCAAACGAGCCTCAACCGCGTGGTCGCGCTGAAAATGATCCTGGCCGGTCAACTGGCCTCAGAGGAAGACGTCCGGCGTTTCCACACCGAGGCCGAAGCAGCGGCCGGACTGCAACATACGAACATCGTGGCCGTCCATGAAGTTGGCCGGCATGAAGGGCAGCACTTCTTTTCGATGGACTACGTCGAGGGTCGCAGCCTGGCAGACACCATCGGCCAGCGGCCACTTGCACCCAAGAAAGCTGCTGAGTACCTCAAGACTCTGGCAGAAGCGATTCACTATGCGCACGAGCAAGGAATTGTGCACCGTGATCTGAAACCGTCCAACGTTCTCATCGACGATTCCGATCAGCCAAGAATCACGGACTTTGGACTGGCCAGGAAAATCGAAGGCGACTCACAGTTAACGGCCACGGGCACCGTCCTGGGAACTCCGGGCTACATGGCTCCCGAACAGGCGGCGGCAAACTCGCATCAGATTGGCCGAACCACCGATGTCTATTCACTGGGGGCCGTGTTCTACGCGTTGCTTGTTGGCCGACCACCGTTCCTGGCAGCCAGCCTGCTGGACACACTGAACCAGGTTCGCGAACAGGAGCCCGCCGCACCCAGGAGCTTGAATTCGCTCATCCCTCCCGATCTCGAAACCATCTGCCTCAAGTGTCTGGAGAAACGACCCGACGGCCGGTACCAGACGGCGCAGGAACTGGCCGACGACCTGGGTCGTTTCTTGCGTCAGGAACCAATCCAGGCTCAACCGGCCAATACCGTGCGCAGGCTGTGGAGTCGTGCCAAACAACGGCCGTGGAAATTCGCAGCAGTTTTGGCGATCTTGTTGGCCGGATCCCTGGGCGCCGCTTACTACTGGTGGGCCGAGAATTCATTTCTGAAGTGGGTCGCTTCACACCCGGATTACGAAAAGATACCCGGGCCGCACACGGCAGAATTCATTTTCAGCATCTACGTTTGTGTCGGGCTCATCGTGTGTTTGGCCGTCGCGTGGAGCATTATGAAAACTGTGTTTGGTGGGTCGTTTAGTAAGAGCCATTCATTGAGTGTAGTCGGGCTGCATGCAATGGAATACAGAGTCAGAGGGCAGTCGTTCCCAACCTCTTTGCTCCTGTTCTACGGTCTGTTGGGAGTGAGTAGCATCGCCTTTGGGATTTACGCCATCACAAACGCTATCGATGCCCATATCTGGGAGAATGATTTTGCCATCAGAGTTTGGATCGGCTGGACGCTATACCTTATTGGCATCTGTGCTGCATTTCTAATGGCCTTTTGCGGGATTTTTCTGCCCGCAATTATTTTGGGCCTTTTTTTTCGCTGGCTGATTGGCGGTCGCTTTACAAAGTGGATGGAGAGCTTTCCCTTTACATCCATAAATATAAAGACGCTGCTAGTAGGCCCCCTATTGCTTTTTGGAATAGTTGTCGCTTGCACAGCTTTCGGCTGGTTTGTCTTTACGGAATCTCCGGGATCTCTCGCCTGGTGTGTCGAATACGTGGCAGGTCAATACCCTGATAAGGAGGTCCTCAGGGGCTTGAAAACAGAGGTCAGCTTTGCGGTGGGGTGGGGTTGGTTCCCCATCTTGTGTTGCTGCTATTCGGGTAGCCAGATTCTGATTGAAGTGCTGCGGGAATACGAATCGGGCACGTTTGGCTCTAATAAGGCTCCCTCGTCCGCGCTCTCTGAAATGGAGCTTCGCAAGATCCAAAAGTTGCTCCCTGCTGAAGACGCTCCGCATCAAGTTTGGCGGTTCCTGCCCCCGGGCGCAAAAGACATCACCTGGCATCAGGAGAGAGGTGAACACTTCGCGCGGTACACGGTGTCAGATGCAGATCTTCACAAATTGCTAAACAGCCTTTGGGAAGCTCCGTACAGCTCCAGGGATCAACACGCTGGACGCGCTAAGATTAGAGATGAGAAGCAACGCGTTGCCCGGAATCAATACGATGAGCAGCGCAAGGCGATCAAAGCTCAGTACCGTGTGGATCGACGCGCTAAGATTAGTCGTGAGCAGCGCAAGGCGATCGAAGCTCAGTACCGTGCTGCCCTGGATCAATGCGAAAAGAATTGGTTTGAGCAGCTCTCGGCGATCTCCCGTGCGGATCAAGGCGCTGAGATGCACGTCGAAGGCGCACCGGCGAACCATGAACAATTAGCAGAACTGTTTGAGCCTGGCCGGATTTCAGCCGCAGACGATCAATCACCCACGGCGAACCATGAGAGAATAGCAAAACAGTTTAAGCAGACCGGGTGGAAACCGCTCAAAAACGCCGTCATATACTGCAGTCCGTCGAGGCCAGGTGAGTGGGTGACAACATACTATTTCGACCAGGAGGCCGGAGCCGCGTACCATCACACTCCGAAATATATCCGGAAAAAAGCCCGCCCGTTTCTGTCCCTCCTCTTGATGCTCTTGATGGTGCGATTTGCGGTCTACAGTCCCTCAGGAGCACTCACCGCGGTGGTTGGATTGGTAACCCCTTGGGGGACACTCTTTGCATGCAACAAGATGAACTGGGAACGCAATCGCGTTCTGATCGTGATCCTCACACTGCTGGTGTTTGGCGCATTGTTGCCGGCCATTCTTCTCATTTCTGACAGTGGAATCGTGATCGGTTGGATCATCGGTGTGTGCGTGGGATTCGGATCGCGAACAGTGAGGTGCTTGTTGCTGAGTTTGATGCGGATCGACGCACATTCTGCCGTTACTGAGTTTGATGAACCGGGCAATGAACGCTGAACCGAACCCGTATGCACCCGAAGATCGGCGTCACTACTTGTATAACTCTTTCACTCAATATGGATCTGCCAACGCAGGCCAACTCAACGATCACGTCGCCGTTGATGTCGCGCCGGGAATCAAGCCGGTCATCGTTTATGTAGATGCGGACGGTAACGAAGCTCCTGTGTCTGAGAAGTCGGGACGGGGCGAATTCGACGTGGTGTTGACGGGATTATGGAATTCCAAGGTCCGCGTGATCGAGGCCGTGCGGAGCATAACCAACCTGGGCCTCAAGGAAGCCACGGAATTGGTCGAGGGTGTCCCACGGTTACTCAAGGAACGGGTCTCGAAGGACGAAGCCGAACAGCTGAAGGCGGAGATGGAAGCCGCGGGAGCGTTTTGCGAGATCAAGTAACTCCGTTCAAAAAAAGTTCGCGGAGAGTTGGTTACCTCCGAGCCACCGTGGAGGACTCGAACTTCTGCAAGGCGTTGGCGTTGCACGACTACCGGAACCGGTTCGCACGCGAGTCATTGCGAAGAGCGTTTGGCACGGGGAGTCCTGACTTCGTTATTTCTCCAAGTGCGTTCGAATTTGCACAACGCGTGCTTTCGCGGATTGCACCTCGTCCATGTAAAACACGGCGGGTTTGAGTTTCTTCTGTGAGTAGAGCCTTGCCTGGTCAAAAAAGTGAGGTGACTGTCGTCGGCCGCTGGCTCCGAAGGGCATGATGCTGGCAGCTCGAATGTGGTGATCGAACTCTACGACTGACATATACGATGCTCCGACCACAGCGAATCTTTGGGGCCGAATGAAGCGGATTTCGGGCGATGAGTAGACCGTGCAGATGATGCCCAGGGGGCCGGGGGCGCCCGGACACGGTATATTCTCGAATATTGGATTCAATCTGATTCCGGCGTGCTGAACATCCGGTTGATCGGCCACGCGCTGCAGTCGATGAGCTTCGCCCCATGGTTTCTTCCAGGTTCCATACAAGCTCTTCAGTTTGTCGGCAGCCTTTTTCAAAGCTGTGAACCAGGAGAGTCGATCCGATGCGTACTGTGATTTCAGGGTCTCTGCCGGATAACCGAAACCGTAGAGCTCTTCATACCAGGCAACCATCAGCGTGGCGTGAGCGCCTTCAATCGTGCAGCGGCAGTCCCAGTTCTGCAAGTATTCCCAGTATTCGCCAATTTCCGATGCGAGCACACTGTCTTCCCGCTTCAGTCGATCGTAGTCGCCTTTCAGTTTGGGAAGCTCCGTCAGTGCCCAGTACATGCGTGTGTCGAACGCCAGCTGCTGAAGGCCGCCGTAAGTCAAATCTTCCACGTCCTTGAGGATGTGTCGCGACATTTTCGACCGCCGCATGTCCACCTCTGCATCTTCCATCATGTACGAAGGGAAATCGTCGCGAGACGGGTTGTCGGATTCGAGGTGACACGTCGTGAAGGGTGCGGAGTTGCAGCTTTGAACGTAACCACATTGGGGGTTCAGCACCTGAGGCAGATCGTCGAAGGGGTGAATTCCCTTCCAGTCCGCGGCCGGCCGGCTGCCGTCAACCGGTTGCCTCCAGTTGAATGACGGATCCCGCACAGGAATCGTGGCGTTGTAGGCGTAGAAGATGTTGTTCGAATTGTCGGCGTAAACCACATTGAACATGGGAATCGCGCAGTGACTGATGGCAGCACGCCACTCTTCGAAGCTTTGCGCCAGCACCATACTCAAGGCCTGATGGATGCGGTTAAGGTCAAACAGGCCGGCCACCTGTGCCGACAAAAAAGTGTCGTCAGATTCTCGACGAACAATCGGGCCGTGGTGAGTCTTGCGGAATGTGAACTGCCGTTCCGTCATCGTGCCGTGTGACTTCACGCGCAGAGTTTCCTTCCACTGTTGAGCCTCACGGTAGCCGTCTCCATAGCGGTAGTTCAACGGATGATCCGGATCGTCGAATGTCACGCGCCAAGCGTCAGCGATGTCGGGTGCGTTAACGGTATAGGTCCAGCCGAGATGTTCGTTGTGGCCGATTGTTGGAAACGGGTTTCCAAAGAAACATGCTCCCGAAAAATTCAGCCCCTCGTCGCTGCGAATGTGAGCCTCAGTGAACTGTCCTATCCCATACCATGGCTGATGCGGGTTGATGAACAGCATCGCGGCGCCGGATTTTGTACGAGAACCGGAAATAGCCCAGGCATTCGATCCGACTGCTTCGCGCACTTCGGCGGCAAACCCGGTTTTCGGAAGAGGCTGCCAGTCCCAGGCGAATGAGTTCATACCGGACTGAGCGGAAGACCATAATGCGACATCGTCCGGTCCACGATCCTGGGGTTTGCCAACGTGTACCTGGCGGTAGATGAAATGCAACAGCATGTGGCGATCCATCGCAATTGAGTACCACGGTTCAAACCTGGAAATCAGTCGCGGCTTTTCTTCCGGGTGAGTTTTGAGGTAATGGTTGATACCGTCGGCATAAGCGGTCGCCATGCGCTGATATTCGGGCTTCAACTCTTGAAAGTCTTCCCGTGACCTTCGCGGTATTTCGAAACTGCGGTTGAGAATGTCGGACCGAATTCCATCCTGGCCGTTGATCTCCGCGTAGCGGCCCAGCGACTGAATGCAGGTGTCCTCAAGTTGCCAGAAGTAGTCTTCGGCTTGCGCGTACCCCATCCCAAAAAATGCATCGGCATGCGTCCGCCCGTGAATATGGGCAACGCCCCAACGGTCTCGCGTAATGCTCGCGGACGTCATGCGGGTTGATGCTGCGAATCGACTGTCCGCGTACCCCACTTCAACCGAGAAAGCGGCAAGGGCTACGACCGTCAACATTGTCCAGCGGCAGATCGATGTCTCGAATGCGATTCCACAAAGCGAGTCAGCTGCATTTCGTTGGCCCAGTACCTGTTGCCGTGTTGCGTCTGAATTGGAATTGGTGATTGCCATTGGAGAGCTACTTTAATTATGTGGTTGACAGCGACGCGGGTGGCCGGCGGCCGTCAGCCATGATAGGCAGGTGAATCACAGAATTCAGCCCTGCTGTTCGTCACGACACTCTGAATAATCTTATCCGAGTTCTCGGACAGTGACATTCACAGAAGAGTCATTTGCTCATAACCCGGAACCCCGGATCTGGAAACGGTTCGGACCTCTACTCTCACTCGGAAACTCACCTTCCGGACCGGTCTGGATGTTTCGGTTTTCGATATGTCTCTGTTTGAGTTTCGCAGAGGGTTGGGTCCACACCACTTGCCTCACGGCATTCATTCCGTGAGATTTTTTATTGCCCGCATGCTTCCTCCAGGCGACCTGCCCTGCTGTGAGAAACGGCAGGGCCACTTCAGCGCGGCATCGGTCGCGTCTCCGCGCCAAGCACGTCAATGCACGAACACCAGGCAGACTGCACTCAAGGGCCCATCGTCTGTAACGATCGAAAGACGACTGGACAGGATGTCGCCGTGGGGTCAAAAACTCCGCCAACTGCCAGGATCTTTGAAAATCAGACGATAGCGAAAGCACACCGACGATTGATCCGCCACGTCAAACGAGAATATCGCGGATAACATTGCCGTGAACGTCGGTCAGGCGAAAGTCTCGGCCACCGAAGCGGTACGTCAGGGCTTCGTGGTCTACTCCCAGCTGATGCAGCACCGTGGCCCAGAGGTCGTACACAGTCGCGACATTTTCGACGGCGTGGTAACCAAGATCGTCGGTCGCGCCAAAGGTCGAGCCACCTTTCACACCGCCGCCGGCGAGCCAGACACTGAATCCGAACGGATTGTGGTCGCGGCCGTCCGTTCCCTGGGCGAACGGTGTGCGACCGAATTCTCCGGCCCACACGATCAGCGTTTCGTCAAACAGCCCGCGCTGCTTCAGGTCACGGATCAAACCGGCGATGGGTTGGTCCACCTGCCGGGCCATCTCGGCGTGGCCCGCCTTCAGCCCTCCGTGCTGGTCCCAGGGGTTCCCGATCTGCCCGAGTTCCGCCGGTCGAGGCAGACAGGTCAGTTCCACAAATCGCACACCACGCTCGACCAGTCGGCGAGCCAACAGGCATTGTTGTCCGTAGGCAGCGGTCTCTTTCACGGGCGAGTTCATGCCGTACAGCTGCTGGGTGGCTTTCGTTTCTTCAGAGAGCTCAACCAGCGAAGGAACCGCCGTCTGCATGCGGAAGGCTGTCTCGTAATTGCGAATCGCAGACTCGATCCGTTCGTCATGACCACCCTGTAAGAGCTGTCGACGATCCATCTGCTCGACGAATCGCAAACGCTTGCGCTGTCGACTGGCCGGTTCGCGCGGAGTGATGTTCGTCAGCGGTTCAGGCTGACTCGGGTCAATAAGCGACGCCTGATGAACGGCTGGCAGAAAACCGTTGCCATAGATGCCGATCCCGCCCAGCGGCGAACCACCGCTCGCAAGGACCACGTAACCGGGCAGGTTGTCATTCTCGCTGCCCAACCCGTAATTCACCCACGCTCCGGCGCTGGGATACCCCGCCAGTGAGAATCCGGTGTGGAGGAAATAGTTTCCCTGAGCGTGCTCGTTGGCAATACTTGTCATCGAACGCACGACTGCCAGATCGTCGGCACATTTGGCGATGTGCGGAAAGAGCTCGCTGACGGGCAGACCACACTCACCATAGTTTTTGAACTCCCACGGACTGGCCATGATATTGCCGTTGGCATTAAACATGGTCGGCTTGACCGGAACCGGCATCGGCTTGCCGTGGTCGATTCTGAGTCGCGGTTTCGGATCGAACGTGTCGACCGCCGAAACGCCTCCGGACATAAAGCAGAAAATGACACTCTTTGCGCGAGATGGCCGGGTGCGGCCCGGGTGCAGGGCAGTTGTATTGTCCGAGGCGCACAACCCCGTTCGATCCGTCGCCAGCAGGCCGGACAGCGCCGTCAGCCCGAAACCGAGGGAACTGCGGGCCATCATGTCGCGTCGAGTGTTTACCACAGCGGGTGACTTATCAGCGGACATAAACGAACTCCTTAAGGCAAAAGAGCGACTGTGCAAAGTCCTGCCAGATGGCGGCGTTTCCGGACATGTCGGCCACTGCGACGCTGTGTTCGTCAGCAAGTTCTGTCAGGTAGTCGACGGAAGCCTGCAATTCGTCGGCATCCGGTTCACGACTGAGTGCCAGCACGAACATGCGCCGAATTCGCTGCTCAGTGGGTGCGCCCTCGGCGATGAGGGACTCCGCCCACCTGGCGGATTGCTCAATCACGAACGGGTCGTTGAGCATCGTCAGCGACTGGGCGGGCACGTTGGTGACATCTCGCCTGCCGCGCGTGGTCGATGGCCTGGGGGCGTCGAAGACTTCCAGGAACGGGTTGGCCGCGTTTCGACGAATCCGTTGGTAGATGCTCCGACGGCGGTCGCCGTTAATAGGTCCTTTCGGGCCGCCTCCTTCGGTCTTGTCAACGTAGTAGACGTTCACTCCCGGGCCATACATCGTCAGATCCAGTTGCCCCGAGGTGGCCAGTATCGAATCCCGAATGGCCTCTGCTTCCAGGCGGCGCACGGGCATGTGCGACAACCAGTCGTTGTTCGCATCGACTTCCCGCGCGGTTTCCGACGCAAGCGATGCCTGCTGCCACGCCTGTGAAGTTATGAGCGCTCGCAGCATGCTCTTGATCGACCACTTCTCGTCATGTACGAATCGTGCAGCCAGATAATCCAGCAACTCAGGATGTGTCGGCTCACCTCCCAATCGACCAAAATTGTCGACCGTCCCCACGATTCCCTTCCCAAACAGGTGTTGCCACAAGCGATTCACCATCACTCGTGCTGTCAGTGAATTCTGCGCCGACGCAGTCTGTTCGGCCAACTGCAGTCGCCCGCTATGCGAGGTCGCAAAGGGAGTGAGGCCGAACAGCGACAGCCCGCGACGCGGAACCGGCTGACCGGGACGGGTGTGTTGGCCACGTTCCAGCAGCGGCTGGTCGAACGCTGACGCCTCAAGCACGCCCGGTGCCCGTCGCGGAACCGGAATCTCGCGTTCAAGCTGGCGGTAGCGTTCGACGGATTCACGCAGTTGAGGCAGCGCCGCCAGAGTCGTCGGAAGCAGATTGCGCCGCAGAAAAAAGTCGAGAAACGCAGTGTCGTCATCACTCAACGACCGGGAATGCCATGCGTGAACCGCATTCTGCAGACAGTCCGCATAGCGCAACCCCAGTTCGTCGGAGGATGTCGGCGAGCTGTCCTGTAACATGCTCGCGATTGGCACCGTTGTCTCGCGCGGGAGTTCGCTCTGATTACTGGTCGCGATCTGAGCAGCTCCGAAAAATGCCCGCTCGACCGGATCGGTGATAAACTCAAAGTGCGCATAAGAACCTTTGCGATACGCCGTATCAAGCCGCAGCCAGCCGAGTTCATCACGACTGAGCCGGATGGCCGGATAGATGCCGCCGTTGCCGATGGGATAGTTTTCGATAACCAGCCGCACCATGCTGTTCTGTCCCAACGCCCGCACACTGATGCTGTCGGTCTGAATCAGAAACCGCGGCGAAAGCAGAACGCCGGTGTGTCGGCTGCTGATTCCGTGCGTGAAAATTCCGGCCGGATGAATGCCTCGTACCACACGGTCACCGTCGGCTTCGATGCTGATCCCGCCGTTTGCTGTCGCTCGCCGTGGTCCAGCAGCTGGTTCCGGCTGCGCAGCGCCTTCCCAGTTCAACCCGGTACCAGACGGAAACCATTCCTGCTGTTGCTCTCCACGTAAGTCCCACAGCGTATTGAACTGCGACTGATTGATCTCGTGCCGAGCCTTCATTTCGGAATGCCAGTAGTCCGCAAGTTTTGTCCAGCGCTCGCGAAGGACTTCGGCGGAAAGAACTGGCCCATCTGTTGAGAATTGATGCCAGAGGTGCAACGGATTCGCGATGTTGGAGCGTGCGTCCGCCAATGCGGCGATCCACGGATCGCCGCCCGCCAGTTTCAGAGCAGTCAGCTGCTGATGTACGCGATTCTGTTCTGTTGTCAGTGCCGTCAGTTGTTCGCGCTGTTCGGGTCTCAGCACCGCCGCAAGTTCTGCAGCCGTCACGCCCGCCGGTCCCGCCTGGAACGATGCGGCTAGTTCGTCTGCACTGAGTGCTCTCAGGTAGACGCGGGCCTCTTCCACTTCGCCTGCGAGCGGAGGGTTGATATCGGACAGTCGCTGCCCAAACAGGAACCGCGACTGACCCTTCAGAAAAGGGCGCAACGTCCCTTTTCGGTAGGTCATGCCGTATCGCTTGCCGTTGCGATACAGTGTGATCGAGTTGTCCTTCGCGTACACGATCACGACATGAATAAGCTGGCCGAATGGAGCCGTTTCTGGCGGGCCACCCGAATCCTGCGAGCGGTTAAAGAAGTCACTGCCCGCCATCCAGTGCTGCGGATTCAACTCGCCAAAGACGATCGAATCGAAGAATTGTCCCTCCGGTGTGTCGAGCCCGATCACACCTCCGCCGCGCTGATCAAGATTGGAAAGCGTCACCCAGGCCTCCAGCGTTTTTTCGTGTATGTCCCGGTCGATCGGGACCGTCCGCATGTTGGCGGCAATGCCATCCAGGATCAGTCGTCCGTTGCGAATCACCGCGCCACCGAGCAATTCACCGTGGTGCTTCCCGATCCTGTCGCGGGCGTCACCCGCAAAGCTCCAGCGCGAATCGGGAACCGGAAGCGAACCGTTCCCCGCCTGACCGCGATTCTTCAGCACGACCGCGCGCGCCGGATCTTCGATTGCCGCGATTCCGTCGCGCAGCTGCACCAGTCGATCGGTCAGCTCCACGATCTGCGCCTCGCGGCGTGACTGCTGCCTGAGTTGATCCGGCAACATCGTCGCCGCTGTCAGCCACGCCGCTGCGAGTCCATCGCGGATCGATAGCTTGAGTTGCGACAATTCGTCGCGGTTCCTGTCGAGCAGCTCCGGCGAATCGATTAGCACCTGTCCCGGCCGACTGCTTACGAAGATGCCATACAGCGCATAGAAATCTTCCTGACTGATCGCGTCGAACTTGTGGTTGTGGCAACGCGCACACGACGCCGTCAGCCCCAGAAATGCCTTTGAATAAACATCAATCTGATTGTCGACCACTTTCACCTGATCACCCAGTGCATCGACCGGTACAAAGCCCAGCTCGACCATTCGCAGGTGCGCCGGACCGATCGCCGACTCGTTGATCTTCTCAACAGCATTCCACCGAGGTTGAGGCAACAGATCGCCGGCGATATGTTCACGGACCAACTGGTCGTACGGTACATCGGCATTGAAGGCCCGGATCAGGTAGTCGCGATACCGGTACGCGTTCGGCAGTTCCGGGTCGCCCTGGCTGCCGTGCGATTCGCAGTACCGAACCAGGTCCATCCAGTGTCGTGCCCAGCGTTCGCCAAACCGGGACGAATCCAGCAGCCGATCCACAGCCCCGTCAAACGCCTTCGGCGACTTATCCGCCAAAAACACCTGCATCTCGTTCGGCGTCGGCGGTAATCCCGTCAACGAAAGGGTCGCGCGACGCAGCAGTGTCCGCTTGTCTGCCCGAGCTGCCGGTTGCAGTTCGTGTTCTTCCAGTCTGGCCAGCACGAACCGATCGACCGGATGTTCCGACCACCAGGTGTTCTTCACGGTGGGAGGTTCGGCGCGCCGCACCGGCTGTAAACTCCACCATTTCTTCCGCTCTTCAAAAACCGATTCCCACGACGTTGCTTTGGCCAGTTCGTCTGCCGTCGGAGCCTTGTCGCGCGGATCAGGAGCCCCCATCGCGATCCATTTCTCGAAGTCCGCGATCACCAGATTGCTGAGTTTCGCGCCGCCTTCAGGCATTTTCAGTCCATCGACCTCGTGCCGCAGAATTGCCAGCAATCGACTTTTCGCCGGCATACCGGGAATAATGATCGTGCCTCCACTACCGCCTCTGAGAGTTGCCGCACGATCATCAATTGCCAGCTCGCCCTCCGCCGTCTCCGCCGAGTTATGGCACTCGTAACACTGCTCCACAAGTACTGGCCGAATACGAGTCTCAAAGAACTCGATCTGAGCCGCCGTTGGCTCAGCCGCCTCGCAGGTTTGCAGCGCCACCAGTGTCCACATGCTCAGCAGGGCAACGCTTAAGACGATTCGATTCAGCATGGAAGCATCACAACGGGGCTGGGCTCGGTTTTGGGGCTGGGCTTAAGAAAAGAAGCTGTCGCACGGGGCCAGGACTGAGTGCCTGCTGTAACCCACTCGATTCGTGTGCTCGTGGCTTCCCAGCAATCGATTCAGGCTACCACAAACATTCAACTGCAACAACGAGTGGTGGACGTGTTATCGTCTGAAACGTGATCCGAATGGCTGAGAGGGGGTGAAACGGACCGGCGGGAATCATCTGCTTCAGGGGCTTCCTTCGTCCACGGAGCGTCAAAACAATCGGCCGTGCTGTACGCCACGACACGCTGAAGTTCTTCGTCCGCGCTCTCAAAACACGTCGTGACCTTTAGCCCGACCCACACGGTCACCTGCCGGAGCGGTCTGGATGCTTCGGTATTCGAAATGTCCCAGTTTGAATTTCGCAGAGTGTTCGGTTCACACCACTAAAACCTGTAGGGTCAAAAAACTCCGACACCTGAAAATGTTTTTGAGAATCGTTTGTTAGCACGCGAATCGAGTCATGATTTCGGCCGCACGTCGAAGGTCGGATTGGACCACAGGCGAGTCAATCAGTGTCTGTTTCAACTGAGCGCGTATCTTCACCGCAGAATGGCCACAGTTGGTGCAGTTCAGAATCAAATCAAGCCGCGCGGCGATGGTAGTACTTGAGCATTCCACCAAGCCGTTCTCGACATTCGATCTTTCCTGCAACGGCATCGACATGATTGCTCGGATCAATCAGTTCGTTGCCGAGTCCCTGATGAGATGGCTGGCGTCTTTCAGAAATCCGTCTTCGCAATCGGTGAGATTGCGGCAGGCCTGTTTCATCCACGTGGCATTCGGACTCGGCGTGATCCCGGCAAAGTGGACACGGCGTGTCTTCAAGTGCATCACAGTGAGCACATCGAACGTGACCAGTCTGCTCCGCGTCCAGACTTCGACAGTGGTGAAGTCCGTGGCGAAGATAGAATCCCAGTGGGCTTTTAGGAATGTCGACCAGGACGCAGCTCGCTGGCGATCCGGTGCTGGCTCGATGCCATGTGCCTTGAGCACATTTGCGACTGTGGAATCGGCGATGTGGTAGTCGACGTTCTTAAGAGCTCCCTGAATACGATCGTAGCCTCACGTGGGATTCTCCCTGGCGAAGTGCACGATGGCATCCACGACTATCTGGCGAATGCGTGATCGACCGGGCTTCCGATTGTCGCTGGAGTCGAACTTCTTCGCGACCAGTTTCCGGTGCCAGCGGAGAATCGTGTTGGGTGTGACGACGGTTTTGAGTTCCAGCAGAGCCTTGCGGCCAATAGCATGAGCCTTAACAGCCAGTAACCGACGCTGATCGTCATTCAGCAGCAGTCGCTTCCTGCCGAACTTCTTCAGGAGCGCCTCGATCTGGGCGTTCTGGAACTGGATGATCTGTTGCTGCCGCTGGTAGACCATGCCACAGAGCACGGCGAGCAGCATGTGCCAGGGCTGGAGCAGGAAAGACATAGTCGGCGCCGAAAATCGTCACTTTCGGCGGCAGGCGGATGAAATCAAGCGGCGGAAATGCAAGACTCTGGTGAGCCGTAAGTCCCGCTTGTTCCCGTGTTTCGCGGTCGGCGGAGTTTTTGACCTTACGGTGTCCCCTTTTGTTTGATTGTTTCGTGGAGTCGATGGCCTGGGCGTGAGCTAGAGTTACAGAAGCCTGGGGGTCGAACATTTCCACAATTCGTGGCGGGTGCGGCCACCACAACCTGTTTTCTCAAGCAAACGGTAAACGCAGACTCATGGGTATCGACCATTGCCGACAGCGACTGCGGCCACTCATGGGCGGCTGGTTGGTTTTGTGGGTGTTCATTCGACCGGCCCACTGGCCGTTCCCGGACTTCGGTACGGGCGACCGAATGTTCTGGTGGAACATCCTTAATCGTGTTGTCTGGGCGGTCGTGCTTGCCGGCGCCTCGATCGTCGTAGACCTTCTTGTGGTCGAGTGGTCGAAACGACGGGGAATCGGACGGCAATCGGCGCAATCCCCGCCGCACTGTTTTTGGTCTGTGCTGGGCGCGGCCTTATTGGCCAGGACGTGCGTCGGTTTTGCATTCGCAGGAAGACCGCTACCTGACGGAAGTGCAGAATTCTATGCAGCGGTACGGTACTGTGACATCGTTGCCATCACCTTGTTGCCGGTAGTGATTTGGCTCGCGCGAAGAGTCGGCCCGCCTTCGCAATGGTCGTTTGTCCAGAAGATGAGGCTTCAACCCCCTGATTAAGTCACGTTGTGTCGATGCCTCTTTCAAGAGAACGCGGGGTGGGTGCCACTGGCTTTGCCAGTGCTCAGGGAACAAAGGGGACATCCACTCTTCTCCATCAGGGGTCCGTGCAGCTCTCGACCATCGCCAGGATGCCCGCCTTCAGCGTCGCGGGCAGGTCGGGCCAGGATGAGCGTCTGAAGGTGCGGGTCCAGTTCGAGGTGTTGTGTACTGAGTGCGCCGCATTCTGCGCCGCCGTGGTTGGGGATCGCTGTTTTGCCCGGGTTTTCTCTTGCGTTCTTACAGAGACATCGACGATTCCGTCGCAATATCGCCAGTCTCCGCAACAGGTTGCGTCCTCGGCAGACACGCTCGCCCACATCGCTGGTCGCCAACAGAGACAAACCCGCCCGGTTCTTTTTCTTTGTGCCCACGGAAACCGCTCACGCCGTGGGGTCAAAAAACTCCGATGCCAGAAAAGCACTTTGACAATCAGGTGTTAGCATCAGGAATTGATCGCGATGTCAGTTGAGAGTCGACTTCAGACGCCGAAAATCGTCAGTTTCCGCGGCAGACGGATGAAATCAAGCGGCTGAGATGCGAGACTCTTGCGTGCCGCAAGTCCCGCTTTTTCCAGTGATTCGAGTTCGGCGCACAGTTTTTTGGCCCTACGAGCTCCGCCAGGCACAAAAAAAGGCTGATCCTGAATGGACCAGCCCTGCGCAGGAACCGTTAGGCTCGGATCAGATTCGCTCAAATTTTGCAGGTCTATACCGAAAGCCGGCTCCCTTCATCAGCGTCTCCATTGCTTCCGCCCCGATCACCTGTTCCCACACGGTGAGCCATTCGGTCACCGTGCCCGGAACCTGATGAAATCCCGCAGCGTTCATCAGCTGCCGCGTGTTCAGATTTGTCACGATCTTCGATACCTGTTCCTGCTGATCATTTGTGACGCACCAGACATACCACGCTGTCAGTTCATTGACCAGTTCGACGGCTTCCTCTTTATTCCAGTTGACGCCGGGCACAAACAGTGGGCCTGTTCCCCAGGGCGGCGCTTCTGCTTCCGGATCAAATGCGATGGCGGCCGATACGGCCTGATTCACACCCTGCACACCTTGTGTCTTCTGAGTCGCCAGCCAGGAAGCGGCGTGCCTGCGAACTTCAGTGTTATCACTGCTGACGAGTACATCAGAAAGTGTGGCGGGTTTGAGTTTCAACAGCACCGGGGCGAGCGTCTGCTGAAGCTGATAGTCCGCGAGCGTTAGTTTCAGCAGACTCTCAATGTCAGTTGTGTTCTCTTTATTCGCCGTGATTTCCAGTAATTTTATTCGGAGTGGCCGTCGAAGAGCAGGGTACTGACCGCAAAGCCGGGCATATCGTTCCAGGTCTTCGAAGTGAGTGATGTCATCTACGCGGGCTGCGGCGGCCCATGTCTGAACGATATGTGGCGTTCCCGGGTCACCAATCAGCGAATCAAATGCGTTGGCTGCTTTTGGCCCGCCAATTTCCTTCAGACAGATAATGGCCCATCCACGGCGAGTGATGGCTTCGTCATTTTTTGCAGCCTTCAGAAGCGGTTCGATCGCGGCGTCTCCCAGTGATTTGATATGGCTGATCGCAGCGTTTCGATCAGACGTGTCCTGGATTTCATTCAGCGCGGCAGCGACAGTGGCCTCAGCCCCGGTTTTGGGTTCCTGTGCTGCACCTTCAGCCAGAAATACGGTCAGCAGAATCAGCCCCGCTGCAGTGCGTCCGCCGCGGCGAATGAACAGCACGTAAAGAAAAGCCGCCGTGACGAAAAGACCTGCCGCGATCAGCCACTTCTGAGATGGGCTTCCGCCTTCGGATTCCTGCAGCAGGAGCCTGCCGTGATCCGGGTGATGCACGGCCACGGTCTTCGCCGCTGCATTCGAAATCACGTCGGCATCCGCCGTTGTAGCGGATCCTTCTTCGGACGGACCAAACACCCGGGCGTTATAGCGTTGCGGTGTGTTACGGGCCGGGTTGATTTCGAACCGTGTGAAGTACACATTCTCGGCGGCGACGACTTCTCGGTCAAAATCCCCGTCGATCACTGTGAGCGTCATGTCCTGGAGGTCCGCAATGGCATCGGCAGTCAGTTTGTCACGGGATGCCTGAAGAATTTCATCATGCATGCGGTCGATCTCCGCACCACGTAAGCGGAGGCGTTCACCGATGTTCAGCAGTTCCTTCTCCATTTCTTCGTGCTCATGAGTCAGCTTGTCCGTCCGGGCTGTCAGAAGGTCTCCGGCAAACAGGTCCTTCGCAATGCCATTGTGTGGAGTCGGGTCGCGTTCCACGACAAGGCTTTGCTTTCGATTCTCCGGGATATCATCATAGTTGCCGCCGATAATGCGAAGCGGCAGAGGCTTTGTCAGGTTGTGCAGCAGGTCGGTGCCTGTGACCTGACGCACGACATGCCCGGCTGGCAGGTCACGCGCCTTCATGGGGCTGTCCGTCAGCAGGTAAACAACATTGTGCAGGTCGCCTTCATTAAACGCAGACAGCCGCATTGGAACCACAAGTTCATCGGAACGAAATCGAAATCCCATCCCCTGAACGTGCCCATCAAATGCGGCTCCTGGCGGCAGGGAGGAGTCTGTGGTTTTCATGCCTGGCTTTGGGTCGACGCCATCTTTCTGACCAACCCGAGCCTTGACGGCAACGAAGCACCACTGGTCTTCGATGTATTCCTCACAGACGCCATCCATACCGTCAGGGTAGCGGTATCCATGATCCTTCATCCATGCACTGAGGGCGTCCGCGCTGCCGGCTTCCAGGACAGCAACTTCGTACATCCCGACAGCTTCCTGTTTTACGACATTGACCTCACTGACTTCCAGTGATTTTTCAGGCAGCGCCATGTCAGTGGCCATGGAACCTTCTGGGGGACTGCGGTATTTATAAAGAATTGGTGTCAGATCAACGACGACCTCCGGCGGATCAACGGCCGCGGCAATGTGGCTGAATGTGTCATCGGCCACTTTGCGCAGTGCGGGTGGACTGGGAAACGGGATCAGCATTCCAAACTCCGCAACCTTCCCCTGAAACCCGGGTCGAATGACGAACGTCTCGATGCCGTCCTTATAAAATACGAATGTCTTCTGCAGACCGATTCTCTCCAGCGGCACGTTACCCTCGATATAAACCGGTGGCACCATCCCGCACGGATCCGCGAACACACTCATCGTACCCAGCAGACAGACACCGGCAGACATGAGACGAAGCACGGTGCTTCGTACATCAAGTCTGCCCCACGGGGCGCCAAGGGCATCCCTCTTTCGATTCAGTTCATTGTTCATGATATGGCTCCTTAAGCTCAGCTTTCATTTCAAGTATGGCTCGAACATTTTTGATACCGGTACTGACCCAGATTGAGTCCAGTCGCTGCCAGCGACCTGATTCCTGAACCGTGAACCACGGTCCTGCCACAAAGTGGACACCTTCAATTCACAAGCGACTCCAAAGCCGGTCGCTGCCGACACGTTTGATCGTGCCACTCGCCAGCAACGGTGGAATTCCGTCTTCCTGCAGATCAAATTCATGCCGCAGATCAAGCGGAATCAGCTGCTCCGGAAGTTCAGCAAGGATGACACCGCTTTCAGATGTCAGCCGCAGAGCAACGGTCACGTGAGTTCTCTTCAATTCCCGCAGCAGCCTGGCTCTTATGATCTCCGGGATATGATTCGCAGCCCGGGAGTTGTCCGCCAACATTCTTACTTTTGTTTGCGGCCCGTAGTAAAGAAGTTCGTCG
Source organism: Fuerstiella sp. (assembly GCA_014238335.1). Classification (GTDB taxonomy): domain Bacteria; phylum Planctomycetota; class Planctomycetia; order Planctomycetales; family Planctomycetaceae; genus Fuerstiella. Next base: position 18,967 of record JABABI010000123.1, read on the forward strand.
TGCACCCCTTCGTCTGCCGGATGCCGGACAAGTCGCTGCATGAGTTCTTCAAAACGTTGATCGGTCAGACGCTTCGTGGGATGACGACTGAGTGCACAGCCCGATGCACAGACACGATCGCCATGTGGATGAGCTTCTGCGCGTCCTGCATGATGTGTTTCCGAAACATTCATCAGTGGAATGGGCCCGATCAGCGAATCCGCGGGCTTTGCGGGTGCAGATGCCACCGCGAGTAAAGTCGGAGTTCTCTCTCCAGCCCCGTTTCCCGCCAGCAGCATGAGTGCAATACATATAAATGCACAGCAGACGGCGTGGCGTGGACAGACGCTGGTGGACAGTCCTGAAAAATGCGGTCGCATTCGAATTCTCCCGGTCACACTTCGTTGGTGATAACTCTGAAGTATGGGCAGCAGGAGATTGGTTCAAACTTTTCGGGGAATCGGGGCCGAGTACCAAAGTGCTCTGATGGTATCTCGGTCCCTTTACACTCAGGCGGAACTTCGGGCAGCACAGAATGTTTCATTCAGACCCGATTTGGCGTGGCGAAGAATGTTTGTCCCGCCCAAAGTCTCTGCCCGCCCGGGATGTCGGGAATCTGCTGAGATTCGTCTGTTGTTTTTGTGGTGCGGATTCTCACGACATCCTGTAGTTTTCAGCGCGAGTCCTCGTTCCGCAGGCGGAGGACCAACAACCCCACAGGTCGCCAACATCGCAACCGGGAGATTTCTTCGTTCACTGATCT
>JABABI010000124.1 GCA_014238335.1 Fuerstiella sp.
CGAGCGGTGGACTTCATCTCTTCGCGGGCCGATGTGGACCAGAAGCGGATCGGCGTATGGGGAGGCAGCCAGGGCGGCGGTTTTGCTTTCGCCACTGCTGCACTCGACCCACGAATCGACTTCTGCGCGGCAGACATACCGTTTCTGTGCGACTGGGTAAACTACTTTAAACTGACACACTGGCCCGAAATGGACAAATGGATTGCGGACAGTGACGAACGCAGCTGGGAATCAACTCTGCGGACGCTCAGCTACTTCGACACCATGAACATGGCCGATCGAATTCAGTGTCCGACAGTGATGGGTGTCGGCTTACAGGACCAGATCTGCCCGCCCACAACTAATTTTGCCGCTTACAACCGTGTCGCCGGGCAAAAGTTATTCAAGGCATACAAGGACAAAGGCCACGGCCTGGGCCCAACTCATCGGAACTGGGTCTGGCAGCAGATGCGTGACGCGTTCGAGTTGCCGACGAAGGAATGACACTCCGCTTGTGAATCCGACGCGCCGACTTCATTTACCGGGGCGATGATGTGATGTTGTTAGCTGGAATCGGGCTTTCGAATCCGTTGTAAACCTCAGGCTTCACTCCGCGAGCATACCCGCCGCCTCGGAATGTATTCGGCTGGTACTTGCCCACGAAATCAATCGGAGAAGTCGCTTCAATTTTGTTCTCCAGGCCCAGCATCCAGTAGGTCGCGTTCACCAGCATCCGGCGATAGCCGTCGTTCAGGATGTCTTCGGAAGCTCCGTACAGTGAAGTAAACACGCGGCCCTTCTTCCCATTTGCGCCGGTGTACTCGCGAGTCCACTCCGATGCCATGGGCGGCTTTGATGCGTCCGGTTCGCCATCGAATTCCATGCTCATCAGCGGCTGAGCCATGGTCAGAATATTCCAGTCGTCCTGTGGCACTGCGTTATAACCACCGCACTGCACATGGATATCTTTGACACCCGTCAGAATCGGGTGACCGGTCTGTTTGGGAATGATTGTGATCCGAGTGCTTTGTTTGTGATTTCGGCCATAGTGCCCCACCCATGTCTGACCCAGCACCTGATGTCCGAATCCCAGCTCATAGCCCTTCGTCTTTGCCTGGAAATCGTACTTGGAGTAGGCGCTCTTTTTGTTTCCGTACTTGAAACCATGAGTCGAAGTGCGAAGCCCCATGACAGGACCACCACGTTTCAGGTAGGCGTCGATGTGTTTCATCTGCTCATCGGGAAGGGCCTGAAAGCGGGTGAACATCACCATTCCGTCTGCGGATTCCAGCGCTTCAAGACCAGGGATGTTGGATTCCCCCGCTTTGATTTCGCCGTTTTCGTCGACGCCAAACAAGACCGTGCAGTCGAACCCGTGATGAACGGCCAGGATCCGCGCCATGGCCGGCATTGTTTCTTCGCCGCGGTACTCGTGATCGCTGGCGATGAAAACCAAATGCTTGCCCCTGGAAAGGGACTTCGTCCCCTTGTATTTAACAGTGTCGGCCACGGTATTTGATGCTGTTAGTGAAGAAGCGGGCTCCGTGGCCCGGACGATTCCGGGAATCAGCAGAAGAGTCAATTGCAGCAGAGCAAATAAGCGAACCATCATTCTATTTTCTGTTTGGCCGGGGCGAAATTCGACAGTCGACCGCACCAGGCGTTTATCGTTTTGCATCCACGGAACTCAGGAGCGGATGTGCTGTGAAAGTGATGATAACCGATAACGATGGGCACGTCGTCGACGTATCACCAAAGTTCCCTCACCAAACGGAATGTCGCCAGCGCCCAGGTTGATTACACAACATCGTCAGGCAAGGATTTCGTGAATCACTTTTCCGTAGACGTCGGTCAGCCGGAAATCGCGGCCCGCGTGACGGTACGTGAGTCGTTCGTGATTCAGTCCCATTAGATGCAGAATCGTGGCGTGGAAATCGTGGATGTGCACGGCGTCTTCGACCACTCGGTTGCCGATGTCATCCGTCTTGCCGTGAACGGTCCCTCGTTTCACGCCTCCACCAGCCAGCCAGCACGAATAAGCATGCGGATGATGAGCACGACTTTTGGTTCCCTTGCCGTCCTGGGCCCACGGCGTGCGGCCGAACTCTGTGCAGAAGACCAGCAGCACGTCATCGAACATGCCTCGACGCTTAAGATCCGTAATCAGCGCTGCGATCGGCTGATCGACTCGTTTGGCATACTTGGCGTGCGACCCAACATCCCGATGGGCGGCGTCCCAATTGTCGCGACAGGCCCCTACGGCATCCACGATTTCGACAAATCGCACGCCGTTTTCAACCAGTCGTCGAGCCATGAGTACCTGGGAGGCGTAGGACGTTTGATCGCCTGGCGCTGCGCCGTACAGATCAAGCGTTCGCTTCGACTCACGCGACAGGTCCAGCACCTCAGGAGCCATGTCCTGCAGGCCTCGCGCGGTCCTGAAAGAACTATTGCGAGCCGCCAGCTGCGGATCTGTGCTGCGATCACGCAGATGGCGTTTGTTGAGAGATTCCAGCAAGCCAAGTTCGAGGTCTTGTTGGCCAGCAGGCGATGCGGGTATCAGGTTGGGCAACGGCTCCGGTCCCGGCTTGATTTGAACTCCCGTGTGAACGCCGGGTAGAAAATTGGCATCCCAGATCTGAGGTCCGGCATAAGGACGATGCTCGGAGATCACGACATGGGCCGGTAGATTTGAATTGAAGGTGCCCAAGCCCCATGACAGCCACGAACCCAAAGATGGCATGGCAAATCCCGTACTGCCGGTGTGCAGTTGCAACGTTGCCTGACCATGGTCGATGTGATCGCACGACATGGAGCGAATCACAGCGGCTTCGTGGATGACGTCGCGGATGTGAGGGAACAGGTCGCTGACCTGTGTGCCGCAGTGCTGGTTGGGGCGGAACTTCCACAGGGGCGCTTTAAGATATCGCTCGAAGTCCGCTCGCCCAAGCTCCGGGCCGATCGACGTCTCGTGGTCGCGGCTTAACCGTGGTTTCGGGTCGAACGTGTCGACGTGTGAATAACCGCCAGACATGTACAGGACGATCACATGTTTGGCACCTGGCAGTGAATGGGGTGTACGAGGTTCTGACGCGGCAGCAGTCGACTTATTTGCCACCGCAGCAACGCCTGGCAGAGACAGCGTGCCAATCCCCTTTTGCAGGGCGGTTCGACGTGAGATCGATTGTTCTTCCGGGGACATATTAATCAACAAAAAAGAACTCGTTGCTGGTCAGCAGCGTTCTGCACAAAGCCACGTATTCCACAGGTGCGGTTTCAGACACATGCGGGGTGCCGCCAGCTTCGCGATACTGCTTCAGAAACGTCATGACTTCATTCCGTTCGACATCCTGAACGGGTCGGCTGTAGATCAATCGGTACAACTGATCGATTCGAGATTCGTCGTTACGGTCTTCGACAATGACTCGCTGTGCGAGTGCCGTCGCCTGCTGCTTAATGAACGGAGAGTTCATCAGGAACAGTGCCTGCGACGGCACGTTCGAGCTGTCTCGACGCGCAGTACTGGTGTTGCGGTCGGGACTGTCAAACAGCCCCAGCAGTGAATGACGAAAAAGTCGCTGTGTCAGAAGGTACACGCTGCGATGGTTGGTGGCGATCTCTTTATGAAACGGCGCGTTCAGGCTGTAGCGGTGCTTGTACCAGGGATCGATGTCGTGTGCAGCTGGTTGCTCTTTCTGCAACTGGCCGCTGACGGCAAGAATGCTGTCACGAATTGATTCGGCATCCAGACGACGTCGAGCGTATCGCCACAACAAAACGTTATTCGGGTCCTGTTCGAAAGCGGCGGCATCGTCGCCGTCGGTTGATGCCAGCTGGTAAGTTTCTGTTAACACGATCAGGCGGTGCAGTGATTTAAATGACCAGCCGCCTTCCACGAATCGATTTGCCAACCAGTCCAGCAGTTCCGGATGTGAAGGAGCCGACCCCTGCCGGCCGAAGTTGTCCGGAGTCGCCACCAGGCCTCGGCCGAAGTGTTGTTGCCAGATGCGATTCACGATCACTCGAGCGGTCAGTGGATGATCAGGATCCGTCAGCCATTGAGCAAGCTCAAGACGTCCGGAACCATCGCCGATCGTCGGATGCTGCACTCCCGTGATTGTGCTGATGAAATGTCGAGGCACAACATCTCCCAGGTTGGTCGGATTGCCACGTCGGTGCAGTTTGGTGTCGTGGGCATCGCCTTCGCCGACGGCGAATACCAATTCGACTTCCGGATTTTTCGCCAGTCGTAATTTCTCGCTCTTGAGCCACGTCAGACCATGCAGCATTAGCTCGCGAAATGTCCCGCCGCGGACCTTCAACAATTTGTCTCGCCGTGCGGACAACCCTGTGATCTGCTGTTGCAGCTTATTGATTCGATCGACGTCGTTATCAGGTTTTGCCTGCAGCGTTGCCAGCTCGACTTCCAGCAGTTTCAGTTTGCCAGTGACATCCTTGTACTCCACCAGCGTCGGCTTGAGCCACGGGCGAAAGTGGTTGTTGATCTGGTATTCGTAGCGCGCAATCAGGTCCCAGTAAGCAGTCGCTTTTTCGCGAGCTTCCCAGCCGGGAATCGCGGGGCTGAGATCGGACGGCGACTTTTCGACGGACATACCCATCCATGGGTAAGTTGTACTTTCAAAGATGCCGTACAGTCCGTAGTAGTCGGCATTTGAGATCGGGTCGAACTTGTGGTCGTGGCAGCGTGAACAACGAAGGGTCAGCCCCAGAATGCCGCGGCCGATCGTGTCGATCGTGTCTTCGATGGTCAGATGCATGCTCTCCTTTTTTTTGTTTCCGAACCGTCGTGACAGCGCGATAAATCCGGTGGCGATTGTCAGTTCGCGTTTGAGTCGTTCGTCTTCCGTTGTCAGAGACAGAATGTCGCCGGCCAGCTGAGCCTGCAGAAATCGGTCGTAGGGTATGTCGCGGTTCAGGGCGTTGATGACCCAGTTGCGATACAGCCAGGCAGTCTGGATGGGAATATCACCGACGTCTCCCTGAGTGTCAGCATACCGCGCGACATCCAGCCACAGACGCCCCTGCCGCTCGCCGTATTGGTCAGATGCCAGCAACCGGTCGACGACGTTTGCGAATGCAGTCGCGTTATCGGCCGGATCATTGACGAAAGACTCAACGGCCAGCGGTAACGGCGGCAACCCTGTGAGATCCAGCGTTACCCGACGGATCAGAGTTCGGCGGTCCGCTTCACCATTCGCCGCAATCCCCTGCTGCAGACGATGAGCGTGGACAAAACGATCGATCGCATTTGTGGACCAGCGAGGATCAGCGATATCCGGCGGTGCGACGACCTGTCGTGGACGCAGCGCCCAGTCCAATGCTTCGTCAAACGGGATGGAATTCGCATGCAGCTCCGCCCGGTCAGAAGTCTTGCTGCCAGGTGCCTTGTCGCTGCCGGGCCATACCGCGCCGTCATCGATCCAACGGGCCAAAATGTCTGACTCTTCCCGAGTAAGTCTGTCATCATCATCCGGCGGCATCCGTAATTCCTTATGAGTCCTGCGCACAGCGTGCACAAGCAGGCTGTCCTCGGATCGACCGGGAACGATGCCCGGGCCGTAATCACCGCCGGCGACGATGGTGGTCCGCGAAAGCATGGATACCGGCCCTTCGGCATCGGGCTCACCGGAATGGCACGTCGCACACCGGTCGAGCAGCAATGGACGTACTTTCAATTCGAAGAACTCGTGCTTCGCCATCAGCTCAGGATCGGCCGCTGGAAGCGCGGCTGCCATCAGCAGCAGGGCGAAGATCGTGTCTCGAGAACGGATCATGAACTTGATTGTATGTGATGACTTCTGAGGAGGGCACTGATGGCGGAACACGATTCTAAACCATGAACCGATTCAACAGGCCATCAATTTGCTGCAGTATCCGGGAATCAGAATAAATCGACGCTCCGACGGTTCCCAATGAGACGACCAGACGCGTCCGGTTTTTTCCGTTCGCGCTGTGGAACTACCTGCCGGTTTTGTCGTGTAGCCGCTTCTGAGTTTTCCTGTAGCGCTCCGACATTTCCTTCCGACGCCATTCAAGAAACTGCGTTTCAACACGGTCCCGTTCGTTTACGTCGACGCCTCGTGGCGGCGCTATGCTGATCTCGCCAAACGTAATTCCTTCTTCAGCCCGGTCCACGGCAACAAGGCGGCCATCGTTGACAACCAGCGTCACACCGACATTGGCTTCAACAATCGGGACGCTGTTCTCTCGCCCGCGACTCAGTACGGCCTCGTCCTGTGCGACGCTTCGCGAGCCGAACGAGGGGATGACAAGAAACTGTGCCCCGTCGAGAGTCGGGATTTTTGCCAGCTGAGCATTCCAGCGATCATTGCAGATCATAATCCCACAGCGTCCGAAGGGTGTATCGAACGCTCGGCTGTGTCGACCCAACCGATTAAACCACCACGATTCATGGTAGCCTTCGGCCAGTTGCATCTTGTGGTATTTTCCGCAGATTGTTCCCTTGTCGTTGATGAAAACAGCGCTGTTAAAAACGTCGTCTCCAATGCGTTCCGCGAATCCGAAGACGAGGCACATCTTCAATTCCCGCGCAAGCTGCTGAAACTGCTGAATCACCGGGGCGTCGATTGTGACCGCGACGTCATGCATTCGTTCCGGCCGCACTTTGCCGGCGATAATTTCGTTGACAACATACCCTTCCAGCGCCCCTTCGGGTGCGATGGCAAGCTGTGCGCCCCCGGCACTTGCCTTTCGATACATTGCCTCCAGGCGATCTGCATTACCTGTCACATTAAACTTCACGGGAACGAACGAGATCGCTGCAACTTTCACGACAGTATAAGCAGAAGGTTCGTCTGCAGGCAGCACGCTGTTCTGCGCGAATGCCAGGAACAAGGCGATGGTCACAACCCCGTAGAGAGAAGAAACGGTTGAGTTCATCAGCATTTCCTTCACAGACGCGAAATAACGGAAAATAAGGTGTCAGGGGCTCTTCGGGTGCTTTGCACTATTGGTTCCTGACACCTTATTTTAGTTCAAATTCTTCAGAACCTGAATAATCTGGTCCGCTGTGGGACGGTCAGCGAACGTCTTTGCTCGTTGCTCAAAACGAATTGTTCCGGCCTTGTCGATCACGAACGTCGCCGGGCGATTGCTGAGTTCCGTATGGATTCGCATCTGAAAGGCAACCCCATAGGCGGCACTGACCGTCAGTGACGGATCCGTCAGCATCGGATAGCTGACATCGTCTGTGCTGAATCCCGTTTCCTTCAGCAGATACTTTGCGGACCATGCTTCGTGAGGATCGATGGCCAGCAGTACGGCATCCAGATCTTCAAATTGTCGTAGATTCTCACGCAACTGCGCGATCTGATTGTGGCAGACAGGTCACGTATCGCCGTAGATGAAAACCAGAATGACTGCCTGCTTTCCTCGATAATCACACAGCCGAATCGTCTCACCAGTAGCCGCGGTCAACTCGAAACCGGGAGCTGGGTGACCGACCTTGGCCGTGTCTGTCTGTGCAGCTTTCCAGGAGACAAGTTTCTTGATGACGGACACTTCGACTGGTTGCTGCTTCCGCTCCATCGCGTAGCCAATATGCATGCGGACATCCCTATTGGTCTCGTTCTGGCGCAGTTTGTCCCAGTCGACGGGTACGGAAGTTCTTCCCAACATGCCGAGCGAATCGACTGCGTAGAGTCGAACAGCCGCGTCCGGATCCGATTGAGCGGCCGCCAGCAGCGGCTGAGCGGGAACGTCCGGTGCCAGATATCCCAGTGTCTGCGCGGCAAGGATTCGTTCAGGAAGAGACTTCGATTTCAGTGCCTGAACCAGTGTCGGAACCGCGGACCTGCCGTGCGCAACAAGTTTCTGCAGCGTCTTCATCCGAACGTTCCACCCGACATCAGCGTCAGCCAGCATGTAGCCGTTGGGTCTTCGATCTGATCTCTGCATCCACTGTGATTCGTCGCATGACTGCGTAAAACGAAGCAACAGAGCCTTAGGTGATTTCAAATCCTCTGCGGTCGTAACGGTGGACAGGAAATAAGTCGCAGAAAAGAAAACGACTGAAATGAAGATCTTCATCTTTCGCTCCCAGTACTGTTGGCCATCGGCTGTCAGAAACAATCAGTTTACATCCTGGGCCTCCACCGTCCACACTCACGAGGTATCGCACATCCGAACACAGCGCAGGTTGCCGGCCTGGTCAGTTTTCGCAGGCCACGTGAAACGTGGCATCGGTGAAGGGAGCAATGAGGCCTCGTGTTGTTCTCGTGCCCCGGCTGCGTGCACTACGTGGCACTGGGAAGTGCGTGCAAACATGCACCCTGCTCACCTCCCGGCTGACTCGTGAATACGTGTAATATGGGCCAGGGTATGCATCGTACCGCAGTGGGCGCTCAATGAAGAATCGATTGGTCTCCGGTCAGGCAGACGGTTGACAGGATCAGCAAGTTACAGACTGAGTGCGACACGACTGCATCTGCAATGCTGTGCCGCCTGAGATAACTCAGGCCCAAAAGTACACCGACCGCAGTGGCTGGAACAACATATGCCCCGTGAAACGACCCGAACAACAGAGAAGTGCTGAAGATTATGAGTACGTTGGCTCTGAACTCTGCCCGTCCTGAAAACCACGTGCGCAGACGCCGAAACAGACAGGCACGAAAGAAGAACTCCTCGGCAATCGGCACGAATAAGACGTACCAGGGAATATAGAACGCCCCTGAGCCCATAAGAACGATGGGCTCTGTTGTGGAGTGGTCTGACAGTGGCTGCAGAAAATCAGCGACATCGAAAGGTTATTGGTGCATGCTGTCTGCCGGGACGATGTCAGGACGGCCGCGGAACTTCTGATTGACTGAAGAGATGCATGGAAGAAGTTGTCGGCCGCAGTGAGGTCGTGCGAAACAAACGTTTAAGATGACAGCTCCGAAGGCGTTCCGGCGGCGCCCTTCCGCAGGCAAATGACACGCCTGCTGTGCGAAACAGCGGCTGACCAGAAATACACTTCTTAACCTTCGCGTCCGGCACAATGTGCAAATTGCCTGTCCATAGAAACGAGTGGGCGCCCCGTAATTTGTCGGTCATGGATAATGACCGGGGATTCGCGATGTCAGCCTGAGTCGCTAAAAGTGTCCGGCCACCGCAGCAAATGTCACGGGCAGCCTGCCGCGGGACGATCGCGGAAACGGCGCGAGCATGATACCCTCGATAGTGACATCCCATGATATTTCAACACCGTAACTGTCCCTTCATTGCATTTGAGACAGTTGCTGGTGCTATCGGGGAGCGCGTCCGAAGCAGAAGTGCGAATCAATTGAAATGAAGGTGCCGTGTTGACTCTCACCAGATCCCTGGTCGCTGACAGTCTCCGTGATTTTCGGTCCGCCTGGAAAACACTTGTGCTGGTTGCCATCGCCTACGAAATCATCGCGTTCATATTGCTGACGCCGCTTGTTGGCTTGCAGTTTCGGGTCGGACTGGCGGTTTCGGGCAATGCCGTCCTGACCGATCAGGATATTCTGTTCTTCTTTCTTGGTCCCGTGGGTTGGGTCTGTCTGATTGCCGTCGGCGCGCTGTGGCTGGGGATCGCGGCGTTCAAGCAATCCGCTTTGATGGCCATTCTTACGTCCGCAAAGGACCAGCATATTGGTCTCGTCGGCGCCCTGCAGTTCGCCCGAACAAATGCGTGGCCAGTGGTTTGTCTTACGGCTCGAATCGTGACGCGTACTCTGCTGACGATTACTCCGTTTCTGACTGTCGCAGCCGCCGTGTATTTCACGTTGCTGACCGAATATGACATCAATTACTACCTGAAGGAAACGCCGCCCGTTTTTATGGTCGCTGTTGGAATCGGTGGTGTCATTGTGGTGACTCTGGTCGCCGTACTTCTTCGAATTTTCAGCGGTTGGGCCCTGGCGCTGCCGGTGCTGCTGTTCGAAAATGTCGAGCCTGCTGATGCACTGGCGTTGAGTCAGCAGAGATCGACTGGCCATCAACGCGCGATTCTACTTTCGGTCCTTGTCTGGACGCTGGTCACGATGGTGTTGTCGACACTGGCATCCACAATCGTTGTCGGACTGGGACGCTTTATCGTTCCCCGAGCAGTCGGATCACTGGAACTTCTTTCGCTCGCCATCGGTGTAATCCTGCTGTTCTGGGCCGGAATCATGCTCGCTGTAAACCTGGTCAGCACCTCGATGCTGTCGGTGATCGTCTTCAACGTCTACCAACGACTGTGTGGAACCAGTGCCGATGCCGCGAAACTGGCCGTCACAAAGAAAGCAGAACTCCCCATTGAATCCGGGCTGACATTAAGAACCTCAATTACTGCGGGCGTCCTGGGTCTCGTTGTGGCCGGGGGAATCGGAATTCTCGCGATACAAACTGTTCGCCTGGAAGACGAAATCGAAGTCACGGCACATCGCGGATCGTCAAAGGCGGCCCCGGAAAACACGATCGCGGCGGTCAGGCAGGCCATCGAAGATGGGGCTGACAGGGTCGAAATCGATGTTCAGGAAACGGCCGACGGCACTGTTGTCGTCTTTCACGACAGCGACTTCATGAAATTGTCCGGCAACAAGCTGAAGATCTGGGATGCCACGATGGACGACCTGCAGGACATCGACATTGGCAGTTGGTTTGCACCAGAATTCAGAGACGAGCGCGTGCCCACGCTGGCGGAAGTCCTGAACGTCTGCAGGGGAAAAATTGGCGTCAACATCGAACTGAAGTACTACGGCCATGACGATCAGCTGGAACACCGAGTTGCCGATATTGTCGAAGACTATGGCATGGCAGCCGACGTGATTGTCATGTCGCTGAAGGTCGACGCGGTCACAAAAATGAAGCAGCTTCGTCCCGCGTGGAAAGTCGGGCTGCTGCTGTCCGTCTACGCCGGCAATCTGAAGAAACTGAATGCCGACTTCGTCGCCGTGAATGCAGGCTTCGCCAATCGAAGTTTTATTCGGGCGGCGCACGACAGCGGAAAGGAAGTCCACGTCTGGACGGTGAACGATTCCGCAGCAATGTCCACGTTAATCGGCCGTGGCGTTGATGGCCTGATTACTGACAAGCCCGCGCTGGCCCGATCAGTGCTTGATCACCGAAGTCAGATGAGTGTGCCGGAACGCCTGATGATGGAGCTGGCAGAAATCTTCGGAGTGGTCCCGGAGATCGGCGAACAATGATGCACACCGCATGACACTGTTTCGTGGCCGGAATACAAGCTCGAAGCGCAAGCGAGTGAATCCCGCGCGATTGAACACTTGCTGGCGCTGCGTGCTTGTATCAGGAACGGCAAAGCACTCACCAGTGCCCAGCAGCAGCAGCGCTGGCGGTTTGCAATCGGGAATCGCGAATCGGCGACTACTTCTGAACCGCTTGTTCCTCTGGTGCCTTCTTCCGTATTTCTGCCAGTGATTGAAACACGACAAAAAACGACGGAACAAACAGCACAGAAAAACAGGTGGCGGCGATCATGCCTCCGACGACCGCAAGACCCACAGCCACTCGACTGGCAGCACCGGCGCCGGTAGCCACAATAAGCGGAAGAAAGCCCAAAATCGACGAAAATGCCGTCATCAGGATCGCTCGAAAACGCTGTTCAGCTGCGACCGTCGCCGAGTCACGAATGCTCAAACCGTTACGCCGCTGTTCGCTCGCAAATTCCACGATCAGAATGGCATTCTTACTGGCCAGCGCCACCAGCAGTACCAGCCCAACCTGCGAATAAACGTTGATATCCGTCCCCGCAATGGCGACGGCGGAAACAACACCAATGGCAGACAACGGCACAACACTGATCACCGCTGCCGGGCTGGTCCAGCTTTCGTATTGAGCAGACAGGACAAGAAACACCAGGACGACCGACAGCACGAGAACGAAGACCGGGTTGTCCTGAATCCGAGGCGATTCCTGAACCTGCTTCTCCTGAAACGACATGCCCGTCCATTCAAAGTCCGCATTCTTTTCTCGAGCCATCTGTTCCATCAGAGCCAGCGCCTGACCGGAACTGTAGCCTTCCGCCGGCTGCCCGTTGATTTGAGCAGACGGATAAAGATTGAAACGCTGGATCGTCTGTGGACCGAATGTTTCCTTGACATCAACAAACGTACCGACAGGCACCATCTCTCCGGCTTCGTTACGTACGTCCAGAAAGCTGATGTCTTCCGGTGCAACGCGAAACTGCTGGCCGGCCTGTACGCGTACCTGCCAGGTACGGCCAAATTCATTGAAGTCGTTTACGTATGCCGAGCCCAGGTAAGCCTGCAGTGTCTGAAAGACAGTACTAAGCGGTATGCCCAGAGTCTTGACCTTGATGCGATCGATATCGACAAACAACTGTGGCACGTTGGCGCGGAACGTCGTGTTCAGCGCCGTCAATCCGGTCTGTGCGTTTCCACCGTCGAGAATTTCGTCAGCGACGACCTGCAGCTGGCCCAGACCCAGATTGCCGGTGTCCTGCAACTGCATTTGAAACCCGCTGGCATTGCCCAGACCATCAATTGCCGGCGGTACAAAGGGAAATACGATGCCTTTTTCTATCGCAGCAAATTCGGCGCGCAGATGCTTATAAATGCCTACCGGACCATCTTCCGCCGTCACTCTGTCTTCCCATGGTTCATAGATCGCCACAGCCAGACCCAGGTTAGAGCCATTGCTTCCGCTAAGCAGTGAAAACCCGGATATGCACAACCAGTTCTTCACACCCTTCGTTTCTGCCAGAATCTCATCCAGTTCTTCGAGAACCTGAGCGGTGCGCTGTCGCGAAGCAGCATCAGGAAGCTGCACATTAACAAAGCAGTACCCTTGGTCTTCTGTCGGTAAAAATCCGGAGGGCAACTGAGTAAAGCTCCAGCCTGTGAACGCGATCAAACCGACAACGACAAGCATCACGACGGCAACACGACGAATCATGCCGCCGATCACTCGTTTGTAGACAGAGGTTGTTCCGTCAAAGGCCTTGTTGAACCAGCGGAAAAAGAAAACCTTCTTTTCTGTGGAAGCACGCAGCAAAATGCCGCACAGAGCAGGACTCAGAGTCAGCGCGTTTATCGTACTGATCAGCACCGCTGAAGAAATCGTCAGTGCGAACTGACGAAACAGCTGCCCGGAAATCCCACCCATGACTGACGCGGGCACAAACACGGCCAGCAGGACAAGAGTTGTGGCGATCACCGGACCTGTTATCTCGTTCATCGCAGCGATGGCCGCGTCTTTTGAGGACAGACCTTTATCCAGATGCCGAGTTGTGTTTTCGACAACCACAATGGCGTCATCCACTACAATGCCGATGGCCAGAACAATGCCGAATAACGTCAGCATGTTGATCGAGAACCCCATGGCGCCCATGCAGGCGAATGTTCCGATCAAAGAAACAGGAATCGCAATACAAGGGACAATCGTAGCCCGCCAGTCCTGCAGAAAAATGAAAATGACGATCACGACCAGCACGACAGCTATCAACAGGGTGTTATAAACCTCCTTTACAGAGGCTCTGACAAAATCAGTCGTATCCAGGGCGATTTCGTACTTAAGCCCTTCCGGAAATCGATTGGTCAGCCGGGCCATGCGGCCCCTGACCTCGTCTGCGAGGTCCAGCGCATTGGCGCCGGGAAGCTGATATATGAAAATTGTCGCGGACGGGTTGCCGTTAAATGTTGACCCGCGGTTGTAGTCCTTCCCACCACGCTGCACACCCGAGCGGACTTCTCCCGTCTTCGGGTTGACACTGTCATCGACGACGACATCCCGCACACGCGTCATTCTTCCGCCCTTGGCGGTCTTCACGATAATATCCGCAAACTGCTCGTCCGTTGTGAGCCGTCCCTGTGTATTGATCACCAGCTGAAACGCTGTTCCGACCGGTGCCGGTTCCTCACCAATCCTGCCGGCGGCCACCTGCACATTTTGTTCGCTGATTGCCGCCAGCACATCCTGCGTCGTCAGCTGCCGAGCCTTCAACTTGTGAGGGTCAAGCCAGATCCGCATGCTGTAATCTGCAGCACCGAAGATCGTGACAGCTCCGACTCCGTCAACTCGGCTCAGTTCGTCCTTGATATTGATGGTGGCGTAATTGCTCAAGAACAGCGCGTCATGAGTTGGGTCGTCGGACGTCAACGCAATCATCTGAACGACCTGCGTCGATTTCTTTGTTGTTGTCACGCCCTGGCGCCTGACGTCCTCAGGCAGCTTCGGATCAGCGATTGCGACACGGTTTTGCACCAGGACCGTGGCCATATCGATATCGACACCGATTTCGAAGGTCACGGTCAGAGTATACGAGCCGTCGTCCGCACTGCTGGACGACATGTAGATCATGCCCTCGACACCGTTCACCTCCTGCTCGATTGGTGCAGCAACGGTTTCGGCAACAACCTGTGCGTTGGCCCCCGGATAGAACGCCGTGACTTGCACGGTCGGCGGCGTGATATCCGGAAACTTGGCGATTGGCAGCGATGTCAGCGACACGGCTCCACCGAGTACGATCACGATCGAAATGACCGTGGCGAAGATCGGGCGGTTGATGAAGAATCGTGACATTGATGAAGCTGCAATCCGGGTGACGGAATGGTCTACGTTAGTTCTCAGAAGCGTCCGACGGGGGGCTGGTGGCTGCTGCGTCGTCGCGTTCCTGGGAAGCCTCGGCCGCCGCTGAATTGTCGTCCGGCTCAGTCGCGTGCAATTCGTCAGAATCAGCTTCCGTGCTATCCGCTTCGCCGGGTAACGCGGCGGTGTCGTCGGTATTCCGTCCCGTGTCGGGCGGATCCAGCTGGATTTCCTTTGGAGTCACCGTGGCTCCCGGCCGGGCCCGCTGGATTCCGTCAATGACAACCGTCTCTGTCCCGTCCAGTCCATCCGCGATGACGACCAGTTCACCGTATTTTTCTCCGAGCTTAACGTTGCAACGTGCGACGACATTTTGGTCATCGAGGATCAGAACAAACCGTCCCGCCTGATCGACCGCCACACATCGTTCAGGAAGTAACACCGCATTCTCAACCGTCCCGATCGGAACACGAACGCGAACAAACAGCCCCGGAAAAAGCTCAAGCGATTTGTTGGGAAACACGGCACGAATCGTGAATGTCCCGGTACTCTGATCGACACCAAGGTCGGCGTAGTCGAGATTACCCTCAAAAGGAAATCCTTCATCGACCGCCCGTCGCAGATACGCCTTGATTCTGGTGATGTCCGGCCGCTCCCGCGGCTTATCTTTCACGCCGCTTCGCGCACGCAGTAGAGACCGCTCACTGATGTTAAAATAGACGTGAATCGGATCGTACGAGACCATCGTCGTTAGATGGGTTGCTTCGCCGTCTCCTACAAGATTACCGACTTTGACCAGCGTCCGTTCGACGCGCCCATCGATTGGAGCATTGATCGTGCAGTAATCCAGCTCCAGCTTCGCCTGGGTCTTCGCGGCCGTTGCTGCGGTCACTGCGGCCTCTGCTGCACCCACTTTAGCCTTCGCGGCAGCCACTGCGGCAATCGCACCATCTCGTTCGGCAACGGCTGTCTGGACTTTCGATTCCGCAGTAGCATTGTTCTTAAATAGATTTTCCTGACGCGTGACCTCAAGCTCTGCCCTGCGGAGCCCGACGTCATTCGCTCCGACTTCGGCATTCGCGGCATTGACTTCGGCGTTCGCGATGGCGAGGTCGGCCTCGGCAGCATCGAAGGCCGCCTGATGTTCCAAGGGCTGAATCAGATACAGCGGGTCATCCTTTTCAACGTTGTCACCATCCTGGAAACGAACTTTTTCCAGGAATCCTCGTACGCGAGCTCGAACTTCGACTCGGTCGACGGCTTCCGTCGTACCGGTTTCGTCCAGGTATTTGGTCACGGTGCTGATGACCGGCCGAGTCACGGTCACAGAAGCTGGCGGCGGCGCCTGATACTGGTTCGGTTGTGAACAGCCCACGGCGAGGATGATACTCGGCAGTGCAAGAAATAGGCGTTGCATGGGAAGCACTATTAAGGAAAGGAAATCCCGGCTCGGCAACCTTCTGTGCCGAATGACTAAAGTTGACCACAGCAACGTGAAAGGCTTCACGTACGACTATACTGAGAACCGGGATGGTATCCCCGCATGCGCTGGAAGTAAATGAGCTGCGTCTGCGGAATTCCCAAACATCACCTGATAGCTCTTCTGTCATAGAACCCGTTGGTCAATTTGGCCGACAGGTCAGAGATTGTTAAGATTGCGAGATGCCGAGAATGGAAAAGACTGACCCATCTGAACTGCCAACGGACGCAAACAAGCAGCCACACAAGTCGGGTGATGATCGTAACTTCCTGACCGCACTGCTGTCACTCGTGTTCCTGCTGATGGTCGTTCCGTTCGCCGGATCGTTGCCGTTTGCGGGGTGGCTGCTACGTGCCG
Organism: Fuerstiella sp.; assembly: GCA_014238335.1. Classification (GTDB taxonomy): domain Bacteria; phylum Planctomycetota; class Planctomycetia; order Planctomycetales; family Planctomycetaceae; genus Fuerstiella. The sequence goes on from JABABI010000124.1 coordinate 16,355, forward strand.
GCATCACGGCGGTTTTGATTTCCGCAGCCGTTGCCACGATTCGGCGACGAGAACTGATGTTAGCCGTCTTGATCGTTGCTGCCATCGCAATACCACTGTTGTGGGCGACACTGTTTCTTAATCAGCCGTATCTGTTTCTGGGCAGTTGTATATTGGAAAGTCTGATCTTGGTGGTGATGGCAGTTCGGATCGTGATGTCGGTGTTTCGTAAACACGTGGCCAGCATTCACTCAATCTTCGGAGTGATCAGTGCTTACCTGCTGCTGGGCCTGGCATGGGCCCTCCTGTACTGGGGCCTCGGTAATATTGACGCACGGTCTTTGCTGGGCGATACGCTGAGGGCTGCGGGCAGTCAGGCTGGCTCGTCTGACGAGGTCATTCAGTTTTCGAAGTGTATTTATTTCAGCTTTGTGACAATGTCGACACTCGGATACGGCGATATCACTCCGGCAACTCCCGTTGCTCAGACACTGACATGGATGCAGTCGGTTGTGGGCCAGTTCTATATGGCTGTGCTGGTGGCGCTGCTGGTCAGTGAGATTCCACGCAGACACGGAGGCCCTGAGGGCACACCAGGTTCGCGTCAGCGTGATGCAGACGGAATGTAGCTGGCCCTTAAGCAGCTATTCGTCGGTTTTTTCCGGAGCCGGTGCGTTTTCCGTTTTTACTTCGGGCGTCTCGTCTTTTTCCGCGTCGTCCGAATCGGGAACGTTGGGTGGTGCCAGAGCCGGCAGTTCCTGAATGGCGGTGGCGCCTTCGGAAACGCTCTGACCGAGTCGAATCTGCCAGCCACCACCAAGCGCCTTGTAGGTCCGAATCAGACTGAGAGCGATTTCAGCTTCAGCCGAAGCAAGCTGGTCCTGCTGCTGCACAAGAATCGTCTGCAGGTACAGGACACGGAACAGGTCTGCTCCACCGAGGTCAAGTTGAATGTTACCGAGTTCCACGGACCTTTCAGATGCCTCCACGCCCGCCCGCAATGATTTGAATTGGTCGTGTGCATTCAGGAAGCAGGCAATTCCGTCTTCAGCCTCAGCATTCGCTTTCAGCACGGTGTCCTGATACTGGACGGCCAATTCCTGAAAGACAGCCTCTTCCGCGGCGATACCGTTGCGGATCCGGCCGTAGTTCAGCAAATTCCAATTGAAGGTCGGACTAATAAAGCCCGCGTTGGCGGCGGAACTGAACATGTCTGAGAAGTTGTTGGCCTGCCAGTTGATCGAACCGTTGATGGTGAAGGCGGGAAACAGGTCAGCCGTCGCGATACCGATCCGAGCACTTTGTGCTGCAACTCGTCTTTCTTCCCTTCGCACATCAGGCCGGCGACGGATTAACTCAGCCGGAATTCCCACCACAAGTTGTGGCGGAGCAACAGGGGTCGGAGCTTCGCCCAACTCAGGTGACAGGTCGCGAGGTGGAGTACCCAGCAGAACGCACAGCCGGTTGTTTGCCAGTCGGAGACCTTTTTTCAGGGCCGGAACCAGCGCCCGGGTTTGAGCAAGATTGGATTTAGCCTGCGTGACACTCAGTTCGCTGACTTCTCCCTCCTTGAAATTCGCTTCAGCGTACTCCAGACTGGCCTGCTGAATCTCGACGTTGGACAGTGCGTACTTCAGGCGCTTCTGAAACGCCCGCGTTTCGACATAAGCTGCTGCCGTCTCCGCGATCAGACAAACCAGTACGTCGTCATGATTTTCGATGCTGGCGTCCAGATTTGCATCGGCGGATTCCAGGTTACGGCGGAACTTGCCCCATAAGTCTATTTCCCAGCCGACGTTGAAGCCGGACGACCACAGGCTGAATGATCGGAATGGAAGCGCACCAATTCCGGCGGCATTGCCTACGGTGCCCAGTTGAGTTTGATTGAAGCTGGCGACGCCTTCCTGAGCCTGCGGATACAGCAGACCCGCCGCAATAGCTCGCTGAGCCTGGGCTTCCAGCACTCGCATGCCGGCAGCACGCAGAGAAAGGTTTTGCTGGTGTGCCTGATTGATAAGGCGATTAAGAACCGGATCGTTCAGCGACTCCCACCAGGCGGCATCGTTGACCGCATGGCTATCGCTGATGACGTCCGGGTTATTGAAGTCGATCCATTCGCTTGCAACGGGTGCAACCGGCTTGAAATAGTCAGGTCCGACTTTGAAGCCGTTGTCTTTCCACTGTCTGAATTCCGCACACCCGGCCATGCACAGCACGACCAGCGAACAGACGACGCGGACTGAGCGCGTCCATTGGAAGATTCTCATAATGCCCCATCCTTGGGTATCGATTTGAATCGAGCGGTGCGGACGAGTTGTTCGGAAAACTCAGACCGGACCTTTCCGTCCATATCCGTTCCATCGGCACGACCGGAATTTCACTCCTTAAAATGCCGCGGTATGTTCCACCACCTGGTCTGGATGTCAGCAAATTGACGGTTAGATAAAATGCATTGGTTATGCCTCCGGCGACTGATTGGCGATTTGCTCCAATATGAAGAAGTGCGTGGCTCCGGTTGCATTTGCCGGCATGACACTTCGTGCCGCACGCCTGGTTTGCTCAGTCGTCGTCCAGTATTAGTAATTTACCAGTCTGGCAAACTGTGATGCTTCGCACGATTGCTCTGCCTGTAACGGGTCATGGACTCAGTCCGCAGGAAGTCTATTCAATCCAACACAAAACCTGTGGGTCCGTCGAGAATGGCATAGTCGGATCTCGGCCACTCAGTCGCGACGACAGGAACAGCGCACCCGCCGGCACGAACTCAATGACGGTGCGACCGTTTTAGCTCCGTGCACATGCGACATCGCAGCCAAAAAAAGAAACCCCAGTGTTTGCTGGGGTTTGCAGCACCCTGCGGGGTCGTGCAGGAGTCCTTAGTGGGGCCAGAGGGACTTGAACCCCCAACCAACGAATTATGAGTTCGCGGCTCTAACCAATTGAGCTATGGCCCCTAGTTGGTAGAATGACTTCTGAAAACAGAGACGACACCCGACACGACACCCGGTGTGGTCCAATTAACAGAGGTGACCCTATGCCAAAGACACGCCAAAAACCGAACAAGCCCAGAAATAATTACCCGCTTTTTCCGCACTCAAATGGCCAATGGGCCAAGAAAATTCGGCAGAAGCTGTACTACTTTGGGCCATGGTCGGATCCCGACGCGGCTGAGGGGAAGTATCTTCAGGAACGAGAGTATTTGCAAGCTGGCCGCAACCCGCCGCAGGTGTCGGATGGGTGTCGTCTTCGCGATGTGGTCAACCGCTTCCTGACCCTGAAAGAAACGCTCAGGGATAATGGCGAGTTGGCACCGCGGTCGTTTTGGGATTATCACAAAGCCTGCGAGCGGATGAT
>JABABI010000125.1 GCA_014238335.1 Fuerstiella sp.
GCAGAAGCCGACATCACGCCGCCGACGGGATTTCCAATGGCGGGTTACTACCACGAACGACTGGCCGACGGGACCAGCGATCCTCTGCAGACCAGGGCGATTGTGTTTCGGGATGCGGATAATTCGGCAGCCCTGGTCATCTGCGATCTGATCGGGATCGCAACCGACCTGTCCCGCGAAGTACGGCAGCGAGTTTCAGAACAAACCAAGATTCCGAAAACGAACGTCGTGATTGCGGCCACCCATTCGCACACGGCACCGGACTACATGAAGGAACTGTGGCTGAATCTGTCAAAACAGCCGCAGGATGAGCTGCGGCGAAATTACATCGAGACACTGATCGGACAAATTGTTGCGGTCACGGTAGATGCCGCGACCAGCGCGAAACCCGCGTCCCTTGAGGCCGGTTCGGCAGTGCAGCAGACACCTGTTTCCTTTAATCGTCGGTTTGTCATGCGCGATGGTAGTGTGAAGACGTGGCAGAACTTTAACAATCCCAGCGTGATTCGTGCCGCTGGCCCGATCGATCCGGAAATCGGCCTGCTGGCTGTTCGAAATGAATCGGGGGACCTGCGTGGAGTGTTCAGCAACTTCGCTCTGCACCTGGATACTGTCGGCGGTCAAAAATGGAGTGCTGACTATCCATTCTTTATCGAACGAACTTTAAAATCGTATGCCGGCCCGGACGTGATTTCGATTTTTGGCACCGGCTGTTGCGGAGACATTAACCACTCCAATCCACGCAATCCCAAACGCAACACGGCCGGGTTTATCGGCACGTCCATTGGGGATTCGATTGTCCGACACCTGGACCGATTGCGGCCGGTGGAACAGACACGCCTGGTGGTGAAGTCACGTGCAGTGAAGCTACAGTTGCAGGACGCCACCAAGGAAGAAGTGACGGACTCGGTGCAGATTGTTCAACGGGCCAAACGGGGTGAAAAGGTGGACTTCTTTGAACATGTCACTGCTTACAAGAAATTGATTCTGGATCATTTTCGACATACTCCGCCCTACGTGCCGACATCGGATCATATCACATGGGGACTGAGTCGCTCACTGGCCGGAATCGGAAAAATGCTGCCGGTCGATGTCACCGTGATGACGATTGGCAGAGACGTGGCCATTGTCTGCCTGCCAGGTGAAGTCTTTGTGGAACTGGGTCTGGCCATCAAACAGGGATCACCATTTCGCACAACAATGATCGTGGAGTTATCGAACGCCGTTGAGACGATTTACATCCCCAATCGAGCGGCGTACGCGGGAGGAAGTTATGAGGTGACGAACTCAGCCGTTCAGCCGGGCAGCGGTGAAATACTGGTAGAAACTGCGTTGAGTCTGTTACGTGAAGCAGCCACTGCCAAATGAATCGTCCGGGGCCGGGACGCCAGCGGAATGGGTGCAGCGGGGGAGGCGTGTCCGCTGATCTCGCGGCCGCGGGCAATGATGGCGGACGCGAGATCCGCTTTGGGCCCAATGGACACCGGCGAACGCGTTGCAGACCTGCAGGCCCATTCGGGATTGATGAGTTCGGTCCCCGTGTTTCCCAATGGTCGACTGCTGGCCTCCGATGGCAGGACAGAGAGATTCGTATCTGGGACATTGTCACCCGAGAGATCGGGACGGTGCTGTCGATCGCTCCGCAAACAAGCCGTTACTTCGGCATCGCAGTGGCTCCGGCTGGAAAAACGGTCGTGTCCGCAGGGGCTCCTGGTGACGTGCGGGTCTGGCAGACTCTCGGTAACCAGAACGTTACTGAACCGGTGTTGACTAATTCGGGGCAATGAGGCAAATTCTGCCGTTGATGGTATTCAACAACGCACCGTTTCTGTCTGCCCGACCGGGACGGTAACTTATCGCAACCATGGAAGGTCAGCGATGACACGCATGAAATCTCTTCTGGTGCTCGGCTTTATCGCCGCATATCTGTCCGCACTAACCTTTGGTACTGTGGCTCACGCACTCAAGGTTGGCCTCTGCGGAAACACCCTTAGCTATTATGTCGTCTGGGACATGTTCTGTGGCTGGAGCGCGTGGGATGCCCGCACCCATTTGATTGCCGAGGGCGCCAGTGGACAGTATTACGAGGTCCGCGAGCCATGGGGCGAGTTCCACCCATTCGGACACCTGGCAAGAATTCATTACGACAACACGAACGATCTGCTGCCCCGACATATCCAAAACGTGCTGCGGCACACGGCTCATGAACCCATTGACCGAGTGTTCACAATCGAAGAAGTCTGGCCCAAACAGTACAACCTGCCACCAGGATTGTACGACGAGCATTTCGGACGTCCCAATGACAAATTGTCATACTACCATCTTCGCGCGGTTTTTCGTGATGATGGTACTCTCATGAGCATCTATCCGGACTGGCATGCCAAACAGAAACTGCAGGCCGTCTACGACAACCCGCGCCTGCGTCGACAGTCCGCCAATGCGACCAGCCTGTTCAGTACTCTGTACAATCCCAGCGAGGCGCGGGCTGGCAGCAATCTAAACACCTCCATGGGCGCTGGTCTTTCCACGAATTAGACAGGCTTGCACTGTTCGTGCGTGATCTGCGCCAGCACAGAGGTACATACTCCAAACGGTATTTCGTTTCATTCACACCCCGAGAGATTCACGGATGAATCCATCACTCGCTGAAAATCCACCGCGGACGGCATTGGGTCGGTTCTTTTTCGCACAGGAAACGCCGTTTGGAATGGCGTTGTTGAGAATCTTCCTGCCGCTGACTGCGGGGATACCGATGGCGCTGCGGTTTCCTCATGTGCGCGAGCTGTATACCACCGATGGGTCCCCCGTGCAGCTGTTCGAAATGTACCGTCAGGGCGCCGTGCTACCCGTGCCTTCCCCGGCTGTTGCGGTGCCGCTGTATGGCATCATGCTGCTGTGCATGCTCAGTTCGATCGTTGGTTTCCGTACGCGCACGTCATTGTGCGTGGCAATCGTCTTGTATTCGTACTTCAACGTGCTGGACGGAATCGGCACGTTGACCAAGTATTCCGTGATCGCCTCACATCTGATGCTGTTACTGGCGGTCTCTCACGCGGGATCCGTGTGGTCCGTTGACGCATTTCTTAAGAAACGTTCGGGAGCCGTCAATGTGTTGCCGCCCCGCTTTTCCGTATGGCCGGCTCGGCTGGTGCAGCTGATGTTTGCGTTTATCTATTTTGGAGCGTCTATTACAAAGATTCAGACCGCTGACTTCTTCAGCGGTGACCAGATGCGATACTGGATGTTGAGTAACTGGAACTACGCAAATCCCATCGGTGAAGCAGTGGCGATGTCGTCGCCGCTGCTGCTGATTAGTGCGTATCTGGCGGTTATCTGGGAAGTATTGTTTGGGGTTCTCGTGTGGCGGCCGCGAGGCCGCGCCGTCATGCTGGGGGCAGGAGCCTTCTTTCATTTCATGACGTGGCTGACGCTGGGGCTGTACGTGTTCCCGGCGGTTTGTCTGAGTGGCTATTTTGCATTCATGAGCGAAGAGGATATTGTCCGCCTGCGGCGTATTTCGTTATTCCGGCCACTCAAAACCGTGCTGCGTCTTCCGGCGCTGGCTGTGTCTCGTGTGGCGAACAGCTTTCCGCAAACGGTGCCGGCGAGCGTCACATGGACATGTTTGATTGCGGCTGCCGCCATTGGAGCGACGGAAGCAGAGCTGCAGATGGATCTCTATCAAAACCACAGCCAGTCCGGTCTGCTGAGCTTGAAGCCGATGGACCGGGAAGTCGCGCTCATGATGCTTCGAGACAAGAAAACTGTCCGCGAACACGACAAGTTCTTTAATTTCGAAATCGGTACGTCCACGATCGGCTACCAGCTGTCCAATCGTCGGTCGGAATTTTCAGTGGGTGAGACAATGATCGCCCAGTGCAATCTCAACCCACCTCACGAAGACATGTGGGTGGAATGCCTGCTGCTGGACGATGAGGAACGAACCGTCGAACAGTTTGGTCAGTTTGTGCCCAGGGAAAATCTTCGCGCGAACTTCTTTTACACGATCGGCAGCAGGCTGGTGACAGGACGCTACTGCATGGTGTTGAAGAGTGCGAACCAGGAAATCTGTCGACGTCACTTTTCGCTGAACGGTAAGTCATCCGATGCTGCCTTCGACGTGTCCACGAATTAGTCAGTTTAGGAAAACACGTCGGTCGTGGGGGAAGCATACATAGCAGATCGGAACACGTTTTGTTGGCGGTGAAACAGCGTAATATGCTGTAGTGCTGTGTCAACGTTGGGTTTCAGGGGCCGCGGGGAACGCGGGGTCAGGAGTCAAAAACCGGAACGGCCCGGAACGTGCCCCGCATTAGGGGTACCTGACACACGTTTCGAGTGCACTCAGTCGACACCAATGTCCGGAATTTTCCATGTCCGAAGGCCGAATCGATCGGTCAGCGGCACTGCCGGACGTTATTCTGCGACGTGCCGTTGTTGCGGTGTTCGCTTCGCCACCAATGCTAGTTCCCTGGTCAATCGTCCAGTGCCTGAAGATCGTTTATATTCGGTTCCGCTGAAGCGCGTTGGTGACTTCGAATTCGATGACGGTGTCGCGGATGTTTTTCCGGACATGATTCGTCGGTCGGTGCCGGGCTATGCGTCGATGCTGTCGTTGATCGGACAATGCGCTGCGACATACGTTCTGCCGGATACAAACGTCTACGACCTTGGCTGTTCTCTGGGAGCATCGACATTTGCGGTGCAGCAGCACGCTCCAGCGAGTTGCCATATTCACGCTGTTGACAGCTCTGCCGCCATGGTTGCTCGTTTACGCAGCATCGTCGGCGATCAGCGCGATGCCGGTGCTGACGTGGAAGTTCACGAAGCTGACATTCGCCAGACGAACGTCCGAAATGCATCCCTGGTGGTAATCAACCTGACGCTGCAATTTCTTCCACCTGAAGAACGCGACACGTTTGTCCACCGTGTTGCCGGCGGTGTCTTGCCTGGCGGGGCACTGTTACTGTCGGAAAAAATTGCGTTTGCCGACCCTGCGCAGAACCAGCTGATGACGACTCTGCACCATGACTTCAAACGGGCTCATGGATATAGTGAGCTTGAGATCGCTCAGAAACGAACGGCCATTGAAAATCGTTTGGTACCGGAGACCCTGGAAACGCACGTTGAGCGTCTGCGCGGGGCCGGATTCAGCACGGTTTGTCCGTGGTTTCAGTGCTTCAATTTCGCGTCTGTGCTGGCGATCAAATAGGCGTGTCTGAAACGTTCGGCAAAAGCGGTGCAGTTGTGTCCGGTTGAGTTGCCGATCGCGCACCTTCGCCCGGTGTGTGACTGTATGAGGCTGTATGAGCCTCGGAACGATCGTTCGGGGCTGTGTGTTGCGGCACAACTGTAAGGCATTTCATGACAGCACCGTTCGTCTCTGACGAACTATGGTTTTTCAATGCGATACAGGGACGTCTCGCTGCGCAGCAGGATGGCGTTGTCCACAAACGCGAATGACGCAAACGTACGAGTTTCTCCGTCACCAAGCTGATTTTTTGCGACTTCGTCGTATTCTTTTCCCGGACGCACCACCGTCGTGGCCCCTGTTTCACTTTGAAAATAGATAAACCCATTGGCCAGCGATGGTGACGCAGAGAATTTTGCGTTGAGACGTTCCTGCCAGTGCACTTCACCGGACACGGCGTCAAGACAGCTGGCAATGCCGGCATCGTCAACCATGTACAGCTCGTCACCAACCAGTAATACAGACGGTGACTTGGGAACGCCCTTTTTGATCTTCCAGCGGACATGAGATTCCGTGACGTCACCAGTGCCGGTGGGATCGATGGCGAATAGTTGTTGATCCCCGAAGCCGCTGCAGACAAACACCAGGCCGTGCCCGGCGACCGGGCGGGGCACGACTGAGTATCCTTCGCCGTACGCGACCTGCCACAGCTGTTTTCCGGTTTGAGGATCATAAGACCAGACACCACCGCTTCCCGGACAGATCGCCTGGGATGTTCCGCCAGTGTGAACGATTGTTGGTGTGCTAAAGCTGAAACCCCGCGAGGGACTCAGTTGACGGTCGGTCTTCCACAATTGGTTGCCGGAATTTTTATCAAGTCCAGTCACGAAACGCTGATCCTTGCCGTCACAACAGATGACCATAACGTCCCCGGCGATGGCCGGGGAACCGCCGTTTCCATGTTGCGGAGCATAAAGCAGATCAGTGTTTTTCCAGATGATAGTGCTGTCAGTTTTCAGACACGCCGTGCCGTGTGGGCCAAAGTGCACGTATAGCCGGTCGCCTTCCAGAATCGGCGTGGGACTCGCGTGACTGTTCTTGTTATGCACCTCGATTTTTTCGTCTGCGGAATGCTGAAAGACTTCAACGTCCCAGATTGTTTTGCCGTCGGTTGCAGACAGGCACAGAACTCGCAACGAGTGCTGCAGCGGCGTCTTATCGTCAACGGGAACCGCCGCCGTTACATAAATTCGGCCACCTGCGACCACCGGCGATGACCATCCGTTTCCTGGCAAATCGACTTTCCACGCAATGTTCTCATCCTCACTCCACGTCGTGGGCAGGTCGACTGCATCGGAGTGTCCCTGTCCCGTCGGCCCGCGAAATTCAGTCCAGTCTGAGGCAACGGCTAAGTTGAAACAGAACGTCACCGACAGGATCAGGAACAGACATTTTCGCAACATGAGAATTTCTTTCAGCAGTGCAGTCATTGAGATTGTGCAGGGAGGTACGACGAGGAACGAACATCGTCTTATTTGCATTGCAGTGGACGCTGCGAAGCAGCGAGTCGCTTGTCGGCACTCAGGTGGGCTCGTGCGTTGTCGGCGCCACGAGATTTGAAGCGATGCTCAAAACGTCCGGTCCGTGGCGACCACGAACATCCATGTTCCCGCCCAATCGATAAACCTGATCGTTTGGGTGACGTGTACGATATCGCAAGCGCGGGCCCATGTCATGCGACTCGCTGAGCCAGACCGAGGTGCAGCTGTGGGATTGGAAGTTGTTGAACGGGATGCCGACGGGCACTCCTTTGCTTCTCACCCGTTGGCACACCGATTCGCACGACAACGAACAACGCCGGTGAGAGGAGCCAGCTGCGGGCGGCGTGGCCCCTCCAACCATCGGAGCACCCAGCCAACTTTCAATCGGGTGCGGTTACCGATCATCCCTTTTGACCACAGGAAGGAAGCACGTGACGTAACCGCCGAACTGCACAACGGGCCTGGCGGGTCCCCTTCCCATGTCGAATAGCGATGTGGTTTCGCCGATCGCAGCCGACAATGTCTTTCTGAAAACCCAGCTTTTTCCCGCCTGCCTTCCCTGGTGGCAGGCTGCCGTGGTGGTCTGCTCCCGGACTCGACCTGGGCGGAAAACGGTGCTGCTCGTGTGACAAAGTCCCTACAACCGATGGCAGAGCGTTATTCATGGAATGAACCGAGCCTCAGCATGTTGCCGGAGATCAACCGTAAGTTAGAATTGGTGACGAGCGTCCCGCATTGCACTACACCTCATACGGAGTATCAGATTTGGCGTTTCTGTCCAACGTCCAACTGTCGTGTTTTCTACTGAGCTACCTTGTCACATTTGGCGCCGAGCTGTATCAGTTGCTGCGCCATCGGTCGGGGCTGACCCGGGGCATCACGTTATGCTCCGCGGCGTCCGGCCTGCTGGCTCATACAGCATATCTGTTCACCAGAAGCTCAGAATCCGGGCTTCCGCCACTTGTGGGCAGCAGTCACGACTGGTTCCTGGTACTGGCCTGGCTGGGGGCGTTTTTCTACGTGCTGCTTGCGGCGACCCATCGACAGATGGAGGTGGGACTGTTTCTTATGCCGTCAATTCTGGGCCTGATTATTCTGGCGTTGTTTGTGGACGATGTTAGTGCGGAGTCAGTTCGAGAAAAGAATGCGATCTATCGCTGGGGCATGTTGCATGCGTCCACCTTGTTACTCGGCCTGGGCACAGTCGCCGCGTCGACGATCTGCGCGGCCATGTATTTGCTGCAATACCAAAAGCTGCGTGGGAAAAATTTGTGGCTGCACCGACTGCAGCTGCCCAGCCTTGAGCGACTGAACCGTTTCAATCGCTGGATGGTGGTCAGCACTGTCCTCATGCTGACGATTGGTCTGGTCACAGGACTCATTCTGGCCATGGTGCAGAGTCCACTGAAAAGCGGATTCAACTGGATGGACCCGTTGGTTGCAGGTACGGGCATTGTCTGGCTGACGATGGTGTCAGCGCTGTGCTGGATACTGACCCGCAAGGAGCAGACAGGACGGCAGGTGGCACGATTGACGTTGCTGGCCGGGGGGTTTCTTTTAGTGACAGTGTTTGGTCTGACCCTCTTGTCAGGAGGCATACACGGAAGTTCAACCGCCGCCGGCCCTAATCCGGTGATTTCGTCGTCAGAGAGCAGTCTGGTGCAATCACGATGAACGTTGTTGTTCTAAGCTGTAATCATCATCACGCAGGACTTGAGGTCCGTGAGAAACTGGCGTTCGCCTCCGAGGAACAGCTAACGCTGGCGTACGAGCTGTGGCAGCAGCGGCATCCGGAGTCGGAACTGGTGGTGCTTTCAACGTGCAACCGCGTTGAAATCTATGCCGCGTCAGACGAGGCGTGCGCCGAACTCTCGACTCAGCAGCTCACTGACTTTGTGGCGGCGTTCCACGATCTTCCGTCTGACGACTTCACCAGCTCCGTGCTGTATCATCACGGTGAGGCCGCTGTCGAGCATCTGTTCGATGTCGTCTGCAGTCTGGACAGTATGGTGCTGGGAGAACCCCAGATCGTACAGCAGGTCAAGGAAGCTTACCGGATTGCGCAGGAGAACAGTTCGTGCGGCCTGTTGACTAACACCTTGTTTCAACAGGCGCTGGCGGTGTCAGCCAAAGTGCGGACCAATACGAAGCTGTCCGAAGGCCGGGTTTCCATTGCCAGCGTTGCGGTCGGCGATTTCGGTCGCAGCATCTTCAATCGATTCGACAACAAAATTGTGCTGGTGATCGGCGCCGGTGAAATGGCCGAAGAGACTCTGCGTTATCTTAAGGATGAAGGCGTAAAACGCATCGTTGTGGTGAACCGGAATCGACAGCGCGCAGAAGTTCTGGCGGAACAGTTTGGCGGAGTGAGTGACGACTTTGACAACCTTGAGCAGCGGATCGGCGAAGCGGACGTCATTGTCAGCACAACGGGCGCAACGGAAACTTTGATCAGCCATGATCAGTTCGCTAAAATGCGTCAAATATCTGATCGGAAGCCTGTGTTTATTCTTGATCTCGGCGCGCCTCGCGACTTTGACCCGACGATCAGCGACATCGACGACAACGTGTTGCTGTTTGACATCGATCGCCTGAAAGAGACGTGCGAAATCAACCGTCGGCTGCGTGTGTCTGAAGTGGAACACGCAAAAAAGATCATCAGGCAGCAGACTGACCGGTTCATGCATGAAGTCTATCACCGTGCGACAGGGCCCGTGATTCAGCGGCTGAGAGAACAGTGGGGCAATATCAGTCGCAGCGAACTTGACCTGTTATGTCGCAGAGAACCGGAACTGACCGATTCTCAGCGAGCTGCCATCGAAAAGACAATCCATCGGATCGTCAACAAGCTGCTGCATCCGCCACTGGAAACACTGAAGGATGAAGCCAAAGCCGGCACGCCGCACGGATTGCTGGATGCGATTCGACAGTTGTTTCATCTGGGGGAATGACCTGGTGCTTTGATAAATCCGGGTTCTGACAATGCACCAGCTCTTAACTGACCGGGACCAGAGATCAGAGAATGTTCAATGAGCAGCAATGATACTCTGCTTCCTGTTAACAAGATGAGTTGACGACGGACAGTCACTTGCCAGCGACAATCAGAGACAACGATCCTGGGAAATCGGCGACTGGCTACTTTGGAAACGCGACGCCTATGACCAGATACTCCGGTTATCAAACATGGACCAACCTGCTGTTTTCTCATTGGCGCGTGCCTCCGGAAACTCTGCAAACGCTGTTGCCGGACGGGCTGATGGTGGAGACATTCGACGGTGACGGCTGGCTGGGGATGGTGCCGTTTGCCATGGAAAAAGTGCGGCCATGGTGGTTCCCGGCCGTCCCTGGCATTTCATGGTTTCTGGAAACCAACCTGCGTACTTACGTGACTCTGCCGGATGGACGCAGCGGGGTCTGGTTCTTCAGCCTGGATGCCACAAAACGCCTGGCGGTGCGAGTTGCTCGTCGATTCTGGAATTTGCCGTATTTTGATGCCGACCTTTCGCTGCACCGCGATGCACACGGGATCAAATACCGAGGGCAGAGACACGGGCAACAGGAATGCAGTTACCAGGCCGACATGCAACTGGACAACACCGGACCACTGGGCATCGCGGATGAAGGCTCGCTGGAGCACTTCCTGCTGGAACGGTACGTGCTGTTTGCACGTCGCCCGGACGGCCAAATATATCTGGGACGTGTCCACCACACGCCGTACCCCTTCTGCACGCCACGAAGCGTGACTGTCCGGCAAACACTTGCCACCGCCATCGGCTGCCCGATTGAGTCCGATCGTCAACCCGACCACATCGCATTTTCACCAGGCGTCAACGTTTCTGTTGGAAAACTTGCACGCGTTTGAAACTTACTGCTTACGCAAAAGCTGCCTGCAGCATGCCAAGACTTTTCGGAATTGCGGTCCGCGGGTCTTCCTTGCCTTCAAACTCCAGAGACACATACCCACCAAAGTTGTGTTTTCTGAGCAGTCCGGCAATTCTTGGGTAGTCAAGATCCAGGGAATACCACATGCCGCCGCCGTAGTACGTCTTTGCCTGAACCAGGACTGCGTCATCGGCAATCTGTTCAAGACGATCGTACGGATCCTCCAGAAAGTTACCGGTGTCCAGCGTTGTCTTTAGCCACGGTGAATCGATGGCATTGACGATCCGCATAACGCCATCGGCAGTACGACCCAGGCCCCAGTGATTTTCCAGGCCCAGTGTGACACCACATTTTTCTGCGACAGGCAAGCAGTCATTGAGTCCGTCGATCACCCATTTGAAACCGTCTTCTTCCGTATAGCCTTCCACAGTGGGTTCGATACCGCGGTTGGCCATGAGTACGTCGAAGTTGGCGCTGGTCCCCCACCGTCCCGTGTTGACTCGCATCGTCGGAATACCCAGCTTATAAGCGAGCTCAATAGAATTAATGGTCTTCTTCGTGTTCGCCCGTCGAACTTCCGGATCCGGACTGACCCAGCCCTGGTGAGTTGAAAAGCCGCACAGATCGAGACCATTTACGAAGGCTCGCTGCTTCAGTTTTTGAAGCGTTGAGTTGTCGGTATTAGTCATCTGCATTTCAAGAATTTCAACGCCGTCGAAGCCCCACTCTGCCGCCAGATCGATGCATGTTTCGATGGATCGCAGATCTTTGTTTTTAAACTGCCAGAACGAATACGTAGACACCGCGAAGCGAGTTCGACGTTGTGCGACCATCGATGCGGCAGCCCCTGCGCGAACGTGCTGCGGTAACAAACCCGCCGCGACGGCGCCGCACAAAAGGCTTCTGCGTGAAACTGGAGTCATTTCTCTTGTGTCCTCTTTAATGACCGAGCGGGTGGCAGTTTTGCACGAACAAGCTGGCCAGTGGCGTTGCGTCCGATGACGTGACCATTCAGCAGCAGCGGCATGGTCCAGCAACGGCCCGACAGGAAGTCAGAGCGGGCCAGTTCCTGATAACTGTGCGGGCTGGCATTTGCGACCACTAACTGACCGTCTTCGCTCAGAATGATCAATTTACCGTCAGCGATCATCAAAGATCCACACCCAAGGCCGCGTTCTTTCCAACTTACCTCTCCTGTCTGAAAGTCCATGCACGTCAACGTGACAACACGGCCCAGATTGGAATTTCCGTCCATGCCATACAGGTAGCCTTCGTACAGAATACTGTTGTTGAAGTGATTGCGCATACGCTTACTGGCATACACCTCCTGCAGTTGTAGTTCCGCCGGGCTTGCCCCGGCGGCGTTCGTCGTCAATTTAAACAGACCGCAGCCGACGTTATACCCACTGGAGATGTAGACCGTGTCGCCGACAACAATGGGTGTTGTCGAATTGGTACCAAATGGCGATTTCCATTCCTGAAATGCAACCAGCGCACCGTTTGATGCGTTGCTGATGCGCAACCCGTCGTTATCCAGACTGGCCAGCAGCGATCGCCCGTTGTGAGAAAAGGCTCGTACAGAACCATAACCCGCCCGATGTTCTTCGGAGCGCCAGAGCAGTTTTCCGTTCATCCGGTCGTATGCGGCCAGACGTCCGGCTTCAAACAACAAGTGGTCGCCGAGAATGTACGGGGATCCGTTGAATCCCCATTCGTGCATGTCCACGTCCAGATCTTTCTGCAGGTTTTGCTGCCACAGCAAGTCACCGGTGAGGCGGTGCAGGCAATGCAATCGGCCATCAACGCTCAGCGTATAGACCAGATTGCCGTGCACCGTCGGCGTTGCTCCGGGACCACCTTCATACAGATTCGGGTTCAGCTCTGCCGAATATTGGTGAGACCAGATTTCCTCACCGGTTTTTTCGTTCAGGCACCAAACCGTTTCCATGCCATCGTTATGTCCCATCGTGTACAGGTGGCCGTTCACCACACTGACCGAGGAAAAACCAATCCCGAGTTCGGTTGTCCAGACCTGGCGTAAGCCGTCCTGCGGCCAGTCTGTTGACCACCCGCGTTCCAAAGAGATCCCGTTAAGCTCTGGTCCCATCCACTGCGGCCAGTCTGCTGCCGGTGACTGGTCAGATTGCTGCAGCACACACGCCGCAACTGCGACGCTGACGAGAATTCGAAGAAAATAAATCATTCACACGCGTCCTGCAGCAGCGAACAAAAAACGAAACGGAACAAGGCTGGCACGCCGGACCGGGAGGATAGAAGGTACTCGTGCCTATCCACGGGCGGACCAGATTCGCACCCTGTGACAGTATAGAAGTTTAGCTGACCGTCACTCTTCGTCCAGCATGCTGCCTTCCGCTCCCAGGGTCAAATCCTCCGGACGCTCTGAGGAAGACGACTTCTGGCTTCGCTCATCCAGAAACGCCTGCAGCAGGATATGCGCTGCCAGTTTGTCGATTCTGGACTTTCGCTGCTTCTTTGTCAGGGCAGACTGCAGCATCAGTGCTTCTGCCTTCACACTGCTGAAACGTTCGTCCTGAAATGCCACAGGCAGTGCAGTGACTCGTGACAGCCATGCACCATACCGCCGGGCTTCACGTGATTTCTGACTTTCGTCGCCGCTCATGTGAACCGGCAGACCGACAACAAGGCCCACGCTTTCGTATTCTGCGGCGACGTTGCGGAAGAATTGTTCGTCTGCCTGTTGGCCGTTTCGCTGATAATTGTGCAGCGGACTGGCGAGTTCCTGAAATACGTCACTGACCGCTACGCCGACTCGTTTTGTACCGTAATCTATTCCCAGGATACGCCCTCTGGGCGGGATCTTCGCTGGTGAGTCTTCGGCGTTTGCCTGGTTCATGTTCGTAACGGGAATATCAGTTCAGGAATGCGATGAATCGAGCGATTATTATCAGATTGTTCCATGGCAGTACAGGTTCGAAGCGTCGCAATTCATCGCTGGATGCAGTCACGAATCGTGGCAACTTTCTGGTGGCCTTCTGTTGGTACACAAGTCAAGCATCCTGCGGCGGAGCCGCACAAGCAGGTAGCCGCAGGTGAAACCCGCGGAAGAAGAGGGCCGATCATGACCAAAGCCGTGAAACGGCATCAGTAATGTGTTGCGTCTGCTGATGTTTAGTGCCGCCGCTCCACGGACTGATGTCGAAACGAAGGGTTGTGGCTGGAGGCTGGACTGAGCTTGTGAAGGAAGCCCCGGGCGGTTCCTTCCAGCCTCGCTGGATCCCTGACCATACTCTTCAGCTTTATAGCCGTTGGTTACTGCACCCAGCATTCGTTGAGCACCACCATCCGTGGACGCACCCGGTGTGTCCGAATCCGGCGTGACACGTGTTTTCTGTCTTCAACGACGTTAGACTGAGCCGCCCACCAAACTCTAACTCGTCTCAATGCCTCACGCCAATGCCCTTTCGTACGTCTATTCATTCGCTCGCTATCGTGCTTCTGTATGTTTCGTGTTCGCTGTTTGACAGCCACTTAGCAAAGGCGGCTGATGAGCCTCAGGTTGATTTCGCTCGAGACATCAAGCCGCTGCTGTCAGATCGTTGTTTTCTGTGCCACGGCCCGGATGCCGACGCCCGCGAAGCAAATCTTCGACTCGACTCAGCAGACGCTGTGATCAGCAAGTTGCCGTCGGATGAGTCGCGTTTCGTCGTGTCACCCGGCCACCCGGAATCCAGTGTACTGGTGTCGCGAGTCCTGTCGACAGACCCCGATGTACGTATGCCCCCGCCAGAATCGGGATTGTCGCTGAATGAAGAGGAACAGGAACGGCTGCGCCGCTGGGTATCCGAAGGGGCAGAATGGAAGGGGCACTGGGCGTTTGAACGCATCGTCACGCCGGAAGTACCGACTGTCGACAACAAACAGTGGAACCACAACGCCATCGATCAGTTCGTTGTCGCTCAGCAGGACGCTCATGGGTATCACCAGAATCCGATGGCGTCAAAACCAACGCTGTTGAGACGGGTCACGTTTGATCTGACGGGGTTGCCGCCGACGCTGGCAGAGCTTGATGCGTTTCTGGCTGACGAATCAGCTGCTGCCTACGAGACCGTCGTCGACAGACTGTTACAATCCGACAGTTATGGCGAACGCATGGCCGCAGACTGGTTGGATATCGCTCGATACAGCGACACTTTTGGATACCAGGTCGACCGTGACCGTTACGTCTGGCCATGGCGGGACTGGGTTGTGAAGGCCTTTAACGAAAACATGCCTTACGACCGTTTTATCACAGAGCAGCTGGCCGGTGACCTGTTGCCCAATGCAACACGCGATCAGATCCTGGCGACAACATTCAATCGACTGCATCCGCAAAAGGTGGAAGGCGGCAGCACGCCGGAGGAATTCCGCGTCGAGTACGTGGCGGATCGTACTCAAACAGTCGCCACCGCGTTCATGGGGCTCACGTTTGAGTGCGCTCGGTGCCACGACCATAAATACGACCCCATTACTCAGCGCGAGTACTACCAGCTGTTCTCCTTCTTCAACAATATCGACGAAGCGGGACTGTATTCGTACTTCACCAGTTCAACACCCACACCGACGCTCGAACTTCCCACCGATGCACAGACGGATCAACTGCGTGAAGCACTGGACCGACGGACAGCCGCCGAACTGGCTTTGGGAGTTACGACAACCGCACTGCAGCAGGATGCCCGACGCCAGACGGCCCTGTCCGCATTGCGGGGCGCTGTTGCCGCACGACTGGCAGATCTGACAACACTGATTCCAGGACGACAGGCTGCATTGACGTTCGATGAAGGCAGTTTCGATGCTAACCGCATGGTCCGGGGAAAGCACGGCAACGCCGTGGAACTGACGGGCGATCACGGCATTGACGTGAAGGTTGGCAACTTCGCTCGCTGGCAGCCCTTCACAATATCTGCGTGGCTGAAAGTGCCACGCAAATATGAGCGTAGTGTTGTGTTCCATCGTTCGCGTGCGTGGACGGATGCAGGCAGTCGCGGCTACGAACTTTTGATCGAAGACGGTCACATGAGCGCTGCGCTCATCCATTTCTGGCCGGGAAATGCGATTCGAATTCGCTCAGCCGAACCGTTGCCGCTCAATACATGGACGCATGTGACGATGACCTACGACGGGTCCAGTTCCGCTGGCGGGCTGAATCTGTGGGCCAACGGAAAACCGGCCGCCACCGTCGTCAATCGCGACAATCTGTACCGAAACATCACTGGCGGCGGCGGCGACAGCATTACGATCGGTCAGCGCTTTCGCGACAAAGGATTCAGCAAAGGCGTGGTCGATGAATTTTGCGTCTATGACCGCCAACTGACAGATCCGGAGATTCGTCAGCTCTACGACGGCCAGAGCCTGAAGCAGGTCCTGCAATCGGATTGGTCAGAACTGGGGGATTCAGAATCAGCCGCGTTGACAGGTTACGCGGCCGCGACAGCGGACGTCGAATTTCAGACTCTCGTGGCCGAGCTGCAGGCGTCTCGGAAAGCGGTGTGCACGATTCAGGATACACTTCAGGAAATTATGGTGATGCAGGAGCGACCTGCCCCGCGTCAGGCCTACGTCCTGACCCGTGGTGCATATGACGCTCGGGCCGAAAAAGTTCCCTCGGAAGTGCCGGCATTTCTACCACCGATGAACGCTGCGTGGCCAAAGAATCGATTGGGTATGGCCCAATGGCTGACGTCGCGCGATCAGCCGCTGACCGCGCGAGTGGCCGTAAATCGGCTGTGGCAGACCGCGTTCGGTCACGGGCTGGTGCGGTCTCCGGAGGATTTTGGCAGTCAGGGTATGGCGCCCAGTCATCCTTTGCTGCTGGACTGGCTGGCCGCTGACCTTTTGGAAAACGGCTGGAATGTCAAACGCATGCTGAAGCAGCTGGTTATGTCATCCACGTATCGTCAAAGCAGTTTGACCTCACCAGATCAACAACAGCGAGACCCGGAGAACCAGTGGTTGACTCACGCGCCGGTGTTTCGGCTCAGTGCTGAGATGCTGCGTGACAATGCACTCGCAGTCAGTGGCCTGCTGCGTCGCAGCGCCGGCGGCCCCCCGGCAAAACCATACGAACTGGCGGCGTCGTTCAAACCCTCCAATCCTGACAAGGGCGACGGCCTCTATCGCCGCAGCCTGTTCACGTACTGGAAACGCACCGCACCGGCCCCCATGATGATGACCCTGGATGCCGCCAAACGTGATGTCTGCCGAGTCAAACGAGAACGCACGTCTTCACCCCTGCAGGCACTGGTGATCATGAATGGTCCTCAGTTTGTGGAAGCCGCCCGTATGCTGGCGGATCGTCTGCTGCAGAAACACGGTGACGACGACAAGGCGCTCCTGTCCGAGATGTTTCGACTGCTGACCAGCCGACAGCCGACTGACAGGGAATTCACCGTCCTGCACCAGCTGCTTCAGGAGCAGCGAGTACACTTTCGTGCCGACGCAACAGGTGCAGCGAAGTACGTCGCCGTTGGCGCTGCGGCAGCAGGCTCAACGGACATTGCCAACCTGGCGGCATGGACCACCATGGCCAATGTTCTGTTCGTTCACGACGAATGCATGATGCGGCGATGACCGCTGAAGTGATGAGTCGAATTGCCCTGCGATGGCACGCCCGGGTATAGTCACCGTCGATCAGGTGTTTCTGGTGGCGACTGCTGCTGATGGTGTTTTGTTCCGGACGTCAGCTTCTATAGCCTCAGACGCCCACCTTGTTAGACTTCGTCGGTCGACGACGCATTTCCCCTCCACGAAGATTCCCGGATGAAAGCGGTGCGGGCATGAGAGATAAGATCGGACGATCGATTGGTTTCTTCAGGGCCACCGCGATCGGGGGCGTACTGTTCATGCTGCCGCTGGCCGTTGTGATCGGTCTGCTGGGTTATGTCTACAGTTTCGTCGTCGTGATCTACGAACCCCTGGAAAAATGGATCCCCGACAACACCGCTGCCGGTGTCGCGGTGCTGTTCGCGGTGGCCGTGGGCGTTCTGCTGTTCGCATGCTTTTCCGCCGGCCTGATGGCTCATCGAGCCATAGGCCGGAAACTTCATCAACTGATCGAAAAATATCTCACGACTTTCTTTCCGAAATATGCGATCTACAAGGATCTTCTGGCCGGTAACATCGGAGGAACGCGAGACGTACCGTCGCTCAAACCCGTGCTCATTCGCACACCTGAATGCCGTCGAATTGCGTTTGAATCCGAACGGTTGCCGGATGAATCTGCGGTCGTCTTCTTTCCAGGAGCGCCGGATACATGGATTGGCAGCGTGGGAATCGTAGCTGCCGACCAGATCGAACCTCTTGACGTCCCCTTCAATGACGTTGTCGGAATCCTGGAACAACTCGGCCGCGATTCACGATCCCTGCTTTCGAACCAACAGGTGTGACACGCAGCGGCCGCAATCATTCCCTGACAAACATTAACGGTACCAGCAGCTGTTTTTAACGGCGTCCTCGGGGTGGTCAGCGCAAATTACTTATTGCCGTAGACGACACTGGCTGCCGGGAGGCATCCTGCTGCTATTGAAAAACATTCTTTGCCTCCGCAAGTCCGCATGAAACGCTGTATTGAATCAGAGAATTTCGGACGTTCCCAGGCGTGTTCTCTGTTTCCGGTTTGGCTGAGTTGCCATACTCTCGCCCGACATCTCAGACGCATTATCCTATTCGGAACAGAATTCACATGTCTCAGGATGACCGATATCGCTGCGTGCTGTTGTTCGGCCCACCGGGTGTTGGCAAAGGAACTCAGGGGGGCATTCTGGCCAACATTCCCGGTTTCTTTCATCTTTCCGTGGGAGACGTATTTCGCTCGATCGACATCGGTTCGGAGTCCGGTAAGCAGGTGTACGATTACATCTCGCGAGGTGAACTGGTTCCTAACGAACTGACGATGAAGATCTGGAAGACAGCCGTAGACGCCTATGTGGCGCTGTCATGGTATAAGCCCCGCGAAGACCTGTTGGTGCTGGACGGCATGCCGCGGAATGTCGAACAGGTTGAGGTGGTGAAGCAGTACCTGGAAATCTACCGCATCATCTACCTTGAATGTGGTGATCTGGAAGACATGGTGCACCGCATTCGCCGTCGCGCCATCCGGGAAAACCGTACAGACGACGCCAACGAAGAAGTGATTCGTCGTCGTTTTGAACTGTATGAAGAAGTCACAGCGCCGGTTATTGAGCAGTACGACCCCAACATTATTCAACGCATCGACTGCAACCGTTCACCCGCAGAAGTGCTGAGAGCCATCCTGGACTGCACTATTCCGGTGCAAAATGAACATTTTCACGAGAATTTGTAGGCTGCCATACACCAGACTGTACGGCAGCCTACTCTTAAGTTGTGAGTCCATCGGGCGCCAGTGCCACACGTCTGACCGCAGATTGTCGACGACGTTGAAGACCGGCGCCACAGACCGTCAGAAAAACCAGCGCAGGAAAAATGGTGGCTTCAGGTACGGAGATCGTCGTGACATTAAACGACATCGCCTGCAACGCGACCTCGTTCGCCACTCCGCTGGCCTGGACTGAAATCGTATCGCCTGTCAAATAGGTGATGCCATCGGGGGACCAGACGTCGGTCGAACCATTGAAGTCGGGCTGGCCGGTAAACAGAGTGAACATCCCGGCGGACGTTGTCGCAAGGGCCGAGTCATCCGACGTGCTTCCAATGCCGGAGAAGTCGATACTCAGTAGTTTAACGGCAAGTGCAGCGTCGTCGAACGTCAGCGTAAACGTCAGTACCTCTCCAACATCCATTTCACTGGGAGAGTCCAACACGCCAACACTGTTCAGCCCCGCAGTCGAAGCGTTGGCAGAATATGCCCCCGTCAAGGATCCCAGTGAGGTAACCGCGGCAGCAGAAATCGTTACGTCCGAAATTGTA
>JABABI010000126.1 GCA_014238335.1 Fuerstiella sp.
CGTTAGCCAAAACTCACAGACTCACAATCTCAATCAAATTGTCAAAGATCTGTGCCGACTCACCTGCCATTGCTGTGCAGTTGGGCCAAGCGGACGGGGAGTCTATTGGCCTTCCGACATTTGTCAATTGCGACACTTCGATTCCCGAGCAGGTTCCCACATTAACGAAAACCACTGGCTGCACAGGCCATTCGACCCACACCCGGGAAGCCAACGCGACGGTAATTACAAAGTATTGCACGATCCCCGGATGCCGATACCATCACGGCTTCGGTAAACCATGCTGCGGAACGCGAGAGACACATGACAGTCAGGACACGATTTGCCCCCAGCCCCACCGGATACATGCACATCGGAGGCATGCGAACCGCACTGTTTAACTGGCTGTGGGCGCGCAGGAACGGCGGACAGTTTATTCTTCGCGTGGACGACACAGACCAACAGCGAAATCTGGACGAAGCACTGGGGCCCATTCTGGATGCGTTTCGCTGGCTCGGCCTGGATTGGGACGAAGGTCCTGAGGTCGGCGGAAATTACGGGCCGTACTTTCAGTCGCAACGGCGTGACCTGCACGACGCCGCGCTGGACAAACTGATTGACAGTGGAGCCGCCTACCGCGATTTTGAACCTCCCGAGGAAACGAGATCTCAGCGGGAAGCAGCCGAAAAGGAAAAACGTGTCTACCTGAGCAGCCGAGTCTCAGTTGGTCTGTCCGAAGTTGAGGTCTCGGCAAAGCTGACGGCCGACGATGCTCACGTCGTGCGTTTTCTGATCCCCCGCGACCGCAGGGTGTCGATCGATGATAACGTTCGAGGCCATGTGGAGTGGGATTGCGGTCTGATGGTGGACCCCGTTATTGCTCGTGGTGACGGTTCACCGTTATACAATTTCGCCACCGCCGTCGACGATGGACAATTGCAGATCACCCACGTCATCCGAGCAGAAGAACATCTCTCCAACACGCCAACACAGGTTTTGATCCACGAAGCACTGGGCCACGATCTTCCCGAATTTGCTCACATTCCGTTTGTTGCGGCGCCGGGAGGCAAAAAGAAACTCAGCAAACGCGACATTGAAAAGTATCGCAAGAGTCCCGCCTTCCAAAAGCTGTTTCAGCTGGGGGACGAAGTTCTTTCTGCGACAGGTATCGATCCGGCGGAACAGTCATTGTCTCCTGTGATGGTTGCCTATTATCGCGAAGTCGGTTTCCTGCCTGCGGGAGTCCTGAATACTCTGGCGCGGCTGGGCTGGTCATTGGACGACAAAACAGAAAACATGTCGCTGCAGACCTTGCTGGAGAACTTCTCCCTGGAACGCGTGGTCAAGGCTTCCGCTGGACTCGACCCCGACAAACTGATGAGTTACCAGTCTTACTGGATGGGGCGCTTGTCGGCGGACGAAAAGCTAAAGGGCTGCGTCGATGTTCTTGTACGAGCTGGCCTGGTCGCTGAACATCCGGATGCGGACATGCTGGCGTTAGTGGACGCCGTGGTCAAACTCGCTGCTGACCGGGTCCGAGTATTTGGGGACATTCTGGGAATGGACGAATTTTTTGCTTCCACAGAGAGTTTGAGGTACAGCGAAAAAGACTTTCAGAAGCGCGTTGTGAAGCCGGAACAGGCCGTCGATTTGCTGCGGGAACTTCGCCAGTTGCTGGCCGTAACGGACAACTTCACCGCAGATGCGATGCACAAAGTCGTCGAAGAATTCATTCAGCAAAAGGGAATTAGGTTCGGCCAGGTTGCTCCCGCCCTGCGGCTGTCTGTGACGGGAAAAGCCAAAGGCGCGGACTTGTTCCCGACGCTCGAACTGCTTGGACGGGAAGAATGTCTAAAGCGAATTGATCGGGCGATCGGGACAGCAGAGTCGATGAAAGTTGTGTAAGTCCGCTACTGGGGGCTCAACGCAATGACATCGCTTTTCATAAAACGTCGGGCGAAAACCAATAACGTTCAGCAGGAGAGCAATTGATGTCGACAGTGCTTGTCACCGGCGGTGCCGGCTTTCTCGGAAGTCATCTGTGCGACCGGCTGATCGAACGTGGCGACGAGGTGATCTGCCTGGACAATTTCTTCACCGGCAGCAAGGAAAACGTACGCCACCTCCTGGGGCATGAACGGTTTGAACTGGTGCGGCACGACATTGTCCATCCGTTCTACTTTGAAGTGGACCGCATCTTCAATCTGGCCTGTCCGGCGTCGCCAGAGGCCTATCAGCACAATCCCATCAAGACCATCAAGACGTCAACTGTCGGCATGGTCAACGTCATGGGACTGGCAAAACGCTGCGGTGCCCGAATTCTGCACGCTTCCACCTCTGAGGTGTACGGTGACCCTCAGGTTCATCCACAGACCGAGGACTATTGGGGGCACGTGAATCCAATTGGCCCGCGCAGTTGCTACGACGAGGGGAAACGCATCGCCGAATCATTGATGATGAACTATCACGAGGCGCACGACGTTCAGATCAGAATCATTCGCATCTTTAACACCTACGGTCCGCGGATGGACCCGAACGATGGGCGAGTGATCTCAAACTTTATCAATCAGGCATTGCGCGGCGAACCACTCACGATTTACGGCGAAGGCACGCAGACGCGGTCCTTCTGTTATTGCACTGATCTGATTGAAGGCATGCTGCGACTGATGGATCAGGACGAACAGACCGGGCCGGTCAACATTGGAAATCCCGCCGAAAACACTATGCTGGAGCTGGCGGAGGCAATCATTACAGCGGTTGGAAGTTCTTCAACAATCGCTCACTTGCCGCTGCCCAAAGATGATCCACAGCGACGGTGCCCGGACATCACCAGAGCTAAGGAATGGCTGGACTGGACGCCGAAGGTCGATCTGCAGCAGGGACTCGGAAACACTATCAATTGGTATCGCAAACTGGCTGACGCATAGCGGGAATCAGACCCGAAAGACCGTGGAGCACATGAATATGCTGACATTTTCCGGTGCGGCGTTGCTTTTTCCCCTGTCCGCCGGAATCCCGGCGTTGTTCTACATAGCGGCATTGATTTTTGTCATCACGCGGAAAATTGACCGCAACACTGCAAGAAAATATCTGATCTGCGGTGTCAGTCTGCTGTTGATCCCAAGTGCCGGTGGCTTTGTAGCGCAGGCGGTGATCAGCAGGTTTACGACACCCAATAACCTCACTGTCCTCGGGGTGTATTCACTCCTCTCGGCCCTGATGTCTGTACTGGCGATTGCTTCTCTGATTGCGGCATCTGTCACTGGTCGGCACCGAACTGAAGCAGAACAACGATTCGTTCCGTCTCAAGCCAACAATCCATACACCACTCCTCAAAGTTAACATAGCACAATGGCAAAGATTCTCGTCACCGGCGCCGCCGGCTTCATCGGCTTTCATACCGCGAAAAAACTGTTGGACCGTGGCGATGAGGTCGTCGGACTGGACAACATCAACGCCTACTATCAGGTCAGCCTGAAGCACGATCGATTGAAACAGCTGGAAGGGCGAGACGGCTTTCAATTCGAGAAAGTCTCACTGGAAGACCGCGACGCGATGAGCGGCGTGTTCAATACGCACCGGTTCGACAGCGTCATCCACCTGGCGGCTCAGGCCGGCGTGAGGTATTCGCTGGAGAATCCTCAGGCCTACGTTGACGCAAATCTTGTCGGCTTCGTCAACATTCTGGAAGCCTGCCGCCACAACAATGTTGGCCACCTGGCCTACGCATCCAGCAGTTCCGTTTACGGTGCCAACAAGAACAAACCGTTTCGGGTGACGGATCGAGTGGACCACCCCGTGAGTCTGTACGCGGCATCAAAAAAAGCCAACGAGTTAATGGCTCATACTTACAGCCATCTGTTCGGGCTGCCGACTACGGGGCTGCGTTTCTTCACCGTGTACGGTCCCTGGGGGCGTCCCGACATGGCGATGTGGCTGTTCACCGAAGCGATTCTCAAGGGTGAACTCATAAACGTATTCAATCACGGGAAAATGCGGCGTGACTTCACTTACGTTGATGACATTGTCGAAGGCGTGATCCGCGTTAATGACAATGTACCGCAGCCGAATCCCAACGAGGACCCATTGGATGATGCCACGACGGCAGCACCGTACAGAATCTATAACATCGGTAATAACCAACCGGTGGAACTGATGCACATGATTGAGGTGCTGGAGAATGCCATTGGTCGAACCGCCAATAAGAACATGATGGACATCCAACCCGGTGACGTCCCCGAAACTTTCGCCGACATCGA
Organism: Fuerstiella sp.; assembly: GCA_014238335.1. Lineage (GTDB taxonomy): Bacteria > Planctomycetota > Planctomycetia > Planctomycetales > Planctomycetaceae > Fuerstiella. Next base: position 4,239 of record JABABI010000126.1, read on the forward strand.
CGCTCTGCAACGCGACGTCGGCTTCAAACCTGACACCCCTGTCGAAACCGGCATCCAACGCTTTGTGGACTGGTACAAGTCGTACCACAAGATCGGTTAACGCGCAAGATCACGGGGAGCACTCAGGGAACCGTATGTATGTTCGGATGCAAACAGAGTTCTGCGTGCCACGGAACGCCTGCAAACTCGGTGAGGGCCGAAGCCGAGCAGGCAGAAATGAATATTCAGCGCCGATGCGAGCAGTCGCGGCACAAAGAACACAGGCTGGTAAACAGAGATCGGAAGTGCCGTGAAGAAATTACTTCCTGTCACCCGCGCCGGTCGCTCCACCGCACCCGCCCGCAAGATCGCGGCAATGACCACCTGCTTCAGTCACTACGCGATCGAAGCAGGTATCATGTGTTGATGCCGAAGTGTCAAACGGCACAGCTCATTACTATGACTTCCATGCACAAAGATGTCGTTTGACTCTTTGTCCACACTGGCCTCACGTCATGCTCTGCGACTCTCGAATGATAACAGTTGCGAAGCTTCCCCCGGCACTTAAGTCAATGAGGCCTTCGTGGCGATTGCAGACGTTAATTTTCGTTGGCGTCGCAATCGGTAGCCTCCAAAGTTAATCAGGCCGAGTCCAAACACTGCGAAGCTGCACGGTTCCGGAACTGCTGCAGACACATTCCATCCGATGACGTCAAGAGCTTGTAGTTCATTTCCGGTAACTAGGTTCATGGACCGTGCAGCTGCAGATGTTGGATCCATGATTCCAATGCCAAGATTGTCTTTCCAGTGACTTGCCTGCCGCCCACCACCGAAATTCGTCCCCGTAGACCATGCGTTCGAAATCAGGCTCGTCGTTCTGAAACGCCCCGTTTTTGATCCAGGTGTTATGAGCGGACGGCTTGGGTAACAGGGATAGTGTCGCTGTCCGCTGCAGAACGATGGCTCAGAAAATGAATGCGGCAGACAGAACGGCAACAATTCCGGCACCGAAGCCAAGCGCCAGTAGCAGCAGCAACGCCCTGCGCCGCATCTGCTCCGCGTCCAGTTCGGATTCACTCAGCAGGTCGAACCCACTGCCGTCGCTGAATGTCACCCTCGACCGGTGCCGTAGTTCAATGAAGACTTCTGCATTGCCATTCACGAATGTCGGCTGAGACCTTGATTCATGTTTTAACTGCCACATGGAGCCATCGAATTCGATAAAACACTGACGTTCATCGACAACACTCCCGACCATGGCAACTTCGCACTCAGGTGCTGTGCCAACGCGCGTCTTGACACTTGTCAACGTGCATTGCTGCTTCGATTTCAAACGCCTGATAAACCAACCCGGCGGTACATTGGTACGAGTTTGAACGGACGGCCGTGACTGTGTGGCCCGCTGAGGCGTTGCAGCCCTGGGCCCGGAGACAGGTTGTGCGGGCTGCCGGATCGCGGGGGTGTCGTCGCCCGCGAACGTGTCGATCTCAGCCTGCAGGTGACGGCTGGGGTTGTCGAGCCATGCGCTGGCCGACGTAATGGACGAGCGAGGAACTGCAGACGGCTGTGCCTTTCTCGAAGCGTTATCTTTGGCGCGAGCCTGTTTTGCACGCAGAGTCACCAGGTGACGAAAGTCGAATTTCACCGACTTGCGAGACGCCAATGGCTTCAGGGCCTTTGCGACCGCCAGCGCAGAGCTGAATCTATCATTGGGATCTCGTGCCATCAGTTTTTCAACAATGGCGACGACATCTTCAGAAACTTCCGGACGTATGTCGCGAATTGAACGTGGCGTTTGGGTTTTGTGAGCTTCAATCTTGGCCGCGTTGTTCTTCTGTGGAAACGGCACGCGTCCTGTGAGTGCAACGTACATAGTGCAGCCGAAGCTGTAGATATCGGCCCTGTCATCCACACTGTTGCTGTCGATCGCCTGTTCCGGAGCAATGTAATCCGGTGTACCCAGACAGTCATGGCCGAAGATCATGGCAAGCGAAAACTCATCCCCTTCGTTATCGTCAATTTTTGCAAGCCCAAAGTCCAGCAGCTTTGTAACTCCGGTACTGTCGATCAAAATGTTGGCTGGCTTGATGTCACGGTGAATGATTCCTTTCCTGTGAGCCGCTTCCAAACCAAGCGCCACCTGAAGAAAAATGTCGCAGGTCGTCTGACAATCCACCGGACCGTGCAACGCCACAAGTTCGTGAAGACTGATGCCGCGCATCAATTCCAGAACCATGTAGTTGACCGCCCCTGTGCTGTCGATGCGATAGGTTTCGATAACGTTTGGATGCTTAATCTCCATTCCCGCTCGGGCTTCCAGCTTCATCCGCGCCAGCATGCCGGGGTCGAGAGCATGCTGGCTGGCCATGACCTTTAGTGCGACCTTTCGGTTTGCGTCTCGGTCTTCGGCGATATAGACGCATCCCATACCGCCAACGCCAAGGACCTCACGAACCCGATATCCGTCGATTACAAAACCGCGATATCGCCCTTCCAGCAATCGCTCAGCCTGAAATGGCGTAAGCACTCGATTTCGCACCAATGACCGAGCAACGGCTTCGGGTGGCATCTGATCATTGAGGTCGAATTGCCCAATCGCTTTACGTACCTGGCCCGCCGTAAGCAGTTCGCTTTTCTGCAGGAGTTCAAAGAACTCGTTGGCAGCGGTCGGTGCTTCCATTCGAAACTCAAGTCGGCTGTGGTACAAGAAGAGGCGAACGTCGTAAGCTGAATACGCTCGGGAACGCAGGATAGTCGACATCAACGCCAGGACGAGTCTCAGCCCCATGGCGGCGACCCTCTTTCGATCAATACTTATGGTATTTAACAGGTCCGAGTGCGATTTGTACAGTTTTCGTGAGTGAATTCGAGGATTCACCACCCGGTAAGTGGCTGTTCTGCGGCCTGAAACGGGATTTGTTTCCACCGCATTCCACCAGACCGTTGAATGGCAGGGCAATTCGGTCAGCTGATTTGTAGAGTGGGTCCGGCTGACGATCGCCTCAACAGCAGCGTTCCGACGGTGATCCCTGTCGTTTTAGAATTGGGTTTCGTTTCCTGTGACTCCGTGTTCTTTCCAAAGACATCTTCATGTTCAGAATTCATGCATTGCGGTCAATTTGCATCGTCCTTTTGGCCTGTCCCCCGATTGAAAACGTGCTTGGCCAGGAGCCTGTGAAACCGCACGCCGTTTTCGTCGTCGGCACCCGGCACTATAGTCCTGGCGAAACATTGCCGGCACTGGCCAGTCAGCTGGAACCACTGGGGTTTCGCACAACCGTCATACTGCCGTCCGGAAATCCGGAAAAAAACTCCGCCGGCATCCCGGGGCTGGAAGCGCTGCAGACTGCAGATGTCGCCATCTTTTACATGAGATTTCTGACACTTCCGGACGATCAACTGAAACTAATCGTGGACTACCTCGAATCCGGGATGCCGGTCGTTGGATTTCGCTGCAGCACGCACGCGTTCGCGTACCCCATTGACAGTCCACACGCCCAGTGGAACGATGGCTTTGGGCGCGAGGCGCTGGGCTCTAAGTATTTCGTTCATCTGCAGGGGAAGACGCAGGTGAATGGTGTTGCCGCAGCCCGCAAACATTCCATCCTGACGGGCGTGAAGCTGGGCGACACACTGTCCGCTGCAGGTACGCTGTATCTGGCAGATCCCCCGGATGATGCAGAGGTGCTGCTGGGAGGCACCGGAAAATCAAGGCAGACGGGACAAGTGGAAAATGTCTTTGGCACTCATGAACTTACGGCAACAATGACGCAGCCGGTCGCATGGACGTGGAACAACAAATGGGGCGGACGAGTTTTCACCACAACCCTCGGGCACCCGGCAACATTCAGCAACCGCCAGTTTGTGCGTCTGTTTCTGAATGGTATTTGCTGGGCCGCCGGGAAGAACGTTCCACAGAAAGTACGAGTCCGACCAATCGGATCGAGCAGCACGCCTGCCCCGAAAGCGAACGCGGCCAACCCGTCTATCCCAAATTTACAGGACGCTAAGAACACGAGCACGGGCAAAGGCGATCCGCCGGAAGACCCTGAGTATTTAAAGTATGGCATCTACGCCAGAACAGCTCCTCACGCACAGGAAACATCCCCGCGAACAACGACGTTGCCTCTGGATGTAAAAAAGGGCGACCGTATTGCGTTCGTGGGTAATACGCTGATTGATCGTAGCCAGCTGTTTGGCTACTTCGAGACAATGTTACATCAGCGGTATCCCAATCACGACCTCATTATCCGAAACCTTGCATGGCCCGCGGATACTCCGGATCTTCAACCGAGACCGGCAAACTTTGCGGATCAGGATCAGCATCTGACACATGAACAGGTTGACATTATTTTTGCGGGCTACGGCTTCAACGAATCGTTTGCTGGAGAAGAAGGCATCTTTGAGTTCCGAGAGTCCTTAACGAAGTACGTGCAGTCGCTGAAGACGAAGGCATTTAACGGGGACACGGCAGCGCAGATCGTTTTGGTGTCACCCACGGCCAATGAGAACATCGAGGGCGTCGCCGCGGCCAGCTTGAACAACGACAGAATCCAGTCGTACGCGGATGTGATGAAAGACGTCGCAGCGACCCAGGGTGTGGCCTTCGCTAACGTCTTCAGCGATACGCTGCAGGCGATGAAGCCGGCTCAAACTGATCTGACGCTGAACGGCATTCATCTTCAGGAGCAGGGCTACGAAGTTTTCGCCAGGTCTCTGTACCGCCACACGTTCGGCGAAGATGCGTCAGCAGTCAACGAGGATCTCAGAGCAAACGTGATCGACAAGAACCGGCAGTACTTTCGGCGTTATCGTCCACTGAATACTTTCTATTACACCGGAGGTCGCAACAAAACGTACGGCTACCTTGATTTCCTGCCAGCCATGAAAAACTTCGACATCATGACGGGAAACCGGGATGCCCGATCGTGGGACCTGGCCAGTGGCCGGGCAACATCTGAAAAGGCAGACGATTCCAATTTGCCGACCTTGCCGGACGCCAAGGAAAGTCGCGGTGCCAACAACTGGATGTCGGCTGCTCACGAATTAAAAGCCTTTGAGATCGACCCTCGATTTGAGGTTAACCTGTTTGCAGGCGAAGAAGAGTTTCCGGACATTGCCGCTCCCATTCAGATGAGATGGGACAGTCAGGGCCGCCTGTGGGTTAGTTGTTCGACGACTTACCCTCATGTTTACCCCGGAAAGGAACCCGACGACAAACTTGTAATTTTGGAAGACACAGACGGCGACGGCAAAGCCGACAAGTCGACAGTCTTTGCGGACGACCTGCATATCCCCCTGTCATTCGAGCTTGGCAACGGCGGCGTCTATGTGTCCGAAGAACCACACCTGACATTTCTTAAAGATACCGATGGAGACGGCAGGGCCGACTTTCGCCAGCAGCTGCTGACAGGATTCGGCACGGAAGATTCACACCATGCGCTGCACGACTTTGTGTGGACGCCGGATGGCGATCTGGTCTTTCGCGAATCGATTTTCCATCATAGCCAGGTGGAGACTCCGTACGGCCCCGTCCGTCAGCAGAACAGTGGCTGGTTTCGCTTCGATCACGGCAGGCACAAACTGGACAGCTTCGGCACCTACCACAGCACGAATCCGTGGGGCGTCACATTTGATGACTGGGGGCAGCACATGGCCAGTCATCCGATTTACGCAGCCGCATTTCATTCGCTGGACCCTCCGTTTCCGCAGCAGCATCCGAAACCAGCGGGGCTGCAGGCGTATTCTGGTACCTGTGGCCAGGAACTGGTGGATTTCAACACGTTCCCGGATGAATTAAGGGGCCACTTCATCAAGGCTCGGTACAAACCAACGAATCGCATTGAAATCCTAAAGTGGAAGGAAGGCCCGTTCGGGTTTGAAGAGGAATACGTCAGCGACCTGATCTTCTCGAAGAACCTTAGCTTTATTCCAGTCGATCTTCGCTACGGTCCGCGGGGGGCCATGTACGTCTGCGACTGGTATAATCCGGTAAAGGGACACGCACAGTATTCCCTGCGGGACGAACGTCGCGATCGGCATTCCGGCCGTATTTGGCGTATCACGGCCAAAGGAAAAACGCTGCTGCCGCTGCCCAAAATTACCGATGCCAGCGTTGAAGAACTGCTGGAAGTTCTGAAGCGGCCGGAATACCGAGTGCGTTACATTTCCAAACGCGAACTGCGAAACAGAAGCGCAAAGGAAGTAAAAACTGCACTGGACGTCTGGGTGCAAAACCTGCATCCTGCCCATCCGCGTCATCGGCACCATCAGGTAGAAGCAATCTGGGCGTATCGAGCCGTCGGTGCTCATGGTCGCGATCTGCTGCAGCCGGCACAGGTTTCCGCCTCGGGTTCACTGATACAGAGCGTGAACACTGTTGCCACGAATCTCTTAAGGGAAGTCCTTAAGTGCGACGAACACATGGCTCGGGCAGCTGCCGTCGAGCAGCTTCGTTACTGGCACGCCGACTTCCTGGACATTTACGCGTTGTTGGGCAAAGCCGCCAACGACACTAATGGCATTGTGCGTATGCAGGCGGCAATCTGCGGCAGCTATCTCGGAACTCCGGAAGCGCTCGATATCGTACTGCAAACGCTCAATCATCCCGCCGAAAAACATGTGGCCTACGCAATTCAGTGTGCATTGGGGTCACACACGCTGCGACGCCACTGGGAAGGCAATCCAGACTACAACATTGGCAGGATCCTGAAACGCCTGGAGCGCAGCAGTGAACTGAAAGAACCGACACCCAGTGCCGCACAAGCCGAATTTGATTCTCAGAAGAATCTCAAGACTGTCCGTATATCGTGTCTGCCCGAGCGGATGTTGTACACTGTCAATCAATTCTCCGTCACCACCGGACAGCCGGTCAAGATCATGTTCACAAATCCGGACGCCACCGACCACAACCTCGTGATTGTAAAGCCGAATGCTCTGGCGGAAGTTGGCATGGCCGCGAACGCGATGGCTCGTGATCCGAAAAACGCCAACTCCGATTTCATTCCGGTCAACAAACAAGACCTGATTCTGCAGGCGTCGCCGATGATCGGCCCCACACGAAAGTCGCAGGTTCATGTCATGCGATTCAATGCTCCGACAGCCGCGGGCATCTATCCCTTTGTGTGTACGTTTCCAGGACATTGGATAATCATGAAGGGCGACATCATAGTGGCGAATGACCTGTCCGAAGTGGATTCAATGCTCGCCGCTCGCAAACCGGCCAGTGTGAAGGAATGGAAACTGACAGACTTTGAGATCGTGGCCGTGAAGGACGACGAAGAGACGATGATGAAGGGAATGCAGGCCTTCGTTAAGGCTCGCTGCAATCAGTGCCATGTCGTAGCTGGTCACGGAATAAACCTGGGGCCGGATCTCACGGACGTTGCGAAACGTTTCAAAGGTAGAAAACTACTGCAGCAGGTTATCGACCCTTCGTCGGAAATCAGCAGGAAATACCAGAACCATCAGTTCGTTCTGGACAGCGGCAGGGTCGTATCCGGCGTCATTGTCGAGGAAACCCCGACGGCGTTGAAGGTTGTCAGCAATCTGCTGAACCCCAACGCATTCATTCGTATTAACAGAAAACAGATCGAAGAGCAGGTCGCTTCAAAGATATCTGCGATGCCCGGTGGACTGGCAAACGTTCTGACAAAGAGCGAAATCCTCGACATGGTCAGTTTTCTGGAGTACGGCGGTTACAAACTGCCGGAACACCTGAAACACCAGCATCAGCACACGGAGCCTGGCAAGTAGCAGCCCCGCCAACACGAACAAGGGCCGGCATCTTTGGAATGCTGACCCTTGTTCGTTTGTAAGATCACGTTCCAGCGTGAGTCGTTGTCACATTCTGTATGAGGGGTTTTCGCGACTGAATTCTTCCGCAACCAGTCGCTGCTGGAAATTCAGTCCCGTGAAAGAATAGTCCTCAATCAGGGTCATCTCGTCGAGTTCCTGCTCGGAGAACCCTTCAGTGTTCTTCGCCCATGTAAAATTCCGCACTTTCAACGGAACATGAATTTTTGAATCAACCATGATCAGATTCTTGCGGTAGGTTTTCGAGAATTCAACAGCGTCGTACGTCACCACGAAACAGTAACAATTTCGTCCATCGAATTCCTGATCCCTGAGACGAGTACACGAAAACCCATGGCCCCGCCGGACGTCTCTGTCACGGTCGGTGACAATCTGGTGCAACATTCCGAGCACACCGGCATCAGTGATAGGGTATCGAGATTCTGCCATTGCCAGGCTCGACTTCGGATCGATTTTCAGCGCGGGCAGCATTCGTTTGAAGCCGCCAAACTTGACCACCATATATCCATCGTCGTACTCGTCACTGTACAGTATTTGCCGTCCTCGTTCACCGTTCTGCCACTTCATATATACTGCGAAGTGTGGCTTGTGCTGAACCTTGATCGCGATGTCCTGACGCGGTACCAGGTCGCCCCCGATGCGTTCTTCTCGGTGGAAAGTCCCGGAATAGTCCTCAACGTTCTTCAAAAACCGAGCTCCGTCGCGCAGCAGTAGAAGACAGAACTTGTTTGTTTCCTGACTGTTCAGCAATCCACCATCGGTAATCTGAACACCACCGACCTTATTGTCTTGAATTGCTGAAGCAGGACTGGAATCGTCGTCACTGCCACTGTTGACAGCTTCGGGTGTCAACAGCGTTTTAGGGGGCAGGGGCACAACGGTTTCATCGATGACAACATCAGGCGGAGTGGACCCAACCGCAAGATTGTCTTCTCCCGCCGGCAGCGGGTCAAAACTGGTATAGAGAACGGCAACGCTGAATACGGTGACGCATGCAGCGACAAGGTTCGCTCGACCGTGCGACTTCCTGGAACAAGATTGCGACATCTAGTAATCACCTCTTCGGAAAGTGTCCGGCAGCGTCTGAGAAGGCAAGGGCCTTAGACTGCGCCAAACGGTTGGGATGTGAGACGGAGGAACCAAACATCGCTCGTTCCATCACGGTTCCCGGTTTTCACCGGAGTCCTTTCCGGAAATGGGTACGCAGTACAACTGTGAAAACGTGGAAGCACGAGGGGTGACAGACTGTCCCTGGCCCAATGACGTTGCATCTCTCGAAAGCTCACCCGTGGTCGCTATAAACTTCGTCAACGACTGCACCATGGCAGCTGAATTCGTCGACAAAAGTCTGAGCTTCCACGCCACAGCAACTATCTTGATCGTCAGTGCGACCAAATCTCAGGACGGGGAATGGCAAACTCTGCCGAACTTTATCGGTTGAAGCTTCGCCCGCGTGTCAGGGGTCACGCAAACATTACCTTCTTCAAAAGCGAATCGGTTTCTGCGGCTCACCTATGCTGCCCAACCGGATCAGATCCCAAGGTCGACCTTCAATCGGTCGCGATACTCCTGTAGAACATCGGGGCCCTGCATGACTGCAGCAGACATCTCGCTCGCGAAGTCTGTCGCCAGCGTCGTCTGGACCAGTTCGTCTCGATACTTGCCGTCTCCATGGTCTTCCGCCGCGCGTGCTCGGCCCAGATAGGCCAGAAACAACACGTCATGGTTTTCCGTCGGGTTCAGTGAGGCCTGCTGTATCAGCTTCTGGAAGGTGTCGCCGGATTTGACGGGATCAGAGGGGGCCTTCGTCAGATAATGGAGTCCGAGGTGCAGTCGCGCCCACAGCGCCTCATCAGTCTGTGGAAACTTTTCAAAAACGGCAGTCCATGCTGCGGGATTCCCGGAGTTCAAAATCGCCCGGGCGAATTGTTGAGCAGCCGTGTCTTCCGGCGTGAATTCGGCGTCCTTAATTTCCAGGCCAATCGGTCGAAAGATCTGTCGACCAACCCCCATTCCAGCAACACCGCAGATAAGAATCGCGACGATCGCAATCATTGGCGAAGGTAACGACGACCGTACCCACCCCAGGACAGAGAACGTATCTGCCATGGCCGGATTCAACGCCGCGTGATCCAGCTGAGCCAATGCATCCTGCAGGTCCTCGAACGTCGCAAAACGGTCCTCGGGTTTCTTTTCAATCATTCGATGAATCGTCTGACACATCGCTTCAGGCAAATCACGACGATGGCGGGACAGCGGCTTCGCTTCCTCCTTGAGATGTTGAACGGCAACACTGACGGAGTTTTTTCCAGGAAACGGCGGTTGTCCGGCGAACATGTGATAGCAGGACACACCTAACGAATACTGGTCCGTGCGATGATCGAGCTTCTCGCCCCTAATCTGTTCCGGACTCATATACAACGGCGTCCCCATCGTCGTTCCAGCCTGAGTCAGGTTCATTTCCTCACTGACTTCGTTCAATTGAGCCAGACCGAAATCCGTGACCTTTGCGACCTCACCGCCGGTTAACATGATGTTTTCGGGCTTAATGTCGCGATGAACAATTCCGGCGGCGGAGGCAGCCGACAAAGCCACAGCGACATTCTTCATCCACTTCAACCCGGTTAGAAAATTGGGCGGACCGTTCCGCTTGACCCACTGGCTCAGATTTTGTCCCTGCACATATTCCTGCACGATGTAATGCAGGTGTTCCGCCTGGCCAATCATGTAGACCTGCACGATATTGGGATGACTCAACCCGCCAGCAGCGCGCGCCTCCTGTTCAAATCTCTGCAGCAGTGTGTTGTTTTTTCCACTTACCGCGTCATCGCGCAGAATCTTCACTGCTACTGATCTTCGCAGCGAAATCTGTTCTGCCAGGTAAACTTCTGCCATCCCGCCAACACCAAGCCGCCGCAGCAGACGAAAGTCACCGAGCGTTCGGTCGACGAGGTCACTTTGATCGTGTTGAAAGATATCGGGCGGAGGTTCGCTCATACGTGTGATTCATGAGTCCTCAGAGAGGGCATAGCATCATTCCGGACTGCAGTGCAGTGTCGTAGAACTGACAATAGTCCTCAGCCCCGAAAAGGGCACTACAGATTCCCGCGAAAATGAGTAATCAGCCGGGGTTGTCGTCCCGTTCGGGCAGGATGACATCAGTTGGTGCACCAGACAGTTTTGGCGGACAGTGCAGGGAATGTCAATGGTCGCGTTGAGATGAAATCCGACGATGCAATTTTTGAGATATGACCATGAGTGGATTTTCTCAATTTTCCTGCCACCTGGCAGGAATCAATGTAATGAACACGAAGGACCGTTCTCTGGTGAAAGAGTTCCGTCGGTCGCCACGATCAGATCGCTGAAAACCTCAGATTCTGGACCGAAAATCACGCCCGGCAATCCATGTGCACGCACAAACGGTCGATAGAATCTCAAACGTTCCGAGTGTCACTGCATCAGTGCAGCAAAATCCGCTGATTTCCGTCACGAATTCAATCATGTCTACAGTCAACAAACTCAGAATTCGTCAACGACTCGGCAAATACAGGCTCGAGAAACGCCTTGGCGAAGGCGGATTCGCGGCCGTATTTCAGGCGATGGACACAATCATGGGCGCCCGCGTCGCCCTGAAGATCCCACACGGCACGCTCGTTGATGCCGAGCTTTTGAAAGCGTTCCGCCACGAGGCACGGCTGGTCGCCAAAGTTGATCATCCCGGTATTCTTCAAATCAAAGATGCCAGCGTCATTGACGGACGACTGGTGATTTCGTTCCCGCTGGGGAAAGAAACGCTCAGCGATCGGCTGACACGCCGCATGTCACTTGAGACCATCTTGTCGATCAGCCACCAGTTGCTGGCCGCTGTGGCCTTCGCGCACCAGCGTAAGGTTATCCATTGTGACATTAAGCCCGAAAACATCATCATGTTTGACGGTTCCGAATTGAAACTTGCCGATTTTGGAATCGCAAAAGTGGCGTGCCAGACCGTTCATGGCTGTGGAACAGGAACCGTTGGTCATATGGCCCCCGAACAGGCTATGGGACGACCGTCGGTCCGTTCTGACGTCTTTGCAGTAGGACTTGTCATCCATCGGATGTTTTCAGGCCAGTGGGCGGAATGGCCTTATCATTGGCCACTCAACGGGCACAGTCGCCTGCGTGAGCGGATGCCTCCGACGATGACCACGTGGCTCAGAAAAGCCCTTGAGCTCAATGCCGCTCAGCGGTTTCGCGACTGTGGCCAGATGCAAAATGCTTTTAACCGGCTGCGTCCGGGTGCCTTTCGCTTCATTCAGCAGCAGCGCCGCAGGACTCGCGCACGAAGACAGGTTACGGGAAACCCTGAGGGACGCACACGACGCGCAGCCTGAATTGCAGGGTTGCCCCAACGAAACGCTCCAAGTCCTCCCGGAGCCTTGTCTTACTGCGTGCGAGGACGAAGAACCGCCATTGACCGATAGAGCGCTGCCCGCCTAATATGTGCTCAAGGCGCAGGATGCGCACGCCGCAGTCTTTATAGGCTTGTTCAAGGATGAACAGATGCGAACAACTGCGGATGACGGGCCTGGCGTCATCCCAATTACTAACGTTGATCATCTCCGCGCAGCTAAGTCGGTCATTCGTCGTGAAGCTGAGGTACTTCAACTTTTGGCGGATCGTCTTGACGAAACATTCTGCGATGCTGTTCGGCTGATAAACCAGTCGTCCGGAACGGTCATCGTAACGGGTGTCGGTAAGGCCGGTCTGATCGGCCGGAAGATCGTAGCGACAATGGCCAGCCTTGGCACACGGTCCACGTTCCTGCATCCCACGGAAGCTGTGCACGGAGATCTGGGATGCCTCGACTCAAGTGACGTTGTTCTCGCCCTATCCAACAGTGGATCTTCTGAAGAGATATTGCGACTGCTTCCGGCGTTGTCCAAATTTAAGATTCCGGTCGTGGCCATAACGCGTGACGACAGCAATCCGCTGGCCCGCGGGTCTCGGCTGGTTCTGCAAATCGGGCACCATGTGGAAGCAGGTGACCTGCAGCTGGCTCCGACTGTCAGCACGACCGCCATGCTGGCGATCGGCGACGCTCTGGCGCTGGCGCTCAGCCGCGCAACAGGGTTCACCGAAGGTGACTTCGCTGTTTTCCATCCGGCCGGAACACTTGGCCAGAGACTCAAGCCCGTTCGTGAATTAATGCGGTCCGGAGACCAGCTACGGATCTCGTCTGACACAGCTACTGTTCGTCAGGTAATGAGTGAACTCAGTCGTCCGGGGCGACGTACCGGTGCGGTGATTCTGACAGGAACGAACGGTGCCATCTCCGGAATCTTCACCGACAGCGATTTGGCTCGGCTGTTTGAACATCGTCGAGAGTATCTGCTCGACGAACCAATCTCGCAGGTGATGACCGTCAATCCAACGACGACTCGCCCTAATCTGCTGTTGGTCGAAGCAATTCAACTGATGTCAGAACTCAAGTTGAGCGAACTTCCCGTCACTGACGAGACCGGAATACCACTGGGACTGCTGGACGTCACCGATGTTCTTGACGTTTCCTCCATCGCAGCCGCAGCCGACGTACAGAACACCTCCATTAAGTCCGCTGATTCACTGGCACACCGTCTTTGTTAAGACAACGACGCTGCATGAATATTTACAGCACAACAAACAGATTCATTCTCAGCATTGTGTCGACAGTTGCTCTGGCGGGGGTGTACGTTGTTTTTCGCCTGGTGACATCTCCGTTTCTCGACGTGGAACGGGAAAAGCGAACGTTTACAAAGGTGGAAACCAACGATAACGAGCCAGAATTCCGTCAAGTCGCCATGGAGTGGTTTCCGCGGGACGACTGGGTGTCAAAGTCGGCTCTGCACTTTCGACACGGTGAACGGTATGTCTACTTTGGCAACTATGAGTTGATCGACAGCCTGGATCAGGTTCCGACCGTTAACTTCCGCCCGGTCGCAATGCTGTGGCGTGGTGAATCCAGCGATGTGCCAATACGACTTGTGGCCAGGTCCGCCCAGCTGCAACATTCCAAGCGGTTCTCGTTATTAAATATGGATCTGGGCCGCATCACAGGCGGCCGCCTGACGGGAGATGTTCGCATCCGAGGCCCGCGGGGTCTTCAGATCAACGTCCCGACGCTTCATGTCTCGGAAGATTCCATGAAATTGTGGAGCAGTGATCCTGTAGATTTTGCGTGGGAAGGACACCGAGGCAAAGCCAGCAGCGGAATAGACGTTTATCTGCAAAGTGACACGGGGGACGGATTGACGAACGTTTCCAACGTAAGCCGTGTTGTCCTGAATGGCAGAGTCGTGTGTGATTTTTCCGTGCCGGGGCAACGAGCCAGTGATGACGAATTGAAATTGAAAATATCTGCCGCCCAGGGATTCGAGTATAATTTCAACACAATGACGGGAATCTTTCAGGGAATCTCTGCCCATCCGGACACACAAAATTCCACATCCGACAAACCAATTAATCTCGGCGAGGAGGTCCTGGTTCAGAGAATCAACGCCGACGGCACGCTTGACCAACTGGTCTGTCCCGAATTGCAACTGCAGTTCCGCAACGACATCTCAAACGCGTCCGGGGTAACCAAAGATAATCGTCTGCACCTGGCGCACATCACCGCATGGGGCAAACAGGTCGCATTCTCCTCTCCACAACGCAGTCTCACCGTACTCGCCAACCGTCTGCAGTATTCAGTTGACGAACGATTGATTGACATCACGAACAAAAACTTTGAACACACCGGGCGCCAGTATTTTGTGGACGTTCGTCAGCAGGGAGCACGCCTGAAAGTGCCCCACATCCGGATCATACATAACGACGAGGACTCGATACAACGTGTCGAGTGCCTCGGAACTGGCATACTGTCCACGACACAGTCTTCTGGCCGGCAGGAGCCGGCTGCAGCAGCCAAACAGAAAACACGGAGCGCGTTCACAGCGTCATGGCGGCAGTCAATGACCCTGCAACTGGGAAACGACGGGACAACTCGGATTGTGACGCTGAAAGAGGGGGCGTCAGTGACGCAGCCGGAAGCCGGCTTAAAACTGTCAGCGCGCACCATCGCCATGAAGCTGTCTGAATCCGGGCCCGTCTCGTCCCGGGACAAACGGCGGACACACCCGTCCGGCATAGTAAGGTCGGTGTCCAAACCAACATCCGACTCAGAATTGAGTCTCGGCAGTCTGACTCCGGAGATTTTGACAGCAACCGAAAACGTGGTGCTAACGTCTCCGAACAACAATGGTCGCCTGCGTGAAAAACTGACCATTCGGTTTGAGAACATGATTACCGGCACGTCGCAGAATGGACCACAATCGGGCGTTGTCAGAAGTGTTGTGCAAAGGAATCCCGCAGAGCCATTGCATGCGCCGGAGACAAACAGTCTAAATTCCGGAAGCCGAGTGTCGTTTATTTC
>JABABI010000127.1 GCA_014238335.1 Fuerstiella sp.
CGCTCGATACAGATTCAATTGACGATAGTTTTGTATCGACAAATCCGCTGATAGAAGGAAACACCTTTGAGATGTCTTCTCCTTGATAGGTTTCAGAAGTGAGAAAAACGATTTCGGCGTCCGGATGAGTCACGATCAGCGGATACTCCTGGGTCAGACATAGGGCAGCCGAAGGTTCTGTACAGACGATCGGATATCCTTCTCGCGCGATGTCGCTGAACTGATCGATATTGGTCTCTGCCACTTCGCGAGCTGCTGCCAGATCGCCCACAGCAATCATCCCCATTCCTGACACCAGCTGTTGCGGCGGCACATAAACGCGGTATCCGTTGTGCTGAAGAATTCGAACGAACGCCTCACCCAGGTCAGGATCATGATGATTGGCAAAATAGTCCACGAAGTAGGCGACGGTTGGTGTGGGTGATGTCGGATCGATCGAATTGTGCTCACTGAGTACTCGACTGGATTTCAGAAACGAGCGGTTTGCAAACAGAGGCAGCCTGCGATTTTCCGCGATGCCCAGGGTCTTCTGCAGAACGTTTCGAAAAAAGCTGAGACGCAGAACACGGTTCGCCATCATTCTGAATCGTGCGGCGAACCTCGCATGTGTGTGAAAACGTGACAGCAGCCAATCCGTCTTGGTCAATCCATACGTAGCTACATTCTGAGCGCGAGTCTCCAGCATCAGGTGCGGAATGTCGACTTCGGATGGACACTCCAATTGACACTGCTTGCAGTTGAAACAACTCTCTGCCACGCTGCGGATCTGTTCGCTGGCCATGATTTCCACGGGGTCGGCACCGCCCAGAAATCGCCGGATCAGATTCGCCTTACTTCGTGGACTGTTCTCTTCCACGTTCGCCTGATGAAAAAACGGACACATTCGTGATGTCGGCGACAGGGTTCGGCAGGACCCACATCCGTTACAGCGCAGGGCGACTTCCATCGCGGACTCTTCCGACCAGCTCAGTTGCAGCACAGGCAGGAGCGACTGGTCTTCGGTTTCGATTACCGGTTTGGGTTTCACTTCGGTTTTGCGCAGGTGCCGCAGCGTAATTTGACCGTCGTTGCTGATGATCTTGTCAGGATTCAGCAGACGCTGCGGATCGAAGATGGCTTTCACCTGCTGCAACCTGCGATACAGCGGACCGTACTGCGACCGAATGAAGGCCGTCCGCGAAAGGCCATCGCCATGTTCTCCGCTGATCGTGCCATTCACTGATTTGACATGACGATACAGATCTCGCGAAATGGCTTCGATCTGTTCTGCTCTGCCCGGGTGTGGCACCGGCATAATGGGTCGCAAATGAAGCTGGCCGGATGCCGCATGTGCATACAGCGTGGCAGTCACTTCGTGCTTTTGAAAAGTCCGCTGCGACAGCTTTAGAAATTCTGAAATCCGTTCGGGAGGCACAGCAATGTCTTCAACGAACGGCAGCGGCCGGGCTTCCCCCTTCAGTCCCGCCAGCAGAGTAACAACGCTGGCGGGCAGTTTCCACAGGCATTCGACCTCGTGAATGTCCGTTGTTTCGCGGCTGACAACGTATTGGAAATCGGTTGACTGCAACAAAGTGTTGGCGTTGCTGAGTCGCTTTTTCAAATCTTCGTGGCTGCTGCCGCTGAATTCGATGAATAGTCCCGCTTCCGCACTGGGATGGATCAGGTCTGCAAAATCCTGATCGGCATCGCGCCCCAGACTCAGCAGGCGACGGTCCAGCAGATCGCACGCGCTGGGTTCCAGGATCAGCAGTACCTGCATCGCACGCAGCGCAGAATCCATTGAACCAAACATCAGCACCATCATGCCCCGGTGTGCAGGAAGTGGCAGCGTGTGCAGCGTTGCTTCTGTCACAATTGCCAGCGTACCTTCGGATCCCGCAATCAGGCGAGGCAGATTCAGTGTGCCTCGCTGTTTGACACTGCGCAACATATAACCACTGCAGTTTCGCAGCAGCGGAGGCTGGTATCGGCGAATGTCGTCAGCCGACTCATCCAGCAGTGCAGCGAGACGTTCGACGATATCCGTCTTTCGAGTGGCGGGTGTCAGTGTTGTCAGTGCCAGAGTTTCGTTGCGCACCGGCGGGACGATCGTTCCGCCGGTGCGCATATTTTCGGCCTGAGGTCCCACTGTTGGCTGACGGATGGCGAATGATCGCTGGAACGGCTCGGACCCCAGTTCCACGACCTGGCCACCAATCAGCACACATTGCAGGCTGCGAATGTGATCCCGCGCAGAACCGACTCGGAACGCATGAGACCCCGCCGCGTCAACTCCGATCATTCCGCCAATCGTTGTGATTTCAGAATTTGAGGGGTCGGGGGCAAAGTAACGACCGTGAGGGCGCAGGGCTGCGTTTAACGTTTCTCGAGTTATACCCGGCTGAACTCGTACGGTATCGCCATCGATGCTGATCAATTCGCTCATGTGGCGAGTAAAATCCAACACCATTCCGGCGCCCAGACAGCCACCCGCCAGTCCGGTACCGGCGCCGCGAGGAACCAGCGGAACATCATTGTCTGAGGCATATCTGGCCAGCGTTGCAACGTCTCCCGCCGAGCGGGGAAAGACGACGGCTGCAGGTTTGATTTCATAAAGACTGGCGTCCGACGAATACAGCGCCGTCGTTACATCGTCGACGTGGATTTCGCCGTCAATGGAATCGGTCAGGTCTTCGGCGATTTGTCTGCGAAGTTCCTCCAAACGCAACTACTCCGTCTTCTGAAGGGTGTTACCGGCATTCGATTTTCTTTCCGCTTCGTCCTGCCGTTTCTTCATCTGAATATATCGTTCGCTCACTTCGAGGTCGAAATCCACGTGTCCTTTGTCCAGAGCCGTCCGGCGATGTCGCGCGCGGCAGCGATAACAGACAAGCATGTCGTCCATGAACGTGTATAGCAGCAGATCGACCAGAGCAAACGCCATGAGAACGCCCAGAGCCCAGTTGGGTTCGTGTCGTGACCAGAATATGGAACTTAGCACAATGCCCGCTCCAGCGCAGGCCAGGCCCAGAGCCGGTGGGAAATCCTTCTGTCGCCAGAGATCGTCGCAGCCACAGATTCGGCAGCGACGACAGAAGTCGCCCTCAAAATCTGCCGCCCCCTGGTCCCGTGACCAGTCGCAGTGCTCGCATGCTACCGGCGCCGTGACCGGCTCCGGACGTTGCAGATTCCGCTGTTCGCAGACCGGGCATTGAAAGATGATTTGCATGGATTAACGTGACCGACAGACAGAAACGTTTTCAGAGAATACGTCAGGATTATAGAACACCAGCGTCTGGTTTCCGACCACACCGAGAAGATGCCCGGCGAACATCGTTTCAATACGGGATTCGGGCGTCCTGTTCCAGTAACGCTGCTGCCATTTCGCCCATGAAGACCACGACCAGCGTTGCAAACAGCACGCCGGTAGCAGATTGAGTGTTTCGATGCTGCAGGATTCGCCAGACCATCACGGACATTAAACCCGGTGCCACAATTCCACCAGCCCAGCGAATGCCCAGCCATATTTGCTGCGTGGTGTCCGGTAACGATACGCCCACGCCGGCGATCGCCCAGCCCGAAGCGATCAACCGAACAAGGACCGCGAACGCAATTGCAGTGTTGAACCACGTCAGCGGCTTAATGCTCATCGTTGGCGTTGTCAGATACCAGTGTCCCAGTAACATACCCGTTGTGACACCACCAAGAACCGCCGCAGAAGAAAAGTCCGACAGGAATTGCTGAACCACGCTGCAGTTTGTGGGAGCATGCCATGAGTGCAGTCCGAGCGATAGTGCGGTGAGCGCAGTCAGCACGTGAATGCAGGTGTTTCCCGGAAACCGGCGTCCGAGCGCCCAGAAAACGGAGCCGGCGAAGGCCGTCACCGCCACGAAAATGGAAATAGTCTTTGTCTGTGCCGTCACCTCGGTGGTATTGGTAATCGCTGTCGTCCCGCCGGAAGTGCCGGTTTCGACTGATGGGTGACTGATCTGACTCGCGGTTGGTGGCTTCCTACCGATTTCGTCGCCGGTACTCCCGGACAGCAGCAATGCGGACAGGACCGCAAGTCCCAGCAGCACGCGCATCTGAATACGGAAGAAGCCGTCCGTTACGTCACGGCGCGGCATCCACCACCACATCAGAGTGATGCCTGCGGACAGCTTGAGAATGAACAGAGCGATCATGAATGCGCCGGCTACTTTTTATTGATCAGGGCCATCGCCTCGGCTCGGCTGGAAGGGTCCTTCTTCAGCAGGCCGCGCACCGCACTGGTCACTGTCAGAGCTCCCGGCTTCTTCACACCGCGAATGGTCATGCAGGTATGCTCTGCCTCAAGAACCACGATCACACCCTTGGCATCAAGTTCTGATTCCACCAGATCGGCAATCGTGTGCGTCATTCGTTCCTGTACCTGAGGTCGGCGCGAAACTTCGTCCACAACACGTGCCAACTTGCTCAGGCCGGTGACTCTGCCACGCGGAATATAGCCCACATGAGCCGTGCCGATAAACGGCAGCAGGTGGTGCTCGCACATACTGTGAAACGTGATATCGCGGACTAGTACCATCTCGTCATATTCTTCCTCGAACACCTTGTGCAGGTGGCGACCGGGATCTACGTGCAGTCCGCCAAACATTTCGGCGTACATCCGAGCCACACGGGCCGGTGTTTCCTGCAGCCCATCGCGACCTGGTTCCTCGCCAATAGCCGTGAGGATCTCTCGTACTGCCGCTTCGATACGAGGCTGGTCAATGTGTTGCGCTTCCGGTGGTGTGACTCCGGAAGCCAGTGTTTCGTTGATGTCTGCCATTGCTTGTGTGCTGGAAACTTTGAAACTTGTTTGATGCAAACGGCCATCGTGACAGCCTGCGACCGAGCATTCTCTGCCATGTCGCGTTCACAGAGGCGGACATCCGTAAATCGCGTACTGTGTTGCTGCCCGCGAAGCCGATTTCAATGACCACTTGTTACGGTACGCCCCGGACGAGGGAGCAAACAACCGGCTCGTCGCAGCATCCTACGCGCCGCAGACGAATTGTGGGCCAACAGGCAGTGTTTTTCCTGTCGAGTAGCGGTTTTTCTCGATTTTGTGTCACTTGACGGCGGTCAGATACAACGCTTGACAGTGACGTGGCGCTTTTAGTTGCTGCAGAAGGTCGGTTTGACTCTCCGAATGTGACCGAAGTTGCAGGTGGATGGACCACAATTGGGTGACACCGTCACATGACTTCTGACGACGACCGGTTTTCACGCCTTCGCAAAGTATCGTTAATCAATCTATAATCCGCCTCATGAGAGAAGGTGCTGTTGCCGTCGTGTTCGACGACCAAAAAGACAATGTCCTGTTCGTCAAACGCCGCGATGTACCGATTTGGGTTCTGCCGGGGGGGGGCATCGATCCGGGCGAAAGCCCGGACGTTGCGGCCGTGCGTGAAGTGTTCGAAGAAAGCGGTTTAGAGGTCCGGGTTGTTCGGAAAGTGGCCGTATACACTCCTACCGGAAAACTCACCAGCGAAACGCATCTGTTTGAATGCTGCGTGGTCGGCGGACAGACGTGTATCAGCAACGAAACCAAGGATGTGGGTTTTTTCCCCGTCGACAGCTACCCTCCGCCAGTGTTTGAGGTTCACAACGGCTGGCTGAAGGATACGTGTGAAAATCGGCCGGAAATTATCATGAAACCAGTAGAAGGACTCGACTGGGCCTGTCTGCTTAAGATTATCATGCGACACCCGGTTCTGGCCACACGTTACCTGCTGACGAAAATCGGATTGCGCTGGAACTCTCGATGATCCAGATTGGTACTTCAACGCAGACCGACTACTGTTAGGGCGAACTGGCTGGTTTTCTATCTCAGTGGTGGCGCACTTGAACAGGAATACTGAACACCCCGTTGTGGAACGTGCGATGCACAGCGGCGTGGGTGACACACCCGATGGAAACCTCACCGTCACCAATAAAAACACAGTACGTCCGGTAGGATTTGAACCTGCGACCTGCGGATTAGAAGTTCACCACGATCGTCCGACCGCCGGTGAATCCATATTATTTTTGTGCGTTTCCAAAATTGTCAGTCTGTGAGACAATGCGCAGCCAGATCGATTCTTGTTGACACTTGAGGTGACACACAAAGGAAAACATGCATGCGAATCCGATTGCCGGAAATGGCTATCTCAGAAGAAGATCCGTTTGCAGGGGACTGCCTTGAACGGAAGGATTTCGCCGAAGCATTGACTTCGCTCGTGCAGGCAGTTGATGGCGGCGGCGTGTTGACGATCGAGGGTGAATGGGGAAGCGGTAAGACCACGTTTCTTCGAATGTGGCGTGAAACGCTCATTAAGGAGGGATTTCGTACGATCTACTTCAGTGCGTGGGAGACCGATCATTCAGATGCCCCATTGGTCTCCCTCTTGGGGGAATTTGAATCCCAAATTATGCCTGAGGGTGAAGGCTCCGGATGGAAAACGAGATTGTATTCTGCTGGAGAGCAACTTCTAAAGAGAGGCTTGCCATTAGCTGCGCGTGCAGCAGCCGGGGGCATCATAAGCATAGACACCGCAGCAGAGAAAGCACTGTCTGAATCGACAGAGAGTTTGACCCAAAAATGCGTGAATCAGTATTCCCAGGAAAAAACAGCAATCGTGTCGTTTCGTGAAGCACTGGAGTCACTTTCGAATCAGTCAGATAAGCCGATAGTTGTTCTGGTCGATGAACTGGACCGGTGTCGTCCGACATACGCTGTAGAAATGCTTGAGCGGATAAAACATCTATTTGGCGTGAACGGGGTCGTGTTCTTGCTCGCAATAGACCGGGAGCAACTGGGGCATTCAATACGTTCAATCTATGGGTCTGGAATGAACCCAGATGGATACCTCCGTCGTTTTATTGATCTGCCGTGCAAACTGCCCGACCCTGATGTGAAAGCATTCACAAAAAATATAATTGTTCGTTTCGACCTGCACTCCGAGATTCGGCTTAAATCGGATTACGAATTCAGAAGTGGGCATGCCGGGGAAACTGAATCTGTGCTGAACATATATTTTTGTGCCTATAAACCCGCGTTGCGAATAATGGAACAGATTGTCGGAGAATTAGCTGTCATTTTTGCCACGACGAAAGTGAATCAAGGTATTGTCCCAATTGCGACGAGCACCCTTTTATTTCTGAGGTACCTCGATCGAAGCCTGTATCACAGGTTTCTCAGTCGGAAGATCACAGCCGGTACGTTGATAAGCGAACTCAGGCGTGACGATACGTTTGCGGGGATTCTGGATGGTCGCCACGGTCAGTTGATCGAAATCTGGTTGCGAGCGATTACGTACACAGGCGACTCAACCTCATACGATGATTTGGAAGAAATACTGAAAGGTGATCCCGACAACGAGCGGGCCAAGCAAATGGTAGGTCGATTGAAAGATATTACGTTTCATCTTGACTACGACACACTCGAATACCTCCGAAAAAAACTCAGTTTTAGTGAGGCCTTGATCGTTCGAGATGATGAAGAGAAGTAGTCCGGATTTTGCACCTAACTGAGCCCCCACAACTCCCGGCCAGGCTGATTTCCGAACCGTATACATAATCGCAAATTTCGTGCGACAGAATATTTCTGTTCGGTTTTACGACGCGCTGGAACACACCCGCCGATGACGATCGGCAGGATCATTTCATGGTTGCGGACGGTGCTTTTGATGTTTGTGATCTTGAAGATCCTGACATTCGACGGATCATCAATCACGGCGAGGGAATCTGCCGGATGCCGGACGGCGTCCAGAATGTACGGACTTAGCCACGCGGGCTGAGTTGCAGTGCCGATTTTCCTGATACGGAAGGTTCTCGGCAGATTTTGGACGCAGTCAAGTCTGGCGGATCGTCGCTGGCGATCCAGGGGTCCACCCGTTCTGTGAAATTCGGTGGCAAGGCCGTCAACAAGTACATGCACATCGATAGGTTGCTCGACGGGGCAATCGTGGACAAACCGGGGCTTTCCGAGTCCTTCACCATTGGTGGGCATGTGCCATATCGGAAGACGGTATCGGCTTCAGTCGCTGCGAAGAAGACACGTCGTGCAAAACGGTACCGAACATCTGCCGAACATACATCGGGACTTCCCGCTCTACTCCCAGCGTGCTCTGTATTGTTGTCGTCGTCTTGTCAATTCGAGGCGGAGCGACGAACACCGCACCTCGCAGGTCGCATTTGCTCAACCGTACGGCGGTTCGTCATTTCGCCTGCACAGGCGGCACACAAGTCCAGCCAAGTCACTCCGCAGCATCGACCGCCAATTGGATTCCATCGGGATCAGTGTCAAATTGGGGCGGACTCAAATACCCTGATCGAAATCTGTCCAATGTATCTGGGCGAAGCAATCGATTAAGATTCGGCAGCGGCTAGGCCGAACCCCGAACCCCGAACCCCGAACGCCTGAGCGGTTGCCGCGTACTTTTATTATCAGGCGTCGACCACAGGTAGCTGCAGTTGTGGGGAAGAAGCCGACGGAGAGCTGGAAGGCGTTGCTTCGCGGATTATGGTTGTCTGGCCTGCGCCTTGGTGAAGCTCTGTGGTCGGTATATGACAGCGAGATGCGAGCTTCCCCTACCAGAGGTCGATGACACCGCAAAACGCCAGTCCGCCAAATAAGAAACGACCAGCAAAAAGACTGGTCGTGTGAGTACGCCCGATAGGATTCGAACCTATGACCTGCGGATTAGAAGTCCGCTGCTCTATCCAGCTGAGCTACGGGCGCTTGGAAGTGACTGCCGTGTTGTATGCACGTCTGACAACGGAGTCATTTTGCTGCGGTGACAGCGACGACGGCATGGCTGCGATGTCAATGACACACAAACCGGCGGAACCGTACAAAGAATTTCCCCTTTTTGCACACCCAATTGGGCAGTGGATACAGAAAATAAAAGGGAAGACGTGTACTTCGGGAAGTGAGAAGACCGGGTCACTGTGACAGGGAAAATACACGTTGATTTCGAGCGTCGAGAGAAAGAAAGCCAGCATTCAGGAGATCTGGTACTCAAGGAACTGGGACGCAAAGCCTCATGGCGATCACGAGCCCGCACACTTCAGGGAATCGAGGTCACTGGAAGTTCCGTGGCGGGAGGGGCGACGGCGGTGGTCGGGCAGTTACAGTTCCTGGACCTGGTTCGATAGTTGTCAGGGCTTTTAAAGGCAGTGTGGTCATGCCGACCAGTGCAGCAGAGATGTGGACGGTCTATGATGATATGATCGCTGGCGAAGGGGCACACGCCGCAGCAGTTTTCCATTCCGACTCATCACCTGACACGGAGAAAAATATGTTTCAGATCATCCGCCCTGTCGTCCTGGGCGTCGCGTTCAGTTTAGCTCTTCCGACGCTTTCGATTGCCGGTGCTGCGGAGTTTTCGATCGAGCGAGAAGACTTGGGCGACATCGCTGTGCAAATTGATGGCAAGCTGTTCACTCGCTATGTGACGACCGACACGGTGACAAACAAATGTTATTTCTGGCCAGTGATTGGTCCGGGCGGTGCTCTGATGACACGTGCCTTTCCGATGAAGGACGTTGCTGGTGAGAAACAGGATCATCCGCACCATCGCTCTGTGTGTTTCGGCCTGCAAAACGCCGGCGGCTTCAACACGTGGCATGAGCGACTGACGTTTACACGAGACGGAAAAGTGGATGAGAAAAAGGAGGCAACTCTGGGGCGGCAGGTTCATACGAAAGTTGTCAGTGCCGAGGCATCGGGCAATTCAGCAACGCTGGTCGTTATGTGCGACAACGTCACTCCCGACGGAGACATCTATATGCGACAGACGCGCACAGTAAATTTCCACGTGGCCGAGAACGGGTCACGCGTGATGGATGTTGAAATCGTCCTGTCGGGCGTGCAGGATGGTATTACACTGGTTGGCAAGAAAGATTCAGGGCTCAGTGTTCGCGTTGCCCACAGTATGTGCGTCGACGCTAAACAGGGAGGCCGTATCATCAACAGCAACGGAGACGCGGACGGCAAAGCCTGGGGGAAACGTGTGCCGTGGGTCGATTTTAACGGCCCCGTTGACGGGAAGACCATGGGGGTAGCCATGCTCAATCACCCCGACAGCTTCCGTCATCCCACCCCCTGGCATGTTCGCAGCTACGGGCTGTTCACTGCTAATCCGTTTGCGTTAAAGGAAGTGGCGGGCGAGAAGGATAATGGCGATTTTGAGCTGAAGAGTGGCCGGAGCATTGTTCTCAAACACCGGCTGATCTTCCACGAAGGCGACGAACAGAAAGCGCAGATTGCCCAGGCCTGGAAGGCGTATTCGAATTGACGTCTGAATGCGATGCCGCTCCGGCGAACAGTCTGTTTGCCTGTGGCACCCTGGCAGTCGTTGCATCTGAGTCGAAGGTGTGTGGGAAATGCAACGCCATGAATGAAACGCTTATGAAACAGTATCGGACAAGTCTGTGGCAGGGCAAATTTCTGCCGTGCAGGGCGGCTGCACGTCGCCTGTTGATTGTAACGTGTGCAATCCTGTGCCTGTCAGAATGCAGCCGGGCGGAAGATTCGCCGTTCGAACTGAAGATCGAGCAGGTTACGTCCGGCACGAAACATCATTTATTCGGGTATATCGGTCAGTGTCGAACAATTCCCTGGAACGCCGGCGACCGTTACATCCTGGGTCTGGAAATTGAGCACATCGACCGTATGCCCAGGCCGGATGAAGCCGCCGTCATTATTCTGATCGATACGCATCAGAACAACCGCATCATCCGACTCGACAGGACACATGCGTGGAATCCTCAGCAGGGAACCATGTTCTACTGGAATCCACTGGCTGCGGAAACGCAGTTCATCTTCAATGATCGTGAGGTGAAGACCGGCAGGGTGTTTGCTGTGCTGTACGACATTCAGAAAAGAAAACGCATCAAGGAATACCGGCACGATCAGGCTCCTGTCGGTAACGGCGGGTTTGCGCAGAATGGCGGCGCATTCCTGGGCATCAACTACGGTCGGCTGGCGCGGCTGCGAGCGGTCACGGGATATCCGGAGACCCTTGACTGGTCTAAACGGGACAACGCTCCTGAAAACGACGGCATCTTCGTGGTGGACATTAATTCCGGCGTCAGGCGATTGCTGGTCTCCTACCGCCAGATGGCTGAGAAGCTCGCCAGCATTTATCCCGATATCGAAGAAACCGCGTTGTTCATCAACCACACACTCTGGAACCGACCCGGGAACCGTGTGTACTTCTTCGCAAGGGGCAACTGGGAAAAACGCAGCAAGGGACGGACGAAGATCAACAAGCCCTTTTCGATCCATATCGACGGGACCGGGCTGACCATGCACGAGACACATATTGGCGGGCATCCTGAATGGGCCGAAGATCATTTACTGATCGGCCGATGGAAGGGTGATCAGATTCTATATGACGTCGACAGGCAGGAAATTGTCGGAAAGCTGGGTACACCTGATATCTTTCCCAAACCGGAGGGCGACGTTTCGCTGTCACCTGACGGCAGGCTGTTTGCCAACGGCTACAAGCACGGCACCGAGAACCGTTTTGTGGTGTACCGCCGCAGCGACGGCGCCTACGTGCGCAGCAAGGGCCTTGATAAGGGCGACTACTCCGGTGACATTCGCATCGATCCTGCTCCACGCTGGAATCGAGCCAACAACGCAATTCTTGTACCGGGACTCGCGGAGAACAAGACCCGGCAGATGTTCATCATCCGCGTCGTCGCGCGTGATGGAAGCGATCCGTAGTGCGCCAGCAGTTCTGAGCCACTTCATGTACTGTTTCCAGTCCGTCGCGCGAGAAGTCTGCGCAACGTGTTCTCGCAGTATTGCGGCGACAGCATCGTGTTCGTTTGCGATCGCATCGTCCAGAGGCGTTCGCCCACTTTGGGCGCGTCGGTTGATGTCAGCGCTGCGGGCGATCAGAATTTCGGCCGTTCTTTCTTACGCTCGTCCATCGCCTTTGCCCTGGGTTGAGCCTCCCATGGCGGTGGAGTGAAGGGCGGTCGTCCCGACAACTGCATTCCGGTTGACGTCCGCACCACACTTCAGCAACCGTTCAACGGCATTGGCGTTTCCCGCGTCCGCGGCCCATGACATTGGAGTCAGCCGCCAATCGCTGGCCGATTCGTTGACTTTCGCCCCCCAGCTCAATCAGGCGTTGACAAACATCGGATTCGTTTCGGTGCGCAGCCTGGTGCAGTGGGGCAGCGCCGTGAAGCTGTCCGGAGCGATCCGAGTTTGCTGTTGCGAGCGCAGGAGATCGGTTGAGCATCGTCAACGCTGCCTGTCGTGGCGGTTTCGGATCAACTCAATCACTTTATCGACGTCCTTCATTACCTGATTCGTGAGTATCAGATTACGTGGCCCGGTGAATATGTGTCATCCAACCGGAATTCGGGCATTACATGCATGCGGATGCACACCAGCACATAAGGCTGCCAGGTTGAAGTCAAGTAAGTCTGCTGCAGGAATGCCAGCTAACTTATAACGGCTGCTATTGTTTAACCGCGTGCCTTGCGGGCCACTTTCTTCCTGTGATCGTGAAACGCGGGGCGGTTCCCGCGCGGTTACACGAACGTGCGCATTGACCATGAAGTCTCGAATCAAAAGAGAACTTCAACGCTGTCCAAATGGCATCTCCGGTGAATACGCGAGTCGCTTGCTTGCTTCGCAACGGAAATCAAAGAAGATGAAAAGCTACTTCTCACCAGTTTGCTACCACGGTGCAGGCCACATCAGCCCGGAAATGATTTGATATGAAGAAACTGATTCCAACCGTTCTGCTCTTTCTGGCCGCCTTTGCCTCAGCAGAGGACCGCCCCAACATCCTGTGGCTGACCTGTGAAGACAACAACGTCAACTGGGTTGGCTGTTATGGTAATCCGTATGCCGACACTCCGAATATTGACGCACTGGCGGCTGAGGGTTTTCAGTACATGCACTGCTATGCCAACGCTCCCGTTTGTGCGCCGTCACGAAGCACATGGATTACCGGTGTACACGCGGTGTCGATGGGGACCCATCCGATGCGCAGCCGTTATCCGATTCCGCACGACCGGATCAGGTACTACCCGGACCTGATGAAGGATGCGGGGTATTACGTCGGAAACGCAGGCAAGACTGATTACAACATTGGTGACCGGGAAGATCGCAGTCCGTGGGATACCGGTAAAGTCGACTGGTCGGAACTGAAGCAACAGCAGCCGTTCTTCATGGTCATTAATAGCACCAAGTCTCATGAATCGAAGGCCTTTGGAGACGTCACAAAATCCACCCACAGCCCGTCCGATGTTCGACTGGCGGAATATCATCCTGATATCCCGGATATCCGTCGGAACTATGCCCACTACCATGATCAGGTGAAGAAGATGGATGCTGACATCGGCAAGGCTCTGGCAGATCTGGAAGCCAGCGGCATGGCTGAAAACACCATCGTCGTTCACAACTCGGACCATGGTGGCGTGATCGCTCGCAGCAAACGATTCCTGTTTAACAGTGGAACTCACTGCCCGCTGATCATCAGGATACCGGAGAAGTTTTCCTATCTGCGTCCAGCCGAACCTGGGAGTAAGATCGATACGCTGGTCAGCTTCATTGACATGACGAAGACCTGGTTGAATGTGTGCGGCGCCGAAACACCGGACTACCTGCAGGGCAAAGTGTTTCTGGGTCCGGACGCCGAATTACGCGATTATCACGTCAGTTTTCGCACACGCATGGATGAACGCTGCGACAACGTGCGGGCAATACGCGATCGAAAGTTCCTGTATATTCGAAACTACATGCCTTACGCGCCGTGGGGACAGCACTTGAACTATCTGTGGACGATGAAGGCCACTCAGGCGTGGGAGCAGCATCACAAGGAAGGCAGAACGAACGCCATCACCGGTCGATTTTTCGGGACGAAGCCGATGGAGGAACTCTATGACACGTCCGTGGATCCCGACAACGTGCACAATCTCATTGATGATCCAGGATACGCAGCGGACATCGCTCGGCTCAGTAAAGCCATGGACCAGTGGCAGATAAAGTACCACGACTCCGCACTGCTGCCCGAAAGCGAAATCGTCAAGCGATCAGAAGAAGCGGGAAAGACGATCTATGAACTTGTCCGTGATCCGTCGCTGTACGACCTGAAGGCGTATCAGCAGGCTTCTGCACTTGCCCTGGAACAGAATGCGGCCAACGTTTCTGCGTTCTATAAAGGCCTGAACGCCGACGACGCAGGAGTTCGCTACTGGGCCATCGTCGGTTGCTTCAACGTGCAGGAGCGGTCGTCGTTGGATCTGGACGTCATCAGAAAAAGTCTGGCTGACGAATGTCATCATGTCCGAATTATGGCGGCCTGGATTCTGTATCGAAGTGGCGACAAAGAATCAGCCCAGGCGTGCTGGAGCGACTTGCTGAACGAAAGTTCGTATGCCTCACTGAAGATCTTTAACATCATCGATTGGATCGGCGATGGCCATGAGCCGTATGTAGATGCCATGAAAGCGTGCAGCTTCAGCCATCATGGATACGTGGCCCGCATGCAGCAATATATGGGCGTTGCTAAGCCGCCTGAAAAGAAGAAACGCAACCGGAAGAAATAGTCCATGACTGCTTGTTATGAAATATTACCAACCGAAAAAGTAGAATCAGGAACACCGATGAAGTGCCAATTCATGAACGTGCGGGATTCGCTGCCATTGGCCTTACTTGTTGTCGCATCTCTGGCAACTTCAGTTCAGACTCACGCGGCGCCGCCCAATATTGTGCTGTGCATGGCGGATGATCAGGGCTGGGGCGATACGGCGTATAACGGCCATCCATTGTTAAAGACTCCCCATCTGGATGCGATGGCCGCCGCTGGTCTGCGATTTGATCACTTCTATGCCGCAGCACCAGTATGCTCACCGACTCGCGGCAGCGTGATGACGGGCCGCCATCCGAACCGCTTTGGATGTTTCTCATGGGGCCGACCACTGCGACCGCAGGAATTTACTATCGCCGAACGCCTGCAGGCCGCAGGTTATGTGACCGGGCATTTCGGCAAATGGCACCTGGGGTCCGTACTGAAGGGCAGCCCGGTCAGTCCCGGCAACAGTGGCTTTGATCACTGGCTTTCCGCCTTCAACTTCTACGACAATGACCCCGTGCTCAGTCATGAAGGGAAAGCAGTTGAAGTCCGCGGCGAGAGTTCCATTCTGGCCGCAGACGCAGCGATCGAGTTCATGCAGGCGCAGGTGAAAGAATCGAAACCCTTCCTGGCGGTCGTCTGGTTTGGTTCACCGCATAGTCCTCATCGAGCGGCTGACCAGGATCTGGTCCACTACAGCGGACAGAAGAACGCTCACTGGCTGGGGGAAATCACCGGGCTGGATCGTGCCGTCGGTAAACTTCGCACGGCTCTGAAGGAATCCGGAGTCAGTGACAATACCCTGTTCTGGTACACGTCAGATAACGGCGGACTGCAGACGGCCAGCAGCGGTGGTCGCGGGAAGAAGGGGGCTATTTATGAGGGCGGCCTTCGAGTACCCGCTATCATTGAATGGCCCGCTCGCATCAAGAAGCCGCGTATCACGCAGATTCCAGGCAACACGACCGACATCTATCCCACGCTGCTGGAGTTGACGGGAATCAAACCTGTGTACCAGCCGGTCCTTGATGGCGTAAGTCTGGTGTCCGTTATCGACGACAAATCGGACGCGCGGCCGAGTGGGATGGGCTTCTGGAAGATGAATCAGGGCGGCATCTCAACACCCAGCGACAAATGGATGCGCGAAGAACTGGCCGCTCAACAGGCTGGCAAAGATTATCACGACGAAGCTCGACTGGTTCCCGACGCCGCCGTGATCAAGACTCGGTTTCCTGATGACGAGCAATCCGGTCATTCGGCTTGGCTGGTATGGCCATGGAAACTGCACCATATCAACAGTGGAAAGAAACAATCCGGCAAGGCGATGACTGAACTCTATAACTTGGAAACGGACCCCATGGAAGCGAAGAATCTGGCCGCCAGTCAGCCGGAACGAGTGCTGTCGATGCAGCAGGAACTCACCACATGGCGGAAATCCGTGATCAATAGCCTGAACGGCGGAGACTACCAGTAGACGTCCGCTGCTGCACTGGCCGGCGAGAGCTATTGCGATCGTTTAACCGATTGTGCGGCGGGCCTCGCTTCGATCATCGTAACTGCGCGGGGCGGTGTCCATGCGGTTAATCGACATCTATACCGCATTGGCCTGTACGCAGACCGCACGGTGTAGTCGTCGGCTGCAACTCATCGACGCCGCGTTCCACGCGGCCTACGTTTAGAAGCTGAAGCATTCTCCCTGTTCGGCCACGTGGTGCCCCGCGGCCTTGACGATACGGCTGGCTGCGGAGGACGGATTCAGAATCGGATTTGTGTGGTTGGCATGAATGAACCGTACTTTGTTGCGATCTTTGGCCGAAAGCTTTCTGAACCTCGAAAGGCTTTCGACTACGAAGGGGTGCGGGATTCTTGACATGTCGCGTCCGGGCAGTTCTCCGTTGGCAAAGAATGTTCCGTCAAGGTAGGCAATGTCGGCGTCAGCCACGATGTCTTCGATTTTTATTTCCCAGCGTTCCCATTTGTCGATGTCCGGTATGTAGATGACCGTGCGGGAAGGGCCCTGAATGCTGAAGCCCACGGTTTCCGAGTACTCATCGCGATGCGGCACAAGGAAGGGGGTCACTTCGATTCGTCTATTGAGCTTCACTGGCAGGCCTGCGGCGAGCTTTCGGATGGTGATCTGATTAAGTTTGATCAGTTGTTCCCAGGGAGCATTGTCTTCCAGAAACCGCCGCATTCTGGGCATCGCGTAGACCGGCACGCCGTTAGCGCCCATGACCTCCCGACCGAGATGTATCAAGCCGGCGTAGTGACCGATGTGAGCATGTGTGAGCAGGATCCCATCAAGGTTTGAAGATTTGTTTTTCGACGCACGTTGGTCTAAAAGCCGTAATTGCTCGCGAAAGTCCGGGGTGCAGTCGATCAGCCAACGCTGGCCTGTCTGTGGGTCAACGATTGCCAGACACGCGACGTACCGCCTGAGCTTGTAATCGTTCCATGCGGCCTGGCAACACTTTTTGTGGCAGCCGGCCTGTGGGAAACCAGCGTCCTGAGCCACTCCCAGGACAGTGACGTATGGCTCATTCGCTTCACGTTCGTCAGCAGCAATTGGCGAACAGACCAGACAGCTGACGCAGATCACCCACACGCGTTGAAGAATTTCGCGCATTGTTCCAGTGCTCCAGGTAAGAAGATGCGATGACAGCCGGCGCCGTCAAAGAGCCGCAGCATACCGAAGATAAGCGATTAGGTCATAGTCGCCGTCTTCCGGTCGTCTCGCCTGACAGCACACACCGAAAACGTTCAGCGGACAATGTACTGAAGCATCTCCATCTGAAGTCACTTGTCAGTCAAGTCGTGGATTTCAACGCGGCCGAAATCGGGAAACACACCGTCGACCATTTTCTTGGGCTGACCCTGAGCGCCAACAAGAATAAGTTGTTTTCCGTCCGCCGTAAAATTTGCCTCCGTGATTCGGAATCCCGTTTTCAGCGTGGCGGTTCGAGCACCGGAGGCCACATCAAACATGGCTGCGTTCCATTCACCACCGCGCAGACGACCACCCATCACGAATTGCTTGCCATCGGGATGCACGGCGAGCGTTTCCATCAGGCCTTCACCTGACTCGCCCTTGTGGGTTTCGTCAAGCTTACGAGGTGTTGGCTCATTCCATGCCCATTTCTGCCAAAGCTGTCGTCCATTACCAGCCATTGGATCACGCATCGACCCCATGCCCGCGAGCAGTAGTTCTTTGCCGTCCGGAGTGAATTTCAGGGCGAAGATTCCGCCGAGGTAACTGTGACTCTTGATGATGCCCCAACTGGTAAAGTCCGGTGTGGTGAAACTTGCCGCCAGCTGACCCGAATGCGCATTCCAGACTCGAACTTCACCCATCAGATTGCCTGCAGCGACGAACTGACCGCCCGGACTGAAGGCAACAGCCTGTACAGACGGAATATGCGGCAGGCTGTGTTGAATCTCGCCGGTTTCTGCGGAAACGATTTTGACGGACGGCTCGCGTTCCGGTAGTGGCTTGTACTTGTAGCCACCGGCGAGGTACTGGCCGGTGACCGAAGCGATCAACTTCCTGTCCGGAGAGACCGACATGTCCCATGACCAGAAGTCATGCAGCCGAAGGACGCGCGTTTGTTCTTTTGTTGTCAGGTCAATCCACTGCATAACACCGTCATAGCCAGACGTGACAACTGTATGTTGTTCCGGTAGAAAAGCGGCCGAGCTGACATAGCTGCCATGCTGTCCAATTCTTTCTGACGTTTTGTTTGCCAGCTCCGCCAGATAGACCCCGTCCATGCAGGCCGCCACCAGTGAGGTTCCGTCGTCAGAAACAGAGGCTCCCAGGACGCCGGACGGCAGTTTGAATTCCGCGGTGAGATTGAGTGAGGTGGATTTCATGAATAGCGAGGTTCTTAAGCCTTCAAAACCGTTTGGTTAAGCGAGTAATTCGGCGATCGGAGCGGCATCTTCTTCAACACGTTGAAAGGTTGGCAGTCCCGGCAGATCGTATTCTTCATGAGGGTCGATTCCCAGGGCGCTGAAGATGGTTGCAAACAGTCGGCGATTATCGACATTGTCTTTGACCACCTCTGCGCCGTATTCGTCCGTCGCTCCATATACCACGCCTGGTTTAATGCCGGCGCCGGCCATGGCCAGACTCCATGCGTTGGGATAATGGTCACGGCCACGCGCTTCATTCAGCCAAGGGGTCCGGCCGAACTCTCCCATCGCGATGACCAGGGTGTCTTTCAGCATGCCACGATCTGACAGATCGGTCACCAGCTGGAACAGAACATTGTCCAGTTCCGGCACCAGCATCTGGTGCATTTCGTGCTGAAACACGTGATTGTCCCAGGGCATGCCGTTGGCGACCATCACAAACGTGGAACCATTTTCGATCAAATGGCGTGCCTGCAGTACATGTTGAGAAAACGCGCCGCCACCGTATCGCTGTCGATCCTTCTCCGGTAACTGTTTCAGGTCAAACAGCGGCGCACAGCTCATGAGTCCTTTGACCCGCTCAAAAGCCGCGTTGTACGATGCGGCCGCTTCACTGCGCTGATCGTTTTCGAATTTGCGGCTAAGAAATCTTCGCAATGCTTCGCGGTCAGAATGGTCAGTTTCGGAAAGGGTCTCCGGGCGCTGAAGATCGGGGATTGAATACTCGCCGCCTGCACGCACCGGGCCATATTTGGCCCCCAGCCACCCCGCCCAGTTTCCTGCCTTGAACCCTTTGAACTCATTGCCCTCGGGACAGGGATCCAGCAACACGAACTGAGGCACGGGACTGTCAAGCTGTCCCAATTGCTCTGCGATCACCGAACCCAGAATTGGCCGCACAAATGGCTGACGCGGCCGATCACCTCGTGTTAAAACA
>JABABI010000128.1 GCA_014238335.1 Fuerstiella sp.
TCGTCTCCGGACGGTCGCTGCAGCGGGAAATCGACGAATCGGGACCTCTAGGACCACTGCGTTCTACTCAGATAGCGGTGGGTATCGCCGATGGATTGTCGGTTGCTCACCGGCTGGGAATCGTGCACCGCGATCTGAAACCGGATAACGTTCTTGTAACTCCGGCCGGTTATCCCAAGATTGCGGACTTCGGCCTGGCGAAACAGATTCATTCCGCGGCGCTCGGTTCTGCGAATCTGGCCGGCACCCCGCACTTCATGGCGCCAGAACTGTTTGATGGTGCCGAAGCGACCCCTGCCAGCGACGTGTTTGCTCTGGGTGTCTGTTACTATTTGATGCTGACCGGGCAGTATCCTTTTGAAGGTGAATCGATTAGTTCACTCATGTCCGCCATTCTGACCGGTGAATATCAAAGTGTGCGTCGACGGACTCCTGGAATTCCACTGGACGTCGCTGAGTGCGTAAGCGTGATGCTGGCCGCCAGTCCGGAGAATCGTCCCCGTGACGGAGCTGCCATTTCTCAGCTGTTGCAGGCAGTGCTGGGCGCCAGCCGGGATCTGGACACGCTGGCTTACGAGGCATTCAACGACATTCCCAGCATCACTTATGAATCGACTGATCATCATGTGCAGATTCAGCTTCGCCTGCCCAATGGTCGTCACCAGACTGTTTACCTGCAGGATAGTGATCATCGTGCTGGTGATCGGTTATTGAATATTTACAGTATCTGCTGTGAAGCCTGTCCGGAGTTCTATGAAAATGCGCTGCGACTGAACGCGGTTGTCCTGCATGGTGGACTGTCGATCAAGGATATTAATCAGCAACCATTTTTCGTGATGGTTGACACCTTTCCGAGGGCCACCGTCAGTGCAGAAGAAGTTCGCCGCAGCGGCATCGAAGTCGGTTCTCGGGCGGACGAAATTGAACGTCTGCTGACCGGATCGGATGTTAACTGAAGGGCCCGCCAGGTCGGCCGTCATAGTTGACGCCAGCGGTGATCGTTCCTGGACTTTCGCTTTGGTGTTTTTTGCACAATCTCGTAGAGGATCGCAAAAGAACGTCATGGACACGGAATTCGGGCGAAATATGATACTGTGGACGGTGCGGTTTTCCGTAGTCCTTTATGTGGTGGCCGTGTGGTGCCGCCAGTTTGGTGTCGGGCGTCCTGAGTCTGCTCGACGAGTCACGATCGCCTGGTCACTGTCATGGCTGCTGTGCATCGCTCACGTTGTTTGCGCCTTCCACTTTGAGCATCATTGGAGTCAAGAGGCGGCATTAAAACACACGGCCGAAATGACGGAACGCGTCGTCGGTAGACATTGGGGGGGCGGCCTGTACATCAACTACCTGTTTTTGACATGGTGGGGAGTCGACGCCTGTCGACTGATTCGTGGTAGTGCGCATCGGACGTCAGCAGCGTTTCAGTGGACAGCGGCCTTCATGATGTTTAATGCAACGGTCGTTTTTGGTCCACGCTGGTGGATCATACCGACGCTCATCTTTGCAATTGCAGCCGTCATCCGCTTTCGTCGCCCGGCATTACAGCACGGCAGCGAAGTCACCTGAATCGGTCTGGAACACCTGCCGCAGGCGCCTACCGACCGTCGGTTTCCAGTTCCTGCCACCCTTTCAGGGTTACTTCGACGACTTCCTCACCATACGAAGGATTGATCGCACGCGGCAGGCGGCCCTGCAGGGCCGCCATTCGGAAATCGCGAATTACAGTCACGTAAACGACGTCTCCCGGGCGGAATTCCTTCAGTCGCTCGACAAGATTATCAAAATCCCGCAGGTTTTCGGATGCTTCCGGGACGCTGTCCTTTGGGGTATCAGGAAGACGGGCCGTTAGTCCCAGCAATAAATCACCAGGCTGCAGTTTTGCGGCGGCGGCCGTGCTGCCTTTGGTCACCGTCTGGATCAGTACACCGCGTTCGAGATTGATAGAGTGAGGTCTGATGCCCAAGGCGACTCGGGAACGTTCTGCAATGCGTTCCCGACCCACATGTTCGGCGAGCTGTGTGTGTTGTTGTTCCGTCAGGGGGTGCCCATCGAGCAGATACACCACAAGGCCGCCTCCGACACGAATTCGCCCGGCCAGCGCCGACAGGCGAGCAAAGATCTTCAGTGCATCAGCATCACCCCGCCAGTTTTCGTCGATGAACACGTTCACAGTGCCAACGGAATTCTGCGGTAACCAGCGCCCTGTCGTCTGCTTTGCAAAGGAACCGTTCTTGACCTGAGCGCCGTTATTCACGAGTTCCTTAATCGCCAGATCGATGCGGGTCTGCCAGTGCTTGCGCAGACTTTCATTCGCTCCTTCTGCCAGAACAAGTCGAGTGGTTTCTGACAACGCCTCGAGGGCTGCGGAGGCGGCGCGAACGGTTTCCTCGTCGTTGGACGCATAGCGATCATCCACTTCTGCCAGAAGGCGGATGATGACCTCTGCACTTGGGTGTTCAACCGATAGAGCCGCCAGAGTTTTGATGTCGCCTGCCGTCAGCTTTTTCAGCTGTCTTGACGCCGAGGCTCGCCGTTGAAAATCTGCTGCTGCCAGATCGTCAATCAGTGATGTCAGTCCGTCGGCTTCTGTTTGGGCAGCCGCCTTCGACGAAACCGGTTCCTGGCAAATCACGGGCGACGAGAACAGGACAGCGGCGGCCATGACAGCGCTGGCGTTGCGCAATATCGCTGCCAATGTCGTGTTGATGACGTCCGCTGGTCGCTCGGGTGAAGATTGAGTCATACACACATTGTCGAAGGTCGTGACGTCCATTGCAAGATGGACCGGGCACGAGTACGCAGTGACGAGAATCTTTGCAAAAATGTTCCGTATTTGATTTGGACGCAACTCCGCACGACCAACAGTGCAAGCCTGTCGTGGGCAATACCCCGTGACGCAGCATTATCTGCCAGATGGCGTCAGGAGATAGCCGCTGGCATGTACCTTCAGCTTACCAATGCAGCGCGTTCCCGGAGGTACGTTAACCTTCAGAAAAAACTGCCCACCCTTCTTGGGCGTATGTTCCAGTTCGGATTTGACCGGAAACGGCTTGCCGGGCTTGCCGTCACTGACGATGATTCCCAGCAGACAGCCGAGGGGTGCATCGGACAGGAATTCCTTGGAATCTTTTTTTTCCTGCAGCCCGTCAACGGTAACGGTTGTTGTGAAGGTCATTTTGAATTCGCCGGCGGCCTGAATTCGGAACGGTTTGCCCTCCGTGACTTCGCCGAGCAGTTCCCAGGTTTTTCGAGTGTCGACTTCGATGTCTGAGGCATTTTCCTGCATCAGTTCTTCGGTGATGGCGCCGATTCTTTCCTTCAGCCCATCCAATTGAGGGTTGAGTTGACGCAGACGCTCGAGCATCGCCATCGACTTTTCCTTGTCACCCTGTTTGTAGAATTCGATGGCGACGTCCTTGTATTCGTTAACCAGCGCCTCCTCCGCTTTTTCCAGCCTTACCTCGAGGGTTTTGGCAGATGGTTTATCGTCATCGCGTTTCCGGTCGCTGGACGTCTGGGCAGTCGCGACTGGCTGCATCAAAACGCAGCAGCCGCAAACGACGACAATGGCTCGAAGAATGTCGAACATGAGTCTCATATATCTGCTCCGGAATCCTGTGTCCTGTGCTTTTTGTCAGTTGAATCTAACGACCAGCCATCGTTGATGGAATGGCATTCCTGGATCGTAGGCTTGTTCAGGAGTCGATGTCCAGGATACATGGCCGTTGGTTCATATCTGCACAAATCAATAAACGCGTTTCGTCCAGAGCCTAACGTCTCATTCGGGCGGAATTTGCGGGATCCGGGGAAAAATCTGTTTTTGCAGCCTCCGCTTGTTCGGAGTGTCGAATTCAGGCTCCACAGAAGCAGAACCAGAGCACGCGGCGTACATTCGTGTTACCAGGCAGAGGGTGACACCGTTTCGATGGCGTCGAAAGTGCCCCGACGTGAAGGCGTTCATGTGCACGACGCGATGCTGGACGCTGCCCTGTCCACGATTGTTGCCTCGGCCTTTTTTGTGAGACAAGCTGGGGGCCACTGCCGGGTCGGACCGATTATTTCGACACGTCAGCCATTACACGTTGTTCAGGATTTCGGCGATATCGGAGAACACAACGTAGTCGTCATCGGCGGGTGCTGTAAACAGAGTGGTTCCCAGATTTGACTGATTCGAGGATGCCGCAACATCGACCGTAAGCTGGACGTTTGACGGGATCGATGTGACGAATACAGAAACTCCGCTAATCTGCAGAATGTCCCCCACCTGAACCTCAGAAGTGAACAGCGTGCCGTTTCCATGAACGACATTACTATCGGCTGTGAGCGACACGGAGCCCGACAAGGCAGTCAGCGGCGACGTGACAAGCGGCGTTTGACTCAGGGCCCCCTGGTTTAGAGCGGCGTTCAGGTCAAAGACGGAGATCTGGTTGATGGAGTCCACTACTTGCATTCCGTTTCCAATGACTTCGCCAAATACGGTATGTTTTGCCGCATCAAGATTCGTCGAGTTGTCGACGACGTTGACAAACCACTGACTGGTACCGCTGCTCGGCTGGCCCCCCAGTTGAGCCATCGACAGTGTTCCTCGGACGTTTCGATTCGCCGAGTCGAACTCGTTCGTGATCGGAGCACGTGTGGTCACACTGGATACGGCCCCATTATTGACGGTGAATCCGCCTCCCTGAATCACGAATGCGGGTGGTGACCTGTGCACCATGAGGCGGTTGTAGCTGGTGTCTGTCGTGTACTCCAGAAAGTTGTCTACTGTTACAGGTGCATCGGCATCCAGCAGTTCAACATCGTAAAAATCGTCGACCTGGTCGTTATTCAGATCCTGGTTGGTCTGAAAACGAACCACCGAGCCAACGGCAAGGTGTACGTTGATCAGGTCTGAAACTGTGTCAACGTTTTCTAATGGAATGACGGACCGTAATCGTACCGGATTATGGCCGTTGTTTGTGCTGTCGTGGACCAGAGTGGCATCAATACTGTAAGTGCCGTCGGGCGCGGCAATGGTTGATGCCTCGGTAAACGATCCGTCTCCGTCAGTGTCAACCTGCACGGTGGCGCCTGGAGCAGTGGATCCGGTGACTGTAAATGTCTGGTTCTTCGTTATCAGCGTGTCAACGGATTCGGCCGTCGTGTTCGTGGACACATCGGTTGACAGGGCAAGCGTCTCGTCGTTTATAACTGTGACAGTCGTTGAAACGTCTGCATGTCCGGCCGCGCTGGCGGTGATGGTGACGTCGTTGTTGGCAGCAAACAGGTCATTGTCGATGACGGAGAACGTTACAATTTTTGACTGCTCGCCGGCTGCGAATGTTACGTCCGGCGTTCCGGTGACCAGATCGATGTTTGAATACGAAAAGACGACGGTTTCGATAATGGATGTGTCAGCTCGCTGTACCGCCAGAGTAAATGCAGCGGGGCCGGCATTTTCGGCCACGCTGACACTGGACGGCGCAATCGTGATTGTGGCCAGATCGTCGTCGTTCACAGTGATCCCCCCTGAGTCGCCTGTGAATCCGTCGGCCGACACGGACACCGTTGTTAAACCGTTGGCGGGCTGATCAACCACGTTGTTGTCGATTGTGTCGAAGGTGATACTGACCTGTGTCTGGCCAGCGGGGATGGTGACGGTTGGCGGGGCTGCAACTCGAAAATCTCCGGTGGTCATCAGTGTGACCACCAGGTTCGTCGATGTGTCCAGCGATTCACGCTTCAGCGTCGCACTGATGGATCCCGCGCCCGCGTTCTCCGCAATTACGTCATCAATGATATTCAGTATGAGTGTCTGGGTGTCGTCATCGAGCACGAAAATTGTATTTGAGTCGCTGGCGAAGCCTGTCGCTGCGGCCGTGACGGCGACAGACACATCGCCATCGTCGAGGGCTTCCTGAACGCCTGCGACTGTCGCGATCACTGAACTTTGCCCTGCTGGAATCGTGACATCGGCACTTGTCTGTCCGTTGACGGTCAGGCTGCTGCCATCACTGGATGTGAGGTTGACGGTCAGGGCATTTGCCGGGTCGGTATTGCGAGTGACGGTCACTGTGGCGATGGCGTTTGAGCCGGTTTCAGTAACCGTCGGGGCGCTGAATGCGACGGAAAGTCGGGGACTGTCGTTGTCAATAATGACCACATCGTCCTGGCTCGATTTAAGTCCGGCAGCCGATGCGATTAAGACGACCGTGGTATCGGACTCAACCTCAAGGTCGGCTATCGTGTTGATACTGAACTGAAACGTCTGGCTGCCGGCCGGAATCGTCACCTGGGCGGGCACATCAAGAACACCGTCTACCGAAGCATTAAGCAGGACCGTCAGTGGCTGATCTGCAGGGCCGCTGCGCTCTAGCTGATACGTGACCGCAATCGGCTCACCAACTGATGAAGGACTGCCGGTGTCTTCCAGTATCTGGCTCTCTACTGCTGTGAGCGTCAGCGCCTCACCGTCGTCATTGGTGACGGTCACATCCACCGATCCTGCGGCGAAGCCCGGGCCACTGGCTGTAATCGCCACGACCGCGTCGGAGTCGACGATGTTGTTGTTCTGTGGGTTCAGCAGGACGATCGTAGAATCCTGACCGGCCGGGATCGTCACAGTTGTCTGCTGCAACGCCAGTTTTGCACTATTCGATGACGCCAGATTGATTGTGACAGCGGTCGTGGTGCCTGTGTTTCGGGCAATCGTCAAAGTCACCGCTCCGTTGCCCGCACTTTCGGAAACCGTCGCACTGTTGACCGTCAGCGTCAGCCGAGAACTGAACATCCCGACGGCCTGGTCCGCGTTGCCCAATGCACCCGTCGTCGTGTCGGTTATTCGGGCTGTGATGAGCGCCGCGTCGGCCATTGTGCCCGCAAAGCTCCGACTTCGTGTTTTTCCCAAGACGACACCGGGTGCGGTTTCCAGCGTGTCAGGACCGCCTCCGCCCAGAATCCGTGACCTGCCCGCCAGACGACTTGTCCCCTGAATGACGACGCTGTCAGCGCCTCGGTTGCCGACGACGCGGGATCGATTGCTGATCGCTGAGGAATCGATTATGACAATGTCGTCACCCTGGTTCCCCCTGATTAACAGGTTCCTGGATAACATTGAATCACTAACAACAATGTCATCGTCGCCTCGTTGACCAACGATATACGCATTGCCCGCGATGGTTGAATCATCAACGACGATATCGTCATTACTTCGTCCGCCGGAGACCCGCAGACGGCCGCTTAACGCGGCTGTGGACAGCACGATCATGTCTGCATCGTCGCCTCCGTTAACACGAACAGCTCCGGTAACTGTCGAAGTCTGAAGGCTGACCGTGTCGGCGCCCGCATTGCCATTCAGCGTTGCACATCCGTTAACAGTCGAGTTAATCACGCCGATCTGATCATCGCCGGCCCCGCCGTCTACGGTTACGTTACCGTTAATCGTGACGCCATTAACAACCAATCTGTCGTTGCCGGTACCGAGCGACGTGATGAGATCACCCATGGCTGATGATCCTGTCGTGATTACCAGTTCGCTTGTGGCTCCGTTGATCGTGGTGTTGTCCAGCCCGCGAAGGACGACGTTGCCGTTGTCGACCAGAATCTCCATCGAGTTATTGGCGCTGTCACCGGAGAGGAACGCAGTCTGGCCCACCAGTTGTGCGGTCAGATTACCGGCGAGCAATGTTCTCTGTTCGAGTTGCTCCGAACACACCGCTGCAGCTGCCAGTGCGGCTGTCCGCATACGTCGAAGACGAGAGCGGCGACTGTTCTCACTGTGACCAAACAGGGCTCTGAAGTTCATAGGTTTGAGATTTCTGGTGGGGTGACGATTGGACTGCTCTGGTATTCGACACAGTGACAGCGTATTACGCTGAGCCGTGACTGAGAAAACGTTTTCCGGCATGCTTCCCACGAGCCTGAACGAGCCACGTGTTTGCACAAACTCTCAAACTGTACCAGACGGTGGCGATCAGCGAAAAAAAATGCGTTCTTCTCACATCTTCGACGGTGGTGAAGGTGAAATCTAACCTCGACATCTGAGCCGGAGGAAGTTTCGGAGTGCGTAGTCTGGCTGAAATGGGAGTTCCTGCGGTGCCATGTGCAGCGTTATGTTGCGTTGGCTCCCACGCTTGTATGAGCGATGGGCCGGTCAACAGACGGATTCCCGGTGGCGGCCGCAGCTTTGTCCGTTTAGTGCTATGCAATTAAATGTGGACCGCCGCTCCCTGTTGTGTCCGTGCTGCTGCAGAAGGTCCCCATGCGGCCTATGCGGCGACTGGGGAGGGCTTCACTGCGTGTGCTGCCATGTGTCGAGAACGTTGTGCCGGTTCCTAAATCGCGTTGACCCATTCACGAAAGTCTTCCCAGGCGGCTGTCGTGCCATCAACGGCCTCTGTTCCTGGCAAAGGTGACGTTAATGCTGTCGCAGCACCCTGCTCTTCGAAAGTGAACAAATCCGGTGCATCATC
Source organism: Fuerstiella sp. (assembly GCA_014238335.1). GTDB lineage: Bacteria > Planctomycetota > Planctomycetia > Planctomycetales > Planctomycetaceae > Fuerstiella. The sequence continues at coordinate 8,451 of JABABI010000128.1, forward strand.
GTTCTTCGGAACGCCAGCCATGACTGACTGCACAGTTCCGGGACTTTGCGAGACGACCGAACTTGCCGCAGCACCACCTCCGAGGGCGTTGACACTGGCTCGAATCTGTGTAGCCGTGAGCGAACTGGTACCCTTTGACTGGTCAATCTGTGTGTTCGTTCCAGACAGCTTGACCAGCTGAATCAGAAACGAATCATGGGCGTCAAAATCGTCATCTCCGTCGACGTCCCCCGGAGCCGCCAGTTGGGTGACATTCGTACGGATCTGCGACGCGGTCAGCGTGCTGCTGCCCTTCGACTGATCAATCTGTGTATTCGTTCCGGACAACTGGACCAGCTGAATAAGAAACGAATCATTCGCATCAAAATCGTCATCCCCGTCGACATCACCGGGAAGCGGAGGGATGGTGTCATTGTCGAAGATCGTGCCTGTGGCCACAGATGTCTTGATGGCCGCGCCGATCGCATTGGAGAGAGTGACTTTGAACGTCTCCGTTGGTTCCTCGAGCATATCGTCTGTGGTCGAGACCGCTATCGTCATTTCCGTCTCGCCGGCGGCAAATGTTAACGTTTGATTTGTAAGTCCACTGAAGTCCGATGCAGCCATGGCGCCTTCCGGACCGGTACCATCGTTGGTTGTGTAGTTCACTGTCAGAGAGCCGGAACTTGCTTCGCTGAGAGTCACGGTAAAGACGGCGTCCTGGCCTTCCGTTATGGCAGGTGCATCTGTAATTGAGAATGCTGGCAGGTTGCTGTCGTTGTCATCAATGGTTCCAATGGCCGTGCTTCTTGAGATCGTAGCGCCGACTGCACTGGAAAGTGTGACTTCAAATTCTTCGGCGGATTCAGGAAGCTCATCGTCGATTGTGGCCACTGTAATGACCTTTTGGGTTTGACCAGCCGCAAAGGTCAGTACCTGGTCTGTCTGTGCCGTCACATCGACACCGTTTATGGCGCCTGTTGGACCGTTGCCATCAGCGGTGGAATAGGTCACCGTCACCGCACTTGTCGCAGCGCGGCTGAGTGTGACGTCAAATGTGGCGTTTTCGCCTTCGGTCACTGCCGTGGCGTTCGTGATGGACAGTGTTGGTAGTGCGGTATCGTTGTCGTCGATTGTGCCCATCGCCTGGGCTACTCCCAGTGTTGCGCCGCTGGCATTGGAAAGCGACACACGGAACAATTCCTCAGATTCCACGACTGAATCATCGATGGTGGCAATCGTGACGAGCTGCTCGGTCTGGCCCGGAGTAAACGTCAATGTTTGATTCGTCTTTGAAGTGTAATCTTCCGGACTGGTGGCGCCGGTCGGGCCGTTGCCGTCCAGAGTGGAATACTTGACCGTGACGGTCGTCGACGGCGATGCACTCAATTTGACCTTAAAGACCGAGTTAGCACCTTCGGTCACTGTGGGGGCGTCTTCAATGGAGAGCGTCAGGCCCGCCGGAGTTTGAAGAACTACCGGGAAAGATTCAAATGAAAAATCAGCGGACTGGCCGATTACGGATCCTGTCTGATTTGCTGAAAATTTGATAGTAGACCCGGTGAAGCCTGCTTTCGCGGTGAACCTGGCGACGTACAGCAACTGTCCGTTGACATTCGGATTGGCCGGCCAGCCGGACTCGGAAGCGTAGTTTGCCAGAAGAACGGTATCAGTGGCGGGGTCCTGGTCGTCGCCGACGACCAGCCCGTTCGTTTCTGCGAGCGTCTGGTCCGGAGTGTTCAGAATGCCTTCGGTGAAGATACTTGTGGTTGATACCCAGGTCAATACGTCGGTGTCAAAATGCAGATTGAAGTTGAATCTGTCCGACTTTAATGCCTCTGGAGCGCCGTTGTCATTCAGCGTCTGGTAGACGATTGGAATGTTGACGGACTCTCCCGGGGACACAGTCACGGCGGGCGCATCAGACAGAATCAGGTGTGCTGCCAGCAGAGTGCGAGTTTCAAGAAGCTCAGATGACTGGCCGCTGTGTCGAGATGCCACCAGAGAATGCCTTCGACGTCTGCGGCGAGAATTTCCAGTTCGCGTTGAAACGAGAAGGGAATTCAGAATGTTTCGCATGTAATTCTTCCCATCGCAGGGTATCAAGATGCCCGATGTGACGCTTCATTTGGCGGAAACACCGATTCCCAGGCGAAATATCCGGTCCGTTATCGGTATCAGACGCTCCACCGACGGATTTCTATCAAAGCATCCCAACCCTGAGTAGGGCGAGTCTAATGTTGAATTGGAGAAATGGTTTTCGGAGAGTTGTTCCACAATTGCAGGCGGAAAACACATGAAAATGGCCGCGGGAACGATGGAGCCGCCGCTGCCGGGACCGTGGCTGCAAATATGTAGGTGGAGGGGAGAGCCGGTGGCCGTCTGGTTCCGTCCAGAAGCTCTGCAATGCCGTGATGCGCCCAACAGTACTGAAACTCACTGATTTTCTGTGCACTATCGGGCGGAGACCTGACGCGGACAGGATAGGTTGGTGACACAAGAGATCGACCTGGAACGAACGTTGTACGACGATTGTTGATCATCACCAGTACGTTCTGAGCCTGCACGACATGGTGATTCATGCCTTCACACAGGCTTGTCCGGCGCGTGGCGATCTCGGTGGTCGTCTGCACGAGCTGCTTGACCGCCGGTTACCGATACGCGAAATTGCGTGGAATTCAAGCCACATAGAGCAACCAATGTCGTCTCAAACGCCCGCATCTGTCAATCGGTCCGGTGGCGAACGCGCCGCTGGCACATTTAGGTCCCATTCCGTCAGCCAAAGCAAACATCTACCTGTGGACAGAATTATCGATAATTCCGGACCAAATCAAATTCGCGAGCGTTTTAGCACCTTCTGCAATGTGCTCATCGATCAACACGCTGCTCACGCGATTGTTGAGCCCCAGGAACGCAGTTCGGGCTTTTGGTTTGGCGGCGGCAACCTGGTGGAAGCGTCCGATGGTTCGTTGTATGTCGTAGGGCGTTATCGCAACGCCGGTGATTCTCGCACTGGTGTCGCGGCCGGTACGCGGGGGCTGGAATTGGCGATTTTCCGGTCATCGGACAAAGGTGCAACGTTTGAAAAGGTCGTTTCCTGGGAGAAGGCCGAACTGAACAGCCCATCGGGGGACGTGCTTTCGATAGAAGGATCCTGTCTGCGTTTCGTTGACGGCGGAGTCGAACTGTTTGTTTCGACAGAAAAAACAGGCGTTGCTTATCCGGATGTCGTTGGCAGCTTTCAGAAACCGGGTGCCGGAGTCTGGACCATCGACGTGTTGCGGGCCGCGTCGATTGAAGGTTTGAAGACCGCAACGGTGGATGCCGCGTTCAGCAGCGATTGCCCTGAACATCTGCACGTCAAGGACCCGTTTTACTGGCATACAGCGCATGGTGATCGACTCGGGTACTGCAGTCATCCGTTCGGTTGGTCGAGTTCCAATACGGGCGTCGTCGACATTCCGGGGACAGGCACGATGGCCGGAGTTCCGCAGCATTCTGTGTTTCCGCGTGGCTCCACCTGGGATGTGGCGATGACACGTGGCACCTGTATTCTGCCGATACCCAAAGTGGGAGCATTTGCTGCTGATGACTATGCCCTGCTGTTCTACTGTGGGGGTGAATGTCTGCGGCCCATTGACGAGCACGCCACCGCCGTCAAGAGGCCTCGAGGATACAGTTGCGAGGAGATCGGGGGAGCGGCGTTCTTTGTTAATGATGACGTCTCGTCGGCGGAACGACTTTCCAGTTTGCTGCCAATGTTCATCAGCCCCAGGGGGAGCGGCTCCAGCCGTTATGTGGACGTGCTTGCCACGGCCGACGGTTTTTACGCGACGTGGCAGCAGTCGCAGGATGATTTTTCTCAGCCGCTCGTGCTGAACTTTGTTTCCAGCGCACAGGCTGGCAGCGTTCTGAGTGAATAGGCGGGCAGTTAATCCACTGGTGGCGGAACTTCGGACTGCCTTCTGTTTTTTCCGGCCGATGGCCGAACACAGCAATTAGAGTTGCGGCAGCGAGAATTCGACGTTGACTGTGCCGGCATTGTTGCGGCGACTGGCGCTGCTGTCGTTCATCTGCAGCCAGACAGACACATTCTGTGATGCTTTGATCGTCGTGCCAGTGCCCACAGAAATGCGGCTGGACATTGATTCTCCGTCATCGCTTACCAGTGTGGCGACCACCCGGCCAAGTGGCAGGCCGGAGACATATTCGATGCTGACGCCCTGCGGTTCCGATATCCACAGCTGCGGCTGATCGTTCACCGAAAAACGCCCCGTACACTTCACATTCACGGATTCGCCCGCCTTAAGGCGCAGTCCGCTGTCCTGCCAGTCGAGTGCCGCCTGCAATTGGAATTTCGCGGCACCGGTCGTAAGTTCTGCCGCAGTGACGGTCGTCTTCGAGTGAACAGGAAAGCTGCGTTCGACGTCATAGTCTTCACGGAGTGATTCGACGAACAGCAGCCAGTCCATGTTAATGCGAGGTCGTGTGTTTCTGCGAAGTTGCCTGATGGCTGTGGCAATTTCGGTTCTGGTTCTCAGCTTTGCCAGAGGGCGGTAGAGATGGCGATAGTCCGGATGAGACTGCAGAAACCAGCACACTGCCCATGACGTTGCGTACTGGGAATATTGAGTGAAGTTCGTCGCTTCGTCGGGCAATACGGCGTTGAGTGTCGGAATTGTCAATAGCCTGATACCAGGTGTGCCAGCGGTGTTATTCTGATAAAACGATCGTCGAATCTCAGAAATTCGCCCCCATCCCTCGAACCCCTCAAACGACTGGGGAAGCACTCCGAATTCGACGTTGGCACTGAGCCCATTTCTTTTGGTAAATCGGTGAGTCGCGAAGTACTCGGCCATGCCTTCCATGTACCAACTGGCCGGAAGCCTTTGCATTCCGCATTCGCATGTCATGAAGCAGTGTGTGAATTCGTGGAACAGAAGGTGGCGTCGGTAGTAGTCATCTTCAGTATCGAACATCCAGAACTGATAATTCCAGTGGCGCCCGTGGTCGAATGTGAACGTTTCGGACGGCATCAGGCCTGCCGCATGAAATGCCTGCTGATCGTTGATTAGATGTCCCGTCACTTGAAAATCAGAATCATTGATTGATGCGGGTAGCGTACCGAAGTGCAGTTCGAGTCGTTCGAATAGCTGGTCCGCCAGTGCCGGAAGGTGAGCAACTTGCTCTTCCGGCAGATCGGAGAGCAGGATCAGCCGTCGACTCGAATAGCGGCGAATGCCCGCCTGAGCCAGTCGGGCATCGTTGAGGTCCGGTCGATCGTCCGGCAGGCGGACTTTAAGGGCAACGGCGTCGTCGCCGCCGGTCGTCCCCGATTTCTCGACGTTCGGGCCGGCCGTATGCCGTTGGGCCTGATCTGCAGAAGACGACGTCTGCAACGGCGCAAACTCATCCTTTTGCCGCGGCGAGGTGGCATCAACACGCTCCGTACGTTTTTCTGAGCCTTCTGTCGCTGACGTCGCGGGTGAAGTTTGTGCGGGTTCTACGTCTTCACCGCAGCCCAGAGTCAGTGACCACATCATCGACAGCAACAGAGTCTGCAGCTGATACAGGCCGATCGATGGGCGATTGCGAAAGTGGTGACGAGGGATTAGCACGTGCCCTGCCCCTGTTACGGTTGGATCTGGCGAAACAGCCACGGCACCAGTCCATCGTTGTCTGAATAAGATGGTGTCCACGAATTGTGTCCCACTCCCGGCAATTCGACATAGACCGCATGGCCACCGCCTTTACGAAGTGCTTCCACCGCCAGGCGACTGCGCTGGACGGGAACGGCCGTGTCAGCGTCTCCATGAGCGATCCACATTGGAACATTTTTAAGTCTTGCCACCGTGGAATTATCGGCACCGCCGCAGATGGTGGCAACGGCAGCGAACACTTCCGGACGACGGGTAGCAAGGTCCCAGCTGCCAACACCGCCCATCGACAATCCGGTCAGGTAGACTCGACGTCTGTCGATGGCTTCTTCCGCCAGAGTCTTTTCCAGAATCTGCATCACAACCTTAATCTGGTCGTCGGGTTCCTGAGGTGCTTCGTGGGTTTCCGGCAGTCCCCAGTCGACTTCCACCCATTTCCGGTTCGCCCGACACTGCGGAGCCAGCACGTAACACGGAAATCGTTCCCGCCAGCGTGGCTGAGCCATCTGTTCGGGCAGGTACAACAACTGAAGTGCATTGTCCGTTCCTCGCTCGCCTGCGCCATGGAGAAACAGAACCAGCGGATATTGTTTGCCTTCTTCTACATCAGGCGGAGGTAACAGTCGGTAGCGAAATGTCTCGTCCTGATACTGGCCGCCGGTAAATTTGAGTGTGCGGTCTTCGAAGACATCTACGGATGCGACCGGCACTTCACCTTGCGGGCGTTCCTGGCCAGCGACCGTGTGGTCTCTCCAAAGCCATCGCAGCGAATTCGGCAGAATCGCGCCACCGTGCTTCTGGCTGTGACTTCCCTGGCCGGCGACGAATTTGTAGTCGTAATCCATAAACTTCAGGGCCGCGGCCATCTCCAGATTCGCCAGCCACCAGTTTCCGTGTGCGTTGTCGAGATCGTTTTCTCCGTCCTGCAGAAAGACGCGAACGGGCTTTCTTTCTGTTTTGCGAATCAACGCCGGGTAAGCATGCCCGCCTCGAATGTTGGTGAAGCTGCCGATATGACTGAGTACCTTGCCGAACCATTCCGGATGAGTCCACGCCGCGGTAAACGCACAAATGCCACCGGAAGACGCTCCGCAGATGGCTCGGTCTGCGGGATCGGACGAAAGATTTAGATTCTGATTACTGGCGATATGAGGCAATAGTTCCTCGACAATAAATCTGGCGTACTGATCGCTCAGTGTGTCGTACTCAAAGCTTCGATTGTTCGCACGCCAGCGGTTTTCAGGCTGTTTGTCACCCATGTGGCCGGGATTTATGAATATGCCGACAGTCACCGGCAGATCGCCGGAGTGAATCAGATTATCGAACACCACGGGGGCCCGCACAGATCCGTCCTCTGATACGTAGGAATGACCGTCCTGGAACACCATGACGCACGCCGGCTGCGTTCCGTCGTACTGTTTTGGAACGTAGACGTAATACTCGCGGGTTGTGCCCTCAAAAATCGTGCTGTTCCAGACATGCAGTGTCACGTTACCCTGCGGGACACCTGCCTGCCGTTCAGATTCCGGTCCCGGTTTGTAGATTGCATCCGGATCTTCGTCTGCGCCCACAGAAATTGGCAGCGGCATGATGATCGCCAGTAAGAGTACACCTGGGTTAAGAATCGGTCTGTTCTGCATCTGTTGTCTTTCCGGCGTTATCATTCACGATCGCGACTTCGCTGTCGAACGAAACGGCGTCTGTTGCCTTTTAAATTCTTCCAGCACTTCAGAATGAAGATGCAGTCAGAACAACAGCAGCTCAGATTCGTGCGAATCGGCACCAAGTGTTGAAAGTACCAAACGCTGTGCTTCGGAGCAAAAGACTCAGGCCGGCGTTGCGCATATTGCTGAGGCAAATCCTGAAAACTGTGACCTGCCTGTTCCTGTGAGGAGGAAGAATGAGTTGTTTGTCGTCAACGCACCTGAATCAAATTGGTGCCGCCACTGTACGAATGCGGTGCCTCGGAATTAGCCTGTGTTTTCTGTATCATGGACGCTGCGTTCTCACAGCAGCGTCCTCTGCCGTTCTAACGACGAGCATTCGGAATAAGGCGCGGGCGCCCCTGACATCACATTCAATGTCTTACTGCAGCACGAACCTGGTGATGGTCATTGGCAGTCCGCAGAATATTCTGCAATGACTTTCAGACAAAACTTACTTCCGCAAAGATCTTATGATGGAACAAACGTTTCACAGCTGTCGTCCTCACCACACAACACATGGGAGGCCATCGTGAGCGAAAGCGTCCTGCAACAAATCCGGGCGAACGTTGAGTCCGCGGTTCTTGGGAAGGAAGAAACCGTTCGCATTGCGGTTGTGGCCCTGGTGGCCGGTGGCCACGTACTGCTGGAAGACGCTCCGGGACTCGGAAAAACGTCGCTGGCACGGGCATTGGCAAAAACTCTGGGATGTCGGTTCACTCGACTGCAGTTCACACCGGACCTGTTGCCCAGTGATATTCTGGGAGCAAATGTATACCGGCCCAATACCGGTGAATTCGAATTTCGTCCGGGACCGGTGTTCACCAATGTTCTGCTGGCTGACGAGATCAACCGCACAACCCCGCGCACGCAAAGCGCGCTGCTGGAGGCGATGAGTGAGCAGCAGGTTACCATCGAGGGCGACACGCTGCCGCTGCCGAATCCTTTCGTTGTGATCGCGACTCAGAACCCGTTTGAGTTTGAAGGCACCTATCCGCTGCCCGAAAATCAACTGGATCGATTCATGGTTTGTCTGGAAGTTGGGTACCCGGACCGCGAAACGGAACGCAACGTCTTTCAGAAACATCGGAATGGAGAACCGACGGACGATCTGCAGGCGGTGACTAATCTGGAACAGGTGATCGCCCTGCAGAATCAGGTCAACGATATTCGCGTTGATGATTCCGTGTCGGACTACATGCTGGATATCGTGGAAGCGACACGCAACCATCCAGAGCTGTCGCTGGGCGTCAGCACTCGCGGAGCTCTTACGTTGTACCGCGCTGCTCAGGCGATGGCGATGGTCGATGCCCGGGACTTTGTAATACCGGACGATGTCAAACAGTTGTGCCTGCCGGTGTTCGCCCACCGCATTGTGTGCCGAGGGGCCGTGCGCGACGGGCATCGGCAGCGAGCCGGTCAGATTCTGAATTCGATCATGGATAGTCTGACCGTGCCGGCGTGACGTCCGTGTTCCGTGCACCAGTTTTCGTCAGTCGGCTCCGGATGCATTTCTTTTCCACGAGTTCGCCAGACTGATCATCGGCGAAGGGGTAATCGAGAGTAGTTTCCTATATGTCCGCTTTCAATCCCGCGGTGTCGGCTGAACAGCTTCGTGGCTGGGACAACGCTCACGTCTGGCATCCGTTTACTGCCATGAGCGCCTATGTCGACGAGCACGCTCCAATTATTGCCGACGCTGATGGTTTTGACCTGATCGACGTGGATGGGCGGAAGTACCTGGACGGCATTTCGTCGCTCTGGTGCAACGTGCATGGTCACCGAGTTCCGGAAATAGACGGTGCCGTTCGGGCTCAACTGAATCGCGTGGGCCACTCAACGATGCTGGGTCTGTCCAGTGAGGTCTCTATCCGACTGGCCAAAGCGTTGGTCGATATCACGCCGGGCAATCTGACAAAGGTCTTCTACTCAGACAGCGGCGCCACCGCTGTGGAAGTGGCTCTGAAGCTGGCGTACCAGTATCATCAGCAAAAGCCAGCCGCTGATTCTGCACGAGACACATTTATCAGTGTCGGCAATGCCTATCATGGTGACACTCTGGGTTCTGTCAGTGTTGGCAGTATGGATGTGTTTCATCGCACCTATCGGAATCTGCTGTTTCCAACAGTGTCCGTTCCGTCACCTGTTGCGACGCGGGTGCCGGACGGATATGACCGCGATTCCTGGCTGCAGTTCTGCTTCGATCGGGCCACAGAGCTGATCACAGAGAATCATCGCCGGGCTGCCGGTTTTGTTATTGAACCGCTGGTACAGGGGGCGGCTGGAATTCTAGTTCACCCGAATGGCTACCTGAAACATATCCGCCAGTTGTGCAGTCAATTCCAGATCCCATTGATTGCGGATGAGGTCGCGGTGGGCTTTGGCCGCACCGGAACGATGTTCGCCTGTGAACAGGAGGCCGTCCTTCCCGATCTGATGTGTGTCGCCAAGGGAATTACGGGCGGTTACCTGCCTTTGGCGGCAACACTGGCTACGGACGAAATCTATGAAGCGTTTCTGGGAGCACCTGACGCCGGATGCACGTTTTTTCACGGCCACACCTACACAGGAAACCCTTTGGGCTGTGCCGCTGCGCTGGCATCTCTGCAGCGTTTTCAGCAACACAACCTGCTTGACCATGTCAATGCCGTCGCCGGACTTATCACCGAACGTCTTGGACAACTCGCAAATCACCGACACGTCGGCGAGATTCGTCAGAAGGGCATCATGGTGGGCATCGAACTGGTTCACGATAAACAGACCATGGACCCGTTTGCAGCGACACTTCGAGTCGGACATCAAGTGACAGTGGCGGCACGAAGGCGAGGTCTGATTATTCGTCCCCTGGGCGATGTCGTCGTCCTGATGCCAGCTCCGGCAATGCCGTTTTTGCTCATTCAGAAAATGTGCGACACAACGATCGAAGCTATCGAAGAAGTCGTGTGTCAGCTTGAATAAAGAGGGTTGACGTGGTCCAGGACGTGCTCACCAGAAGTCGCTGAAATCTCAGTTGAGGTATACAATTCTTCCTGGCTAACGAACTGCGATCTATGTGGCGGCACGAATACGTCCGCATATCCATCCAGTACGTCGCGACATCGACGACCTGTCAAGTAACAAGTGGTCGGGAATTTCCCCCACAGGACACGTGCCCGGCTCTAGAGCTTCTCAGCGAATGACGCTGCAAGGATCTTGCGTAGGCTCGCCAATGTCGTCAATTAACAGTGCAATCTCTTACATGCTTCCCGCCCATAAACGTTGCCGCCTGCACTTTGGTCCGTATACGCAACCCGTTTACGAATTCAGTGCTGGGCCTGATCTTTCTGAAGTACATCAGCGATTCCTTTGACGCACATCATGCTCTGCTGGTCACTGGCGATAGT
>JABABI010000129.1 GCA_014238335.1 Fuerstiella sp.
GACTGGACGACATGGAACGAGCCGCCCGAACATTGACCGGGTTGCCATAGCGAGCGGAAATCGCCTTAAGAATCGCTTCTGCTTCGTTCCCTGTTTCGCGTCGTGGCAGCGGCGTGAACCGATCCAGGCCGGGTCGAACACGATTTTCTTCTGGTGGCCCGGGGCTTCCGAAATCGTAGTCGTCATCGACGACAGGATCGCTCAATCGATCGCGACCGATCGGCGTCGGCCGGTAGTTGCTGTCGAAGTTTGAGTAGTCAACTTGTTCCAGTGGAATTCTGTACCGACTCTGATTGCTGCTGCCTGATCGCGGCATGCGACTCAATGGAAGATTCCGATATTGTCGCCCACTGTCAAAGTCATCGGACGAGGGCAGCCGAAAAGGATTCGCCAAACGACTGCGAGTGCCCTGGCCGTGATCAAAATCACTCCCATGATAAGTGTAGTCATGGCTATAGTTACGATTACGACAACGGTAATCGTCCAGACGCGGTACTCGAAAGTTCTCTTCAACCACGCTGTTCAAAGGTGCGCGATAGTCGTAGCCGTTCCATACTCGATTTCGCTCGTGATCAAGTCGATCTCGCAGCGGGGAGTAGACCGCGTCTTTGTGACGTGCGGAGGGAAAATCATTCTGCGGCCAGCCGCCGCTCCCATGGTAGATATTGTTTTTCATCGGATACGCTGTCGTCCCGGAATAATTATCTCGAACTGACGGGTACGTTGAGTTCGATCGGCCTTCAAGCCTGCATCCGCCGTTAGAGCAAACGCCATTCTTGTCGGAATACTGAGCCATCGTCGTCGGTCCGCTCAGCATCAGAACAACGATTGTCAACAGGTTTCGGTTTCGGGTCATCATGTCTATTACTCCTTCTTGAGTGTGTTTAGCCGGGCTCTCTGAGCAGGCCCTGTGTGAACGTGTGTGGTGATTATGCTGTGCCTCACGCAACATGTGGGTACTGGTCGGACAGGGCATTGAAATGATCCGTCAGTTGATTGACGATTGACTCCGGTTGAATCGGAGCAGCCACCTTTTCGAGTAGTTCTCCGCGTATCACCCGGATGTCGTCAGGAGCGTCAATTCCGATCTTGACGGCACCCCGAGCGGTCTTCATCACTTTGACTACAATGCTGTCGCCAATGAGGATTGTTTCTGCCGGTTTGCGTGTCAGTACGAGCATGGTTCATTACCTCCTGAAAGTGTTGTTCGTCCAGAAATCCCGTTCCGTTGGCGTTGGACAGAATCGTTTGTTGTCACTATGATTAGCTAATGCCAATAGTGTGCCAAAAATGAGTCAGTCGTGGCATTGCGTTACGATTGCTACGTAAGTTGCTTTATGTTAATGGTTTGTGTGTATTGGCAGGATGTGCCGATTGCGAAGGGGTGTCAGGTATTTACAATCAGGCGCTACGCCGATTGCAAGAAACGTCGGAGGAACGTGTTGTTTATTGTCATTTTGACAATAACGGGGCTGTCCGGTTCACTAGCACCAGACGGCATGGGCAGTGTTCACCCCGGGTGATTTGCGGCGAGAATCAGCTTTGATGAGCTCGGTGGGTACCAGAATCAGTCGCCTGGCAGCGTACATAACTAGAATTGGCGGGTTGCCGTAAACAGCCCTTGGTCCCGTCGTTTCATTAGAACCACTATGAGTCCACGTCCTCGACATCGAAGCTTTCCGTTCTCCGGCGATGCACGACTAACGGACTTATGTGAAGCCTGGTGTCATTCGCAAACGGCGATTGAACGATTGCAGCGGGCGCTTGATGCGGAGCCCTTTTCACGGCATCTGGCATGCGTGGTGATCTCAGGGTCGCTGAGTCGAATGGAGTGCCATGCCGCCTCTGATCTGGACCTTCTGATCGTTCTTGACGATCGCGGTGCGGCGGTCAGTGAGGAAACCGCGGCAACACTTTTCAACGAAGTCTGGCGGCGGATCGACGCGGAAGGCCTGGGCGCCGCTCGTCCGAAGTCTGGTGGCGTGTTCTCTCAGTGTGTGTCGTGGCGGGCGCTGACCGACCCGGCCGTTCGAGGCATCGTCAACGAAGACGTTACGACCTATGGACAACGCATGCAGCTGCTCCTTGATGCTCAGCCAGTTCTGCATGATCGTTCCTTCGACGAGCTGCAGACAGAGTTGTTGAACTGGTACCTGGAAACGAGGGTGTCACAGTTGTTCGACGAACCCGGGCCGTTCGGTTGGTTGTGTCAGGACGTCCAGCGATACTGGCGCAGTATCTGGTCGAGAGCGTACTGGCTGCATGAAGACGATGCTGATAAATCGATGGAAGTCAACATCAAGTTGCGTTCCAGTCGCGCAGCCATTGTGGCGGCGTTTCTTCATGCCATCGAGGCGGCTCAGCACTCGGGAGGCGACGCAACAGACGTCGTCGCTGCATTGCAGGGACAGCTGACAGTGACGCCACTGGAGCGACTGACGTCAGGACTGTCGACGAAAGAAGCGTCGAGCCTGCTGATGAGCTACCAGACGGTCTGGTGTTTTCTTTCAGGTGGAGACTCCGCCGCCTGCCCATTACCCCATGAAATAAGGACTGCGCTCAGAAACCTGGCAAGATGCCTGCCGGATTCCGTTAGAGACTGAGCAAAGAAGTTCCACCGATAGAGAATTGTCCTTGCTCCGGCGTGGAGCCGCAGCAAAGACTCATTCTGCTCAGAAGTCTGTCCGAACCATTTTCCGCTCTCAGGAATTGGGGTAAACTGCTGACGAATACTTTTCAGGATCTTCTGGAACCCCAGTCACCGATGACCGCACTTGATACTGTCGACAGTTTTTTTGACCTTCCGGAAGTGGCAACGACCATCGCCGAACAGATTTCTGTCCAGCCGGGTCAGGTCAGAAACGCTGTTGAACTGTTGAGCGACGGCAACACGGTGCCGTTCATTGCCCGCTATCGCAAAGAGGTCACGAGGGGACTCGACGAAACAGCATTGCGCTGCATTGAGGACGCAGTTGGGAGGGCCCGCGAACTGGCAAGTCGTAAGCGGACGGTACTGAAGACCATTAACGAACAGGGACAGCTGACGGAAAAACTGCGTGACGTCATTCTGAAATGCAATGACAGGCAGGAACTGGAAGAACTGTACAGTCCCTTCAAACCCAAACGCCGCACGCGCGCTGCAGCCGCCAGAGAAAAGGGTTTACAGCCATTGGCCGACATTTTGTTACGACAACAGCAATTGCGAGAATCGGCCGACACGTTGCTGCGGAAGTTCGTGAATCCGAAACTGCAGGTGACGGATACCGACACGGCTCTGGCGGGAGCCTGTGACATCGTGGCAGAAACCTGGGCAGACGCCTCCGACCTGCGACAATGGATGCAGCAGCGTGTTCAGCGAGGCAAAATCGTGGCGGCTGTGAAACGCGGCAGGAAGACGGACGGCGAACGATTTGCGATGTATTTCGATCACAGCGAACGCGTTGAACGGGTGCCATCGCATCGCTTTCTGGCCATGAAACGCGGTGAAGCGGAAGGCATTCTGCGGGTCACCATTGACCCGGATGAAGATTATGTAATGCCGCGACTGCAGCAACGACTGCTGCAGAATCCAGCGTTTGAATTCGCCGACGCTATCAAGGCGACAATCACCGATTGTTATCGGCGACTGCTTCAGCCCGCCGCCGAATCGACGCTGATGCAGAAGCTTAGAATAACGGCGGAGGCAGATGCGATCTCTGTTTTTTCAAACAACATGCGAGAATTATTGATGGCGGCACCTGCCGGGCCGCTGGTGACGATCGGGCTTGATCCCGGCTTCCGTACCGGTTGTAAAGTCGCTGTCATCGACGGCACAGGCCAGTGCCTCGACAGCGCAACAATCTTTCCGGCTCCGCCCCGCAACGACACCGCCGGCGCGAACCGCACCCTGCTGGATCTCATTCAGAAGTATGACGTGCGGTTGATTGCGATCGGAAACGGCACTGGATCTCGAGAGGCTGATGCGTTTGTTGCCGCGCTGCTGGGAAGCCACGATCTTGAGGTGACAAAGGTAGTCGTTAGCGAGGCAGGTGCGTCAGTTTACTCGGCCAGCGAGCTGGCGGTCAGTGAATACCCGGAACTGGACGTGACTGTACGCGGAGCCATCAGTATTGCTCACCGATTGCAGGATCCGCTGGCGGAGCTGGTGAAGATCGATCCCAAGGCGATTGGGGTCGGGCAGTATCAGCACGATGTTAACCAGCCTCAGCTGAAAAAAGCACTGGTAGGCGTCGTGGAATCGTGTGTCAACTCGGTCGGTGTCGACCTCAATATGGCCAGCCCTGCGCTACTGTCCCACGTAGCCGGCATTGGTCCGACGCTGGCACAACGAATTGTGGAACACCGCAATCAGAATGGTGCGTTTGAGAAACGAAAACAACTGCTGGACGTAGCGAAATTGGGCGCTAAGGTGTTCCAGCAGGCGGCAGGTTTTCTGCGGATTCGTGGTGGCGATGAGCCGCTTGATAATTCCGCTGTGCATCCGGAGAGCTATGCCGTTGTCAAAAGAATGGCGCGGCACCTGAACGTAACTGTCGACGATCTGGTCGGTAACGTGACACTGGTTTCGCAACTCGATCCAAAGGAATTTGTGGACGACAGCGTCGGTGAATTTACCGTGGCTGATATCGTGACGGAACTCAAGTCGCCAGGTCGGGACCCGCGCGCCGAATTTAAAGTCGCCACGTTTGCCGAAGACGTCAATCAGGTCAGTGATCTGACTATAGGAATGCGTCTGGAAGGAGTGGTCACCAACGTCACTCACTTCGGGGCGTTTGTTGATATCGGTGTGCATCAGGATGGCCTGGTTCATGTTTCGCAACTGGCCGATCACTTCGTCAATGATTCCTCTCAGGAAGTCAGTGTTGGCGATATCGTCAAAGTCACGGTGCTGGAAATCGACGAACCGAGAAAACGTATCAGTCTGTCACGGAAGTCGCACTCGTAGGAACTTCGGTCTGTTCACTGGTGGATTGCTCCCAGTGCTGCACGCGGACCCTGAGTAGTATCGCTCGTCCCATTCCCCGTTCCCCGTTCCAGTTCTCGTGATTCGTGTAGAAGGCGAATTCTGCGCAAGGAATCGACACGGGCTTTTTATTTGCGGAATAGACACTGCTCACGTTGAGATCGGCGATGTGTGCCGTGGTACAGATTCGTTTTGAGTGGTCACGCGCATTCTGCATGACCACCGATTCCCGCCCCACGCTCTGCCTCCGGTTTTGTACGTCAGCAGCTGCATGTCGGTGTGTATATTAATTCAGTGCATCGGGTAACATTGAGAATTATTGGCCGTAGTGGTCCGTGTTTACGGGGGGCACTCCGAACTCGAAACTTTGAGGAACGCGCCGATGCACATACGGGAAAGATTTAGCTTGACGATGCTTGCCACCATGTCGGTGATGGTGAGTGCGACGAACAGCAGTGGCGCCGCGTCCCGTCCGAATGTCCTGTTCATCGCAGTTGATGATCTTCGTCCGGAGTTGGGATGTTACGGCTCTGCGCACATTCACAGCCCGAACATTGATGCGCTGGCAGCCAGCGGGCGAATGTTTTTTCGGGCCTATTGCCAACAGGCGGTCTGCAATTCGTCACGAACCAGCCTAATGACGGGTCTGCGGCCGGACTCTGTCGGTGTCACGGGAAACCATTCGCATTTTCGGTCAAGTCACCCTGCTGTCGTCACCCTGCCTCAGCACTTTATGAATTATGGCTATCACGCAGCAGCCATTGGCAAAATCTATCACGGTGTGTTTCCCGCTGGGGCCACCATTACCAAATGGGATACGATGGGAGATCCGCAGAGCTGGTCTGTACCTGTCGTTCGATTTGGTCCTTGCTATTGCTACACCGAGGAGGGCATTGCTGTGGCAAAGATCGCGTATCAACAGGTCTACAAACCGCAGAACGCCGGCCCCCAGGACTGGACGCGGAAGTTGCTGTTTGGTCGGGCGACCGAATCGCCGGACGTGCCCGACAGCACACTCTACGATGGTCAGGTTGCGGATTCCGCGGTGAAAGTGTTACGGCAGCTGAAGGAGCAGGACGTGCCGTTCTTTCTGGCCGTCGGCTTCATTAAACCACACTCGCCGTATGTCGCTCCAATGAAGGACTTCGACCTTTACCGGGACGTTGCGCTTCCCGCGTATACTGAGTATCCAGCCGGTGCTCCGAGCTTTGCCGGTCATCGTTCCGCCGAACTACGCCGCTACACGGACCAGCCCGAGTCCGGTAAGACATCAGACGACGGGCAACGACGAATCCGGCAGGCATATTTCGCGTGCGTCAGCTTCGTCGATGCGCAGATCGGACGGGTGTTGGCGGAGTTGGATCGTGCGGGCCTCAGTGACAACACGATTGTCGTGCTCTACGGTGAACATGGTTATCACCTTGGAGAGCAGGGACTGTGGGGCAAGACGACGAACTTCGAGCTGGACACGCGCGTGCCTCTGATTGTGCGAACGCCGGGGATGAAAGCTGCTGGTAAACGCAGCACGTCGCTGGTTGAACTTGTTGACCTGTACCCAACATTGTCCGAGCTTGCCGGATTGCCAATCACAAAACAGCTTGAGGGGCGGAGTTTCGCTCAGGTTCTGGACGACCCGACGCACATCACCAAACGTGGCGCATTCAGTCAGTACCCTCGCCGTGGCGGATTGATGGGGTATTCAATACGGACGGCGACGCACCGATTGACTCAGTGGGTGCAGGGGCAGACAGGTGAGACTCGGTCCACCGAGCTGTACGACTATGCGGACGGGCCGCTCGAATCAAAAAATATTGTAATCGCGTTTCCCGAACTGGCGAAGGCAATGTCCTGCCGACTGTTGGCTGCTGTTCCTCGCGCCGCACAGCCCCCGTCGCTGGTACGCAAAACCTGTACGCAGCAACTCGGCGCATATGATGACAACGCTGTCACCGGCTTCGAGAGTTCCATGCCAGGGCCGATTGGACGTCTTGATACCAGGCTTGGGATATGGACGTCGGTCGGTGGCAGAGCCGTTATCGACGACCGACATGCAGTCACCGGGAAACAGTGTCTGCAGCTGGCGGGCGGCGAAGAGACTTCGATCGAGCTGAAGATTGCGAAGGGCGTTGAGACGAATGGTGAACTGAGGTTTCGGGCGGAACGGTGGACCCAACGCGCGCCGTTTTCATTTCGAATTGAGAAAAACAGCGGCAGCGGCTGGAAAGAAATATTCAATGGCGATGAAGAAGTACGAGTCGGGCGGGCTTTCCTTTCCCACGTTAATGTTGCTCTTGCAGACGGCACCATCAAACGCCTGCGTTTCACGGTCACCAGTCCTCCGAATACCGGGATTCTGATTGACGACGTCTGCATCGCGCCGGCCCGTCCACAGAGAATTGTGGCAGTCGAGGCCGTACCACTTGTGTTGCCTGCCCTGGTCGGCAGCGACGTAAGTGCTCTATTGAAGGTGAAGGTCGAGACCACCGGTCAGCTGGCCCCGATTTCGTTAACGAAACTACACGCGACAACTGAAGGCACTACTGAGCGTACTGATATTTCGTCCGTGCATGTCTTTTTCGGTGGCGAATCCAGCGGCAGCGCATTGAAAGGGCAGTCAGTTGCACAATTGAGTCCGGCTCGGCCCGGAAACATGCCGTTTGTGTTCTCCATACCGGCCGGTGCCTGCGAGATGGCCGAGGGAACGAACTACGTCTGGATTGCGTGCAAACTCAAGAAGAACGCGAACATCGACCATCAGGTCGGGGCGGATTGCAGTGCGCTCGAATTTTCCAACGGAGAAACAGTGAGGCTGGATGCCACTCGCTCTGTGCAGAGGATGGGGGTCGCCGTGCGGAACGGTGGCGATGATGGAGTTCACACCTATCGTATCCCCGGTTTGGCCACGAGCAACAAGGGCACTTTGATGGGCGTCTACGATGTCCGTCGAAGCGGCGGTGGTGACCTGCCTGGTGATATCGATGTCGGCATGTCTCGATCAACGGACGGTGGCCGCTCGTGGGAACCAATGAAGGTCATTATGGATACGGGGGGCGATCCACAGTGGCGGCATGATGGGATCGGCGATCCTGCCATTCTGGTCGACAGGAACACGGGGACAATCTGGGTGGCCGGAACATGGAGTCACGGAGATCGGTCGTGGCGGGGCTCGGGACCAGGACTGACGGCTGACGAAACCGGTCAGCTGATGCTGGTTCGAAGCGATGATGACGGGATTACATGGTCAGCTCCGATCAACATCACCAGGCAGGTCAAACGGCCGGAGTGGAGCTTCATTCTGCAGGGGCCGGGTAAAGGGATCACGATGCGTGATGGCACGATTGTGTTCGCCGCTCAGTATCAGGACTCTCCGGAACAGAAACGTCTTCCGCATTCAACAATTATTTATTCAAAAAATCATGGCACGACATGGCACGTCGGTACCGGCGCTTTTGATGACACTACTGAATCGCAGGTTGTGGAGGTTGAGCCGGGCGTGCTGATGCTGAACTGCCGGTACAACCGCAAGGCCGTGCGAGTGGTGATGGCGACTCGTGATATGGGCGCAACGTGGCAGAAGCACGAGTCCTCTGAGAGATCGCTGATCGAACCCGGCTCATGTATGGCGAGTCTGATCAGCGTCGATCAGGAGGTGGGAACGGAGCCTGGTGACTGGTTGTTGTTTTCCAATCCGGACAGCAGTCGGGGGCGGCACCACATCACGATCAAGGCTTCGCCCGATCGTGGATTGACCTGGCCCAGGAAGCACCGACTGTTGCTGGATGAAGAGAACAGCGCAGGATATTCTTGTATGTCGATGATCGATGAGAAAACGATCGGCATTCTGTACGAAGGCAGCCAGGCGCACATGACGTTTCAACGGATCTCTTTGGACGATGTCGTGGATGCAAAGTTGAATTCAACCGACGCTCCATCACCACCAGGTCAGAGCCTGCAGCTACCGCGTGTGTTCGGCATTCACATGGTTCTGCAGGCAGATGCCGAGATTCCGGTATGGGGGCGAGCGCAGCCTGGCGTGAAAGTGCAGGTGACTTTGGACGGCGAGGAATAAAGTGCTGTTGCTGATGTCCACGGCGTCTGCGGCATTCGATTGCGTCCACGTGCGGCCAGCACGAACGGATCGGAATTGGTTGTTGCCGCCGGTTGCGATCGCCTCCTGTTTGATGACGTTGTTGTTGGTGAGGTGTGGGTCTGTGCGGGACAATCCAATATGGAGTGGCCACTGGGCCCATTTGCAAACGGCGATGACGAGCTGGCGACGCGGCCTATGCAGTATCGACGCGGCGGCTGTTGAATACTCTGGAGCAATGGCAGACGGATATTCGTGACCCAATGGCTGGTCCCAACAAACTACGGATGCTGTTGGAGGAGAACGATGAAGTGTTCAAAGCCGGACGCCGTTCACCGGAACAGGGCTGGCGGTATTTGAAATATTTGGCGCCGATGACGCTCAAGACCAGCCGCAATTCATTGCAATGCTCGTACAACACGTAATTGGCCGCGTGTACAGTTGCTCGCAGTCAGTCCGCTAACGTATGGAAGTAACCGCAGAAAATTGAAGTACGCAAATGCACTGTTCAATTGTGATTCTTGCGGTGCTGGCTATTTTGGTTATCGCAGAAGAATTGAAGAACGGTTATCCAGCAACACTCGACCTGGATGATCAGGGATACCGCCAGGTTGTGGTTGATCGAGAAGCCGGCCAGTACCTTGGTCACCCAACGACGTGTCTACTGGACGACGGCAGAACAATACTGTGTGTGTAGCCCCGCGGCCACGGCCGTGGGGCGATCGTTTACAAACGAAGTACTGATGGCGGGCTCACCTGGAACGACCGGCTGCCGACACCCGCCAGGTAGGCAACGCCTGAGGAAACGCGGATGATTCATCGGGTTGTCGGTTCGGACGGAACGAAGCGGCTTATCATGTGGCCAGGACCCTCTCCGGCTCGTCTGGCGGTCAGCGAGGACGCCGGTTTTAGCTGGAGCCAGCTAAAGCCAATTGGTGACTGGAGCGGCATTGTCGTAATGGGATTCGTTGAGGCTTTCAGGACCGGGCGGGGACACTACGTTGCGCCGTTTCATGACGACGGGCGTTTCTTCAGCAAGGAGAAGGCCCCATCGATCTTCACGCTCTATCAGACGTTTTCCAGGTATCGTGGTCTGACGTGATCGTTTCCGGAATCTGTCTATCAATCATTGGGCATTCATTTATGCGAGCCTGGTTGCATTCGGTCCCCGGACGAAAAACAAATGGCGTCCTGCTTCGTGAGAACTCTCGAAAAAGGAATTCGCACGTCATCTTTTCAGACGACGAAGGCAAAGCGTGGACGGAACCGCGAGAGCTGTCTTTGGCTCCGACCGGCGGCCGACACGTCGGAAAATATGATGCCGACGGATGACTGTTCAGCAGCTTTCAGTGCGGCTTGCCCAGGCAAAGTGTCACGGGGCGACCATTCGAAGGTGATTAGGTGGGTTGGGTTGGAACGTGGGCGGATATTGTTGCGGGACGTAATGGCCAGTACTCGTTGCGTCTGCTGGACAACACAAAGGGGGACAACACCACGTATTCTGGTGTTGAGTGTTACCCGACGACACATTCGTCGTGACGACCTACGGCCATTGGGCGAAGGGCGAGGCTCCCTGCATTCTGAGCGTTCGATTCAGACGTGACGAACTGGATGAGACCGGAAAGACAAGGCGCTGCACGCCCCTCCGCGAGGGCTGTGCCGGTTTCTCGATCTAGTATCTGATTGTATTTAGTTGGGTGATTTTCTGAACTCCTGCGACAGATTCGTCGTGACTTTATCGTATAGGAAATTAGTACATTGGGGCACGTGTCAATGAACCCGACATTCATGAGTTGTGTACTGAATTTCTTGCAGTCTCAGTATCTGCGGAAGATGAATGGATACAGTTTCGCGGGTCCGGACCTTTTCTGCAGGCTGGAGGCCGGTGGAGTTCGGACCTGAAAATAACGTTCTTTGGAAGTGCAAAGTCGGCTACGGCATTTCGTGACCCTGTATTCGAGGGGATCACAGTTTCTTGACGTCATTTGCCAGGGTTAAGGCAGAACTTCAGGTGATTAGCATCGACCGAGAGGCTGGAACGACCGCCTGGCAGGTGGCTGTGGCTGCTGAACAAATCGAAAAAGTTCGCAAAGTGAGCAGTCCGGTCAACGCCACGTCCGTCGCCAATGATTAGTCCACTTACGCGCATTATGCGTTGTGCGGGCTTTTTTATTTTGACCATGACGGAGACGTTGTCTGGGAACATCCGCTGCCTGTGTCCCACCGGTTCCACGGCAGCGATAATTCGCCGATCTTGGCCGGCGACCGGGTATCCCTGAATTGCGAAGACACGCGGGATCGGTATCTGCTGGTGCTGAGCGCCGGAACGGGTGAACAGTGGTGGAAGACAACGCATGACGGCGGCGGCCAGGCGTTCGGCGGATCCACCCTGTCGTACGTTGGAGAGATTCTGGACACCGGCAACCCCAAAACCATGACAGATTCATGAC
This sequence comes from Fuerstiella sp., assembly GCA_014238335.1. Taxonomy (GTDB): domain Bacteria; phylum Planctomycetota; class Planctomycetia; order Planctomycetales; family Planctomycetaceae; genus Fuerstiella. The sequence goes on from JABABI010000129.1 coordinate 11,501, forward strand.
TCTGGGGCCAAAACGTTGGACATGCCCCTGGGGGCAGGCCAGGATGATTTAAACGTTGCCGGACCGTCGTTGTGCGTGCCATATGACTTTGGCGCTGCGGTCCTGTTTTTCTGCATCAACCCCGTACCCCAAATTGAGTCCTCTGATGAAATCAAAGCTGTCCTGTCTGGTTGTCTGCACTGCCCTGATTGTGCCACTGATCGTCGGCGCTGATGGAAAAGCGAAAGCTGCGGACGAGGAGGCAAAGAACGCCAACACTGTCACTGTCAGCGGAGTCTTTGAGGCTGAGACTGGTTCTGAAATCCGACAGGATACGCAACACCTGACATCGTTCGTGATCTCCAAAATCGTTCCTCACGGAACAACTGTCCGTAAAGGCCAGAACGTTGTTTGGTTCGAGTCGGAGGAACTGGACCGGCAAATCAGGACCGCAGAAGTTGAGCTGCGACTGTCCCGACTGACATTGGACGACGATGAGTTCGCGTTCGGTCAGTTTCTGGAAACCCAGCGACTGGACAGAGAAGCGGCCGAACGCGGGCAGAGGAAAGCACAGCAGGACCACGACAACTTTGTCAAAGTTGATCGAGCGCGGCAGTTGAAAACAGCGGAATTCAATCTGAAGTCTTCTACCGCGTCGCTGGCAAATGCTGCGGAGGAACTTAAGCAACTGGAACAGATGTACAAGGAGGATGATTTGACGGAAGAGTCTGAAGAAATTGTTCTGAAACGGGCCAAACAGTCTGTCGAAGCGGCCGAGTATCGTCTGAAAGGTACGAAAATTCAGACGTTGCGAACCGTTAATCAGACTGTACCGCAATCGGATGCTCAGCAGGCTGAGACGCTCTTCCGAGCAGGCCTGATGCACCGGAAGTTAATGCGTGACCTTGCCAGCAACCGGGTGCGACGCGAAATCGAAATGACTCGAAAACGTGACCAGTTCAAGGAAGAAGAAAAGAAGGTAAAGGAGATGCAGCAGGAGCGAAGGCAAGTCGTCTTAAAGGCACCTCACGACGGCATTGTCTTCCACGGAAAGCTTCAACGCGGAAAATTAAGCGATAAGGAAAGCTCGCTGGTGTCCGGTTCAAAGGTTACAAACGACCAGACAATAGCGACTGTCGCTGAAACGCAGCGATTGCGTGTTCGCGTCGAATTATCGGAGGATAAACTGCAAGCCGTGGTCGTCGGAGCAAAGTGTGAGATTCAGCCGACAGCGTTTCCGGACGTGACCCTTATGGCGACCGTTAAGTCAGTGTCCCGTGTACCTTTCGCCGGCACGAAATACGACTGTGTGGTGAACTTTCGGGACAGCAACGACATTTTGATCGTGCCAACGATGACCTGCGATGTTGAATTTTCGATTCCGTCGACTCCTGAGGATGGGAAACTGCAGGAACAGGGCGCCCAAGAATAGTAGACCCCGCCGTCCCTCGGTCGATGTTCTGTTGTCCCTGGAGATCCATTAATGCGCATGGTTCGATTTGATTTGCTTTTTCTGTTGTGTCTGACGCCACACCTGAGTTTGTTGTCTGCTCAGGACGCGATCTCGGAACGCAGCGACATTCTGCGAAATCCGCTGGATTTTAGCCGTTCACCTAGACTTCCGGTTGTTGATGTGCCCGGCGAACCGGAAATTCGAGATTCCATTCGGCGGGGGATTTCGTTTCTGCTGACCGACCAGAATCCAAATGGATCATGGGGATCGGCAACGCGGACGAAAGGGCTGAATATTTATGCGCCTGTGCCGGGTGCACATCATGCGTTTCGTGCCGCCACGACGTCACTGTGTATTAGCGCGCTGCTGGAAACAGCGCCGAACCCAAAATGCGTTGCTGGAGCGATTGATCGTGCCGAGCAGTGGCTGCTGGAACACCTGAGCGAATTGCGTCGGGCTTCCGGAAATGCGATATACAACATCTGGGGCCACGCCTACTCTATTCAGGCACTGGTGCGACTTCATGAATATCACAAAGAGAATGCGCAGCGGCAGTCGCGGTTGATTGAATTGATTGAATTGCAGTTCGATATGCTGACTCGATACGAATCTGTCGACGGGGGTTGGGGCTACTACGACTTTCGTTATCAGGCGAATCAACCGACGTCGTCGTCGATTAGCTTCGTTAATGGAGCGGTTCTGGTGGCGCTGGCCGAGGCAAAAGCAATCGGAGTGGAACCGCCGGAACGCATCGTCAAACGCAGCATCGCTGCGCTGAAACGTCAACGTAAAGCAGACTTTAGCTATTTGTACGGCGAGTACCTGCAGTATCAGCCTATGCGCGGCATCAACCGACCGGGTGGTAGCCTGGGTCGCACTCAGTGCTGCAATTGTGCGCTCCGCGCCTGGGGCGACGAAAAGATTACCGACAACGTTGTCAAAAACTGGTTGTATCGGCTTTACGTTCGCAACGGCTGGCTGGACATAGGCCGCAAACGACCAGTTCCTCACGAGTCATGGATGCAGGTTGCCGGCTACTTCTACTATTTTGGGCACTTCTATGCCGCTGTTTCCCTGCAACAGTTGCCTGAATCTGAACGTGGTCCGTACCAGCCGTTGCTCGCCCGCCTTATGCTGGACCGTCAGGAAAAAGACGGATCCTGGTGGGACTATCCTTTGTACGACTATCACCAGCCGTACGGAACGTCATTCGCGCTGATGACGCTGCAACGCTGTCTGCCAGCGAACAGGGAAGTTCAGGAGTAGGCGAAGACGTGTTGCCGGTCGTTGTGGCGTCAACCCGCACCACTGTTTCAGATCGTGTTACGACTTTGCCAGTCGTCCGCACGATTTCTCCCCAGCCGACTTCCGCAGGTTGCCCACCACTTTCTGCAGCAGTTTGCGGGCCTCTTGCTCTCCGACTCGGTGCGGCTTGTAGTGCATGCTGAGACTCAGTGTGTTGGCATACGTGACGAATCCGAAAGTTACTTCAGTGCCAGGACGCAGCGGGCTGAGGAAATTGAGTGATGTCAACAGCATGTCACCAACTACAAGTTGGCCTTGCCTTCGCGGCAGCGGACACGATTCAAATGCTCGGCCCACATTACTTGAGATGGTCGTACACATTCGGCGGTTCGTACGCAGATACAATCGAAGCAGGGGCGGAACGGCGGCAAGGCAATTGAGTAACTGCAGCATTGAGTACCAAATGTTCGATTCACGATGAAACCGAGTCAATAGTGCGATCCGTTTCAGCAGCGCATCGGAAGTGCGAATGTCGCTGGAATGCTGATCCAGAAACATGATTGTCACCTGATTGCAGCATGTTCTCTGCAGACTGTCTCGCGCACGTGTGCTGGCCGGAACGCCCATACGGATCCAACGGTGTGCAGAGTTACCAGACTCGCACATCCACTGGTCAATCGACCGATAGACATCTTTCATCAGAATACTGTTCAGTGTCGCAGATTGTGTCCTGGCTTCGGCGAGCAGTGCGTCCAGTTCTGCAGTTGAGAACTGATGGCTTAGAAAAGCAGACGGGCGAGGATCGACATCGTGTTTCTTCGGCCTGTCGGCCTTTGCCGCAATTGCCGGCCGGCGGGAGATAATACGGAAGAAGTCCATAATGTCGAGTGGAATTTTGCGGACGGCCTGCCCTGCAGTGAGTGGGATTGCGGCACGCCTTTTCAGACCGTGACTGCGGACGGAAACGTCGGTCGTCTCTGTTCCTTCGGTGATTCCGTGGTAGGTCACCAGAAGATCCTCCAGGAAGATCAACGCTCCCAGACCGTCGCAGCATGAATGGTGGAATTCGAACAACAGATCGGCATTCGAGGGCCCAACGAAGAGCCATGTTCGCAAGCCTGATTCGGCCGTCAGATCAATACGAGAAGCGTGCAGAACCTCATTCAATTCCTTAAATCCGTTTTGGCACTCGCGAAGGCAGATTGCATCGCTGGATTCCCAAACCGGGGCTCTGCCAAACCGACTGCACACTTTCGCTCGCAGAAGCGGGTGACGTTGAATGGTCTCCTTCAGCGATTGCATAAACGGTTGTCGTTGCAGTCCGCCGTTCAGAACCATTCGAAAATAGAAGTGCATCGGATAATCGTGGCAGTGGTCCGCCAGCATGTATGCTTCGAACGGCGCGAGCGGCAATGGAAAAATCTGCGCTGCGTCATTGATGCTAGAATCTGATTCCATTCACCTGGTCCTTTCTTCGTTTTACTGTCCGTCGTCAGCACGGACAAAACAAATGTGTGATCGCACTTCCCACATACAATGGTTAATTTGTTGAACACCATCCCTGGCGTACCCTGGCTTCATCCGGTTTCCGTTGGCAAAAGAATCGTACCCTTAAAAGTGGCCCGATACAGAGACTAGAATGATTACCGGGGCGCCCTGTTTGTGACAATGTGTCCGTACATCAGCTTGGTTGGAATCCTGCGGCACGGCAAACAGGACGATGGGCCAGCTCTGGTCCGGCATGCGGTCCGGTTCCGATTCTCGCTTTCTATGCGGACTGTGAGGCGATCACGGTGAGCATTGCGACACACCTCTTGCCTCGTGATGGACCACTTAATTGCGAGGAGTAATCGTAAGGTGTTTGGATTAAATGGCTTAAGGGATATGAGTGTTGGCTGCTGAAAGGCGGACCGATTATTTTGTGGAAGGCAAAAACGCCACTGATCGGCCCAATGGGCACCGCATAGCACGCATCTTACCCAAACGGAGTTATTTTCTTTGCGGATGCGCTTCTTGTGCTGTATCAAATTGCTTTATCTTTATGACAGTGTTCGGTCGGCCCACGTTGGGACCAAGTGCTGTTGCGGTCACGGAGGGACTCAGCTGCATCACACGGACGGCTGAATTGTTAACGAATCTATTGATTCTCGCCCCGATATGTCCGTTTCCGATTACGAGTTCGAATCACGATCGGCGTCCCGTTCCGGTCGCTGTGAAGGTGCCTGGCGTGGATTCGCCACGGCCGCGTCGAAACTGTCTCATCTTGATGATGAGTCGGATCCATTTGCGAAGTTTGTCGCTAGCTGGTCGGACCGAGCAGCGGTGAAACGGGACGATCGCAATTTGGAGCAGTTGTTCGACGTGAGTCGGCCCGATTTTTTGGTGGAACTACTCCCGTTTTCTGATCACGAAGATTTTGTCAAAGCGCCGGAAGAATTTCGGCAGGCAGCGCTGTCCTGCGGGTGGCTCGCCTACAACGCCAAGACCATCGCTATTGAATCAAAGATTGTTTCCCCGGCGTGTATGCACGTGATTGACGATGTTCTGCCGGGCATCCCGGCGCGGCGCTATCGAGAGGCGATTGCTGAAGCGCTGGTCGACGAATCCTATCACATACTTTTGACGTCCAATGCGTGCGATGTCACACGGTTCCATCGAGGACTGGACCACGTGCGTCTGCCGGAGTTCGATCTGGTCAGGTCAATGCATGTCGAACAGGACCGTCACTCCGAACCCTGGAAGAAGATTCTGGTTCACGTGGCCACAGCAGTCGTGTCGGAGATGCTTGTCAGCGATTATCTGAAACTGTTATCTGAGACCGATCAGGTGCAGCCTTTAAATGTGTTGACCACCGCTATCCATCGCAAGGACGAATCGGCTCACAATGGTTTGTTCAGGACTCTCGGGACCGAGCTACATCACCATCTGGCCCCACACGAACAGGAGTTTCTTCTGCAGTTGCTCACAATGCCGTCGCTGTGGTTTGCTTCGGCAGAACTGGATGTTTGGCAGGCGATGTTGCAACAAATTGGATTTCCGAATGCCGACCGGATCATGGAGGACTGCCGCGCCCAGAATCGTGCGGTTCAGCCTTCAGTGGACTTATCTGACGTGCAGCGCCTGTATGACGAGTTACACCTGCCGATGCCAGATGCCATTCTGAAATAGCACGCTGCCGCCGTTCGGGAAGTACTCATGAAATCACGTTTCCAGGAATAACCAGTCATGTGCGGTATCGCCGGTGCAATTGACTTGCAGGGTACTCGACGTTTTTCCGACGAGCGTTTGTTGCGGATGACCGGAGCGATGTCGCATCGCGGTCCGGATGACGAACAGATTTACATTGACGGACCGGTCGCGCTGGGGGTGCGGCGGCTGTCAGTGATTGACGTTGCTCAGGGACGGCAACCGCTGTGCAACGAAACCGGGGATGTCTGGGTGGCGTATGAAGGTGAGTTGTACGAGTACCCCGCGCTGCGTCGCGAGCTCATCGGCCGGGGGCACACGCTGCGGACGCACTGCGACACAGAAGCCTGGGTCCATCTGTATGAAGACTTAGGCGAACGCGTGTTTGATCATGCCCGAGGCCAGTTTGGAGTCAGTTTGTGGGATGCAGGGAATCGTACGCTGATACTCGGTCGCGACCGCTTTGGCATTTCCCCCGTGTTTTACGCCGAGGTGGACGGTTGGATGATCTGGGCTTCTGAAATCAAGGGACTGCTGGCATCCGGATTAATCGAGGCCAGACCAGACCTTAAAGGGCTGGACTGCTTTTTTAACTTCTTTGCGATGCCGCAGACACGCACGTGTTTTGAAGGAATTCACTGCCTGCCACCCGGGCACTTCATCAAGGTTCAGGATGGACAGATGCAGATCCGCAAGTACTGGGACTTCGATTACCCGGATGCGGGAGAAGAGCGGCGTTTCCAGAGTGACTCAGCAGCCGCTGAAGAGTTCGAAGAGTTATTGAGAGGAGCCGTTCGCCGACGACTGGTCGGTGAAATGCCGATGTGCTGCTACATCAGCGGGGGACTCGATTCGACGACGATTCTTGGCCTTAGCGGTCAGGAGCACGATCGCCCGTTGCCGTCATTCACAATCGGGCTGGATCGTTCCGGGCCGAACGACGAACGCTCTCAGGCCGCCGAGTCGGCGGCACTCCTGGGCTCGCCATTAACAACAGTTAGTATGTCGTCGTCTGACATCGCCAACACCTATCCCGAATTGATTCGTGCGGCGGAGAGTCCTGTGCTTGACACATCGGCCGCTTGTATGATTCGGCTGGCGCATGCCGCCCGGGAAGACGGCAACATTGTGGCGTTGACCGGGGAAGGTGCGGACGAACTGCTGGCCGGTTACGTCTGGTTCAAGGCTCACCAGGCTGTCCTGCGAACTGGTCGTCCGCTGCACAAAATTGCGCGGCGATTTCTATTTGGTACGCTGGTTGGAGGCAGCACAAGCCGTCTACCGCCATGGGAAGCTATGAACGGAGTTCGTGTTGCTCAGCAGATTACATGGGAGATTATGCGGCACTCGCGGGAATCGCTCTATTCGCCGGCAATGTGGGATTCTCTGGGTGACTACGAAGCCTTCGGTGAATTGCCACAGCATGACCGCATGAAACGCTGGCATCCGCTGAATCAATCGCTGTACGCGGCATCACGTGTCATGCTGCCGGGAATGCTGCTGAGTGCAAAGGGTGACCGGTCGCTCAGAAACGGTTCGACAGAAGGTCGGTTTCCGTTTCTGGACGAGCGTGTTGTCGACTTTTGTACCAGCATCGACCCGCGTCTCAAGCTGCAAGGCCTGACGGACAAACGGATTCTGCGCGAGGCCGCCAAACGCATCCTGCCGCAGCAGATTGCGAACCGCCCCAAGACAATGTTTCGAGCGGACTTTTCCGGCACGTTTCTGGGTGACAAACGCCCGGTGTGGGTCGACCAGCTGCTCAGCCCGGA
>JABABI010000012.1:0-95998 GCA_014238335.1 Fuerstiella sp.
TGGTCGCCAGCAGCGCTACAGCATTCAGGCCGCCAATGGCCAGTGCCGCAATAAGTGGAACACCAACAATAGCCTACGCTCCATGTTCTTTCGGGTGCAGGCGGACCGGCGATGTCGTTCCGACCACCTGAATCGTTGCCCCGCTCATTCACTGTCTCCTGAGTTGCCCTGACGTTTTGTTATGGGGTTGCAAACGAGACATTCACACTGGAAATCGTCGCCCACTGTGCTGGCAGGCGCGGTTTGGTGTCTCTGAGGATGTCCGCAATGGCCTTTCGGTCTAACCCGGGAAGGTGTGCGAACTTCAAATTTCATCAACATTAGCGCAGTCTTTGAAGCTATCTGCTTCAAAGACTGTTTTGATCTCACCGGTGTCACACAGTCGCCGATCCGGATCTGAACGGATCATTGCCTCAATAGCGGTCCTCTATGCGTTCTGCCAGGTCAGGTGTCGTGCGCCGAGTGCTCTGCGGCGACAGACCGAAGTTGCCGCACACAGAAAGCGACCAGCATCGGTGAATCGAAACGATCGCCACATGCTGAACAGGTTGGCTGAAATTTTTCAGCATTTTGCGGCCGGCCGCGACGAGTGATTTTTCATCTCAGAATCTGAAACAGGTTGCTGAAACTGTCTGTCCACAATACTCGCCGGGATTGCGGGGCAGACACGTTGCGGAAGATCGACTCATCGTCCAGAGTTGATTTTTCCGTTGCCAGCAGAATCCATTCGCTGCTGGGATCCACCGGTGCTCGAATGCCGGGAACCTGGACGGCAATCGAATGAAGAGCGTGTTCGTTTGCGACGCCTTCAACCACCGGGCGAAGATCAAAGTACAGATTTGAAATATGGACGGCGATGATTCCGCCGTCTGCCAGATGCTTCACGTAAATGTCGAAGGCCTCACGTGTCAGCAAATGAGCAGGCACCGCATCACCGGAAAATGCATCCAGAACCAGCAAGTCAAATTCCTGTGGACGTTCAGATTCCAAAGACAGTCGTGCATCACCGGGGATCATCTCCACGGTGGCTGGTGTGCTGCTGAGAAATGAAAAATAAGTTTCTGCCTGCTTAATGACATCTTCATTGATTTCGTAAAACCGAAGTACGTCTCCTTCACGTCCGTAGGCCGCCAATGTTCCCGCACCGAGACCGACCAGACCAATGCGAACTGAGCTGTCCTGTGCCTGAAGCAATGCGATGGCCTGTCCCACTCCGGTACGCCGTGCATAATATGTGGTCGGTCTGGCCCATCCACCAAACGCCCGAAGTTGCAGCCCGTGAATGATCCGGCCGTGTCGCAGAATCGTGGCTTTTTCAACGTTGTCCTCTTCTACCTCCAGCACACCGTAGAAGTTGCGAGTCATGGAAACGGATTCACCATAATTTGTGGCGGATTCGATGAACAGCGTCGACACCAGAACGATCAGTACAATGGAAGCGGCGTTGGCGGGCAGGGCACCTGCGGGCCCCAGCTCAAACCACTTTCCATCATCGAACACAACCCACACGGCGTAAGCAGTGGCAGCCAGCAGGCAGATATGCAGTTCCCAGAAGTCAGGAAACAACATCGGTGCTGCCAGCGCCACGAACAGGCCACCACAGGCTCCGCCGGCCGACATCGTCAGATAGTACGACGTCAGGTGTGCGGTGTCCGGCCGCTGACGAGCAATTTCACCGTGACACATCATGCAGATGAAAAACATAACCGCGAAATGGAGTCCGATCTGTAGCAGAAGCGAGCTATTGCTTTCGAACATCAATGACCAGCACAAAACCGCCACGAGCCCGCACGTGATCAGAGCATTGGCAGCGCGGCGATACCACCAGTCGCTGTCGAAGCAAAGAATGAATGACAGCAGGTACAGTGAAAGTGGAACCACCCACAGGAACGGAATCACGGCCACGTCCTGGCAAACAGTGTTGGTGATTGCCAGCAGTGTGGACGAGGCGATCATGGCCAGCAGAAACCATGACCGAAACCGTTGTGGCCGCTGGCGACTTTTCTGAACATTTTCACCTTCCGAATCCGGGGCAGACTGTCTGCTGAAAATCAGCCGTGTTCCACAGAGGACCGCCAGGCACACGTAGATGCGGAATCCGATCGACCAGAATTTTGCCTGAGAGTTCATGTCCAGTGCGGGTTCGAAAACGAACGGATAGGACAGCAGGGCGATTAACGATCCCGCATTCGAGACTGCGTAGAGCCGATACGGTGACTGTCCCGGATAAGCGACGCTGAACCAGCGTTGCAACAGCGGGCCGGTTGCGGACAGCAGAAAATAGGGCAGGCCAACTGTGACTCCCAGCAGCGCAAGGATTCGCAGTGTTGGGTCATTGTGCGGCTCCGGTTTCCATGCTGGATCCGGCAGAATGCTAAGCAGCATCGCTGCGATGCAGATCAGCAGACCGTGCAGAATCACCTGACCACGCAGCGGAATCCAGCGGGCCACCAGATGGGCATACGCGTAACCGCCAAAAAGCACCGACTGAAAGAACAACAGGCACGTCGTCCAGACACCCGGTGCCCCGCCAAACCAGGGCAGGATGGCCTTACTGATCAGCGGTTGAATCTGAAACAGCAGGAACGCGCTGACGAAGATCGCTGCCGCATACAGATGCGTCGATCGATCTTTGCGTTCCGTGTTCATCTATGCCGCCTCAGTTGCTTTCGTGTGTCCGTCGCGTGTAAGGATCGCAATCCAGTGACTGCAGACTCTATCACACCACGCAGGCCGATGCATGACATTGGTGGCGCATTCCATCGGAGCCAACGGCAACTTTCGTCATCAAAGAACGAGCCTTCCGTCACCGTTAACCTTTGCAGGTCTGCGCCGCAGTCGCCGGGCAGCAGGACCGGAATCCGGAGCGCCTACTGTTGTGGTCGTGGTCAATGTCCGGAATCTGTCAGCTGCGACATGCAGCGTGATTCCGAAGGATGCCCATTCGTTGCGTCAGATGGTGGACGGACCAGACCGGGCAAAAAATCTCTGCGGCGGCATAGAATACGTCTGTCCATTCAAAACGCAGGAGATTCCTGCCAGCCTGTTAGTCATTGAACGTGGCTGCAGCGAGACATCTGGCAGAGATTCCGAAAAGATGCTGAACTTCCGTCCGCATAACTTCGCTCAGCGTTGTCGGACCGGATAGACTGCGACCGTTGTCTGCAGATGGCCAGGCGTTCGCTGCGTCAGATTCTGGCGGAGAGGAAAGTCCGGGCTCCACAGGACACGATGGTGGGTAACGCCCACCGTCCGCGAGGATAGGGCAAGTGCAACAGAAAGCAAACCGCCTGAACAACACACTTCTTGGAAGAGTGTTGTGAAGCGAAGTCGGCAACGGCTTTCCAGGTAAGGGTGAAACGGTGCGGTAAGAGCGCACCAGCGATTCGGGTGACTGAGTCGGCTGGGTAAACCCCATTGGGAGCAAGGCTAAGCAGAAGGATGTGCGTCCTTGGGCGCACGCGATTCGGTCCGGGTTGTTATTCCTTCGGGTCAGCTGCTGGAGGTGTCGAGCAATCGGCATCGTAGATAAATGGACGCCCGCGACGGGCAACTGTCGTCGACAAAACCCGGCTTATCGGCCATCTGCAGGCAGCTTGTTTCTTATGCTTCTGAAAGTTCTTTGACTTTAGCCAGCAATCAGCAACGATTAACGTCGGGCTTGCGTTCGCATATATTTCAGACTGCATGCTTCATTTCTATTCGCCACGAATAAGGAATACCGTTACCTGATGTATGACGAATTTGAACAGGAACAGCATTTTCGCCGCATGTGGGACGCGGTGCGCATTGAACGTGTTGTTGCCTATTCGCTGTTCACCTTTGGTGATTCCGATCTTCCCTATTTCCTTGTGACACCGCAGGGAAACGACGATGCGACAGTCAGAATTCGCCAGGGACAGATCACCGTAAGTCGCGCCCGGATTATCACTCCGGACAGTATGCAGCCCGAGTTTCGCGACTTCTTTGAAGAAAACGAAGATGCTGGATTCGCAGAATTCCTGATGGCGCGCTCAGCCGCGTTTTCCAATCTTAAACTCAGCAATCACCACGGGTCAGAACGTATCGTGACGGATACGATGGAAGAAGCTGTTGAACGCCTGAATAAACAGCTGGATGCCGAAGAAGAAGACCGCGTTGCCATCCTTACCGCACCGCTCGGACTCGCCGGTCTGGCACTGCTGAAATATGCCTCGGAACGCATCACGGAAAGCGCACCTGACAATCTCAATGAACTGCGAGAACGCGGGTTGCTGCCGTAAGCTGTTCTGCGTCAGCTTACTTCTCCAAAGTGTACCGACTGCCTCCATCGTTCAGCTGTGAATTTCCCGTCGGCCTTGCCACACGTCCGTGCGACAGGGGCTACAAGTCTGTCTCGATGCATAAAACAGTCAGCCGGAAGTCGGGCGCCGCGGGTGAAAAAACTGCCACTAACCGGCGGCTAACGCCGTGGCGTTCACAAAAACAGACGTATTCGGACGGTCTTTCAGCGGTCGAAATGCTATCTGCGAGCTGGCGGTTTAGCAGCGGACATCTGTTCGGCGACCGCAGCCAATGCTGTGGGACCCAGGCATTTCCTGCCTGACGACGGTACAACCGGCAGATCCTGACACCAGCACGAGAACATTTTTTGGTTTTCGGGATCGGCCGTGTCCGCACCACACTCGAAGATTTCGCCAGTTCGATGACACTTCTTCTGCATGTGTTGGTTGTACACTCGTCGCCCCGCCACGTGCAATGGTCGCTACTGAAATTCGCCTGTGTTCGTCGGGCTATACCCCGCCTGACTTTCGCCAGTTTCACGGCACAATCGAGACCCTGTTTTCTGCAAAACAAAAACGGCGTCCGGAGCGGAGTCAGGTCTTCGTCTGATATCCGGTGCTGGTCATTGCAGTGTTGATGAAAATGCCAGGCGAGTTCATGTACGTCCGGTTCACGACGAACATGCGAGAATGCCGATGTGTCTGCCGACCGGAAAATCTGCCAAATCACACGATCGAGTTTAAGAAATACTGAATTCCAACGAACCACTGAAATAAACGCTGACTTTACGTTCAGGACCTGCTCACGCTTTGCAAAGATGGAACATGAACGCAACCATTAACGACCTGCCCCTGGCACCGCACACCAGTGGTGCGCTGCGATATGAACGAATTGCCATGCTGGAGGCAGTGCTGACCGTTCGTGAGAAAAATGCATCCGTGAGATTCAAGCGAATTCTCGCAATCGGAATTGTCGCCGTTGTCTCAGTTGTTGCGTTCGTGGTTGCAGCGTGACGATTCGCCTGCATGTGGTGATCATCGAAACCGTTATGAAGCCTGGCATCCTGTGGATCGGTCGCGACCGGGGCGATCTTCGTGCAATGCACGCACTGCGACCATCGACTCAAGTCCGGCTGTTGATGGATGCTGCCGGACTTTTTTGAATTCCGGCTTCGTGGCGTGTCGGGGCAATTGTGAAGTCGCGACAAAGTTGGCAGATGTTCTCATGTCAGTACAGGCGCTATGACTGAAACTGCTTCTTCTCTGTATGAACGCATGGGTGGATACGACGCCGTCTCAGTCGTTGTAAACAACTTACTGCCGCGTCTCATAGGCGACGAACAACTCGGACGCTTCTCGAGTCACCGAGGTGATGACGGAGTCCAGCGCGAGAAACAGCTGTTGATCGATTTTCTTTGCAGCTGCGCGGGCGACCCTGTTTACTATACCGGTCGAAACATGACACCAACGCATCAGGGCATGCAGATCTCAGATGATGACTGGTGGAAATTCATGGAACACGTCAATGCGACACTGAACCATTTCAAAGTTTCAGATTCGGAGAGAGGCGAAGTTGTCGAGTCCATCGAGAGCACCAAGTCCGATATCGTTGAGGAATGAGCGCGGCGATGCGGTTCCCGATGCAACGTCTGTTGCTGTTCTCTGATTCGTCGGCGTGATCCTGGCTCCACGATCCTGCGACCTCCTGCTGTGATCATTGGACTTCGAGTCGATATGTGGGTGCTGCCGCTCGAAGACGAACAGTCCTGGCCCTTCATTGCGACTTTCAACAGAATCTCCAGTCACCGGGCAGGCACCTAAGATGCTGTGGCAGCGGCATTTGGTGGTCGTTTGTACAATTCTTCGGCGAGTACGGTACGCATGCTGCGTGTGCTCAGGTGAACGGTCAGCTTCCCATACGTCCGACGTTTCCGGCAGACGCAGCCAGCGTGGCATACCGAATTGACGTCACGGGCATGGAAACCTCCTGTTATAAGCGTCGGCGTCATTACAACCTGCATAAGTCGACCGGCAGTTGTACTGGAATTCCAGCAGTTTGAAGGTTTCGAAGTCGTCCCGATCCGGTCGAAACTACGTTATGCGATAAAGGCGTAATTTGTTCTCAGGGAACGACGTTTGAACGCGACGTGCCTGCCAGACATACTAGTGAGACGCCGCATTTACTCATCACGTTCATTTTCGTCGCGTCCTGACCGAAAGTAATAGAAAATGGTCTCAGGTGCAGACATTTGGACGCATACACCTGGTGAACGCTTGATTCAGGAGGACCGGTCTGTCGACACACCTGGTCTTCGTCTGGCTGAAGTGACCGGGCGGATGGTCTTTGGGATTGCAAATGACTGAGCATGAACTGAAGGGGGCATCACTCGCAGACACGTGTGCTGGTGCATATGAATTCTTTGCACAAACCAGTGTGGAGCCTGGAAAAGCGTGCCTGCTGCAAATCTATCCGGCCCGATCTGACTCGGAAATGATGCGGCTTACGCGGGAACGCACGTTGATCGGGCGGGAACCGTCGTGCGAAATCTCAGTCGACGATGACGCAATTTCGCGGACGCATGCTGCAGTTGACCTGCTTGAAGGCAGGTACTTCCTGGTTGACCTGAACAGCACTAATGGTACGTACGTCGATGACGCGCTGTTATGCGGGCGAATGCCTCTTTCGGGTGGTGAGCTGATTCGCATTGGCGGCTGCATCATGAAGTTCATGTCGTCAATGGATGAGGAAGAGAATTACCATGCTGTTGTGCATGAATTGATGACACGTGATGCACTGACGAACGCGTTCAACAGAAGCTACCTGATTCCCGTCATCGACAAAGAGCTGGAGTTATGCCGAAAGCAAAATGGGCAACTGTCACTGATTCTGCTGGACATTGATTACTTCAAGAACATCAATGATCAGTACGGCCATCTTGTCGGCGACGAAGTGCTGCGAATATTCTGTGAACGCGTCCGCGGCGAACTGCGGACGTCAGATCTGCTCACAAGGTTTGGAGGCGAAGAATTCATCGTAGCGTGCTGCCGGACACCACTGCAGGATGCCGGCCGAATCGCTGAACGAATTCGGCTGGCCATTGCATCGGTGCCGTTTCAAACTCATGGTGGCAATATTAACGTTACCTGCAGTCTGGGGGTCTCAACCAGCGACGGCGTAGAATTAGCCAGCTGCGATCAAATGGTTTCTGCTGCAGATGCTCTGTTGTACGACGCAAAAAAGAGTGGTCGCAACCGAGTGCGTATGTTCGACTCGCAAAAAACGCGGTGCGACGGGAAACCCAGTCAGGTGCACAGCGCTGATTGCGGCAGGTCCCAATGAATCTGCATGGCTGACATGCTTCTGTCCGGTAGATTCAATAGGTAAACAGTCGTTTTGCATCGAAACTGCGACCTGCCGCGGCGTTCAATGCCCGAATGACTTTTCCCCTGGTATTCTCCGTGAGTCTTCGCCCCCTAATGGCGCGAGACACCATTTTGTGAGTCAATTGCTCAGTTGACGCTGCGACCAGATCGTGTGCCTTAAGACCGAGTTCTTCAAGAACCTGTCCGATTGGTTGAACTCCCAGCTCCCGTTCTTCATTCGACAATGCTGCTGATCCCATTCGAAGTCTGCCGTGGTGGTTTACCTTGAGGTATATCTGATGCTATCACGTCAGGATGGCTCTCACGGCCTGGAATCGTCCGAATTTTTGTCCGCAACGGGGCTGTGCCCTTGGATGCGCTGCAGGCAGTCGTTCCAATCCCGAATCTCCTGTTCTGCGAAGACCCCCACAGAAGCAGTATTATGCCTCGCATTCAACCGTTTCGGGCGATTCGTCCCACGGCAGACAACGCTGCCACAGTTGCCTCAGTACCCTATGACGTGGTCAATCGAAGAGAAGCTGCAGAGCTGGCAGATGGCAATCCTCACAGCTTTTTGCATGTCGTGCGGCCAGACATCGACCTGCCCGAGCACACCGATCCTTACGCCAATGAGGTTTATGAGACGGCTCGGCGAAATCTGGATCGGCTGATCAGTGACGGTGTTCTTGCTCGCGACGAAACGGCAAGTTTGTTCATATACCGCCAGATCATGAACGGTGTGGCACAGACCGGTATTGTCTGCTGCTGCCACATTGATGACTACGAGAATAATCTAATCCTCAAGCACGAGAAGACTCGAAAGGTTAAAGAGGACGATCGAACGCGTCACTTGTTGACCCTGAATGCTCACACCGGGCCCGTGTTTCTGACTTACCGGGACGTCGCCGCTGTTGATGCACTGGTTGCTGAGACAGCGTCTTCGGAGTCGTTGTACAATTTCACTGCACCCGATGGTGTGCAGCACACGGTCTGGCAGGTCGCCGATGCTTCATCTCTTGTTGAACACCTTTCGGAGGTGGCAGCGTTTTATGTCGCGGATGGTCATCATCGTTCTGCCAGCGCGTGGCGAGCGGGAGCCGAACGCCGGGCCGCCAATGTGAACCACACGGGTAACGAAGAGTACAACTGGTTTCTGACGGTGCTGTTTCCGGCGAACCAACTGAATATTCTGTCGTACAACCGGATTGTCAAAGATCTGAACGGACAGTCTGCTGAGGACGTTCTGGTGCGGTTGCGCGATGTCGGCATCGTCGCACTGACGGACGACCCGGTACCGCCAGCAGCCGGCTCGTTCTGTTTCTATCTGGACGGTTCATGGTATCGACTTACGGTACCGGCGGAGTCGATCAAACATTCGGATGCGATTGCTGCACTCGACGTCGCGATTCTGGAGCAACGTGTCTTAGAGCCAATCTTCGGCATCGAAGATGTTAGAACGGATTCTCGGATTGATTTCGTGGGTGGCATTCGAGGCACTGACGAACTCGAGAAACGGGTCACAAAAGACGGCTGGGCCTGTGCCATCTCGATGTATCCGACGTCCATAAAGCAGCTGATGGACGTTTCTGACGCTGGTGAAATCATGCCTCCCAAGAGCACATGGTTCGAACCAAAACTCCGCAGTGGTCTGCTGGTTCACTCACTGGACTGATTATTTCGCAAGTTGAACGTCGACGTCGATCGGTTTGCCATCACGAATAATCTGCAGCACCACCGTGTCGCCCGGTCGGTGACTTTCCACTTCGGACAGAAACTCGTCGACTTTCCGAGTATCCTGGCCGTTGACTCCGAAAATCAAATCCGCGGCACTGCGGTCTTCTGATTCGAAGACAACGAACCCGCGTTTAACACTGCGAATGACTGGTCCTTTCAGCCCAACCTGGACCGCTGGACCCTCGGGATCCATTCTTAGAATCCGCAGCCCGTGTTCGGTTTGCAGCACTTCCGTGATGCCGATGTCCGGGCGGATGACCCGACCATGCTCGATCAACTCCGGGATGACTCGAGCAATCAGGTTTGACGGGATGGCGAAACCGATTCCCGCACTTTGACCGGTTTGGCTGGCAATGGCAGTGTTCATGCCGATCAGCCGGCCATGAGAATCCAGCAACGGCCCGCCGGAATTGCCTGGATTGATGGCGGCGTCAATCTGAATTACAGATTTGATCGACCGTGCTCGCGTCACGGGAAGCGTCCGGTTCAGGCTGGATATGATGCCGGTTGTCATCGTCCGTTCAAGACCGAACGGATTGCCGATCGCCAGCACCTTCATTCCAACTTTCAGCCCGCTGGAATCGCCAATCGTTACTGGATTCAGTAACTCCGGGGGAACGTCGAGTTTGATGACGGCGATATCGTTGATGGGGTCGACACCAACTGGTTCCGCATCGTAGGATTTTCCGTTGTACAGCGTCACCAGGATTTGCTGCGCTCCTTCTATCACGTGAAAGTTCGTCAGGATGTGGCCATCGGTGTCCAGCACAAAACCCGACCCGGCGTCCTCAGTGCGATTCTGGCGAAAGAACGTGCGTTCTGAACCGATTCGTGTTGCAATGTTCACCACGCTGCGGTTGGCCAGGTCATAAACATACGCCGAAGTCGCTTCGTCCGGGGTGAGCCCATCTGCCAGATACGCGCGGGGTTTGGTTCGCGGCTCACCGGCGCTGCCATTGCTGAATTCGGCTGTGCGGGGCACTGGCAGAACGGATTGCTGTGATCCTGACTGTCCTGCGGCGAGCGGGAGACTGCTTCCGCCACTGATCAGCCAGGTCCCGAAAATTGTTCCTGCAGCTGCAGACACAAAGCAAATCGCAATGTGTTTCATCACGGGTCCTCTGCAAACGACGCGGCGTAGCGCCAGAGGGTATGGCTGCCGATCGAATAGGGAAATGGCGGGAAAAACGATCAACCGCAATCGTGCAGGAACGACGGGCATCAACGCACATGATGCGTCCGCCCCCGTCAAAGCTCGATGTCACAACGACAGATCTTCACTGAACAGAAGTTTAACAGGAATCGACGTTCCGAATCCAGAGCGTGCTGTCACGGATTGTGGTTTCGGACAGGTGGTGGGCGGGACGTGGAAACGTGGTCAGGAAGCAATACCAGCTCGACGCGCCAGCGAGTGAATTTTCGATTCGTTGCCGACTCAGCGGCCGTAATCAGGAAACGTGAAGATTTTTTTTTGTTTAAACGCGTTGCCCACGCGGTTAAACGAAGGAGAAAAAGTTTCACGAAGTCGCCCGGACACGGGCCGAACGCTTCAGCTCGATGCGCCAGCGAGTGGCCTTAATAGCTTGAGTGACACGAAAGGTGATACGAACGCCTCGATCCTGCTTGCTCTACTTCGGCGGCATCAAGCGAATCGCTCGCAGATCGATCAGCGAAAACGTCGGGTTTTGCGGCGCTGTAACGACAAGCTGGCGTCGTCCACGACCCAGGTCAATACTGCCAGCGGACCAGGTTCTGTAGTTGTCCCATGTGCCGGTCCCAGGGACTCTGGCAGTGAGCAGGCGTGATCCCGTAGACAATTTCAGCGGATTGCCTGCTGTGGCGTTGTCGCAGGCGTAGTCGAATTCCACCGTCCAGTGGCCGGATGCCGGAGAATCGATGTTCCACACGGCATAGTCATCGGTTGACGACCAGTAACCCAGATTCCCGTACTTAGCTTCGAAGACCAGGCTTGGTCCGTAGATTTCTGCCGTCGAGGCCGACAGTGTCAGTGTGCCGTCCGCGTCGGCAGTGATCAGTCGCGGTTCGTTGCCCTCGAACAGCTTCCATTTCACACCTGACGACTGAACGAACGCAATTACGTCCACAAGATCCTGCGCCATCAGATCCTTTTCCAGTCCTTCCGGCATTAGTGATCGATTAGAGCAGTTCAATTCCTCGATGTCGGTTCGAAGCAGAATGTGTTCTTTGCCGTCCGTGCCCATCAGGGTCACACTGTTGCCGGTTTCGCTTAACAGCATGCCACTGAACGTCAGTCCATCGGTTGTGACCGCGGTGTAGCTGAGAAATTTTGTTTCGACGGCTTTATTGGGGTCGAGAATTGCAGTCAGCATGGCGCTGGTCGAACGATTCTTCAGTGCTGCCAGATTTGCACCGATGGCTTTGCCCGTGTTCTGCAGGCGATGACAGGTTGCACAGCGTTTTTCGAAGACGATTCTGCCCCGTGTCGTGTCGCCGGTCAGGTTGACGACCTTTTTCTGCAAATTGCCAACGACAACTGCACGGGCCGTATTTTCCCCCGTCCCCAGAATATCCTGCGCCAGTGATTTCAGATTTTCATCACGGTGATTGAGCAGTTGCTCACGAGACGAGGCATCAATATCACTTACTGTCAGTTGCTTTGCGGCAACAGCACTCAGCAGCAACTCAGTTTGCGATGATGTCTGCAGCAGCAGCTGCACGACTGATGACCTCACTGCGGGAGTAATACTGTTCCATCGCTCAAACAGCATTGCTGTGGCATCGCGTGAAGTTTGAACAATGGCAGCGGCGGCGGCCTGTTGAACGGCGACTGGTGAGCCGGGACTGAGCAGTCCGACAAGTTGTTCGGCCGCACCCGAATCAGCGCCCCCTGACAACGCTGCAAACTGCAGTGCAGAGGTCCGAAGATCAACTGGCGCGTCAGCCTTTGTCGCAAGTTTCAGGGCGCTGACCATCGCCTGCGTTATGACTGCTGCAATCTTGACGTCTTTTGTCACAGCAGTGTTCACTTGTTCGTGTCTTCGTATACTGCGAAGGACCTGAGTTGCCGATTGCCAGACAACAGGTTTCTGCTGCGTCGATGCATTCAGTTGTTGAAGAATGGCGAGTACCGGTTGTCGCAGGACGGGAGCATTCTTCATCGCCGCAGCCTGATTGATCAACTGAACGACGGTCCCGTCCGGGACAGCTCCGCTGGTAACCGCCTGATGTAAGACGTCACCAATACTGTCCGGTCTCAGCGATGTCATGACGGCGTCGTCGATTCGAGTGGCCACTGCGTTTTGACTCAGGAGTGTCGCCAGAACTCGAGCGGCGTCGCGGTGACGGCACTCGCCTAATGAGAAGGCCAACTGCCGGCGTACAATCGGCGACGGGTCGTTGACCAGCTGCAAGACCTCGTCGGGTGGTTGAGATTCACCGTGCAGCAGCGGCACCTCCAGCAATATCAACGCGTGCCGGCGCACTTCCGGATGCTGGTCTTTCAGGGCGGACAATAACAGGCCCAGTCTGTTCGCATTGTCCGGCACTGCGACGTGCTGAAACGTGTAAAGTGATTGAACTCGCACTGCCGCGGACGAGTGCGATCGGCAGAGTTCTGCCAGGCGGTCGACGGGCACAGTTTCTCGATGTCCCAGAATTCGCTGAGCCGTATCTCGCCACCAGCCGTTGGGACTGGCAATGCGTTCGAGCAGTTCTTCTGTAGCTGTTTCTTTCCATGATGTTGGGAACCAGCTGCGCAGATTTGGCCGTGGTTTTGTTTTTTTTGGCGTTGGGGAGACAATCTTATCCTGGCTGCCAGTCGACGAACAGCATTCCCCTGACGGAACAAGTCGGTAGATGCGGCCCCTGTTGCCGCCCGCCTGCAGGTTGAGCTTGCGTTGATATTCGGCGGGAATCCACGTGGGATGTTCGATGACCTGGCGGTACATGTCAGCAACGTAAATGGCGCCATCAGGTCCAGTACGCACCATTACCGGGCGACTCCAGTTGTCGCTGCTGGCGAAGAATTCTGATTCTCGTTCGTCGTTGGCTCGACGACCTCTAAACGTAACGCCATCATTTTCCAAAACCAGCCGTGACACAAGGTTATGAACAGGCTCGCATGTGAAAGCGTTGCCGTAGAATTGCGCACCCAGATAAGTGTCGCGGTAGATGGCTGTACTGCACGCGGAGGTGAAGCGATTCGCTTTGTTGAAGTCGTTAAATCGCGCCGTCGTTTTACTGGTGGGGAAAACGGGTGCTGCTCCTGGAATTTCAGAAACCTCTGCCTTTGTCGTTGAGATCGCGGCGTGGGGATTGTGCTGGAGATAGCGGTCTTCGAGGGCATAATGCCAGATCGGATTGGAATTGTTATTACCGAACCAGTTTCCAAAGTCGTCCCGTTCACGTCCAAATTGTGTCTGTCCGCTGACCGTGCCAAGAGCGCCTGTATCGGGGTTAATTCGCAGATCCCGTCCGCTGATATTTATTAGGGATGCGGGATCCGCCACAAACGAAGTGCTGTCATCCAGCGCGCCAACGACGCTGATCGCGCCGCCGCTGTCACCGTTGGCCAGATACAGAAAACCATCCATCCCCCAGCGCAACCCGTTCACGCGATGCTGCTGATTCCCTTCAGTAAAACCCGTGAATAAAACCTCACGACTGTCTGCAACGAAATCGCCATCTGTGTCCTCGGCGAAGATGATGTCCGGAGCAGCCGTGATGACGACGCCGTTTTGCCATAACGCCATGCCGTTGGGGAAGGACAGGCCGTCCAGAAACGTTGTCGCTGTGTCGTAACGCCCGTCGTGATCCGTGTCTTCGAGTACGCGGACTCGTCCGCCGCCACCTTTGCTGCCTGTGTCGACACCAGGCGGGTGGTCCTGAATTCCGTTCGGATAGTCGCCCATTTCGACTACCCACAGTCTGCCCTGGACATCCCAGTCAAACGCGACGGGGTCCCGGATCAGCGGTTCGGCGGCGACAAGTTCGACCCGCAGGTTCGCCCTTGTCGTGATGCAGGACAGCGATTTGTCGGGTGTTTTCGGGCCCGGGAAATCTGCTCGCAGTGCTTTAGAATAGAACGTGTGCGGCAGCAGCTTCTGTACAGCGTCGCAGATGATGTCTTCGGCTTCCGGTGCCAGGCGAGTGGGGTGCCGGTAATAAACCATCGACCGATCGGCTTCGTAACCGCCCTCTCGCAGAATTCGTTTTGAGGCGATGTAGCAGGGAACGTCATTGCTGTAGGCATTCGTCCACAATCTGTTGCCGTCCAGCATTTGATTCAGCCGAATGGAATAATCAACGACGACTTCTCCACCAAGAAACACCATTGCCAGCTCATCGCCAAAACACCACGTCTGCACGGGATACTGCGGAACTGTGGTGGGAATGGGTTTGCCGTCGGCCAGCAGTTTGAGAAACTGTTGGGCATGCACGCCGGTGTGGCCCGGTCCTTTCGCTCGCTGTTCCCATTCCTCCCGTGACGGCAACGGCCCGAGCGGCAGTTCGATTCGGGCCATCCTGCAGGTGATGCGAGGGTCGACAGGCCGGATCTGCCCCGCCACTTGAGTAGCGTCGTCGGCTTCAAGCAGTCTGTTTACCTCAGCGGCGACGGCCCGGCCATGCTGCTGCGCCATTTCGTGAGTTCCTCGTGGTGTCGGATTCGCATCAGCCCCGCAGCCGATAGCGATCAGAGCCACGGCTCCTGCGTTGTCTGCTTCGATCATGTCCGCCGCAAAGCCCGGCCAGTCGCCACTGATCTGATTGAACAGACCTGTCTCCGTCGTGGCGTGGCAGGCGTAATTTGCCAGTACGGCAATCAGCTTGCCGTCGACACCGCGCGCCGCAAGAATTGGTAACTCATGATCGACCGGGCCGTCCGGTGTTTCGCCAAAACCGGTCCACCGTCCGTCCGTGAGAGTGCGACGGTTTATGGCGAAATTTACCCTGCCCCGAGTTACAGATAGTTTTCCAGGCCGGCGCGAGCCTATGGCCATGTCGATGACTTCGACCAGATTTGCAGTCAGCTCTGCTTCGTACTGTTCAAGGTGAGCTGCCTGGTCCCTGGGAAGGTCTGTCAGGATATTCGGTGCGAAGCCGCGCAGCCAGGGGCCGGAGTGTGTGTGTGTTGAGCACACGGCGAGGCGTTCGCGACTGATCCCGTGCTTTGCAGTAACTCTGGCAAATACTGCTTCCGTGACAGAAGCCGGGACGCCACAGTTGTCGACTGTCACCATGACAGTGAGCGCTCGGGCAGATTTCTCCCCGATTGCCAGAGCCCTGGCATGAATTCTGACAGCGACTCCTTCCGATTCGGTTGCCCGGTTTCCGTACCCCGTGAGCCGGACCGGAAACGCTGGTGTAATGTCGACGACGGCGGCTCCAATCGGCACTGGTGGCAGTGCTGACACCGCCTCGCGGCGACGATGTTCAGCCTGCAGGTCGTCGACAGATACTCGTTGAATCAGATTTGGCAGGTGAGCCGTATCTTCATTCTGCCAGCAGAGATCACCGTTGTGAACGAATACTCCGTTGTGCGATCCATCGGGCCGCTGCAGCGGCAGAAGTTCTGCATGCTGTCCCTGTGCGACCGCATCAAGAATGGCTTTCGGAACTGCGAAAAGCGTGTTCGGGCCGGCGTTTTCCCGTCGGAAGGTGGCATTGCTGACGGCTGCCTGAAGTGACGCGCCCGAGTGGCGAAGTTCCATATCGTGACATAATGATTGGTTCAGCCGATCCGCCGCTTCCCGAAACGTCAGAAACTTTACCTTTGATCCGTGCTTATCAATGGCGTGGTCGATCAGTTCCACAACCTGTTCTGACGTAATCCAGCCGTGAGGATGGAAGACCAGATTGAAGACGCCCTGCTTGTGAACGGTGATGTCCAGTGCGGCTTTCCAGTCTTCCACGGTGATCGGGTTGTTGATTCCGTGCAGGTGCTGAGCCGACCAGTCGCTGGGTGCAACGCAGGGAAACTGCCAGCAGGTTTTGTTAATGACGTAGGGATACGGATAGTTTTTGATGTAGTTGACAAAGTTGTCGTGCAGTGTTTCGCCTCTTTTCAGTCCCTGCACCCTGTACTTCCAGAATCGCTCGTTGCCGTCTTTATCCAGCACCAGGTCACGAGGAATGGATTTATCGTCCGACGTGAAGAAGTTCATCACTGAAGAATCGATCTGCAGGAAATTTCCCTCAGCCGTCGTCCCGCTGAAAATCTCGGAATAGAACCGAGGACTGACCGTATTCAACGAGTCGCAGCACGGAGTGCGGAAGGCAACGGGTTTATTGCCGGGAACCGTGGCGAGCAGATCAATGCAGCGGTCGTAGGTCGATTTGGCTTTTTCGAAATCGCCCCCCTGCAGCAGCGGGCAGGGATGATCGACGGTGTGAACTTCAATACTCAGACCTTCTTCCAGCCAGCTTTGCAGCTGTGGATCGTCAGGCTTCACGTCGCACGTCATGATGCTCACGGGGGCCCGACCGTCGATTTTTTTCAGACGATTCAAGATGGGACGCAGGTACTGTTCGTACTTTGCTGTGTCACGCATGTCGTCAATGGCCAGCACAACAACTGCTTCGACGCCGTCTTCGCCGACCCACTGAGGAGTAATCAGTTTGGGGAAGTTCTGATCGGGATACCACGGATTGCATTCATCCAGATCTGCGAGTCGGTTGTCGTTACCAGCACACAGTGACGCGGTAAGCACGAAAATTGAATGAACGATGCAGGACCATCGCATGCCACGGGTACTCCGGTTGAGGTGTCAGGTGCACACTCCAGTGTACCGAATTCCAGGCAAACGTCACTCGATGTCGAAGTCAGTCGGTGCTGTTTGGCAGCGATGTCCGCGTTACCGGGAAACTTCTCAGCAATGCCGCGTCGACGCCGGGAATTCTTCCATCAGGATCTAGGGCCATACCCGCGTTGCCCGAATAGAATTGTGCTCGACT
The DNA here is from genome assembly GCA_014238335.1 of Fuerstiella sp. Classification (GTDB taxonomy): domain Bacteria; phylum Planctomycetota; class Planctomycetia; order Planctomycetales; family Planctomycetaceae; genus Fuerstiella. The sequence continues at coordinate 17,295 of JABABI010000012.1, forward strand.
TAGTGCAAACAGACGTGTTTCGAAGTCGCTGAGACCGGCACGCGGAAAATCTTTCAGCAGTCCCGGTTCGCCCCAGACATCCGAGCCGAATTCAACAGCCTCTTCTTCCAGTCCGTTCGCACTCTGGCTCCACGTATTGTTCCACTCATTAAGTGACATGAGCGTCGATTCCAGATCGAGGCTGCCACTTTCGAGTTTCCAATAGACGTTGTACTGGTGAAACAGATTGCTGTTGCCATGCCACGTCAGTAAGTCCTGCAGATCGTCCAGATACGCGTTGCCCTGTGAGTGAATCATGACGCCGTCTTCTGTCAGTGAGGCAAACACACACGAATAACTGTTCACAGAAAGTTTCGGCAGTTCTCGCTGCGGATCTCGGCCGTCGAAAGTTTCGCTGTCTGCCATTCGCACCACGGGTTTGGCAAGGATACTGGTCGTGTGATCCAGCGTGATGTCGATGTGACCGACGTTTTCCGGCATTTGTGAACCAAGGTTGCTGAGCAGTGAACCATCCAGCGCGAAAGCGCACTGCTCCGTTCCCACTCGTCCTGTTGGCTGGCCGTCAACCAGCACAATGTCCGTGCCACCTCGAACGGAAACTTCGTACAGCTGAATGTCAACCTGGCTGTCTGAACTATCGTCAACGGGTGAGTCCGAAAGTCGGAAGACGGTGGTTGGCCGCCGTGACGGATTCCGCACTTCGATGGTGCAGTCCCGCAGTTCAATTCTGTTGGAGCCGTTACACTCAAACAGAACCCATTCTTCCGACATAACTTCGTTGCGAACGATGACTCTGAGATCCACGCCCAGCAACCGCAGGTTCAGATCATTCGTGAGGTTAAACAGTCGTCCTGGTACCGAAGACTGTTCGTCGTTACCTCGAAACTCCAAAACGGGGCGGAAGCCCGCTGCCGCGCGGAGGGTAATGTTTTCGCCGCTTGTCCGCCCGAGTTTCGGCAGGGACGGTACCTGTTGCACGCCATCAAACTGCAGTAGAATTTCGTCACCTGACTTCGCGTCAGCCAGTGCGCTGCTGAGTGAATCGTAATACTTCGGCTCACCGAGCGCAGTCTCAAGTCGAATGCGACGTCGTTCGATGGGCGGTGTGGCCATGTTGTCAGGTAATGGGACACCTGATTCCTTGGATTCCACAATCGGAATGAAGGGGCCAATGGGCATGGATCCGGGCAGCAGAATCGGGTTGGAACTACGAATCTGTTCAAGCATCTGACTCAGTTCTGAAGCCAGGATATTTGCCGTGAACGCGCCTTGTGATGGTGAGGGCTCTTCTCCAACGGAATCTGCGGACGCCTGCGTGTCCGGAGAATCGGCGGCACTTAGTTGAATCATTTGCGATTTCCGCAGCCAGTCCGGCGGAGGCTCCGGCTCTCCGGGCAGAAAATGAAAAATCAGCGCTGTCATACAGACGGCCAGCACCGCGCCGGTCAGAAAAATAGCCCCCGACAACTCGCGAATTCGGCGGACGGGAACTCTGCGCCACACGACGCCTTCTGCAGGAACGCTTCGCAACCCCATTTGTGTCGCAAGGCTGATCAGATCTGTCAGCAATTGTCCGGGATCCTGGTATCGCTCATCGGCATCGGTATTCATCATGTTCTGCACGATGGCAGCCAATTCGACCGGAACGTCCTTTACCACAAGTCGAGGATCGGGTGGCGTTTTCCCCTGGTGATCCAGCAGCTTCTGCAACGCGGTTCCTTCCGGATAAGGCGGCCGTCCAGTCAGCATGTGGTACACCGTGCATCCCAACGAATATATATCGCTGCGAATATCGGCCATTCGCGGGTCACGCGCCTGCTCAGGGGCGATATAGTCGAACGTGCCGAGCGTTGTTCCGGCAACCGTAATATCGCCGATCGAATCCGTTGTGTCGCGTCGCGCGAGCCCCAGGTCGACAACTTTGATGCGTCCGGACAGTGTGATGATGATGTTGGATGGCTTAATGTCGCGATGGATAATTCCGGCGGCCGCGATATGGTTTAGAGCAAGCGTTGCCTGGATCGCATAGTTGACTGTTTCCGCTGGACTCAGTTTGCCGCGTTGTTGAATCAGCTCCTTAATGTTGATGCCGTCTGCAAATTCGTAAGCGATGTAATGAATCCCGTCCTGTTCGCCTGCAAAGAATATGCGAGCCACATTGTCATGATTCAGTTGAGCGCATGATCGGGCCTCGTTGCGAAATCTGGCAACCAGCAATGTATCGGTTGCTATTCCCGGATGCAGCACCTTCAATGCGACGAAGCGGGACAACTCAGTGTCAACGGCCCGAAAGACGGCTCCCATACCGCCGGACCCGATCCGCTCCTCCACATCGAAGTGGCCGATGCGAAGCCCACGCTCTCGATTCTGCTCATCGGTCTGCGCACCGAAGAGACGATCCCGAATTTCCTGTGCCGATGCTGAATATGTGACCTCTGACGGATCGCTGTCGGCGAGTTCCGGGCCGGTGCTGACAACTGTATTCTGGTCGTCGGCAACGAGAGGTCGATCCAGCAGAGGCACTTCGCCCTCTGTAGGTTGAGTCGGATCGAGTTCAGCACTTGACTGCTGAGTCATGATGCACCGGAGAAGTGTCGAATTCAGTGGACCGCGTCAAATGTCAGACGGGTAGGTCTGCAGACAGGAAATACGACGCCGTCGCTGAATAGGCATGCAGAAAGGAGATCACCGCAGCGCCAAACTGGTCGCGGCAATTTCCTAATCATACTCCGGAGGGTGGGACTGGTCAAAAACCGTCTTCCAGGATATGAACGGATCCTGGTGTTTCGTGCGCGTCGCACGGACATCCGGCGGCTCCGACAGGCAATTTTACAGCTCAGTCGCTGTAGACCGGTGATGTGCACTGGCGAACACTCCGGTATCGCCAATCGTGCCCCGCAGGTGTCTGATTCCACTGCATTCCGGAATATCAGCCACTCGGAAATTCACGGCTATTGCTGGTCGTGCCGACTGTACCGGGATCGATCACGTCGTCAGTTCAAGGTTTGGGCATGCACTCGGGGACTGCAGGAATTGACTCCAGTTCACGTCCAACCCGGTCGTTCGCACCTGAAAACTAACCGGAATAGTCGGCTCAGGCGGTCGTTGTTCGGCGCAATCTGGCAATGTGTTTCTCGCATCGCCGGCACGTCCTGCAGTGGGTGGCAACCGCTGCGGCCAGGTCGGGAGACAATTGCCTAAACACTGGACATTTTTGCAAATACCAAATCTTTTCGTTCATGCCGCTGCCAGTTTGATTTGAGCAATGCAACGTTCCGAGACAGGGATACTGATCCCACGCCGCGGGTGGTGTCTGGATTCTTACACGACCATCAGCAAATCAAGCAGAATTTGGCTGTTTGAGCTCTTTTGAGGATCTCGTCCGCTATGTTGGGAGCGAGCGGGATGAAGTTGGCCCTGTGTGCCGGCACATTCGGTGTTCGGTTTCTCAGTGATCGAGTTGTTCGCAGCCCCACTCAGGAATGTGGACACGAATCAGAATCGAGTAAATGTCGATCAGAAATACCGCATAACATTAGCTTTAGACCTTCAGACTGATCGTGGCAAGGCTTGGTTTGCAGCGAACTCTGATACTTTTCTGATCCTATGTCCTCATTTCCGTGTCGGTCTGACGTCGCTCGACCAGCCGTCCACCTCTAGAATCCAGCAACCGGTGACTCTCGAAGCACCTGACCCCATAGCAGCCCACCGGTGCGACCGATCGTTTCACATTAACTAAACCTCAACAGGTCTTTACAAAGCGAAATGCATTTCGGCATTTCGAAGTCGATGCCTTTGCGGAGCGTCTCCGGAACCAATGTTTATGAAGGCCACGACTGTCCATCGCGGGCAGATCAGAGCGGAATCCGCTCAATAAAATAATTCTCGGACCCGGTTTCATGCGCAGCGAATCAGACGTTTTCTTTGACGATACCCCCTTCGAAATTCCCGTGGCGGAAAGGGTTAAACGTCTGCCGCCTTACATGTTCGGAGCGATCAACAAGCGAAAACATCAGCTTCGGGTTGATGGTGTCGATGTTATTGACCTGGGGATGGGGAATCCCACCGATCCGCCGGATCCATTGATTGTCCAGAAGATCGAAGAGGCCCTGGCCGACTCACGCAACCACCGATATTCCGTCAGCAGCGGAATTGAAAATTTGCGGAGGGAAGTGTCCGCTCGTTACTGGAAGCGTTACGGCGTTCGACTTGACCCCGACAGCGAAGTGCTGGCCTGTATTGGTTCCAAGGAAGGCTTCAGCCACATGTGTCTGGCGCTGATGGGGCCGGGTGATACGGCGATCGTGCCTTCGCCTTATTTCCCGGTTCACGTGTATGCTGTGATGCTGGCTTCCGGCAATGTGATTACTCTTGATACGCGCGAGCCCGAAAAATTTCTGCAGAACATTGCGTATACGTGTGAAAACCTTGTGCCAAAGCCTAAGGTTGTGGTGGTTAACTTTCCGCACAACCCGACGGCCACTGTGATCGAACAGGATTTTTATGTCGACCTTGTTGCGCTGGCAAAGAAGCACGGCTTTCTTGTGATCAGTGACTTCGCCTACGCAGACATCTGTTACGACGGATACCAGGCCCCCAGCTTTCTGGCAACGCCGGGCGCCATCGACGTTGGTGTCGAAATGACTTCGATGAGTAAGAGCTACAGCATGGCCGGCTGGCGAATCGGCTATTGCTGCGGTAATCAGGAAATGGTTCGCGCCCTGGCCACGATTAAGGGTTACTACGATTACGGAATTTTTCAGCCGATCCAGATCGCCGCCATTGTCGCGATGCGGCACTGCGATGCTGCTGTGGAAAGTGTCACCCGAGAATATCAGTCGCGCCGGGATGTGCTGTGCGACGGTTTGACACGACTGGGGTGGGACGTGACGCCACCAAAAGCAGGCATGTTTGTGTGGACAGACATACCTGCCGAGTGGCGGGAGATGGGGTCAATCGAATTTGCGATGAAGCTGCTGAATGAAGGCGGCGTCGCCGTCAGTCCCGGTCGAGGCTTTGGAGATGACGGAGAAGGTTGCCTGCGACTGGCCATCGTCGAAAACAGCCAGCGTCTGCGTCAGGCGGTGCGACAGATCGACAAATGCCTGAACAGAGACGAAGTCGAGTCCGCAACGTAGTACCTTTGCGAGACCTGATTGCCGGGAACGTGTTAATCGTGTTTCGCTTCCAGCGACGTCAGCAGGTCTCCGATATCAGCCGCCGACGGCGCAATCTTCATGTTCGGCAGCGGCGTGTCCAGCCGGTAAGCGAACGCGCCTAACAGTTGTCCGTGTTCGGCGTCGTGACATTCCATACAGGATTGGCTCGTTCGCAGCGCCGCGACCAGAGTTCCGAGCGGGTTCTCCGCCTCGCGATCATTACCGGAAAGAACGTAATCCGCCCCCCCCTTCATTCGATGGATCGCCTGCGTCTCGAAATCGGTCAGCGGTCGTTGAGTACTTGTCGCCAGCATGGAGCGGGTGGGGTTTGTGAAGGAAGATTCATACACACGCGGTACGTCACCGCTGAGTCCAATGAGTTGCGCCCTGTGCACCCTGCATTTTCTACCGTTCACCAGAAAAGCTCGGTTTTCAGGGGAATTAAATGTCAGCAGGCGTGAAATTCCGAAACCTTCTGAGTTTACGAATGCCTGCGTGTACCGTTCATGCAGTTCCTCAAACGACTTCCACATGCCCGGTTCGTCGCTGCCGGCCAGCAGAACCAGGTCTTCAGCATTTGTCGCGACCTGAACATCTGGAATTGTGTCATTGTTGTGTTCCCCAGGGGCTTTGGGTGATTCATGCCCTATGAGTATAACGCCACCAATCAACGTGGCGGAAATAATCCCGGTCAATGCAATATTCATCGCGACGGCTCCTGTTTAGTGAAACACAAATTGACGTATTCCATTGAACGTCATTTTGTGTGGAGTCGCAAAATCATTTTGCCGCTGCACGACGGAACTTACATACGTTTTACACGGGTCTGACGAGTTCCTGACGGATCGTCCGCCGGATCTCTCAGGCAGCACAGGCGAAAAATATCAGAGCTTGTGCTACGTATCTTTCGTTGGCTGGTGCCCGTCGTGTTTCGAATGAGAACGAATGCAATAGAGTGATGATCAATAAAGGATTTTAAGCCGTACCCGTTGTGTTGTTTCCGGGAATGATCGGGTGTCAGGACGGCCAGGCGCTCGTGGCAGAAACGACCCGGACACAGGAAGTCTCAGCTGTGGCAGCGGCAGGCTATACTCATGGTGACGCAGACAAACTTGTCTGGGTGCGCAGCGATATCGAAGATGGAGAATTCCTGATCTCCCTTGGCCATCACGGCGAACACTTTCATGGAGCTGATGAAATAGAACCTGCCGTCAGCATTTCACGGGGTGGGGAAGATGTTTCGAAGGCGGTCGTTCACAACAGTATCGTGGTCGAAGAAGGCGAAACAGTGCTGTGTGAGGAGCAGGCAACAGTCTTTGAACCAAGGACGGACGAGGAGCCCGCTCACTACGCTCAGGGTTGCTTGACGATCCCGAAAGAAGCAGCACGTTCCTGATTAGATTCCGTATTCAACTGCCGGGCGTCGACACAGAGACGATACATGACATCGCGCTTGACGTAAGTCATTAACCACGCAAACAGGTCCTGCAGCGGCGCACCGCGGCATCATTCCGGAATCGTGTTGAGAATGGGTATTGTCAAATTTTTCCGTCCAGCCCCATCTGATAATACTTGTGCGTAATCTTGCCCTGATTTTCCAGAAGCCAGTCGATGGATGGTTCGCACGCCATTGCTTTGTGAATTGCCTGTGCCATCGCCTTGCGGTGGATATCAAACAGGGCTTTGTGGTCAAGGTTGTCGTCGGTTGATACACCGGGGTTCAGCCAGACACTGCAGATGATTCCCAGATCATTGGCTTTCTCTTTGGGAATGTCGCCTGCGCGTACTGCGTCCAGCACACCGTTTGCAATGGCCGCCTGAACAGTGCCCATCAGAATATTCGTGTACCGCGTGTTCTTAACGGTGACCTTGCTGACGCACAGCGTCACAGGGCGAACCTGAATGTCGGTGTTCAGAATCGCGAACACCTTCGAATGTCCCATCGCCTGGTCACCTGTGAGCGTTGCCAGAGCTGTGCCAACCGGTCCATCGAGTTCGCCGATGACGACCTCCGGCTCGGCTGCCGTAAAGGGCGGGCCGCCAGCAACAAGAGATTCACCTGTACGGAGGACGATGCGGTCAGACATGGAATTTGTAGTCCCGATGGAGCTTCAGGCAGAGGAAGTGAGTGCCCGCGATTTCACGGACCCGTCAGACGCGCGTAACCTACAGATACCCCAATCGGCATGCAAGCGGCAGGATTGAATTCGGGACGCGAACATCGCCTCAAGGTCCTGCTTCAATAAGCATGCAGGCCCATTGTATGCCGCTCTGATTCTCGACCGTCTCATTTTTGCGACGAAAGAAATGCCAGCAGGTCCGCAATCTGTTCATCCGTCAGGTCATTCAGCAGGCGACCCGGCATCAGCGAAACGGTTTGCTGGATCAGCTCTTCAAGGTCTGTTTTGGGAATCACGACGTCCTCGTTTCTGACGGTTCGCAGTGTGACGGCCACTTCTGTTCGACTGATCAGCAGACCGGAGTGCACCATGCCATCGATTGTCAGGGCTGTCCACGCAGCGAATTTCGGGTCAATCTTCTGTGACGGATCCAGCATGGCTGTCAGTATCTCGCCCGGCTTCAGGCGTTTGCCGACGGCAGCCAGTGCCGGCCCGATCTGGCCACCCGTTTTGCCAACGCGATGGCAATTAACGCACTGAATGCGTTTTTCGGCGAACAGCTCCGCCCCTTTTGTGGCATTACCTTTCATCGATAACAGATGTGCTGCGTCCAGTCGCCGATTGAGTTGCTGACGGTATTCCATTGGCTGAAAGCGGGTAAATAGATTGTGAATCTCCGGAGCAGCGTTTCGAGCTTCGGCCAGCAGTCTTTCGCGATCGTCGTGGTCAATGTCTCCGCGGTCCAGTCGTGCAACCGCTTCCAGCGCCTGAGGCGTTGATTTCAGAGTTGCTTCGGTCCGGACGAGAGGTACGTCAGATTCAAGTGACGCAATCCATTCTCGCAGAATGTTCACACCTTCAACATCGACCTGCCGCGAACCAATGTGTGGCATGCGACCTCGACCCGAACATGCCGTGCGGTAAACCAGGACCGAATGCGATGGCATGCCGGGAGCCACGATGGCAGCGCCGGGAATCTGAAATGTACCCTGCATCGGTGTTGCGCCAATCATCTTCGTTTCTGCAAGAGACGCTTCATGTCGCAGGTCGATGGTTGCTGTCCCGCCTGCGCCGCGCTGATGGCAGTGAGCACAATTGACGGAAAGATATGAACGTGCGCGGTGGTCAAGACTGGCGTCTGCATTCTGAACAGGTGAGAGCGCCGCAACTCGAGGTCCTGTGGAGTTACGAACGTCGTCAGGGACCCTGCCACTCAGTACGCCGGTCTGGCGTAGCCATTCAATTTGGTTGTGCATGGTCATGTCAGCCGTCGACGCTGCACTGTGTGTTGAGTGGTGTGACAGTCGAGTTTCTGCGGCACCGTTCCTGAGAAATCGAACGGGGCGGTTCAACTGCGACAGCGTGAACCCCAGAACACCGCCGGCCCACGAATTATGACACCGAATACATTCGGAACGGGAATGCACACGCCACGTTGCTTCGCCGAATGATTTGTCGTAGTCCGATAACTGCAGATCGGCGCCGCCAGCCGGGACAAGTTCTGCGTCTGTTTGATCTGCGTTCCAGAGATAACTGTAACCGGCCCATGTTTTTCCATTAAAATGCAGAATCTGCGTTTCCAGAGCGACCACCAAATTTCCGGAAGCGTTGTTCATTGTGACGGTGCGTGCCAGCACGCTGCCGACTGGAAAGTGCATGGATTCTCGCAGACTGCTTTCCTGCATTCGTTTGGGACCGGGCAGTACCTGAATTGGCTCGCCGCCCGGAACACCAAGCCAGCGAGCGGCGGTGGCACCGTCATCCCACATGGATGCATTGATTTCCACGGGAATGACGCCCGGACTCGGCACCTGTTTGACGACATCTTTAAACAGTTCCGTTTCGCTGAGTAGGCGTGGGAATGCAGACGGTTCACTCATGGCTTCGTTTCGTTCAAGGCCGTAGATCGTGCCTTCGTCAAAGTGCAACAGCAGCAGCTCGCCCGACGTGTCTTCGCCGAATGCCACAATGCGGACCGAAGGATCCACAAGATCGGTCAGTCCCGTCAGAGAATCTGCGCTGCCGTCTTCGTTTTTCGTGATGGTCGCTGACCAGATACGCCGAGTCTCGTAGTCGCCGAAAATGTAGCGACCCTTCAATTCCGGAAAACGGGATCCCTGATAGACGAAGCCACCGGTCACGGAAGCTCCTTCTGCGTGCGAGTAGGCAACAGCGGGTGCGACAATCGGTGTCGGTCCTCGTTTGCCGTCCGGGATCACAGTGTGTGGTCCTTCGACAACACTCCACCCGTAATTACCTCCAGGCTTCACATTGTAAACCATTTCGTACAGTTCCCAGCCGACATCGCCCACCCACAATTGGCCGTCCGGACCGAAATTCATTTTCCATGGATTACGAAATCCGTATGCCCATATTTCCGGCAGGGCTTCGTCGATGGAATAGCGCAGGCCAGTTTCGCTGAATTGGCCTGTGTCCCTGTCGTCAGCGGGGTTGTTGTTCGCTTTCTTCACAAACGGATTATCCGCCGGAACGGTGTACAGTGGACCATCGTCCGTTGGATTGACGTCGATCCGCATGATCGTGGAAAGCCGGTTGGTGACATCCTGACCGGCTCGACGAGGATCCGGTGGGTTGGGAACTTCTCCGTCACCTGCGGAAACGTACAGATAGCCGTCCGGACCAAACTGCAGACACGCTCCGTTGTGACCACCTTCCGGCCAGGTCAGCACGATCTTCTCGCTGGAGATGTCGCAACGAGGAATGCCATTGTCATCAAAGATGACGTTGAAGCGTGACAACCTTGTGCCGTCTGCCAGATGAGTTTTCTTGGTTGCGGTGACTATATTGTATGTCAGCCAGCAAACGGGAACTTCAGGGTACTTCGGATGGAACGCCAGTCCGTACGCGTTTTTCACGGCTGTGGCAGAATCGTGCGGAGTGAGTTTTTCGAATACGTGCGTCAGGTCGACGAACAGGTCCGGCTGGGCGACTGCCTTGTCGTCAGGAAACGAAAACACGGCAGCTTCGCGAGTAATGACCCACAGCCGACTGTTGCCGGGGTCGCGTTCGATGTACAGCGGCTGTTCGAATTTCAAGTTGGGAAAACGCAGGGTTTGCTTCAGCGGAGGGGGTGGTTCCGGTGATCCAACGATTCTTGACGTTGTCCAGGGTGTACGTCTGGCCGGACTAAATTCCTGAGCCGGTGCGACGGACAGCATAAACGCGGTGGAAAGCGAACACAGGATGGCGGCCGTGTGAAGCAGCGGCCTTTTGCAGGTCTTCCGGAATCTATTTGCCACGGCATGCTTTCTGCGGTGCATTTTTAAAGGTCTCATTCCGGAACGAACGCAAGATATGAACGCGTTTACGGAAATTCAATGGTTCACCCTGGAATCAGGTCTCCACGGATTCAGACCAGTTTACTATGCTCAGAGACAAATCCAATTGGCCGACGGCCAACTCTTCCCATCGTTGCCGATTCATTCAGAACCAGCCATGAATATCAAGTTCTACAACACGCTCACAAATTCCACGGAAGACTTCGCACCCATCGATAGTAATGCCGTGCGGATGTACAGCTGCGGTCCTACCGTCTACGACTTCGCTCACATCGGCAATTTTCGGTCATTTCTGTTTGCTGACGTCATTCGTCGCTCACTGGAGTTCTTTGGTCACAACGTGCATCACGTTATGAACATCACCGACGTGGGGCACATGACAGACGACAGCAATGCTGACGGCGCCGGCGAAGACAAGATGGCAGCGGCCGCTCAGCGAGTGAAAGAAGATAAGAAGTCCGGCAAAGTGCCGGAAGGTGCCGTTGAGAATCCCGAGGATCCTTATCAGATTGCAGATTACTACACGAAAGCATTTCTGAAAGATGCTCAGTTGCTTGGTGTGAAAGTCGCCTTCGAACCGGAGAACATTCTGAAAGCGACCGACAACATCGACACGATGCAGGAGATGATTTCACAACTCATTGACAAGGGCCATGCCTACGTTGGCCCGGATGGAGTCGTCTATTTCAGCGTCGATAGTTTTGACGACTATGGAAAGCTAAGCGGCAACACTCTGGATCAGTTGCAGATAGGCGCTAGCGGACGAGTCAGTGACGAAAACCAATCGAATAAGAAGCACCCGGCTGACTTCATGCTGTGGAAGGCCGACGAGACTCACATCATGAAATGGGATTCGCCGTGGGGCACTGGCTATCCCGGCTGGCATATCGAATGCTCGTGCATGGCTCGCAAGCGTCTGGGCCAGGACGTCATTGATATTCATACCGGCGGCGAAGACCTGATCTTCCCGCATCATGAGTGTGAGATCGCTCAGTCCCGTGGGGCGACTGGTGCAGATGCTTTCGCAAAATTCTGGATGCACGCTCGCTTTCTGATGGTGGAAGGCGAAAAGATGTCCAAAAGCAAGGGCAACTTCTGGACTGTGCGTGACGTGGTGGAAGGTCGTGCGACGGGAGTGAAAGTGCATCCGGCCGTTCTGCGACTGGAACTCATCAAGTCGCATTACCGTTCCAACATGAACTTCACCAAGAAGGGACTGCAGGATTCGGCCAACGTTGTCAAACGCCTGACCGAGTTTCGCAAGAAGCTGGAAGCGGCGGCTGGCGATACAACAGCAGAAGTCGATTTGGCTCATCCGATTCTGCAGGCCTTTGGTGAGGCGTTGGCCGACGACCTCAATTTTTCCAAGGCACTAGCCGTCATTCTTCCGTGGGCATCGACCGAGCCGGACAACCCTGCTGAGGCGCTGGTCGTGCTGGACAGGATTAACGGCGTGCTGGCGGTGGCACCTTTGGCAGCAGTCGAGAGTACGGCATCAAATCTGGACGACGAACCGGATATTATCTCGCTGTGCAAGGCCATGGACGATGCGCGTTGTGCAAAGGACTGGCCAACATCTGATGCGATCCGAACGCAGCTGGAAGACGCCGGCTACGACGTTCAGACAACGCCTGAAGGTACCGTCGCGGAGAAAAAACTGGCGTGATTTGAAATTTGTCACTGACCGGGCGATTCAATTTCTGATCTGCAGCAGCACTTTCCCATCGCGATCGTTTTCCTCTGCGGCAGCCACGGCCTCGTCGATTTGGTGCAGTGAGAACGTTTTGCCGATGGTCGTGCACAGAACTCCGTCGACAATCAGGCGAGTGATTTGTTTGACGAGCTTCAATTTGAACAGCAGGTTGCGGTCGTTCATAAAGTTGCCCAGCCAGAACCCTTCGACGCTGGCTTGTTGGGTCATCAGCGTTCGCGGGTCAAATTGAAGCGGTTGTTCGCTGAGCGTGCCGAAGACCAGCATGCGGCCTTTGTGGCCGATCGCTTTGATGGCGGCAGATCCCGTAGCACCCCCAACCGGGTCAATGGCGTAACGCACGCCTTGGTTACCAACGATGCGACGAATCGCTGAAAGCAGTTTGTCGGCCGAATCGTTTAAGGGATCGAAAACAACCACCTCGGTCGCACCTGCTGCTTTCAGGCCGGCAACGGATGCTTCATTACGGACAATGTTCAGCGTTCTGAATCCCAGGGCATGTCCCAGACGCGCGACCATCGTTCCCAGTGACGACCCGGCGGCCGTCTGCAGCAGCCATTCGCCGCTTCGCACTTTCAGCACTTCCTGCGTCACGATCCATGCGGTCGCCGGGTTTACGAAAAACGTGGCTGCCTGCTCCATGGACAGGCGACTGCTGAGCGGTATCACCTGCGCTGCGGGAACAACAGCGTATTCAGACCAGTTGCCTCCGGCTCTGTTCAGCACGGCAACGCGTTTGCTGCGGAACAGTTTTCCGCGCAGACCGCCTCCTGATGCCTCGACGATACCAACGCCTTCGAAGCCCGGGCTCTGCGGTAAGTGAGGTTCAACGCCGTAAACGCCTCGCACGAACATCAGGTCTGACGGATTAACGGGACTCGCCAGCATTCGCACAAGGACCTCGCCGTGCTTTGGCGATGGTGCGTCGCGTTCGACGCATTTCAGGACCTGTCGCGGCTCACCTGTGGATTTGAACTGCACGCACTTCATAACTTCGCTACCGCTTTGTGATTTTGCTGCGAAGTGTAACGTGAGACGCCGGGAGATTGCTAACCGAGGTCGATTCCAAGATCGTTCATGAAGAACTTCATGTCTTCCCACACCAGTTTCTTGGCCGATGCATTCCGCAGCAGATAGGAGGGGTGATAGGTACACATCACTTTGGCCTCACCGTGTTGCAGAAACTGTCCCCGCAGCCGTCCCACAGGCCGTGTTTCCCCCAGCAGGTTTTGTGCTGCCACCGTTCCCCAGCAGATAATGTGTTTTGGGGCTACGATCCGGATTTGCCCGTCCAGGAATTCGCGACAGTTGGCCGCTTCCTGTGGGTGTGGATTTCGATTTCCAGGTGGTCGGCACCGCAGAATGTTGCAGATGTAGATTTCTTCACGTTTCAGTCCGCAGGCCGCAATGATTTTATCCATCAACTTTCCGGCTGCACCGACGAAGGGTTCACCCTGTCGGTCCTCGTCTGCGCCCGGAGCTTCACCAATGAACATGATGTCGGCGTCAGCGTTGCCGACTCCGAACACCGTTTGCCGTCGCGTTTCAGCAAGCTCTGTGCATCGTTTGCAGGCAGCCACGGATTCAGCCAGCCTGCTTAGGCCTTCGGCTTTTTGTTCTGCAGTATGAAACGTCTGTTCCAGAAGCGACCGCGTCGTTTCCATGACATCCGGCTGCTGAGCTGAATTGGGGGTCAGGCGGTCGGGCGACATGAGCCGCGTTTGACTGCCTGGCTTGCTCAACGAAGGCTGCCGTGTGGGCGGGGCGGCCCCTTTAAGACGGTTTGCCAGCAGCTTACCCGGTGCTGCGGCAGGTTTCGGGAGAGTCACTTTCGGCAGATGACTGATACCTGATGACGCCATCAGGTCCAGGAACTGCCGAAGTGGGCGACTGTCTGTCATGGTCGATACTCGAGTGAGGCGAACAGGGAACACCGTTCAGGCAGAATGGACACAGTTGTGCCGGTCACCAGTACAGGATGCTTCAGCTTGAGCATTGCGGCAGATATTGCCGAAGACGGCGTCGTTTGCAGGCTGACCCGACTGGCCGCACCGTTTGTTTCGAAAAACTGAATTTACTGCCGAATCCGGACGCTCCGATTTGGCGATTAAGGAAAGATAGCGACGACCAGTCAGGTTGTCTCGTTCATTTCAGTTGTTCCGCTATTATCTCGCCACTTGTTCTCTCAGATTCAGAGGTCTCTGTGCCGATTGGCAATATGTTCGCCGGCTTGAAGGGCATAGGGAAGAATCCATGGCGAGTGGGATTCGTTTTTTAGTGGTGTCCACAGGCTTGCAGTAGCTTTTCGTAGGGCTACGGCGAAACAGACAAGAAGGTGCAGAGGTTCAGTTCCTTCAGGAGGAAGGCACTCTCTCATCTCAGGATGAACGCGAGGGATTGAAAAATGATCAAGAGATCATGGAGTTCGTTTCTTTCGGGGGTAGCCCTCGTTGGTGGATTGACGGTCGCAAGCACTGCGTTGGCCGGAGAGATCTACACCGCAGAACCAATTAGCGACGCATCTCAGCAATTGTTTGCTGATCCGGACAACGAACTAACCGTTCAGTTGGCGTCGATGAGCAGCTGTGACAAAAGTGGCTGTGCCCCTGCCGATTGTGGTGTTGATTGCGGTGTGGATTGTAACGACTTGTACTCAGCGGGAGATTGCGATGAGATCTCCTTTGGCGGTTGGTTCCAGATGGGGTATCACAATAAGGTGACTCCTAATGGAACGGTTCCCAACGACGCCGGCTCTTTCAACAACCATCCCGGTGACCTCAACCTGCACCAGGGCTGGTTGTACGCTGAAAAAGTTGCCGATGGCAGCTGCGGACTCGATTGGGGTTTCCGCATGGATGTGATGTACGGTGTGGATGCGGGAGACACTCAGGCGTTCGGGAACCGACCCGGACGATGGGACAATGGCGGTAAATTCAACCGTGGTGGCGGCTATGGCTGGGCGATTCCTCAGCTTTATTCTGAGGTGGCGTCCGGTGATTGGAGCGTAAAAATCGGACACTTTTACACGTTGGTTGGATACGAAGTTGTAACAGCGCCGGACAACTTCTTTTATAGCCACGCACTGACAATGTTCAACACCGAGCCATTTACTCACACGGGGGCCGTGGCGACATATACGGCCAGTGATGATGTCACTCTTTACGGTGGCTGGACGGCAGGCTGGGATACCGGCTTCGACCGAGTCAACGGCGGAAGCAGCGCCCTGGGCGGTTTTAGTACGGCACTCGGGGAAGACGTGACCTTCACCTACATTACCACGTTCGGAAACTTTGGTGCTCGTGGTGCGGGTGCCAGCGGTTACTCACATAGTATTGTGGTTGACACCGCTTTGGCGGACGATCTGAACTACGTTATTCAGAGTGATCTCCTTGATATTGGCGTTGGTGCTGGTTCTTCGCAGGTTGGCGTGAATCAGTATGTCATCAAGACGATCAGTGACACGATTGGTGTTGGTGTTCGTTCTGAATGGTGGAAGAGCAACGGCGTATCACAGTATGCTGTTACAGGTGGTGTCAACGTCAAGGCCGCGGACAACCTGATCATTCGACCGGAACTTCGGTATGACTGGCAGCTGCCTACACCGTCCGGAGATCAGGTTACCTTTGGCATGGACGCTATTCTTACCTTCTGATGAGATGGACTCCGTGAGCAGCTGGTGAATCGAAGCCGCAGTTGGAATCAGTCCAACTGCGGTTTTTTCGTGTCTGTTCTTAATCCGGTAAACCGGGTAAAACACCCATTGTGACGTGACCGGAGGAGATGCCAGGGAAAGCGTAGGACGTGTCCACTGAAAAGGCTGAGGCAATCGTGATCAGGCTGGCGGATTTCAGCGAATCCAGCCGAGTCGTTACTGTCTTCAGCAAAGAATTCGGCAAATTTTCGGCGCTGGCCAAAGGGGCGAAAAGACTCAAAGGTCCTTTCGATGCTGCTCTTGACCTGCTTTCAACGTGTCGAATAGTCTTCATTCGCAAGTCTTCCGGAACCCTGAGTCTGTTAACTCAGGCAAGCCTGGAGGCACGTTTTTCTCCCGTTTCGGGCAGTCTTAATTCACTTTATGGCGGGTACTACGTCGCTGACCTGTTGTGCAGTTTGACTGAAGACGAAGATCCCGATCCGGATATATATAGTCTCGCCCACGCGGCGCTGAAAGAGTTGTCTGATCCGGAAGCGGATTCGGCAGCATCAATCATACAGTTTGAAATCGGATTGTTGCGACAGGCCGGGTTGTTTCCCAACCTTTCTGAGTGCAGCGTATGTGGTCAATCGGTGACGTCTGAAAAGAAGTACGCTCACTGGGTCAGTCAGGGCGGTTTGCTTTGTTCTGATTGTCGTCGTCAGGAGTATTCTGGTAAGTCCATTTCTGCAGGTGCAGTCGCCATCCTGAAGAGAATGTCAGGTGAAGGTTCACAGCTTTCTGAACGAATACGACTGACAAAAGACCAATCGATTGAATGTCACCGCCTGGCGGTGTCTGTGATCACTAACGTTCTTGGCAGGAAGCCAGGCACACTCAGATATCTGAATTTTTGAAATTCATGACACACTGCAGGACGCAAACGAATCTAACTGCATCGTCCACTTCTTACGAAGTGAACGGAGAACGCTGCATGCGGTCTTCCGTAGAGGCTGTGCTCCGGACGGCGTTGCCTGTCGTGCTTCTCGTCGGCGCCTTTGTGTGTACGACTGGATGTCGGGCCTGGAGTCCAGATTACCGCGCCGCGCGTTCTTGGAGCGGCGACTTTATCGCGGAAGGCCGCAAGCATCCCGTTTTTGGAGCGCTGGCGCCGAAAGAAGACGACGTTCTGGTGCGCGGTGCAAGATACTCAGAGGCTGGCCGGCGACGGGCCGATGCCGCCCGAGAACTGTCTGAAGAAAAAAAATACCCTGAGGCCCTGAAGAGCTACCGGGCGATCGCCAAAAAATATCCCGAATCGTCCGTAGCTGAAGAAGCACTGTTTCAAATTGGCGAATGTTATTTCGCCATAGGAGAGTTTCCTGCCGCCCAGGATGCTTACGATCAGCTGTTCGTCGATTACCCATCCACAAAGTACGTTTCCGAAACAAGTCGTCGACTGTTTACGATCGCCAGGACATGGTTGGAGATCACTGACCCTGTCGGTCAGAGTCAAATCAAAACGGTCAGTCAGGAAAACGAAATCGAAGGTCCCAAACCGGTCTCGTCTGCGCGTGATCCAAGCGTCAAATACGGGTTGATTCCGAACTTCTTCGACAAGACTCGGCCGCTGCTGGACACGAAGGGGCGAGCGAGAAACGCCTTGAAATCGATCTGGCTGAATGATCCCACTGGGCCACTGGCGGACGATGCGCTGATGCTGACGGCGTCGTACTATATGAGACGTGGCAACTACGTCGAAGCAGATCGCTACTTCGAAATTCTTCGCGATGAGTATTCTGACAGTCCCCATCTGGAAGATGCTTTCGTGCTGGGTTCACATGTGAAACAGATGTCATACCGCGGACCGTTCTACGATGGGACGTCGTTGGCGTCAGCGACGAACCTGAAAGAACGAACGTTGCTGTTGTTTCCGGATTCGGAAGATCGCCAGCAAATTCGGAAGGACCTGCAGCGCCTGCATCTGCTGGAAGCACAGCGGGCATGGAGCAGAGTTGATTTTTACCGTCGCAAGGACAACCCGCGAGCAGTGGCGATTCAATGCATGCAGGTGATCACGGAATTCCCGGAAACCCGCTATGCTGAGCAGGCTCGCGCGGAAATGCGTCGTATCGCCCCGGCTGTTGTCAGAGGTCTGCCGGGCGTGGCCGAATTCATGCAGTCGCTTCCGCCTGCAAGTGAGTCGGCGCCAGAGACGCTTGAAGCCCTGCCGTCGGACTCGCCAGTGAAATCCGTTAGTGCTTCGGGCAACAAGTTCCCCGTCAGCCGTCTTTGAGGAGTACAACGGTGTCCCGTTCCTTACACCTCACGACGGTGATCGCGCTGGGACTGGTTGTCTGTTGCGCCGCTGGCTGCGGTTATCTGCTGGGTCCCTCGAACGTACAGGGTGTGCGCACAATTCACGTGCCCATTTTCAAGTCTGATTCCTTTCGTCGCAACCTGGACTATCTGCTGACGGAGGCCGTTCATCAGGAAATTAAGCTCCGCACCGGCTACAAGCTGGCTGATGCGGACAGCGCGGACACCGTGCTTGAAGGCCGGATTACCGACGCTCGGAAAAGTGCGCTCAGCGAAACGCGTTTCGATGATCCTCGCGAATTGCAGCTGATGCTGGGTGTGCAGATCTCATGGATCGATCGCAGAACCGGACGTATTCTGCAGCAGCAGACGTTTCCCATCGGGCAGGAACTGGCGATGCATTCGTCGCAGGTCAGCTTTGCCGCTGAGGTCGGTCACTCACTGGCCACGGCGCAGCAGGAAGCCGTGCAGCGACTGGCCGGCCAGATCGTCGACCTGACTGAGATGCCGTGGTAGCAGGAAAAGTCGTCGCACGCACAATAGCAAGAGCCCTGGTCTTCGCAAAGACCGGGGTTCTGCAACTTGCTTTTGTCGTCCTGTTCCGGATTTGTTAGTACGGCAGTTCTCGAATGTACAGATTCTTAAAGAACAGCTGGCTGCCATGATGCTGCAGTTCGATCTGATCGGCTCGTGGCAGCGGGACTGTGCCTGTCTTGTCCCAGTAATTCTCCAGAGCGACTCGATTGACGATTAACTTATCGTTCAGCCAGATCGAGACTTTGTCTCCCACCATGCGAATCAGGAACGTGTTCCATTCGCCCGGTTTCCTGTCCGCCAGCACGGTGGGAGCATTCCGCCACCGTTTGTTGTTCCAGAGTCCTCCGGAGCCAAGATTGCGGCCATTCGTAAACTGAGCCACCCACTCTTCACCGGTGGCCGGCGGATCCTGACCGTCCTTCACTCGCGGATCCCAGGGATCCCAGATCTGAACCTGAGGTGTTCCGCGAAGATAAATACCGGAATCCGCTCCCGGAGGAATCTTCCAGTCGATGTAGAATTCAAAGTCACCATACTCCTTTGCCGTACAAAGACTCTGCCCCGTGCCGTCGTAAGTCAGCACTCCTTCCGTAACGCTCCAGTGTTCCCGCATATTCTCATCCGCTTTGGCGTGAGCTTCCTGCAGCGCGTCACGTTTGAGGGCACGTCGTTCATTTGCATTTCGGTGAGCGAGGCCTTTCCAGCCGGTCAGGTCCTTGCCGTTGAAGAATGTCGTAAAGCCTTCCGGAGCAGTGTTGTCATAGGCTGACGCTGCTTTTGTCGGCGACGGTGAGTAGTCGGCCAGTTTCAGATTCCGAAATTCGACGCGATCGCTGTGGCCGGCCAGCATCAAATGCCCTTTCCTGCTTTTACGGCCCGGATGAACGGAACCATCAACGGGGGTGATGTCGTCCAGGAATGCGTCGACGATTACTGCACCGTTCAAAATGACCATGATGTGGTCTTCAATCGCGACAATCGTCTCGGTATTCCATTCGCCAACAGGTTTCAGATATCCGGTTCTGGACGGGTAGATCCCATAAATTGAACCATGATACTGCCACGGCTTCAGCCAGCTGAGCCTGCGGGTCTTTCCATTACCCATATCAGTTTCGCCGCCATACTTAGAGCCGTTGTGGTCGAGGATTTGTATTTCCATGCCGGCGGTCGCCGGGTGACCACCCTTTGGCACTCGAATTCCAACGCCGTTGTTGCCACTTTCCTGCAGCTTGAATTCGAAGTGGAAAGCAAAATCACCGTACTCTTTCTCGCTGACCAGATTCTTGCCCCCTTTTTTGCAGACCAGCAGGCCGTCTTCGGCGACGTATCCTGTGGTGTCACCCGTCCACCCGGTCAAGTCGGTGCCGTTGAACAGATCTGTCCAGCTGGCTGACTCCAGTATCGTATTGGCACGACGGCCCGCGTCTCTGTTGGGGTCTGATTTTGCATTCTGCCCGAGGACGGGTGCGGTTATGAGTGTGGCGATCATCAGCGACAGCGTCATCGTCAAATGGTTGGTGTACATGCGGTGGGTCTTTTCGTGCGGTGAGAATGTGGGAGGCGCTGGCAACGCGCCAGCAACGCCCTTCCAAGGTACGGAAGTTTTTCCAGCATGTCGATCGTCAAGAATACGAGCCGGCGTCATTTGAGCAGACCGGAACCCTGCGACGGGGAACAGAACAAACACAATTCCGTTCCGGAATCTGCGTCTTGCGGTGTTTCCGACAGGCGAAGTACAATCCGGACGCAACTTTCGCCACACTTCGTCCCAGCCGATGCTGAACTGGCTTCGACAACATCTTTCCTGTGATTTGGCGATCGATCTGGGGACGACATCGACTCGGATTGGTCTGTCCGGGGACGGAATCCGTCTGGACGAACCGTCTGTTGTCGCGGTCAGCCGCAACAGCACGGGTGTCATTGGCAAAGGGGCTGCGGTCGGCAAACTGGCTCACCAGATGCTGGGACGAACGCCGGCCGGGATTCGCGCCGTGCGACCCATTGTTCATGGGGTGATTAGCGACTTTGAGCTGACGGAGGCGATGCTGAGGTACTTTCTTCAGAAAGCTTCGGACCAGAGGCTGGCACTGCGTCCTCGAGTTTTGATTGCTGTTCCGGGGTGCATCACGGCGGTTGAAAAGCGGGCGGTCATCAACAGCGCGGAACGAGCGGGAGCCGGGCAGATCTGGCTGATTGAAAAGGCCCGCGCGGCAGGAGTTGGTGCCGGTTTGCCGGTTTCTGAGCCGGTTGCCAGCATGGTCTGCGACCTGGGTGGAGGCACGACAGAAGTAGCGGTCATGAGTCTTGGTGACATTGTTGCCAGTCGATCTATTCGTACGGCGGGTGACGAGATGGATCTGGCGATTGTCAAATATCTTCGCCGTTGCTACTCACTGAGAATCGGCGAACAGTCGGCTGAACAACTGAAGCTGCGCATCGGCAGTGCTGCTCCGCTGGATCATGAACTCAGTCGCGAAGTCAGCGGTCTGGATACCGCCAGCGGCATTCCGCGGAAGGCGATGGTCACCAGTGAAGAGATTCGGGAAGCCTTGTACGAGCCGCTTGAAGAAATTGTCGACTGCGTGCGTGGCACGATCGAACGCTGCCAGCCTGAACTGATTGCGGACCTTGCCGATACGGGGATTGTCCTGACCGGTGGCGTCGCCTTACTGCGTGGAATTGATCGTTATCTGAATCAGCATCTTGGCGTCCCGGTCCGCGTAGCAGAATCACCGACCCTCACTGTCACTCGGGGAGCTATGATCTGTCTTGATCATCTTGAAAAATGGCACGACCGACTGGATTCGGGAACAGTTCGGTGACCAGTCACACACGATACATGCATCGTACCTCGCCAAAAAACATCCGGCTGTGCGCCAGTGTGATCCTTGTTCTGACATTTGCGGCTGTGATTGCAGACAGAACAGGGACTCTTACGACGGTGCGAATGACGCTGCACAATTTACTGAGTCCTGGTCGACTGATGATCCTCGCGATCTCGTCTGTGGAGCGCGGTTCACCGGAGTCCCGGCGTGGTGGGCAGTCACATGTCGGCGCTATGTCTGACGACGTGACTGATCTTCAGAACGCGCTGCTGGAAAACGAACTGCAGAGACGCCAGTTGGTCATCGAAAATGCTCGCCTGCGTAACGAGCTTCGTAAGAGTCGCGAACAGTCGGCCGTCGGCGCATTCGCTCTCGTCCCGTTAGTGAACTTCTTGGCCGTGAAAGCCAACATTCTGAGCCACAGCGGACTTTCGGGCAACGTTCGTGAGCTTATTGTGGATGCCGGCAAGACGTCACGCTTAAAACCATCAGATCTGCTGGTGGATGGTTCGGGAATTCTACTGGATCAGGGACAGCAACAGGGAATTGACGCCGGCCAGAGAGTGGTCAATGGTATGGCGGTCGTCGGACGAATTACGGAAACTTCGCAGTGGGTGGCGTTAGTTCAGCCCGTCAGCCATGAAGAGTTTTCTGCCGCGATACAGCTGGTGAAGAATTCTCTTCAAGGTGCCGCGTTTGGAGCTGAAGGTCTGCTGGTTGGAATCGGCAACGGTCGTTGTCGAGTTTCCGGTATTCCGTACACGGAATCGGTGTCAGTCGGCGATGATGTTTTTTCAGCGGACATCAACGGAATCAGCGGTCCTCGACTGTACTATGGAAAAGTTGTTCGGGCAGAATTTTCAGCGGGCGGGGAATGGGACGTGCATGTCGAGCCGGCAGTGGACCATCGAAAACTTGATCAGGTGGCTGTCGTCCAGCCCACTGTGAACAGGGGCCGCAGCAGAATTTCGTCCGAACGAACGCCATCGGGAGACCGTCGATGAAGACGATCGCTGCCTGGATGTTGATTCTTTGGTTCGCTCTGATCTTTCAGGTTGCCAGACCTGATTTTTTTGGCTCTGGTTCGCTTGCTGTTCCTTTGTCTGTCGGTTGTGTTTTCTGGCTGAGAAACGGCACCGGAGTGCTGCTTGCGGGCGCAGCTTTGTTGATACAGTGGATCCTGAACACAACTTTTGCGCCGATTGACGTGGTTGTCACGCTGCTGCTTGCGTGTGTCGCGATTTCCCGAGACCGTTCGAGAGATCTTGTATCGCCGTCACCGCTGACCGGATTTCGACATACCGGGTTGATTCAGCCGACCGTGGTACTGTGCGCAGGGCTGTTATTGCACTCACTCCTGATCGTGGATTTTCAGACTGAAAATTTGTGGCCCGTGTTGATTTCCAGTCTGTGCATTGCCGTGCCGGTTCTTGTACTGACTCTGTTTATTGCTCGCACGGCGGATCAGTTTGGACTGCGACGTCGACGGGTTTGGTAAGCTCTGAATCGATGCGTAATCAGCCACTCAATTCAATCTTCCTTGAGCGTGACGCAGTCAGAGTTTCGTTGATCGATCCTCCGACCGCGTTTAGATTTCACCTGCTGCTGATTGCCTTTTGCGGCATCTGCGTTGTAATTATCGGTCGAATCGCATGGGTGCAGTTGCAGCTTCAGGATCGTTATCTGACGGCCCTGAATACGACGTCCGCAGATTACGAAGTCATCCCGGCACGCGATGGGCGAATTCTCTCTGAATCATCTGCGGTGCTGGCTGCTGATGTGGATCAGTACTCTGTCCAGGTGCACTACCGCTGGCTGCAGGAACCGGCGGACGAAGCGTGGGTCGCTCGGCGTGTTAGAAGTCGACTGTCGCGCGAAGAACGTCGCGATGCTGACCTGGTCGAGCTTGCCCGGCAGAAAGTGATGGACGCACGAAAACGCATGTGGTCTCATTTGATGACAGTTACGAATCTGTCACTGCCCGACTTTCAGACAAAACAACAGGCCATTCAGCGAAAAGTGACACGCATCTCGGAATCCGTCAACCGGCGTCACAGGATCAGCAACGCAGAATCCGGTGTGGGCGACACAGGATCGCGTGGAACGGAGAGTCCGCCAAACGGATTGCTGATGCAAATGGCGACAGTTGTGCGTTCGGCGCTGACAACGCCGCCGGGTGCCGGACGCGCGGCGACAATCGTGGTTCGTGAGGAAGAAACGTTTCATGAAATTGTGCCTGATGCACCATTTGCCGTGGCGGCTCGGATTCACGAACAGACGCACCTGCTGCCGGGAACCAGAGTCGTGGTTGGCAATCGGCGGACGTACCCACTTAATTACACGGCCAGTCACATCGTTGGCGCCAGAACGCTGGTGCGTGATGATGAGCGGAACGACCGACTTCCTGCAGGTATTCGCCAACATGAATGGACGGCTCGAATCGGGCGGTTCGGTGTCGAACGCAGCTACGACCATCGGTTGCAGGGCATCCCCGGCCTGAGACACGTCGTGCGAAATCGCCGTATGGAAATTGTGGAATCGAAAATTGAACGCCAGCCTGTCAGTGGTCGTGATGTTGTGCTGACACTGGACGTCGATCTTCAGCGGCACGCCGAACAGTTGCTGGCCGAAACATTGCTGGATGCACCGGCAAACCTGCTTACACGGCAGGAAGATGACGACAGCGGAGCCGCGCAGCCCGTGCCCACAGGAGGCAGTATTGTTGTGATGGACGTCACGACCGGTCGATTGTCGGTCGCGGCGAGTGCTCCCGGTTTTAACCTCTCTCTGTTCACCGGCAGCAGTGATGCAGAATGGAACGCCGTCAATAAGGATCAGCGGCATCCTTTCATTTCTCGAATGATCGCGATGGCGGTGCCGCCGGGTTCGGTGATTAAACCGATTACGGCGATCGCCGCCCTTGAATCCGGACGGCTCAACCCCGATCAAGATTTTTTCTGCCAGGGATTTCTGACGCAACCGGATGAGCATCGTTGCCTGATTTACCGGCTGTATGGTGGCGGACATGACAATATCACGCTGAAACGTGCTATTGCTCAGTCGTGCAACGTCTATTTTTTTTCTGCTGCGACGAAGATGGGCTTCCCGCCGTTGCGTGAGTGGTGTGCCCGATTCGGTTTGGGACGCGAATGCGGAATTGATCTGCCCTTCGAAGTGGCCGGGAACGTTCCCGGGGCACCCGCGACCGGATCTGACGACCAAAGCCGACTTGCACGCGAAGCCCTTGGGCTGGCCATCGGGCAGTCGAGTCTGACGGTGACCCCACTGCAAATGGTTCGAGTGATGGCGGCGATTGCTAACGGAGGCTGGCTGGTAACGCCCCACGTCGTCAGCGCTGATGGCATGGCACGCACTGCCACCGATATTGACGATCGTCCGCAGGATCTGTCACGGCGGCGGATTTCGGGGCTGACCGAGGAAACTCTGGCCAGAGTCCGAGAAGGACTTCGAGCTGTTGTCCAGGAACCATACGGCACCGGATATAAGAACGTACGCCTGGAACAGGTCGAAATCGCTGGTAAGACCGGCACTGCAGAAACTGGTCCGGGCAAAGCAGATCACGCGTGGTTCGTCGGCTATGTTCCTGCCGAGCAACCACAGTACGCGTTCGTCGTTGTGCTGGAACACGGTGGCTCGGGCAGCCGCGGAGCAGGACCGGTGACTCGGGAACTGGTGCAGAAAATGCTGGACAGTGATCTCGTGAGCGTAGCAGCAGGACGTCGTGAACAATAATGCGGGTTGCATGACCTCCATGCAATCTGTCACCGGCGCGCTGATTTTCTGCGTCGACCTTTTCTTGGCAGGCCGGATGAGGCGTTCTGCTTTTCTTCCGGAACCGGTTCGCCGATTTTCTTTTTCAGCTGATGCACGCGGTCGCGCAACTGAGCGGCTCGTTCGAAGTCCAGTTTCTCAGCAGCCTGCAGCATTTCCGCCTCCAGTTCGCGGATGAACTCTTCCGTGACGAATTGTTCTTCGTTGGTAATTCCGGCAGATTCGCGTTCAACTTTCCGCGCCGCAATTTCTTCTTCGATGCCGCGACGAATCGCCTTTTGAATGCTTGCCGGCGTGATGCCGTGTGTTTCATTGTAGGCCGTCTGCAGCTCGCGGCGCCGATTCGTTTCGTCGATCGCCTTCTGCATACTGTTTGTTACTTTGTCAGCATACAGGATGACCTCGGCATTCACGTTTCGAGCGGAGCGTCCGATTGTCTGAATCAAACTGGTTGCACTGCGCAGGAAGCCTTCCTTGTCGGCGTCCAGAATCGCGACCAGCGACACTTCCGGAAGATCCAGGCCCTCGCGCAGAAGATTTACTCCGATCACCGCGTCGAAAACTCCCTCACGCAGCTCTCGCAGAATTTCGACACGTTCAACGGCTGTCAGTTCTGAGTGCAGCCATTGACAGCGAATGCCTTCCTCCTGCAGATATCCCGTCAGGTCTTCCGCAAGTCGTTTGGTCAGCGTCGTCACCAGAACGCGTTCGTTGACGTCTGCTTTCTGCCGAATGGCCTGCAGCAGGTGAGCTACCTGGCCCATTGCCGGAACGATATGGATGACCGGATCGATCAGGCCGGTTGGTCGAATCAGCTGCTCGACTACCTCTCCCTGAGTCAGCTCAAGTTCCCAGTCGGCCGGCGTTGCCGAAACCAGTAGCAGTTTTTTCTGCTTGTCATTCCATTCGTCGAACTGCAACGGCCGGTTGTCGAGAGCCATGGGAATACGAAAACCGTGTTCCACCAGTGTTGTCTTACGAGCTCGATCTCCCGCATGCATGGCTCGAATCTGCGGAATCGTCGCGTGTGACTCATCCACGATCATCAAAAAGTCTTCGGGAAAGAAATCGTAGAGCGTGTACGGCGGTTCGCCAGGTTTGCGACCGGCCAGTGCCCGACTGTAGTTTTCAATACCTGGGCAGAAACCGGTTTCCTTCATCAACTCTATGTCGTAGCGAGTTCTTGCGGCCAGACGCTGTGCTTCCAGCAGCTTTCCTTCCCTGCGAAATACTTCCAGCTGTTCATCCAGTTCCTTGCGAATTTCGTCCAGAGCCGCTTCAACCCGACTTTGCGGCAGTACAAAGTGTTTTGCCGGGTAGATATAGATGTCCTGCAGCGATTGTGATTCCCTGCCACTGACCGGATCTATGATGCACAGTTTTTCAACTTCGTCTCCCCACAATTCAATCCGATAAGCAAATTCTTCATAGGCAGGCCAGCATTCAATCACATCTCCCCGCACACGAAACTTGCTGCGCCCAGGATCGTAGTCGTTGCGGTCGTACTGAATGTCAATCAGTTTCAGCAACAGGGCATCGCGGTCGATTTGCTGACCGACATGCAGCGGGATCATCATCTCCAGATAATCTTTTGGCGATCCCAGACCGTAGATGCAACTGACTGTGGACACCACAATCACATCGTTACGACTTACCAGCGCGCTGGTGGCCAGCAGTCGCAGTCGATCGATTTCTTCATTGATGGACGCGTCTTTTTCAATGTAGATGTCGCGCTGAGGAATATAGGCTTCCGGCTGGTAGTAGTCGTAATAGCTGACGAAGTACGAGACGGCGTTATTGGGAAAGAACTCCCGGAATTCCGCATACAACTGAGCGGCCAGAGTCTTGTTGTGAGACAGTACTAAAGTTGGCTTGTTCAATTTGGCAATTACGTTCGCCATCGTGAAAGTCTTGCCGGACCCTGTCACTCCCAGCAGCACCTGAGCCTTCTTGCCTTCATCAAATCCGCGTGCCAGCGAATCGATGGCTTTGGGTTGATCACCTGCCGGTGCAAATTCGCTGGTGATTTCGAAGGAACGATTACAGTTGTTTGGCATTGATGGGCACAATTTGCAATGTGTGGCAGGTACGCGACCCATGATTTCTACCGCGAATCGATCACACCTGCCAGCAACGCCGTGTGTCATTGACTTATTGGACCCGGGAGTTGGACATTCCAGGATTGACACTGTTCATTCGCTCCCACTACGCATTCCGCGTATGATCTGCTGAAGCTGATTTCTGTTGTTCGTCCGCGTTATGTCGTCATGACCAACTCCAACCAAACCGAAGTTCAGGACGATGACGAGCGCGAAGGTTCTCGGCAGTTGAGTCTGCAGGAGAATGATCCGCCGTCCGAGATCGAAGGTTATTCCGTCATTCGTCGACTGGGAACCGGAGCGTACGGGACGGTCTGGCTGGCTCGCGAAGATCGCACGGGCCGCATGGTGGCCATCAAGTACTATCCACATCGTCGTGGACTGAACTGGTCGTTGCTGAATCGCGAGGTTGAAAAACTGGCGACGCTGTACGCGTCACGAAACATTGTGCGACTGCTGGACGTCGGCTGGAATGCGGAACCTCCGTATTACGTCATGGAGTACGTGGAGAACGGTTCTCTGGGCGCGTACCTGGCCAGCGGCGCTTTAGGCGCCAGCGAAGCCGTTCGAATTGCTCAACAGGTGTGTGGTGCCTTGATTGAAGCTCACGGTGCGGGCGTTCTGCACTGCGACCTGAAACCCGACAACATCTTGCTGGATGCTCAGTTCCAGGTACGACTGTGCGACTTCGGGCAGTCCAGAATGTCGCACGAACAGAGTCCGGCGCTGGGGACACTGTACTACATGGCTCCGGAACAGGCGGATCTGGAAGCAATTCCTGATGCTCGCTGGGATGTGTATGCCGTGGGCGCGCTGTTGTATCACATGCTGACCGGGCAGCCGCCGTACCGTGAACAGTCAATTCAGAAGAAGCTGGAGCAGGCGGAATCGCTGCAAACGCGACTGACCATCTACCGTGACCATATCGCCGCTGCGCCGGCACCACGAGCCCATCATTCGGTTCGCGGTGTCGACAGTCATCTAATCAGCATCGTGGATCGATGCCTGACCGTCGATCCGACGGAGCGGCTGCCGAATGCGCAGGCCATTCTGGAAAAACTGAAAACTCGAGAACGCAACCGATCCCGTCGACCGTTGCTTCTGCTGGGAGTTCTGGGACCGATCCTGCTGATGACGGCGATGGTCCCGATATTTGTCAACGCTTTGCAAAACAACCTGCGGTTGATGGAACAGCAACTGGTCGCAGACACTCAGGAAAGCAATGCCCTGATCGCGCGGAGCCAGGCGAATTCGTTGCAGGAAGAACTGGAAGACCGGCTGCACGATCTGAAACGTGTTGTGGAGGAGGAAAAACTTGTTTTTCTGCTGACACAACTGATGGGTCAACCGACCGACGAAGTTGAAAAGCAGATGAAGCAGTTCCACAATGCGCCGTTTGCAGAACGTCCCGAATGGATGCAGCGACTGGACGCCGCTCATACAGCGGCAGATGAAGAAAACAGAGCCCGCCATAAGAACGAAGATACCAGTTGGTTTCTGACCGATGACCATGGAACGCAGCTGTGGCGCCGTGATTACAGCGAAGCAACAATCGGAAAAAATTATGCCTGGCGAGATTATTTTCACGGGACGAATACACAGTATCAAAAGGGAGCAGCACCGGAGGGGATCCAGCCGATTGAAGAGGGCCATGTTTCGCTGGCGTTCAAAAGCGAAGTGACCAAACGCTACATGGTTGCTTTAAGCGTCCCGGTGCGTTCAGCCGACGGACGCGTAATCGGCGTTTTTGCGAGAACTGCCCATTTGGGAGGTCTGCAGACGGATTTAGGGAAGAAGATTCAGGGTTATGGCTCCGATGCAGTCCGCCGGGCAATCGTATTGGCAGACCGTCGCGAAGGTCAGCTACTGGATCATCCCTACCTGACCGATGACTTTTTTCGTGATCGGTCAAAAGAGGAGGTCGACAAGACGTTTCGCAGACTCCAAATTAACGAAGGAATGCGCGCTACAATTGACGCACAGCTAACTGTGTCGGATCAGCCTGCACAGGAACATGAGGCCGGAAATCACTTTGTCGGCCGTGGAATATTTCACACAGATGCTTACGCGGACCCAGTGGGGCAACTGGATGACGAAGACGCGAAGTTCTACGACGATGTGTGGATCGCTACGATGTGTACGACAAAATCTGAGAAGATGCCATGGCTTGTGATCGTGCAGGGGAGGAAAGCGGAGGCGCTGCGTCCGGCGCAGACAATGGCTGATCGTACGACTCCTCAGGTATGGTACGCCGTGCTGGCCAGTATCGGGACAATGGCCACGATCTGGCTGTTTGTCTGGCACGCACTGGCCCGATCACAGGAGAGAAAGGTGCGTGGCGACGTTGCCGACAGAGCGTAACCTGCCGGCTGCCAATGTACTGTGAATGCGGAGTACTTCGGCGAAGCCACGAAGTACGGTGACTTCCATGGACCATTGCAAATCCGTGGTTCCCGGCTAACTGGACAACGATTTGCGCTGCCACAATCCGCGATAAATCGGCAGCCCCAGCTTGCGTTTCTTACGATGGAAGCTGGTTTGATAGTCCATGTCATGTTCCGGATCGCGTTCCTCCGGAGCCGGCAGCGTTTTGAAATCCGGTTGCCCGTCCATGAGCGACTGGATGATGTCAAAGTACTCGGCTACGTCGCTCCACGAATGTACATGTCCGCTGGGCTGAACGATATCTGACAGAATCTCAGTGAACTGCTGAGAAAACAACCGTCGTTTATGATGGCGTTTCTTCCACCACGGGTCGGGAAAATACACATGTGCCGAACTGACGGAATGTTTTTCGATCATCTTTGTCAGAACGATGTTGCAGTCGCCACCGATGACTCGGGCATTCTGCATTTGCTGCTTCTTCAGGCGTTCTGCGGTGCGGCGACCTTCGCGGTAGTCGATTTCCAGTCCCAGGTAATTGATGTCCGGGTTGTTCTGTGCCGCCGTAAACAAAAACAGACCTCGACCGCAGCCGATATCCAGCTCCACGGGGTTGTCGTTGCCAAAGAATTCCGACCAGACGATGGATTTGCCAACATCGTCTATGACCTGAAACCAGGGTTTCAGCGGTTTAATAGGAGCCGTTTGCATGGCAGTACAGGATGTCTGTCGCGTTTGCTGTTTTCAATCCGCAGGCTGTCAAAACGCCCGAGTCGGGTCAAAGTGTTTCATTTTCCTGACTTCGCGACCGTGGTATGATGTTCAGTCTCGATTTACATGAGATTTCAAATCCGGCTTCCTCTATGACCATCCATCACTGCCACCGCTTCCTGCCACTCGACGGTTCCCGCCGGGAAATGCTCCGGAAAAGTGCCACCGGATTTGGCGCCGTTGCCCTGACCGGTCTGCTCGGTGAGGCTAAACCAACTCTTGCGGAATCTGAGTCGAAACCATTTGCACCGAAAAAGACTCATTTCGATGCGAAAGCACGCAGCATCATTTTCCTGTACATGGACGGAGGCGTTTCACAGGTTGATTCTTACGATCCCAAGCCGCGTCTGGATGTGGAAAACGGGAAACCGTTTCCCACGAAAATCGAACCGACGCAGTTCAATAACATCGGCAATACGCTGGCAAGTCCGTGGAAATTCCAACAATACGGTGATTGCGGTACTCCGGTCAGTGACCTGTTTCCTCATACCGCACGCCACGTTGACGACATGGCCGTCGTACGATCCATGGTGTCCAACTTTCCGGAACACACGAACGCCAACTATTTTCTGCACACCGGCCATGGTCAGCAGGGGCGTCCGGGAATGGGCGCCTGGTTCGGCTACGGACTGGGGACGGAATGCCAGGATCTGCCGCACTACGTAATTTTGAACGGTGGACTGATTCCACCCGGTGGTCTGGACAACTTCGGCAGCGGGTTTTTGCCAGCCAGTTATCAGGGGTCCGTTTTCGCCAACAGTGATCCACCGGTTGCCGACATCAAACGCCGTGAAGCGACGGCGGCACTGCAGCGGCGCAAGCTGGATCTGATTCGTCAACTGGATCAGCAGACTCTGAAACGTTACGACCACGATGATCAGATTGAATCCGCGATCACCAATTATGAACTGGCAGCGCGGATGCAGCTGGCCGTGCCGGAACTGATGGACCTGGTTGAGGAAACTCGCCAGACGCAGGAAGCGTACGGCATGTTTGACGAGTATAAGAATACGGCGACATTCGGGCGGCAGTGTCTGATTGCTCGACGGTTAGTCGAACGTGGTGTTCGCTTTATTCAATTGACCTGTCCAGGCGGCAATGGTGATCGCTGGGACCAGCATGGCAATCTTAAAGACGGCCACACCAAGAACGCAAGAAGCGTCGATCAGCCGATCGGGGCATTGCTCGCTGATTTGAAAGAGCGGGGGCTGCTGGATTCGACGCTTGTTCTGTGGTCTGGAGAGTTCGGTCGCACTCCGTTCGCACAGGGCAGCGACGGGCGGGACCATAATCCGTTTGGCTTCTCGCTGTGGCTGGCTGGCGGTGGCGTGAAGGGCGGAACAATTTACGGTGCCACCGACGAATTCGGCTACAAAGTTGTCGAAAACAAGGTCGAAATCCATGACCTGCATGCCACGATGCTGCATCTGTTCGGCATGGATCACGAGAAACTGACGTATCGATTCAGTGGGCGTGACATGCGACTGACGGACGTTCATGGTCACGTCATCCATGACATCCTGTCCTGACGCGGGGCGGCCCGCGAGCCGGTGCGAGCTGATGCTCGGCACATGTTGGTTCGCTTCCGTTGGGCGCTTGATGCGACGCACCCTGCGCGGTTCGCTATCCGCGAGGATGGCATTTCTGATGGACACTCTTCAGCCGAGTGTGATCGACATGCGTGTATACCTGAGTCGTGCGGATGTTGGCATGGCCCAGCATTTCCTGAAGAGCTCGAATGTCCGCTCCGCCGGCCAGCAGGTGCGTGGCAAAGCTGTGGCGGAGTGTGTGTGGACCGATTTCCGTTCCACAACCAATGCGAGACGCATAGCGTTGAATGAGCTTCCAGATGGTTTCGCGGTTGACTCTTCGGCCACTGCGGGTGACGAACAGCCAGTCCGGGTCGGCAACGGCGTTCCGGACCATATCCGGACGTTCGAGATTGAGATAACTGACGACGGTGTCGATTGCGACCGGCGTTAACGAAACCAGTCGCTGCTTGTTTCCCTTGCCCGTGCAGCGTGCGAAGCGTTCGTCCAGATTGATGTCCGCACGTTTCAGCCCCGTGACTTCAGAGACTCGGCAACCGGTGGCGTAAAGGACGGCAAGGATGGCTCTGTCGCGACGCGCGTAACGGTCATGAGCTCCGGTGGGTGCGTTCAGCAATTCATTGACCGCATCGGGGCTGAGAACCTTTGGAAGTCGCTGCCAGAGTTTCGGTGAACTGATCAGGTCAACGGCGCTGTCTGCCACCACCGCTTCCAGCATTAGATAACGAAAGAACATGCGGATGGCCGCCAGGTTGCGGGCGATACTGGTACTGGCGAGGTCACGGTTCTGCAGATTTTCAAGAAAAGCAGTCAGAGTCGGAATGTCAATTTGATGGACGGTCCGACGAGTGCTGTCCCTGTTCCACTGAAAGAACTTTTGCAGGTCGTGGCGATAAGCTGCAAGGGTATTTGGCGACATGCCGCATTCGGCGTCCAGATACGCCAGAAATCCGGGTAACCAGGTAGCCGGGTCCTGAAATGTTTGGGCCGAAAATCGACTTCCGGACGGTGGTTTCTTTCGGCGTGCCATATTGATAGGTTCTGGAACGGGTTCCACGCACGCCCGTCACCCTGCCTGGCTACGCACGATTCCACTGGGAGTGAAAGTGCGGAAACGTTGAATGTGGCAATCCGGAATGAACGTAACAACTGCGTACGATGTCGATGTGTTCACTGGTCGCGAATGGTTGGTCGTGAATGAAAATCGCCGTCACCGTTCAGAGGGGGTTGAACGGAGACGGCGACAGTGAAACCGTTTTTCAACGGTGTTCGGACCTCTATTAAAAGAAGCAATCAGAAATCCGATTCTGCTTCATTCCTTCTTGTCGTCCTTGATGTTTGTATGAAATCTGCAATTCGACTGAAGTCCGAATTGAACGGCCTGTGAGGAAAATTACGAACCTGTTTCTACGGAAGAATCCGATTGGTTGCTCGTTACAGAGGGTTTTGCCCGAAAAATCACGCTGAGCACTACAATCGCCCCTAGCGCACCAAAACCGACCAACTGCTTTGTGGAGTCACTTTGGTAGATTGAAATCACAGAAACCGTTACAGCGAAGGACACCGCCAGCATCATCAGCAAGTTCCACTTGAGGCGATTGAGTCCGGACGGCATGTGATCACCCAAGAGCCGTTTTGAATTCATCATGCAGAAGAACGTGACATAGGCAATTGGAAGCAAAGCGGCACCAAACATCGAGGTTGGAACTACGAGCCATGCCTTCGCACCGCCGGTCCACAGAAACAGCGAGCCCAGCGCGCCACTGATGCCGGCCACCAAACATCCCACCCTGAATGTATTGCTTGTTGCCTCGTGACCGAGGGCCTCACACAAAGCAAATCCATTGATTAACATCAGAATGATGATTGTTGATACGGCCATCGCAAGAACGCCAATCCCGAAAACCACATGAGCAATTGTTTTCCCACTGAGATGTTCAAGCGCGCCAGCCAACTGTTGGTTGTCTCGCTTGACAAGGATCGCGGCCATCTTTCGGTCGGCTTCGGGAAGATTGTTTCGCGCTTCCTGCAACGCTCCGGTCTGTGCGTCGCTGCGGTCGCTAGCACCGAATTGCTGTAAGAATTTCTCTGGCCCAAGTTCTTCCTTCATCCGCGTATCAAGCAGTCCATTGACGCCGCTGCGAATATTATTTGCCACTGGAGTTGCGTCCGCAGACAGGATTCCTGCTTCAGGGCGCCCATGAAACTGTGACGCTGACGCAATCACAACGCAACTGGTGGCGAGCAAGTACGGAATGAACAGACCAGTGCTGAGGTCAAAGATGGCGAGTCCCCGGAAACCCTTGTCCCACTTTTTTCGCAACAACGAATAAGGCATCAGGAACGTCATGTTGATTCCGACAGCGGTAGCCGTTGCCGTGATCATTGTTGCGACCTGTGGATTGAAGACCTGGTTCCGCCAGAATTCCGAGAACTGTCCTGTTGCTGCAATCGAAGATTCCAGTTTTGGAGAGACTTTCAGGAAAAGACCATTCGGAACAAAGCCAGCGAGGATCTCCGACCACGGCAGCCCTTCACTGCTGAACGTCATTCTTAGCACGACCGCGAAGAACGACAACACCACGATTCCGACTAGTATCTTCAAGAGCCATTCAAATAACTGCACTCCCTTATTGCCACTGCTGTACGACCAAACCACAATTGTTGCCAGCGTGAAAAGAATCGCCGAAGCCAGCCAGTCTTCCATTCCCGGAAAGAGATTCTGCATCAAGGCCCCCGTTCCCAGTGAGAATTGAGGCATGCACCAAACCATATTGGCCATCATTGTGCCAATGAGCCATGCCCAGCCCAGAACGGGGCTGATCTCGCTGTTGATCGCCTCAAACGGACGTCGACCGGTCGAGAGTGTGACATAGGAAATTGCAGACAGCATCACGATGCCCAGGATCATTGCCGTGGGCTGCAGCCACATTGTTCCATAACCGAGCAGAACCCCCAGGTAGAGGCTTCCGCCGAGGGATCCGCCGCCGAGCGTGATGGCGCTTTGCAGCCAACCGGGGCCGGAGAGTTTGGTGTAGACAGCGAGTGTTGCCAGCGGGCCCTTGCCCCGAGCGTCACTGATTAGTGCGCGTTCTTCTTCGAGTCGATTTTCGCCGGACGACATGCGGATCTACTCCGAGTGAATGGATTTGGAAGCGACAGCTGGTATCGCAGTGCGGAAAATAGATTGTGACGCAGCCGACAAACGTGGGGATTACTTTCCAGGTAATGCTCCCCTTTGGCAAACCGACACGTTTTGGGGACTCCGCCATTTGGGTGTGACGGTTACTTCGATTCTTGTCGGGCACGACAGTGTTGGCGGGCAAACTACAGCGCGAATTGGGCAATCGCAACCAGTCAGAGGGTCTTAAAGTGTCATATCAGCGGAGGATGCACCGATTTGCCGCCCCAAACCCCATCTTGTGATGAAGTCGCAGGAAGTCTAAAATGGGCCGCGTAGAAATGTTGTAACTCATTTTGTTATCTGTTCTTACGACGAAACCGGACGATTGACGTTCGAAACCGCTTCGTGACCACACCTCAGTCGATTGTCGTTCTCGGTTCGACCGGTTCGATCGGGACCAATTGTCTCGACGTCATCCGCAGTCATCCGGACCGTATGCGCCTTTTGGGAGCCACGGCCTTTCGCAGCGGGAAAGCCCTGCTGGAACAGGCGCAGGAATTTCAGCCGGACTGGATCGCATTGGGTGACGAGGCTGCCGCCAGTGCGACTTCGTTTGACTCACTGTCCAGTAAAACGCAGCTGTTTACCGGTCCTGGCTACGCGGAACGGCTGGTACAAGAACCGGAAGTCGACACTGTTGTTTCGGCGATTGTCGGAGCAGCCGGTCTTGAACCTACGTTGGCGGCGGTGGAGGCCGGTAAGCGGGTTGCGATTGCTAACAAGGAGACGCTGGTTGTGGCGGGCTCGATTGTGGCTGAGCGTGCCGCAGCTTCCGGAGCAACAATACTGCCTGTCGACAGCGAGCACAGCGCCATTTTCCAGGCTCTGCAGGCGGGAAAAAAATCCGACTTGCGACGAATTATCCTCACTGCCAGCGGAGGGCCGTTCCGTGGTTGGACGCGAGACCGAATGCGAAATGTAACGCCTGAAATGGCTCTGCAGCACCCGACATGGGAAATGGGGCCAAAAATAACCATTGATTCCGCGACAATGATGAATAAGGCTTTGGAAATCATTGAGGCTCGATGGCTGTTCGGGATTGCCGCGGATCAGATTTCCGTGGTGATTCATCCGCAGTCGTTTATCCACTCATTTGTGGAATATCGAGATGGATCGGTGATTTCACAGATGTCTCCCCCCGACATGAGACTCCCAATACAGTATGCTATGACGTATCCGGACCGGCTGCCATGTCCATGCCCGGATACAGACTGGTCAATTTCCACTCCCCTGGAACTGCACCCGCCGGACATGGAAGCCTTTCCGGCACTGCGATTGGGGTTCGAAGTGGCCACCGTGGGCGGCACTTCCGGGGCCGTTCTGAACGCGTGTAACGAGGTTGCGGTGGACCGTTTTCTTCGCAGCGACATCCGGTTCGACCAGATTACTCAAATTTCTCACGACATCCTTCACCACCATACATTCGACGCTCAACCAACGCTGGAACAATTGTATTCAGCGGACAACTGGGCTCGGGAGGAAGCCGCACGGTGGAACTCATAGCTCTTGATTTCGACGTTATTACTCTGGCAGCCTTCAGCCTGGCCGGGATCGGCAAAACACTGTCGGTCGTGCTTGGTCTGGGTATGGTCATTTTCTTCCATGAACTCGGCCACTTTGCTGTTGCGAAGTGGTGCGATGTCCACGTGGAGCGTTTCAGTATCGGCATCGGGCCGATCATCTGGAGCCGCCAAAAAGGAGAGACAGAGTATGCTCTGTCCGCACTGCCGTTTGGCGGTTACGTCAAGATGCTGGGCCAGGACGACATGGATCCCAACCAGATGACCAGTGATGAAATCGCTGAAAACGAGCGATCATATTCCGCGAAGAAAGTCTGGCAGCGGATGGCGATCATCTCGGCCGGAGTGATCATGAACGTCATTACCGGGTTCATGTTCTTCGCCATCGCCTACCGTTTCGGCGTTGTGGAGTTGGTGCCAATGGTGGGAAACGTCCATGCAGGGTCACCGGCATGGGAGGCAGGAATTCGCGACGGAGACATGATTCGCAGTATTAACGGCGACAGCATTCAAAACTTCACCGACATCAATCAGGCCGTTGTTCTTTCCAGCGGATCTGTGTCGATCGAAGGTGACCACGTCGATGGAACCCCGTTTTCCACAGTGATCATGCCGAAACTTGGCAAGACAGTTCGCATGATCGGGGTTGGACCGACCAATACGGCACTTCTGTCGAGTCAGATTCCTGATCCGGAATCTATTACAATCCGCGGCCTGGCCGCGGAAAAAGCGTCGCGTCCGTTTATGCCAGGTGACCGTGTGGTCGCCGTCAACGGTGAACCGGTCAAATATCTTCACGAGATGGCGTACAAGACCTCAAAGTACGCGTCTTCAGAATTGGCCTACACAGTGCAGCGCCCGGTTGTAACGGACGATGGAGCGGCTCTGACTGATCAATTTGAAACGATCGAAATTCT
This sequence comes from Fuerstiella sp., assembly GCA_014238335.1. Classification (GTDB taxonomy): domain Bacteria; phylum Planctomycetota; class Planctomycetia; order Planctomycetales; family Planctomycetaceae; genus Fuerstiella. The sequence continues at coordinate 55,114 of JABABI010000012.1, forward strand.
GGTCCCGCCCAAACCAATGAAATCAATCGGGATCTGGATGGCAATCGGCCCGGTCACTTCCATTGTCAAGGGATCTATTGCCGACAAGGCCGGCCTCAGAGTTGACGACCTGATTACCAGGGTTGACGAACTGACGGTCAGTAAAGACATCGATCCGCTGCGGCTGCCCAACTATTTCGCCGAACACGCCGGTACGCCGGTGACCGTCACCGTGACTCGCCAAACGGAGGATAAGGGGGATGTCGAAACCATACTAACGATGATACCGTCGGACGCTCCTGGCTGGTCAGAACGTCCGATGACCATCACTGCGCCGTTGCCGATTTCAGCCGTCGGTGCCGGGATCCACGTGCAACCACGGATTGCTCATATCGTGGAAGGCAGCGAAGCCGCCATGGACAGCAAGCTCAAGGTCGACCAGAAGATTTCCAGTATTGAACTGCAACATGCAGATCCACAGAACATTGTGAAAGACATTCTGGGAGACGAGGTCGCTGCTACGAGAGTCCCGGAGGAGGGCGAACAGGGACCGGGCGAGCCAAACTGGGCCTACATGTTCAGCATTATCCAGCAGGTGCCCGACCGCCATGTTCGCATTCACGTTGCTTCCACAGCAGACGACGGTGGTGGATTTGCAACGGTGTTGAAGGAAGCGAAGCCGGAACAGGATTGGTTCATGCCACTGCGAGGGATCAATGGCTGGGAACGGGAAACTCGAGTTCGGGAGGCTGAATCATGGAGTGAAGCCGCCTCTCTGGGGCTACGGCATACCAAGAACTCGGGCATCAATATTTACATGACGCTGCGTTCACTGGTCCAGGGGAATCTCTCGGTCAAGGCATTGAGTGGCCCGCTGGGAATCGTCAGCATTGGTTACATGGTGGCTGATCACGGTACCACAAAGCTGTTAATGTTTCTGGGCTTCCTGAGTATCAACCTGGCGGTGTTGAACTTCCTGCCGATTCCGATACTGGATGGAGGGCACATGGTCTTCCTGATCTGGGAAGCCGTGGCCAGACGAAAACCAAGTCCCCGAGTCATCAACCTTGCTCACGGTGTTGGCCTTGTATTCATTATCTCGCTGTTCGTCTTTGTCATGTACCTGGACATCTTCGTGAACCGACTTGGGTTCGGCGGTTAAGACCAGAAGTCGCGCGACAACAACGTTTCAGTCGGGTCGGGAAACGCAGGGCCCGCGCGGCTAATGCTGGACCGCACTTCGCCGAAGTGTAGCGACTTCAGCTACGAAAATGCTCGCCCGAACCGCTTCACGTCCGTGCGACACGCACTATCGAAATTTCAGCAGTCCGTCGCGTGGTGGTCGTCCACTCCCGGAGCGGCCCTCACCACGTCCTTCGTCGCGACCGCGACCGCCGCGGCTGTCTTCCCGGTCCTGACGACCGAAGCCGCCTCGTCCGCCGGACGGTCCTCGCCCCATTCCTCCACGGCCTCCCCATGACCGCCGCCAAAGATCCGTGAGATCGTTGATCAATCCCTCCACCGCTGAGTCCTCGGTGTTGAGTCTCTCTCGTTCTGTTTTTAACCGCTCCATTTTCAATGAATCGACCGCTCGGCCAGGTTCCATTTTCATCAGGTCCAATTGCATGGTGCGATCGCCATCCATGAATACATCCACCAGTTTGTCGTCATTTTCAATCAGAGTCCTCAGGTCACCGTGTCGGTCTCCCAGGTGCTTTTCTCTGAACACGCGACTGAAGTGGTACAAACCATCACTGACGCATTTGAACAGCAGATACGCCTTGCGACGACGCATCTCTTCGGTGCCGACCGGCTCGTCATCGTTTCGAGTTTTGGAAACTGTCTGCGACAACAGTTTCCACTCATTGGCGTCAAAAAAACTTTGAACATCCTCGAACTGAACCTTATCAAAAATCCGCACGATCGGGCTTCCGGGCTGGGGGGGCCGTCCCGATTGAGGAGGGCGACCGGAAAGAGAACTTCGGATCTGATGCAGGACCCAGACAATCTTCGTCAGCGTAATCTCGCAGTTGTCATTCGGCTTGAAGCCGTTCAGCTTTTTGGCCAGGTCCGGCGGGACATCCATTGGGATCAGAAAATCCAGGAAAGACTCATACTGCTGTTCAGTGAGATCCACTGTGTGCCGCTCTCCCTCCGGTGCCAGAATCCCGATAACGACGACATGGTCCGCAGCGTGACTTTCCACGTACGCATTCTGAACCTTGCTCGCCCATTTCGCTGCATCACCGTCGTAGCTGCGAATTCTTGCCTCCAGCGTCGCATCCAGCGGTCTCCACCACTCGTGCAGAGTTCTCAGCTTCGCATCAAGAGACGGATCGGCTGTAACGGCATCGTGAACCGAAATGATTCGTTTCTTGTACTCAGAGCCCTTTGATTCGAACCCAGCAGCCTGAGTCAGCAGCCGCTGCTGCTGTCCTGCCTCCAGTTGGTCAAACTTGTTGATGGCCGCCTGGATTTCCGGGGCCGGTGTCTCCATGCGTTCCATCCACCCGGCGCAGACCACGGTGACCGCAACACCTGCGATCACTGATAACACAGGAAACAAGTTGTTCTTCATGGAGTTGCTCATTCCTCGGGCTCCGTTCGAGTCTCTTCGGAACTGAGATTTAGTGCCTTGAGCGCATCCACGTTTGGCACAAGATCGTAAAGTTCGATCGATGGAAGCAGGTCGATGTGTTCAAGGGCAACGGCCTCCACATTCGTTTCGGCCTCCCGCTCTTCCTTGGCCGTGCCTGCCATAGTCAGCCCAACTCCGGCCCCCAGGACTCCCAGCAGGAAGCACGGGACAATTTGATAACGCGCCAATTTCACTGCCAGGTCCTTCAGTCGCCTGCCGGACGGAGCACCGTCGTCCTTCACGACTTCGGCTGAGATTGTTGCCAATGTTTCCTGAGTAAACTGTCCGCTGGCAGAGACTTCTTCAAGGGAATCAAGCAGCGCCCATGTTCTCGACAGAATGTCCGCATGACTGCGCGCTGCGGCATCGGTTATAAGTACCTGTTCGACCGCATCCATCTGAGTATCGTTGAGTTCACCGTCGAGATAACTGACAAGTTCTGTCAGCTTTTCATCAAGGGGCTCATCCAGATTCTCAGGTTGTTCCGGCATGGTCATGTCCGACTGGGATCGATTTGTCCATCTCATCAAAGATGGCGTTCGAGAACTTCCTTTAAGTTACCTCGTGCTCGTGAAAGCAGCGATTTCACTGCGACAATGTTCAGGTCCATGATCTCGCCGATATCCTGATAGCTCATGCCTTCAAACTTGTGCAGCAGTACCGCAGTCTTCTGGCGTTCATTCAGTGAATCAAGCGCGTTGCGGACGATGTCCTGGGTCTCTTTGGAATCAATCTGTCTAGTCGGCATAAGTGCCGATTTTTCTGTCAGAAATTCCTGTTCCCGACGAACTGAGTCGTCGGGATCCGCCGAGCCGGACAGGGGGATTTCCCGCCTTCTCGCAAGACCTCGCTTCTGGTTGCTTGCCAGGTTGTGTGCGATTCGAAACAGCCATGTCGAGAATCGGGCGCGGGCCGTATAGCGTTCTCGGGCCTTGTAGACCCGCATAAACACTTCCTGAGCCATATCTTCAGCAGTCGTCCGGTCGCGAATCAAGTGATAAAAGAATCCGATCAATCGGTCCTGATATCGCTTTACCAGGTCCTCAAATGCCGATTCGTCGCCACTGATGACCTGCATCATCAGTTGTACATCCGGGTCGGCCAGATACTGATTCGGCAGTGATTGCGAAACCAACGAAGACGCTCCTGAACCGAATTGGCAAAGCCACGTTGTACTGTGCGAGGACGAATTCCAAGTACAACGGCAACGACATACAAATACGTCTACTTTATGCCCGGAAGGTAGGAAAATACAGGAAGTAGGAACTCATGGCACGCAAAAAAACCTTGACCATTACTGGTCAAGGCTGAGCTGAGTGACCCCAGGGGGATTTGAACCCCCGTTACTGGAATGAAAATCCAGTGTCCTAGGCCTAACTAGACGATGGGGCCGCATTTCAATGCTTCTGTCGGATCCTGTCATGCCCCGACTTCACAGATAATTTCGGCAAATAGAGGCGCCCGCAAAAAATTCCGCTGAGGGATGACCACCACGATACTCGAGCCTTCACTCGAAATACGCCCACACAATGAATCGCAGCTGGCCACCAGCAGACCTGATGGCCCTATATACTCGCCGCAGCGTTGTCGTCCTGCGATTCACGCAGGATAGCGTCCAGGACCTCTTTGCGATGCACTGGTATCTCACGTGGCGCTTTAATGCCGAGACGAACCTTGTCGCCTCGAACCTCGATCACCGTGATCACGACATCGTCGTTGATCACGATACTTTCACTTTTTTTTCTCGAAAGAACTAACATCTCACGCCCTCTGCGCGGCTCACCGGATCAACGTTCCTCTCACTGACTGAAGGATGCCATTCGAACGATCAGGTTCGGAAGAAAAACGCATCGACGGAAATCCCGTTGATGGATGCATTTTAGGGTGATATCTCACCCGGTCAACCACTTGAACCCCACGAAATCAAGGCAACGTGGTCCGGGGTGTCCACGACCAAGGGCGTCTGAACTTCAAATGCCCCTGGGCAGAGGAACAACTCTAGATCATTTCCTTCAACTTCTTCAAAGGCCGTACTTTAACAACATTTGAAGCCGGTTTTGCCTTAATTGTGATCGTTTCGCCGGTCGCCGGGTTACGGCCTTCACGTTCCGGAGTGGCTTTTTTCCTATGCACATAGATTTTCATCAAGCCAGGGAGATTAAAAATTCCGCTGCCTTTTGTCAGGTTTTCTTCGATTAAACCCTCTAATGCATCCAAGACTGCACCAACCTCTTTGCGGCTTTGATCGGTTGCTTCAGCGAGTGAATTCAGAATTTCAGACTTTGAGAGGGGTTTGTCCTTTGCCATCGGCGGAGAACTCCTTTTGGGCTGCTCAAGTGAACCTCACAATGCCACGATTAGCCGTGTTGCGAGGAAAATACGTATGTCAAAGGAGATTAAGGGAGCCAGACAACATGTCAATGTTATCCAGGGCGACAAATCTACAATTTGCTGGGTTTGTTGATTACAGACACCATTTTGCTTTGGTAATGGGCAGTTTCTCACTAACCTCGCGATATTAGGCGGTCGCTGTGTCGACAAAATCGTATTAATTAACTGAACACCATAGCTCGCATCTGACGTAATGACACTTCGAATTATTGGCGGCGAGTTCCGTCGCCGGACCCTGAAGATCCCTCACGGAAATACGACGCGCCCTTATACCGATCGCATACGACAGATTGTCTTTGATCGCATCGCCCATCTGGTCCCCGATGCTCGTGTTGCCGACATTTTTTCCGGTGTGGGCACGATGGGTATGGAATCGCTGAGTCGCGGTGCTGAATCGTGTGTATTCATTGAAGGCGATCCGGTCATTCACAAATCGCTGACCGACAATGTTGCCGCGATAGCCCCCGAAAAACCGACGGTTTGCTGGAAGACCAACATCCATCGAACGTCATTCTGCCCCCAAGGGGCCGACGAGTGTTTTCCTTATACCTTGCTGTTCTTTGACCCCCCCTACGATCAGTGCCCGTTGTTGGCGCCGCGCGATGTGCTGGGGAAAGCGCTAATCCGGCTCGCAAAGCCGAGAACAACGTCTGACGACGCAACAATGATTCTGAGAACCCCGGAACACTTTGAGTTTTCCGGCTCTGACGCCTGGAAAATCGATGATTGCTGGCGAAAATCCACAATGAATCTGTGGATTCTCAAAAAGCGACCTGTTGCAGCCGGTGCGCCTGGCGCGGAAACGCCCTCGGCTGCCAATCAAAATCATGACGTCGAATAAAGAACCGGGCCGTTTCCAGGCCGGAAACGAGACTGGCGGCTCATGTCGAATCGGTTCGGCGTCGACACACTCACACACTCACACTCACACTCACACTCACACTCACACTCACACTCACACACGACTTCTTTCTCATGGCCGGAGTGCCTCATATGCCCGTAGATAGTGCTAAAGAACAGTTTACATTTCAGGCAGAAATCAGCCGTTTACTGCATCTGCTGTCAGAATCGCTGTATCAGAACCGCGAAATCACAATTCGCGAATTGGTTTCCAATGCGTCAGATGCGCTCGACAAACTTCGTCACTCGGCACTGACTGACTCGGCGATCGATGCGTCAGAGCTGACGATCACAATCGAACCGAACGGGGACGAGAATCTGCTCACGATCCGCGACAACGGGGTCGGGATGACGCGGGACGAGCTTGTTCAGAATCTGGGGACGATTGCCCACAGTGGTTCCCTGGAGTTTCTTCAGAACCTGCAAAAGGCTGAGAACAAGGATGACGTCTCGCTGATCGGTCAGTTTGGTGTTGGCTTCTATTCTTCGTTCATGCTGTCAGAACGTGTCGAAGTCCGCACACGCAGCTGGACGGAGGATTCCGGCTGGATCTGGGAATCTACCGGAGACGGGGCCTTCACTATTGCCGAACCTCAGGAGGCGTTACCTCGCGGCACGGAAGTTCGACTGCATCTGAAAAAAGACCTGACGGAATTCACAGACACGTCGCGTCTGAAGTACATTCTGAAGAAATACTCCACGTTTGTGCCTCATGCAATCATGGTGGACGGCGAGCACATTAACGACCAGCCACCGATCTGGGTCGAACCGAAGAGCACGGTCACGGATGAACAGTATCAGGAATTCTACGAATACCTGACGCATTTTCCCGGTCAGAAGCCGCTATGGCATCTGCATCTAACGGCTGATTCGCCGTTTCAGTTTCACAGCATTTTGTATTGTCCCGAGACCAACCTGGAACGGATGGGATTTGGACGTTCGGAACATGGACTGCATCTGTGTGCCAAACGAATTCTGGTTCAGAACGACAACCGGGATCTGATTCCGGACTACCTGCGTTTTCTGCGGGGCATCGTTGATTCTGAAGACCTTCCGCTGAATGTGTCTCGCGAAGCGCTGCAGGACAACACGGTCTTCCGCAAGATGCAGAAGGTGATTACAAAGAAGGTTCTCGATCATCTGGATTCGATTGCCGGCGACGACGCTGAGGCATACGCGAAGTTCTACCGTGACTTCGGTGCGATCCTGCGTGAAGGGATTGGGTCAGACTTTGATCATCGTGACCGTCTGGCAAAGTTGCTGCGTTTTCAGTCCACCAACAGCACCGCAGAAGATGGCCTGGCGTCATTGGCGGGGTACTGCGCACGCGCGGGTGACGATCAAAAGCAGGTGTACTTCGCAACCGGATCTGATATGTCTGCCGTCCTGCGAGACCCCAATCTCGAGATCTTCCGCGAGCGAAATCTGGAGGTTTTGGTGCTGACCGATCCCGTCGATGAATATGTTCTGTCGACACTTGGCAGTTTCGAAGACAGAGATCTGGTATCAATCGATTCTGCAGACCTTAAGCTGCCCGGCAGTGAGTCTTCTGATTCCGAGTCCGATGACGACGAGAAAAAAGAAACCTCCAGCGACGACGCCGATGTGCCTCAGGGATTCGACACAGTCTTGAAGCTCATCAAAGAAGTTCTCGGTGATCAGGTGGAAGACGTCCGGAAATCGGAGCGACTGACGGAAAGTGCCTGTTGCCTTGTGAATGCCAAGGGGGCGCAAAGTACGACGATGCAGAAAGTGCTGCAGGTCAACATGCCGGACTTTGAGATGTCAAAAATGATTTTGGAGATCAACCCCCGCGCGACACTGATCGGTCGGCTGTGTGAGATTTCAGTAAATGACGACAACTCGGGGTTCGTCAGAACGTGTGGACAGCAGCTGTACGCCGACGCCATGATCATGGCTGGACTCGCTCCGAACGGCAGCGAAATGGCCGACCGCGTCCAGAGCTTCATGATGGAACTGGCGCAACAACGATCTTCGATCAAGACGTAAGAGAGGACGGCCCGTCCGCCAGTGCGAGCTGCCGCTCGAAACCTGTTGTGCCGAGTCGTCAGAAATTATTTCAGCGGGGCATTCTGTAGATTCCGCCGAACATCTATGCGACTGCAGACGGGGTACTCAGCACCTGACAGAGAATCGTATTTCCGCTGTTCGTACCACAGCAGATTTCATTCAGTATTGATCTTATGTCCGATCTGTTTGCAACAGAAAATTTCACTTGCCTGCGGACGAATCTTCAGCAGCAGGTCTGCGATGATCGAACAGACGCATGGCCAGCAGAGCAGCTGCGGGTCATGGCTGATGCCGGGGTGATGTCATGGGACCTGCCCGTCGAGTGGGGTGGTCTGGATTTGGAACCGGTCGATCAGCTGGAAGGCCTTCGCCTGTTGTCTTCCGCGTGTCTGGTTTCGACGTTCGTGCTGACTCAGCGAAGCGCGGCGGTGAGGCGGATTGCTACGACTGACAACGAAACAGCAAAGCAGCAGTTGCTGCCAGGTCTGCTTTCCGGTGACATCTTTGCGACGGTGGGAATCTCGCACCTGACGACGTCCGGACAGCACCTGAAGACGCCACTGGTACAGGCGTCCGAAACAGCCGGCGGTTTTGTGCTTAACGGCGTCGTTCCGTGGGCGACCGGTGCGACTCAGGCGGACTTCCTGATTACTGGCGGAACTCTGGCTGACGGTCGTCAACTTTTGGCCGCAATACCGACAGACGCGGCAGGTGTGGAAGTACAGCCGCCGGTGGAACTAATGGCTCTGAACGCTTCACAGACCGGTGCCGTGAAGCTTAATGAATTGGTTGTTAATAAGTGGCAGCTACTGCATGGGCCGATGGAACAGGTTATGCAGCACGGGACTGGTGGCGGCGCCGGTTCGCTGGGCACATCAGCTCTGGCCATTGGAGCAACGGCCGGAACTCTGCGGCACATGACCGAAGAGACGCGGCGCCGGCCGGATCTGGTGGAGTTCGTGGCGCCGCTGCAGGCGGAATGCGATCAATTGACTACGGACCTGCGACTGGCCGCGACCGGTGATCATCCGGCTGGTGCGGCTGCCGTGGAACAACTGCGTCGCCAGGCAAATTCACTCGTTCTGCGTTCCGCTCAGTCCTGGCTGGCTGCGACAAAAGGCGCGGGATATGTATCGGGGCATCCGGCCGAACGTGCTGTTCGGGAAAGCATGTTCTTTCTCGTGTGGTCGTGTCCACAGCCTGTGCTGGCAGCGAATCTGCGGGAACTTGCGTGTTCGGGTTCGACCGTGTCCTAGTTGATTCCGGCGGCACGGGAAATGCGACACACGACGGGAGGCTGTTTCTGCCTGGGCAGTCCGTAAATCTGGGTCGTTCACCCCTCGCGAAGTTGTTTGCGCATACGAATTGGATCTGAGTGGCTGGCAGAGTAGAATCTAGTCTGACGCAAACGGAACCCGCAACACAGTGAAACTTATGCTTGAATCCCTCGGTCTTTTGCTGTGCATGCTGACTGGCACCGAAGTGTCGTTGGCCGATGCGCAGGTTGACTACACGAAGCACATCGCGCCGATTCTGGAAGCACATTGTTTGGACTGCCACGGGGCGGAGGCCCAGGAATCGGGATTGCGACTGGATCGGAAAGCGAACCTGTTACGAGGTGGTGGGTCCGGTGAACCATCAATCGTGCCGGGTGACAGTGGCGCCAGCCACTTGATTCAGCTGGTGTCGGGAAACGATCCCAAGCTGATCATGCCGCCGGAAGACGATCGCCTGTCGGCAGACCAGATCGGCTGGCTGAAAAAATGGATCGATGCCGGAGCCATTATGCCCGCTGGATTATCGGGCACAGAGAAACTCACGACGGACCACTGGTCGTTTCAAAGTGTAAAGAGCCCCCAGGTGCCGGTCGTCGAAGACGCTGCGAATCCTGTTGATGCGTTTATTCTGGATCGCCTGCGTCAGGAAGAGCTTCAGTCTTCAGACCCTGCCGCAGCCGCAATACTTGTGCGACGTCTGTTTCTGGTCATGCACGGGCTGCCACCAACTCCGGAGCAGTTGGATGCCGCGGTTGCGAAGCTGTCCTCAGGTTCCCGGGACGCGTGGGAACATCTGACTAATCAAGTGCTTGACAGTCCGCGATATGGGGAACGCTGGGCGCAGCATTGGCTGGATATTATCCGATTTGGAGAAACTCATGGTTTTGAAACGAACCGAGAACGCCCGAACGCATGGCACTTCCGTGACTATGTGATCAGGGCATTCAACGACGATTTGCCGTATGACCGCTTTATCCGCGAACAGATTGCCGGTGACGCACTGGGGGCCGACATCGCTACAGGATTTCTTGTCGCAGGGCCGCATGATCTGGTGAAAGGACAGGACCCCAACCTGGCACTGATGCAGCGTCAGGATGAGTTGTCAGATCTGATCAACGTGACCGGAACGACGTTCATGGGGCTGACTCTGGGGTGTGCGCGATGCCACAACCATAAGTTTGACCCGATCACTCAGCGCGACTTCTATTCGATTCAGGCCGTGTTTGCGGGAGTCAACCACGCAGACCGAAAGCTGCCGTTGTCCGTTGCGGCTCAGGAAAGGATTGCTGAACTGAAACGAAATATCGCTGTCCTGAGAAAACAATTGAGCGAATTCGAGCCGCAGGCTGAGGGCTCGTCGTTGCGACCGGCAGTCAACACACAGCTCAACGTCGAAAAGTTCGAGGCGGTTTCTGCAAAGTTCGTGAGATTTACGATCCGAGCCACCAACAGTAGTCAGCCCTGTCTGGACGAGCTGGAAGTCTGGAGTGGTGATCGCAACGTCGCACTCGCAGCGCAGGGAACGAAGGCGACGTCGTCGAGCAATCTGCCCGGCTACGAAATCCACAAACTTGCACACATCAACGACGGAAAGACGGGCAACAGCAACAGCTGGATCTCTAACGAAGCCGGTGCCGGCTGGGTCCAGCTGGAATTTTCCGCGACCGTCAGCATCGACCGGATCCAATGGGGACGAGACCGCTCGGGCCGCTACAAAGATCGACTGGCAACGGATTACGTCATCGAATCGTCAGTCGACGGTGAAGAATGGAAGGCTGTTGCCAGCTCGAAACATAGGCTGCCGTTCAAGGGAACGCTCCCTGAGGAACCAGTGTATGACTTCGCGTCGGCTGCTCCTGATCGAGCCAGACAGGGCACGGCATGGCTGCAGGAATTGCAGACCCTGACGATGGAGAGTGAGCAGCTTGCTGCGGCGACGACTGTGTACGCTGGTACGTTCAGTCAGCCCGGACCGACTCACCGGCTTTACCGTGGTGAGCCTTTGGCAAAACGCGAAGAAGTGAAACCGGACACGCTGGAAGTGATTGGTTCGCTGCAACTGGAAAAGACATCGCCGGAACAGCAGCGTCGCCTGCGGTTTGCAGAATGGCTGACAGATCCGGACAATCCGCTGACGGCGCGAGTGATTGTGAATCGCATCTGGCAGCACCAATTTGGCACAGGAATTGTCGACACCCCGAACGACTTCGGGAAAAACGGGACGGCCCCCAGTCATCCGAAACTGCTGGACTGGCTGGCCAGCGAACTGGTCCGCAGCGGCTGGTCACTAAAGCATATCCATCGTCTGATTCTGACGTCCGGCACCTGGCAGCAGTCTAGTGTACCTCAGACAGCAGCGGTGCGGGTTGACGCCGCCACGCGATTGCTGTGGCGGTTTCCTCCCCGGCGACTGGAGGCCGAAGCGATTCGCGACAGCATTGTTGCCGTCAGTGGTGTGCTGAATGCAAAGATGGGTGGCCGTGGTTTCAGTGGGTTTGAAGTGGAAATGGAGAATGTCCGGCACTTCTTTCCCAAATCTGCGTACGGTCCCGATGATTTCCGCCGCATGGTCTATATGACGAAGATCCGTCAGGAGCGGGAATCTGTGTTCGGTGCCTTTGATTGTCCGGATGCCAGTCAGGTGATATCCAAACGCAGTCGGTCCACGACTCCTCTGCAAGCGCTGAATCTGCTGAACAGTTCGTTTGTCGTGCAGCAGTCGGAACTGTTGTCAAAGCGGCTGAAGACACAGAATAATTTGCTGGCGGAACAGGTTCAGCTGGCGTATCAATTGTGTTTCGGGCGACGCGCAGAGGCTGACGAAGTGGCTGACGCCGAACGATTTGCGAAAGAGTTTGGTCTGGTGAGTCTGTGTAGAGGCCTGTTGAATTCCAACGAGTTTCTGTTCATACCCTGACCGACTGTGTTCCATGACGTGAGCTGCCGGGTGTAAAGGTGATACATTCGCAGCGGGTTACGAAGCACCAATGCAAACGCCGTGTTTCATTAACAACCGGAAAAACTGAAAGCCGTTCTCAATGTTGATTCGAGTTCTCACACTTCTGTTCTTGTTTCTGTCCTGCGCTGGGTTGCGGCCGACATGTGCCGAAGTTGCTTTGCCCAACATCGTGTGGATCATTGTTGACGACATGTCGGCCCACTTTTCGTGCTACGGCGAGACGGCTATTCAAACTCCCAACGTAGACCGTCTGGCTGCCAACGGCGTTCGTTTTACGAATGCGTATGTCACGGCACCGGTGTGTTCCACGTGCCGGTCCGCCTTCATTACCGGCATGTATCAAACCAGCATCGGTGCTCATCATCATCGCAGCGGGCGTGGCGCCCGGAAGATCAATCTTCCCGATGGGATTGAAACCATTCCTCGGCTGTTTCAGAACGCGGGCTACCACACATCCCTGGGCGGCTGGCCCACGGCAAAGAGGGGGCGTTTCGGTAAGAGCGACTACAACTTCGAATGGGACGCATCGATTTACGACAGCAATGACTGGATTGACCGTAAACCGGGGCAGCCATTTTTTGCTCAGATCCAGACGCCTGGTGCGAAACGGCGAGGTGGCAACACCGAATCAGCAGCAAAATTTCAGGACCGATGTGCAGAAATATTTGGAGCAGCCACGCCGATCAGCAAGGTCACACTGCCGCCGTATTATCCCAACGATCCGGTACTACTGGCCGACTGGGCGGCGTATCTTGACTGCTGCCGATATACCGACCGCCTGATAGGCGAAGTCGTTCAGCGTTTGAAAGACGAAGGCGAACTCGAAAACACGATCATCCTGTTCATGACGGATCATGGTATCAGTCACGCTCGAGGCAAGCAGTTTTTGTACGACGAAGGAATCCACGTGCCGCTGGTGATTGCCGGTCCCGGCGTCGAGCCCGGCCAGACACGAACGGATCTGGTTGAACATATCGACATCGGACCACTGTCTCTGGGGCTGGCGGGTATTGAAGTTCCCGGATACATGCAGGGCCGCGATATTCTGGCGGAAGATTATGCGTCCAGGGATGCCGTGTTTTCGGCTCGTGACCGCTGCGACGAAACTGTCGAGCATCTGCGCAGCGTGAGAACGGATCGCTTCAAGTACATTCGTAATTTCCTGCCGCAGCGACCTCATCTGCAACCGTGCGCCTACAAGGATAAGAAATCCATTCTGGTTGCGCTGCGAGCGGCGAACGAAGCAGGCACGCTGAGTGACGTCCAGAAAAAATTGCTGTTCAGTTCAGTGCGCGCACCAGAGGAACTGTATGACCTGCAGGTCGATCCGCACGAATTAAATAATCTTGCAGATAATCCGCAGCACGCAAATACGCTCGCCGAACACCGAGACAGGCTGAATCGCTGGATGGACGACACAAACGACCTTGGTCGTCAGCCTGAAACAGCATTGATGTTTGACAGCGACATGAAAGTGTACGTTGACGGCTTGAAAGCCAGGAAACAGGATCCTGCACACCTGCAGAATATCCTGAATAACATTGCGCTGATGAAGAAGTGGTCGGCGGCAGGAAAATAGACGGTCGCACCCGTGTGACTGCCGACAGTTCCGGTCTGCGCAATTGGACAGTCACACCTTCCACCACGTGGGCTGAGCAAAGACGTCGGCGACTTTGATCCGGAACCGGGGCAGGGTGGTGCTGCCTTCCAGAGTCTGCCAGTCTCCCAGGGCCAGCGTGTGAGCCTTCTTGCTGATGACCTGGATTTCCTTCTTGTAAGGGTCGGGGATCCAGACAGTGTTGACGCCCAGCTGCATGTAGCCAAGGCTTCTGCTGCGCATTTCCTGTCTTCGATCGTTCGTTGATGCGACGTCCACAACCAGTCGAGGCACCTGCCCAGCAATGGTCTTGTCGGATTCGCCAAACGGAGGACCGGTATCGAAGAACGAGATCGCGGGACAATAAACCGTATCAGGTTCCGTAGACACCTTCAGGCCGATTTCATGGCACGCGTAGCCGACACTGTTTTCCTCGCGATTCTGAAACCACTCCGCGAGTGCGCGAGACAGATTCAGCACGGTGTTTCCGTGCTGATCGTCCGGCGGCTGCATGAGCACAACTCTGCCTTCGTGCAGTTCGTGCCATCGACCAGCTTCCGGCAGTTCGTGTTTCGTGGTCGTAAACTCGGCTGCCGTGATGTGATTGTCTGTAACCATTGCTCCGACCGGGACGCGGAAATGAATTGCACAAAGTCACCGCGGGGGATGATACTCCAAATGTACCGGAATTGCAGGCTGTGGCAAAAAGCATTGCCGGGTGAGGGAGCAGTCCCGGATCGTGATTTTCGTCGCCAGAATAGCATCGTTGTCTGGTCAGTTGACTCAGCGCGGGAAAATGGTCTCCCGCTACGTTACCATCGAACCTTACATGACTACACCCGCCGAGTGGCGAAGCCGGAACTTCGCGGACAGACGGTCCCAAACCGGAGTTATGGAACGAGGCATTCGGGCACCGTGAAACGGCCGTAGGCGCGCCACGTGGAAATTGCTGTGGCCATGTCACGCCTGCGTGATTGTGCCGTCCGGATTCCACCGATTGGAACCCATGGGCCCACCCGACGCTTACAGGAACTCCGTGTTTGTGACCCAATGATCTTTGCCATCACGGACGTAGAAAGACCGCACTTGATGATGATCTGTGCATAGCTTTTGAATGGAATAACCCGGAATATTGACGATCGTTCTGCGGCCGTTTTCTGCATTCATTACTTGCGTTCGTTCGTGCGAAATAATCTCCGCAAGCCGTCCTTTTTTCTTCGAACAGGACGCCCAATGCGGCTCCGTCGTTGAAGAAGGGGTCAAGGCCGGTCAACGTGCAGTCGGTGATGTGATCATCAACGTCAGCCTTCCGTGGTTTGGCCGTACTCAGCGCCAGTTCGAGTCGGATGGATCGTTTGGGTTTCTGTTGCGTGATCGTAGTGATCATGCTGGGAGTTCCCTTTCGTTCCTGTTGGCAAGAATCTGAGTACTTGACAGAGAGCCACTGGCACCCATTTCCAGTCGCAACTATTTTAATTCCCGATGGACGAGACCGGTGACCGAAGTTCCGTAACGCCCCAGCAGTTCTGAGACTTTCTTCAGTGAGCATCCCTGAAGATGAAACAGCTCGATGGACTCACGCTGCAGATCCGGCAGCCCCTGAAGGGCAGTCGTCATTTGCTGCAATTGCTCTTTGCGCTCGGCTGGCTCGAACGGTGACGAATGCCTGTCCGCCAGCCGCAATTCCGTCCGACGTGAAGGTCCCTGAATGGTTGTGTCCCGGTCAAGTCGGAGGTTTCAGGAAATGCCATAGTCAGAACGGACAGTTGTCTGTCTGTTCGCACAGGTACCCAGCGAGCAGGGCGCGTGCTTGCACGCACCTCGTTGCTGTGTCTGAGTAGTGCTGGCAGCATGCCTGTGGCTGACCGACAAACGCAGGCTGGCAGCCTGCACAACGAACATCGTCGCTGTGTGCGGCGGCTGCTGTCGAAAAGACGGCAACCGCCACGCGGATTCGTCACGTTTTTCCGGTGGCTACTGTGTTCGTGGGGCAGCCGCTGCTAATCCACCGTCTGCTGGTTTCCACAACACGCTTTCGACATTCATGACGACGCCTTCCAAATCCGCCGACTCGAGCATGACAACGGCAGAAAACGCCGAACGTAAACGAGCGCTGCCACCGGAAATCTCCTGCAGGCGGTAGTGCATGCCTGTATCTGGCCAGTTGCTGTTGACGTGTTCCACCGATTTCCGGAAATTCCCGAAACTTCCCTCAAGCTGTGATGACTGAGTGGATTCGTCCAGGAAATCGCAGCACCCGCCGATCACGAGTAGATGATCAAATGGGGTTCATATAGTTTTTTTCAGGATGCTCACGTGAAATCCATTCACCTGTGGCTGTCCACAACTGCGTTCTTTGTCTTCGTCAGCTCCACGGACGCCGGGCTGTTCGATCCCACGGGATTCACGGGACGAGCTGGCCAGCCAACGATCTATCGTCCTGCTTCACTGACAACGGTCTTCCACGGACAATCGGGCGGTGTTCCCATGCCCCAGGACGCCGGCTCGCTGTCCGGGACTGCACCGCTGGCTGGTGGGTCAGCCGCATCGGTGCAATCGGGCGTCGGCATCGGCGGTCAGGGTGCGGTGGGCACACCGACGATGCCGGATGCGTCTACATGGAACGCGTTTTCGCCACCAGTCGGTGCGGATCCATTTGCCGGGGCTCAACAGTTTCCACAAGGTCTTTTTGCCCCGTACGGACAGCCGGCTCCGTTCACAGCGTTCGGAGCGAACGGGCCTCGTCCCTATCGGCAGGGATGGCAAAACAGTCTGGAGCTTGGCTTGATGCCGGGATCGAGAGTCACGGGCAATGCCGCTGGCCACTTCGAACAGTTTGATGTCGACTATGATCTTGCGCACACTGGGCCGTTCATGCCTGGCTGGATGCTGACGTGGACCAACCAGTTTCGATTGCGACTGTGGGACGGCCCATCAGCTCTGCCGGGTTTTCCCGGACTTCCCGATCAGGCTTATCGCTTTGGGTGGGACTTTGAACTGGAGACGCCCAAGTCGGGCCCCTTCAGTGTCAGTTTTGGGCTGACGCCGTCGATTAACACAGATTTCGAAAACTCGTTGTCCTCGGAAGCCTTCCAGCTGGACGGTCGCGGGATGTTCATTTTCCAGCTTGATCGATACTGGAGCATGGTGCTGGGAGCGGGCTATCTGGACCGTGTGAAAGATCGCGTGATTCCATATGCGGGGCTAACCTATCGGGACGACTACTGGGAATGGCAACTGATGTATCCCAAGACGACGATCAGCGTGTTTCTTGGCAATGAAGCTCTCTGGGCCAAGTGGTTGTACCTGAGCGCCGAGTACCATGTGGAAGCCTACGAAGTTAACACTGCCCCGGGGCCGCCGCGTGATGAAGTCGAACTGGAGGACTACCGGGTCCTGCTGGGTCTGCGGATGGATGCAGCCATGTATTCATGGTTCATGGAAGGCGGATGGATCTTTGATCGTGAGGTCACATATGGTCTTGGCGGGGGATTCTCTCCCCAAACCGGTTTCATTGGACGAATGGGCTGGCGATATTAAGTTTGTGTGTCCACCTGGAAGGCTGAACGTTTCCTATGATTGCTCCTGTTGCAGTGATCCTTGCCGCTGGCAGGAGCACGCGAATGAAGTCGGAAGCGCCGAAGGTCCTGCATCCGGTCTGCGGGCGGATGATGATCGAATACGTCATCGACGCCGCTCGCTCCGCTGGTGTGGAGAAACTGATCGTCATCGTTGGTCACAGAGCAGATATGGTGCGAGAGGCGCTGTCCGGCCATGACGATGTGGTCTTTGCTGAACAGGTTGAACAAAACGGCACCGGTCACGCTGTCATGATGGCCGAGTCTGAACTGCAGGGGCACGATGGTTCTGTACTGATTCTTGCCGGCGATACGCCGCTGTTGCAGGGGGGGTCACTGAAGGCACTGCTGGATGCCCAGACGCAGCACAATGCCGCGTGTGTGATCGGAACAGCTGACACGCACAACAATGAGGGTCTGGGACGAGTCGTTCGAAATGCTGACGGCGACTTCGAGTGTATCGTGGAACATAAGGATGCCACTGCAGATCAGCGGCGAATTACGGAAATCAACACCGGGTGCTACGCATTCAACAGTCCTTTGCTGCTGACTTCGCTGCAAAAACTGAAGCCCAACAACGTACAGGCCGAGTATTACCTGACCGACTGTCCCCGGATTCTGATGGACGATGGTCATCACGTCGCCGCCAGCTGCAGTCTGACGATTCAGGAAGCGATCGGCGTCAATAATCGTATTCAGCTGGCTGAAGTGCGGCAGCACATTCAGGACAGGGTCCAGAACGAACTGATGCTCAGCGGCGTGACGATCGTGGACCCTGGACAAACGTCGATTGACGTTGCTGTGACGATTGGAAGTGATACCGTGATCAAGCCGGGCGTGGTTCTTGAGGGTGAGGTGAACATAGGTGCTAACTGCACCATTGGTCCCAATACTCACCTTGTCGGACCGCAGACGATTGCTGATGGATCTGCCGTTGCATAGAGTTTGCCGGTAACTCACACTCGTTATTCGACTGTGGTTACGAAACGGACAGGGGGCTGGCTCAGCGGATTGTTTTCAGACGCACTTGTCCAGTTGCACTTGCGCTGTCAGTAAAATTTCGGACCCAAATTGGTGTCAACACAAATGGCTTCACGCAGAGAAA
The DNA here is from genome assembly GCA_014238335.1 of Fuerstiella sp. Classification (GTDB taxonomy): domain Bacteria; phylum Planctomycetota; class Planctomycetia; order Planctomycetales; family Planctomycetaceae; genus Fuerstiella. Next base: position 73,569 of record JABABI010000012.1, read on the forward strand.
AACTGGAAACAATGCTGGCAGACGATCCCAGGGATCAGACGCTCAGATACATGCTGGCCATGGAACTGGAGAAGGAAGCTGAGCACGATCGCAGCCTTGATCTGCTGCAACAGTTGATGGACGACGAAGCGCCGTACGTTGCAGCATTTCTGATGGCCGGTCAGCAGCTGGCCCGACTGCAGCGCACCGACGAAGCGGCTGGTGTCTACAGGTCAGGAATTCAACAGGCGCAGCAGCAGAGTGACGATCATGCAGCCGACGAAATGAGTCAGTTCTTGACCGAGTTGACGTGACGACCATCATTGGCAGCCATTGTTCATCCCTATTTGGTCTGCGGTGGATTCACAGGAGAGCGCAGAGTCAGCAGAGAAACCATGACTGACGAACTCAGCTTTCTCGGCTGCTTTCTGTCTCAAGTCTTTGCCCCTGTCGATTCCCAGGACCGTGTCAGCGTGATAGCCAAGTCCCGTCTGTCGTGCTAAACTCACCGGTCCGTTGTTTTTGGTTCGTCGTCTGCCCAAACTGAATATTCATGAACACAACAGAACAATCCTGTCTTCCCGGCATGGTCTTTTATGCCCGGCAGTATACGGCTGTTGTGGACGGGATTCGGGCAATGGCAAAGGACACGTGGGCCATCCGCCTGCGGCAGACGGAACTGGCAGAACAAATCACGCCCGGTCAATTCTTCATGGTTCGTCCCGCTGGTGGCAGTGACCCGTTGCTGGGCCGGCCTTTTGCTTTGTACGACACGTACGCTGACGAAGATGGCCGTCCGGTCGGCATTGAATTCGGATTCGTGGTCGTGGGCAAACTTACGTCTTTGATGACTCAGTGGAAGATCGGCGACGCGGTGGAAGTCTGGGGGCCATTGGGGAACGGCTTTCCCATTCCTTCCGCCAGGCGACTGATTTGCGTAGCTGGCGGCATCGGTCAAACTCCGTTTCTGGCAGTCGCCGCCGAAGCACTCGGCCTGAAACGGTATGGTTCGCCACAGCGACAGCAGACGGAACGGCCTGAATCGGTCACGCTTTGTTATGGAGTTCGTTCGCAGGACTACCTGTCCGGTCTTGAGGATTTTGCTTTGTCAGGGCTGCAGATTCAGGTGGCCACGGACGACGGCAGTTACGGTCATCACGGGTTCGTGACGGAACTGCTGCAACAACGGCTGGGCGCTGATGGTGGGGACGTTGAAGTGTATTGCTGCGGTCCGGAACCGATGATGAAAGCCGTGGCCAGCGTCTGCAGCGATGCATCTGTGAAGTGCTGGTTGTCGCTGGAAACACCAATGGCGTGCGGCTTCGGGGCCTGTTTTAGCTGTGTGACGAAGGTCAGAGAAGACGACGGAACATGGGACTATCGTCGCACGTGCGTTGAAGGACCTGTCTTTGAAGCGGAACGTCTGGTGTTGTAACCCGTCACCAGCAGCGGCTTCCGGTTCGGTCACTCCGCGTCACATCTTTTTGAAACATGCGTTATCCGCTGGCCTGTTTCTTCAGCTGAGTTGTTGCCGTGCCGTTGCCGTTTGCTGCTGTGGTATCGGACACTTCCAGGACTGCATCGTCCGCGTCGGTCTCTGCATCGTCGTCGAACAGGTCGTCGGCATTGGGAAGAAACAGTCGTCCGTTCATCGGACCGTTCACTTCGGCTGTGCCGGCGCTTGCTGCGTCGATTCTGGCCTGCAGGCCATCCGTGCCAATAAAAGCAGCGGCTTCATTTTCGGGCTTGTTGAGGTCGTAAGCAACCTTGTGCCCCGGCAGCCACAGCGGTTCGATGTTTTTCTTCTTGAAAAGTTCGGCAAGGTGCTGATGACAGGTAAAGAACAGAATCTGCTGACCTTCGCTGGCCACCTCGACAAGGCATTCAACGGCGGCCACCGTTCGTTCTTCGTCGAAGTTGACAAACAGGTCATCCATAACGACGGGCAGTTCGACGCCACGGCGAGCGAATTCACGGACTAAAGCAAAACGAAGGGCGAGAAACAGCTGTTCGCGTGTTCCACCGCTCAACTGCTCCACTCGGAATGTGCGGCCATATTCGTCGTCTACGCACAGGAAGTTTTCGCCCAGCGGTCCCCAGATTCTGTGATACCGCCCTGACGAAATTCGATGCATGTACGACGACGCAGTCGTCAGCGTGCTGGAGATATTGTCTTTTTCAAAGCGATGACGCATCGTCTGCACAGCGTCTTCTTCAATTTGCAGGGCCAGCCATTCTTCCGCAGCGCCGTAAATGTCCGCGGCCGACTTTGATTTCCGGTAATAGTGTGCCTGCGATTCCCGGCTGCTTTCCAGTAACTTGATTTCCTGTTTCAGGCTGCCGAGCTCTTCGTGGTGTCCCTGCAGCGTTTCTTCGACTTCCGCCTGTTCATATTCCAGCAATTGAATCGACTGGCGTCCCTGTGCCGGGTCAAATCGCGTCATGTCGTCTTCAACGACTGCGATTTCCGGTTCCGCAAACGCGAATTCGTTAAGTTCGTCGTGTGATGTCGTCAGAAGGCTTTCCAGGCTGAGTCGCTCCTGCTGCCATTCCAGCTGTTGCAAAATTTCGTCCCGCGACAGAACACCGGCTCTGGCCAGAATTCCTCCACGACGAATCTCGGCCGCTTCCACCTGATGCTGTTCGTTGACCGCTTCCCGATTGAGCGTGCCCGCTTCCGTCGTCAGTCGTTCCCGTTCCAGACGGTCACGATTGTGAGTCTTCAGCTGTTCCTTCCAGGCAGTCAGTACTTCCAGAGGACGTGAATAGTTGAGCCTGCCGTTCGGTGATACCTGCTGACCCAGTTGTTCAACACGCTTTCGCATGCCTTCAAACATCCGTTTCAGTCCCTCAGCTTCCGGGGCTGCGTTTCTCCACTGAGAATGCAGTTCGCGGACTTCCTGAATCCGCTGCCACCAGTCGAAGGCATCCTGCACCTTGACCGTTTCTTCCAGCCCCAGCGAATTCAGAAGCCGACACCATTCCTGTCGTCGTTCATTGACGTTCTGCTGTGCCGAGCGGAAGCGATCGCGCACTTTCTGCAGTCGCTGCCGTCGCAGTCGTGCTCGTTCCTGCCGTCGCAGCAGGTTTTCAAGTTCTGTGATATGCCGCGTGCATTCACCGATGCATTCGACCAGTTCTGCCGTGGTCGATCCGGGAGCATCAGCCTTCATCAGATGCTGACCGGCAATTCCTTCGGACTGAATGCGCTGAATGCGTTCATGCACGACGCGGAGGTTCTTTTCCGCTTCGCGAGCTTCGGCGTTCAGGTCATCCAGTTGAATTCCTGTCTTGTTGTCGAAGTGATTTCTCAGCCCGTTTCTGATACTCCACCACATCATGCCGGCAAAGCTGATGGCGATTGCACCGACTGCGCCCCCTAACGCACGGTTTTTGTCAGCACCAAGCGCGAAGGCCACCAGACCGCTCAGGAATAACGTTACTCCGATGAACGCCGTTACCGTTACGGCCCGATCCACCCACGGCGGAATCGAATCGTCCGTGTCAACGCGGCTCATGACGTTGCGAACGGTCTTGATCTTTAACGCCATCTGTTCGCGCTGCAGTCGCAGACGTCCGAGGTTTTCCAGTTCCTTCAGGCGATTTTGTTCCTGTTCGATCGCTTCTTCAATCGAATCAATGCCCAGTCCCTGCAGATCGGTTTCCAGATCGACAAGCTCCTGCTGGCTTTTGCGTGACATCGATCGATTCCAGCGCCGCAACTTACCACGACGCTGCAATCCGTCCTGATACCTGCGAGCCGCAGCCAGCAGACTGTTGTGTGCCGTGGCGGAAGTGTCGATGGAGTTGAGTCGATCCACGGTCCAGCCGGGCCCCATTTCTGTGAGCTGATAATCCAGCTCACGTTTGGACTCGCTGGATCGTTCATCGGCTGTGCGAATCTGTTCATCCAGCTGTCGCAGCCATTCAGACTGTTCGACGAGGCTTTGGATGGCATAGCGATCTTTTTCGAACCGCATATCCAGCTGCAGTCGATCTGCCTGTTTCTGCTGCTGACTGGCCTGTTCCGACAGTGCTTCGCGGCGCGTTGTGTGTTGTTGAATATCCCGTTCGCAGGCGTCCAGCTGTTCAAGGATCTGATCCGGGTTGTGGTTGATCTGCGGGATCGCAGAAAGTTTCGCCCGAAAGTCACGAATCTTTTTCCACGGCTTGTAACAGCTGCTGATAAATCGCAGTCCACGCAATTCACCGGCAATCTGTCCTTCGCGAGTCTGCAGTTCGTCAATGGCTGCGGTTAGTTCGTTGCGACGGCGTACCAATCCCGCGTGTTTATCACGTGCTGCGCCCCTGTTCTGCGGAGATACCGACAGATCGCTGTAACGATCGAACAAATTCGGCAGCTGTCCTTCGCGCCCGCTGTCTGAGAACAACGCATGGCGCCGATCGTTGATGGATCCCAGAGACGCCAGCAACTGTCGCCCCTGCGGCCCCAGCGACAGTCCGTAGATATATTCAGCCACCTTCGAACTGCCGAGTGTTGAGAGTTGCTGAAGCTCTCGCACGCCAACCGCGAATACATCGTTAAAAATGTGTTCATCCGTGTCGGACAGGAGTAGATTCAACGACTCGTTTTTCGTCAGGTCGTCCGGCCCGCCGGAAATTCGAAGTTTGCCCCGGTGTGCCTCGTGGGCTTTGCGAGTGACGCGCCATGTACGCCCTGCGTGATCGCAGCGCAGTGAACCTTTCCATGGCATGTCTTCTGCTGAACGCTGCCATGCCGGTTCTTCTCCCAATGGATCGAAACCGTACAGTATCGAGCGTACAAAACGCATCACGGTGGTTTTACCGGCTTCGTTTGGTCCATAGATGACGTTCAACCCCGATGGGTTGAGCTTCAGCAGCAGACTTCGCCAGATGCGAAACCGGTCGATGTCGATTTCCGTAATCTTCATTCGATTTCGTCTTCTTCGTTTTCAGCGTCTTCTTCGTCGTCCGACAACTCGTCGTCTTCATCGCTTTCAAAAGTTTCGACTGCGGCGTCAGTCAAAATCGCAACCGCAGATGAACCAGTGGTCTCGGTATCGTCCCCTGTTAACCTGTGTTCTTCGACGGCTTCATCCTGCAGAATATCCTCGTCGAAATCGTCGAAGTCCGGCAGCAGGTCCTGCAGGTCAGAAACAAACCAGTCTGCACCGTCGATTCGCATGCGTGACAGAATGCGTTCACGATCAACGCCGGCGACCAGAGCCACGAAACGCTGACGCCAGCCGTCAGACAGGCTGGTGTCACTGCGCACCAGTTTCATCAGCCGGCGCCGCGAGACGATCGCATCTTCCGTCATCAGATCTGCGTACTGCTGTCCCAGTGATTCTTTTTCCGGCACTTCCCATGGATCTGGCAACGTTCTGACATGGTGGACCAGCCGTATTTTTCGACCGTCAACATCCAGTCTGTCCAGTTCCACAGCGACGGTGAGTTCCAGATCCTCTTCAATAAAATCATGCAGCACCGGAAGTGGTCCACGAACCGTCCACCGGACCGCCCAGATGCGGTCTGACTTGCTGCGTGGTTGCTGCAGTAACAACGATTTCATGTGCTGCAGCGAACTTTTCAGCGTGGCATCTGTGTCCACGTTCAGATCGATGTTTTTCCAGTCAACGGCGCTGGTATTGATTTCTTCGATGGTTGTTTTGCCCGCCGCATCCACCTGCACCAGTGAACACTGTCCACTGTTCGCTTCCCACTGGCTGCGTGGCTGAGTGGTTCCAGGACAGTGAACTCGCCCGGATTCCAAAGTCAGCGTCAGTCGATCCAGTTCGCCCATGAACGCCACATAGTTAAGATGGCCCTCGTTCATTAACTGGTTGATGTGGTCGCGGAACCCGGCTTCGTAGTCTGCGGTCGTTTCCGCCGCGGCTGACGATTTTTCGACCGACGTTTGACGTTCCGGATCATCGGCATTGTTACTGGCCGGTAATTTTTCTTCAGACTGATTAATCGCCACGTTCAGAAGATCGTCGTCGGTTGATGATGACAAAGCCGCCATACGCCGCGATTCGTCGTATTTTGCCTTGCTGACGATGCCGATGCGAAACGGTTCCTGTCCGTCTTCGGCACGCCCGATGACTCGAATGCCGAATGCATCCGTGTCGCCGTACCACATAGAAACGGAAACCGTCGTGATTACTCGGTTGTTGCGTGCCAGGATCTCGGGCTCCGCACTGGAGCTGTAGCAGACGGTTACGTTGTCGGGCAGCTCTGGAATAGATCGCCATGCTTCAGCCGGGTCTGCATCTCCTGGCAGAACAAAAACGGGGATCTGTTTCGCTTCCAGCTTCCGAAAGCCCTTCAACAATGCCAGCCGCGCGCGCAGACTTCGATCGGCTTCCAGAAAAACGTTGCCGGACAAAAGCAAGAAATCCACTTTCCGCTCGATGCAGTTCATGACAACCGAATCGAACGATGTGAGAGTGGCATCTTCCAGGTCGTGACGCAGCTCGTCGGTCAGCTGTTCAGAGAAGTGAACACTGACGGGTACCTCCAGCCGAATATTGGCAGCGTGAATAAAGCACTGAGGCTCAAACGGCATTGCCCAGAATCCCTTCCAACCAACACGACAGAACGAACTAACTAACGAAGATCTTATCCTTGTCACGGAACTCTTGTTCCGAATGACCGCCCCGTACGCCTCAACACAAACTCAACGAACAGGCCAAAACCCAAACTTGAATGACCGCTCAGCACGACATCCACCGTTCCCCATTGCTGCTGCAAAATCCATGCGAGCGAAACGCATTAAGTGTGCAGAGAAGGATGATGAATGGCATCCCCGCAATGATCGAACGACAAAAAGTCCCGGCAAAGGTCGGCAGTTTTGGCCGAAAGTCAAAACGAGTATGTCAGTAAGCTTTGGGGAATCTAATAAAACCGGGTATCTGGGGAAAGCCCGGCTCTAAAACTTCGGCTGTTTCTGCCGGTCTGGGCTCTGGGAATCAAGCAATATCGCGTATCTTCGGGTTACCAGGCCTGCCACCACGCTTTCCTTTTCGTCGGCACCAGTTGCGGCCGCTGAAAGCCTCCCGGCGGGTCGTCACCCGACGTAATAACCACGTTTTCGGGCAGCAGGACGCAGCTCAGTTCACCCTGAACGCCACCTGTGGTATCCGTTCCAATGACGCGGTCGCCAAAATGGACCTGCGGCAGAGGCACGTGTCCGACAACGACGGTTACCGGACAATCGGTCCCCGGACCGGTGTGTACGAATTGTTTGTCGTACAGCCACGCCGGATGCGCCAGGCTGTAGTCTCTTTGACGCAGAATGTTGACCTGCATCTCGAACGGCAGATTGTTGTCGAGGCCCGCGTGGACGAACAGATATTGAGCATGCTCAACACTCCACGGCAGGTCTGATATCAGCTGTGCATGGCGTTCCGGAAGTGCTTCTCGCAGTGCATCCAGCTCGCCGAACGGTACACCGTATGACGCGAATGTCTTGTCCGAGTCATAGTGCGGCAGCCAGCGACTCGGCCAGTCAACGAAATCCGGCACGTTGATCAGTCCAATTGATCCTGCCATTGCCAGTTCATGATTTCCACAGACACAGGTGACTTTCCTGTGTTGATCGGCCAGCTGACAGTAAGCGTCGATTGTGCCTTTGGAATCCGGCCCGCGGTCGACAAGGTCACCGATAAACACAATCCATCGCTGGTTGATGTCCGGCAATGCGGCCAGCTTCTTCACGATCTGCTGCAACTTCGAAGTCTGACCGTGTACGTCGCCAATGACGACAACAGGACCTTCGATCTTGGTTGGGACTGAGGGCATCGATTCCTTCCGGGAGATTTTCCGGACGCAACTGGACTGAATCGTGGGGAAGGGTACACCGGCAGCACAGACATGCCAACAGCGAAGTTACCGAGGTTTTTGAAACATCCTTAGGCACACCAGTGTGCCTAAGGTGACCGGTGCAATAACGAAACGTTGTGAAATCGGGAGGGTGACTGGTGGTTGGAGCGAGGCACAAGTGCCCCCGGGGGGCTTCCTCCGCGAACTCAGTCCAACCAGCGGCCACCCAGACTGTCCTGACAACACGTTTTCTTGAACGTGCGTCGTCATAGCTCGAAACACTCACCAATTTGCAGGACAGCAGGCTGTGCTGATGTTTGTGCTACAATTCGCCTTGACCAGTCGTCCATGTCCTGTTCAATCAGCGGCCATGTATTGTAGTGGCAGGGTATGACTGTCCGTGGCTGAAGAAACAGTGTGGCCTTGATCGAATCGTCCGGTCCCATCGTGAAGTTATCACCGACGGGAATGATGGCCGCCGCCAGGCTCTCTTCGGCGATCAGGTTCATGTCCGAAAACAGGCCTGTATCACCGGCGAAGTACACGTTGCCGTCGGTCGTCTTAATGATGACGCCCGTCGGATTGCCACCGTTGCTGCCGTCCGGCAGGGATGATCCGTGATGAGCGATCGTGAGTTTGACGGTCCCGAAATCGAACTCGTGACTGCCCCCGATGTGCATGGGGTGAGCATTCTCAATGCCCTGGTTCTGCAGCCAGGTTATGATTTCAAAATTGGAAATCACAAGGGCGCCTGTGCGGCTCGCGATGGAAACGGTATCGCCGACGTGGTCTCCATGGCCGTGAGTCACGATGATGACATCTGCGTTGACATCGTCAGCAGATACCTGTGCGACGGGGTTTCCTTCAAAGAACGGGTCGATCAGGATGGACTTGCCGGATGTTTCCATTTGAAACGAGGAATGTCCCAGCCATGTGATTTTCGTTGTCATTGTCTGTGTTCCGATTCTTCCAGTGAATACTTACGTAATTCCTCAGAGCATCCCTGATCGTCCCGGAAGGGCAGGGCTTACTTAATCTGTCTTTGACGATCACCTCGCTAACGCGGCATGAGTCGTTTCATTCGCAGATCTTTGAATTCGACCTTCATTCCTCTGTCGTGAATCTGCAGGGCGATGGCTCCGTCATCGAGTCGACCGTGCTTTGCATCATCGGTGAAAGCGGACGCGAGTTTCCCGTTGATGTAAAACTGAAAGTGAGTTCCCCTGGCGATAATGTGGACATCGTTCCAGCCGTTCTTCCTGACGTCCGTTAGTGTTAACGGATGGTCGATCTGATTGGACTCGAAACTGCCGTCCGGAGCGATGATCAGTTGAGTCCCCTGCGGGCAGGGATACTCTGTCCGCTTAGCAAAATGAAAGTCCCACGCGCCCAGAATGTGAGGGCCGATGCCGACGTGGCCGAGATCTGCGTGATAGCCTTCAAACGGCCGCTTACCGCTCTGATCCGGTCGACAACGGATTTCAACTCCCGTATTGCCTTCGCCCGTCAGGCGATAACGCAGATGCAGTTCAAAATCGGTGAGACGCTGGTCGTTCCACACAAGATACGCGAGTCTGTCTGCACTGCCACGTCCCACAATACTTCCGTCGCGGACTTCCCAGTCTGAATCGCTGTTCTTCGGCACAGCATGCCAGCCGTTAAGCGTTTTTCCGTCGAAAACAGCGACCATGACACCATCATCGAAGCGGCCTGCCGGTTGTGACTCCCCTTCAGGATTCGACCTTCCTGCGCGCGGATTCTCAAACCAGATGACGCCCCATCCTGAATTTTCTTCCGTGGTTGTGACGTCAAGATCGCCGTCGTTGTCCATGTCAAGGTGAACGACATCGTTCATTTTCTTACGGGATTGCCAGCCGTTGATTTCCAGCGGTCTGGAGTGATCATTCCAGTCCCGCTCATCTGCGGCATTGTCGGAGTATTCGCCCAGCCATTCGCCAGTTCCCTTTGGCAATACAAAAATCTCGTTCTTACCATCCTGGTCATAATCGGCGACATTCACACCCTTTGGAAAATCGCCGCTTGGGGGTTGAATGCGGATGTGGTCAAAGGTGGGGAAGCCGCGGTCGTTGGTCCGACGAAACAGCTCAACATATGGCTGTGTTCCGCCGGCGGAATTTCGCTTTGTTGTTGTGATAAGATCGTCTCGGCCATCCCTGTCGACATCGGCAACTTTCATGAACGACAGCTGTTTACAGTCGTCAACGACATGTCGGTTCCACTCACGAAGCGGGTCGCAACCCGGGTGCTCAAACCAGACTGTTCCGGCGCCGTTCCGGTCCGCCACAACAATGTCCACGTCGCCATCACGATCCATATCATGCGGGATCGCATTCATCGCCCACGTTGTGTGACCCAGCATGACAGGCTGCCAATTTTCCGCCCTGCGTTTGTCCGCGGACGGACAGTAATAAAGAACCGAACCCGCGACCAGCAGCTCATTCCTGTCATCGTCGTTCATGTCAAGCACAATTGGAACGCGGGCCTCCTTCTTAAAGAGCGTCATCAGTTGCCACTCAGACGCGGTCGCGGCCAATGCAGCGCCGGGATTGAAATACACGATGCCCCCGTTAAGCACGATGTCGATGTTGCCGTCGTCATCGAGATCGCCTGCGCCTGCGTCTTCTCCGCCGTGTGGGAATTGAATATAGGTCCACTGCGATTCGTCCGTGACCAATTTATGACCCGGATGCCAGTAGATGCGGCTGTACCCACCCTGTTCGAAGGGCACCAGCAGATCCGGTCGTCCATCGGCATTGAAGTCACGAACGGTCACTCCGCCGGGGCCATGATCCTGCGGATCGCCATCGATCGTATGGCAGATCCAGCGATCATCTTCGTGCTGCGTATCGTTTGCTGTGAGCGCTGGCGTCAGCAACAGGCTGATCGCTGCGATAATCATACTGTGATGCATTATTCAGATCCTGTGCTGAAACAACATGGCACGGTAGACACACAGCCGCTACGAAAGATCACGCCAGGACATCCTGGACAACGTGACCATGCACATCCGTCAGACGGTAGTCACGGCCCTGGAAACGGTGTACCAAACGCTCGTGGTCGACGCCCAGGCAGTGCAGCATGGTCGCGTGAAAGTCGTGTACGTGGACAGGATTTTCAGTAATGTTGTAGCAATAATCATCCGTCCGGCCGTAACTAATGCCTGGTTTGATTCCGCCGCCGGCCAGCCAGATGGAAAAGCAGCGAGGATGGTGATCCCGACCGAACGCCTGCGGATTTCCCTGCGAATAGACCGTCCGGCCGAATTCCCCTGCCCAGACCACCAGCGTGTCTTTCAGCATGCCGCGCTGTTTCAGGTCTGCGATCAAGGCGGCCGAACCCTGGTCGGTTTCCTTCGCCAGTGTCGGCAGGTACTTCTGAACATTGCTGTGATGATCCCAGCCACGATGGAACACCTGAATGAAGCGAACACCACGTTCGGCAAGTCGTCGAGCCAGCAGGCAATTGGCGGCATGAGAGCCCGGCTGCCGTGCCTCTTCACCGTACAGTTCAAAAGTGCTCTCGGGTTCGTCCGACGTATCCGCCAGCTCCGGAACAGATGTCTGCATGCGATATGCCATTTCGTACTGAGCGATGCGCGATGCAATTTCCGGATCACCGATCTGCTCTTCACGAATTTGATTCAGCTTTGCCAGACGATCCAGCATGGCTCGGCGAGTTGCATCCGTGCCGCCCGTGGGGTCATTCAGGTAGAGCACGGGATCACCCTGGCTGCGGAACTTTACTCCCTGGTACTTTGATGCCAGGAATCCGCTGCCCCACAGTCGGTCGTACAGCGGCTGTGCCTCATGGAATGTATTCTTTGTCAGCAGCACCACAAACGATGGCAGGTTCTGAGTATCACTGCCCAGCCCGTAACTCAGCCACGCTCCGATACTGGGGCGGCCGGGCTGCTGATGCCCGGACTGGAAAAACGTAATCGCCGGATCGTGATTGATGGCCTCCGTGTGCATCGACTTGACGACGCAGATGTCGTCGACAACCTTTGACATGTGCGGCAGAAGATCACTCAGCCACGTTCCGCTTTGCCCGTGCGGCTGAAATTTCCACGGTGATTTGACCACCGGGAAAGTCTTCTGGCCGGCCGTCATTCCGGTAAGCCGCTGCCCGCTGCGAATGCTGTCGGGCAACTCACTCATGTGCAGCTTCTCCAGCGACGGCTTGTGGTCAAATAAGTCGACCTGCGAAGGGGCGCCTGACTGAAGAAGGTAGATGACTCGTTTCGCTTTGGGTGCGAAGTTTGGAAATCCCTTGATACCCGGAATGGCGCCTTCGCTGTTAGTTTCGTCGGCAGGCAGATCGGAGTTCAGCAATGACGCCAGCGCTGCTGTTCCAATACCGGTGCTGGACCGGCCGAAAAAATGTCGCCGCGTTTCGAGTCGTCGAAATTCGGAATCCGGATTGGACATGTTCACCCTTTGGTAATAGCTTCATTCAGGTTCATGATCAGCCTGGCGACACTTGAAAACGCCGCCAGCTGTGTCTTGTTCAGTTGCGGATCGAACGAGGATTCTCCGACCTGCAGTACTTTCAGCGTTTCTTCCTGATTGTTCACGCAGCGTTTTAGTTCGATGGCATAGGCGTCTCGCAGCAAACTTAGTTCATCGGGATTTGGTGTTCTGGCCGTCACCAGGCGAAATCCGTAAACGATACGGTCGTCAATCGTATTTCCACCCTGCTTCATCATTCGCTGACCAAGATGCCGGGCCGCTTCGACGAACTGCGGTCCATTTAGCAACAACAGCGCCTGCAGCGGAGTATTTGTGCGGGACCGCCTGACTGTACAAAACTCGCGTTCCGGTGCGTCGAATGTCTTCAGCATTGGTGAGGGAACTGTGCGTTTCCAGAATGTGTACATGCTGCGACGATATAAGTCGTCGTTACTGCCGCGAGGGTACTCTTTGGAATATCCAGGCCTGTTGTTCAGTTCCAGCCACAGCCCCTTTGGCTGATAAGGATAGACGCTCCTGCCGCCCAGACGCCCGACCAGTAAGCCTGCCGCTGCCAGAGCCGCGTCGCGGATTTCCTCTCCGTCCATCCGCATCCGCGGTCCTCGCGCCAGCAGCCGATTTTCCGGGTCCTGCTGATATGCTGCGGCACCTGTATGCGATGTCTGCCGATAGGTGGCTGACGTGATCATCAAACGCTGAATATGCTTCACGTCCCAGCCGCTGCGAATAAACTCCAGCGCCAGCCAGTCCAGCAATTCGGGATGGCTGGGCAGCTCTCCCTGAACACCAAAATCTTCCGACGTCTTCACCAGTCCAACACCGAACAGTCTTTGCCAGTAGCGGTTCACAGCCACTCGAGCAGTCAGCGGATGTCCAGGATCAACAAGCCACTGAGCGAAACTCAGTCGATTCGCGGGAGCGTCTTCGCGTAGCGGCGGAAAGACGGCCGGGACGTTGGCGGTCACCTGTTCCGTGGGGGAATTGTATTCGCCGCGATTCAGGATATGAGTGGCTCGTGGCTGCGGCATGTCCTGCATGATCATCGTGGCCGGGAACGCGGTTGCCTTCCGTTTTTCAATCGCCGCGATCCGTCGTTGCAACGCCTTGTTGGGGTTGTAGTGTTGCAAAAAGTAGTCATGCAGTCGCTGCGAATCACTGTCGGACCGCCCTGCTTTTGACGTCGCGGCCACTCGCCGAACATCCGCCGGAACACCACGCAGACTCAGTGTGTCTGCAGCGTCACGAGTGATGGAAAGACGAGGTCGGCCGACACCGTGAGTCGCAAAGTTGGCCTCATGCCGTAACCGAAACACTAAATCAGTGCCGCCTTCATAGCCGAAGGGGGCAGACGCGATGAACGCGGCCGTCGCGTTTTCTTTTCGTGTTGGTCCGTCAACGGCCCAGCCACTGTTTCCGGACTTGCCGTCGATGGCCTTCGCCACCTCGTAATTCGCCTGCGAATAATCCGCGATCGCGCGGTCGAATTCCACGGTTTGAGTTTTTTTCGGATCCTGCAGTGAAGTCGCCGTCATTTCGAATTCGCTCAGCACAAAGTTGGAATTCGTGTGCCGTCCGGGGCCGCCGCCTGGCAGCGATTCGTGCGTGAGAGCTTCCAGTCGGACAGCCGTCAGCCCGGTTGATTCAGTCTTTGCCGTGACTTCATAGATGTCCTGTCGGGGGTTGGCTCCGCCAGCGACAAATGAGTTGTCGTCAAGTTTTGTTAGTGTCGATCCGCCCGATGACGTCATCCGCACTGGTGTGATGATGTGCCAGCCGGCGTTTGGCGACGCCGCTATTTGTTTTATCCATTCATCCAGCTTGTCATCTATGTTGACGGGTCTGGACAGTTCCTCTTTAAGCTTCGCCAGCTCAGTATCAAGTTCCTGAGTCGACTCAGCCAGTGGTGACCGAATTCGTTCGCTTGGCGTAAATCCTCGCATGCCGCGTTCCGGAACCTGATTAAAAAATGCATAGGATGCATAGAATTCCTTCTGTGAGATCGGATCAAATTTGTGGTCGTGGCAGCGAGCACAGCCGATGGTCAGACCCAGCCACACTTCGCCTGTTGTTACCAGCCGATCCATCACATATTCGGTGCGATATTCTTCATCAATGATTCCGCCTTCGATGGTGACTCCATGATTGCGATTGAAACCCGTCGCCAGACGCTGCTGCGGAGTGGCCTGCGGAAGCAGGTCTCCTGCCAACTGGTGAACGGTGAATCTGTCGAAGGGCATGTTCCGGTTGTAAGCGGCGATGACCCAGTCACGCCACACCCACTGTTCGCGTTCCGTGTCGTACTGATAGCCGTTCGTGTCCGCATAACGTGCCAGGTCAAGCCAGTGCCGAGCCATATGTTCGCCGTAGGCAGGTGATGCCAGGTAGCGATTCACCATGCGTTCATACGTACCCTGCGACCTGTCAGCAAGGTAAACGTCGACCTCTTCGATGGTTGGCGGCAGGCCGGTCAGGTCGAAGGCAACGCGACGAATCAGAGTTTCCCGTGTTGCCTCTCGCGCCGACGTTTTTCCTGCACTTTGCAGTCGCGACAGCACGAAACGATCGATGTCATTGTGCAACAATGGTGAACGGCCGACATCCGGCACCTCGCCTTGTTTCGGGGTCACAAAAGCCCAATGCTGCTGATACTCAGCGCCCTGTTCAATCCAAGCCTTCAGAATTGCAATCTGTTGGGCATCAAGTTGACCCGGTCCGTTAACCGGTGGCATTCTTTCATCCGGGTCATTGGACATGATGCGACGATAGACTTCACTGGCGTTGACATTACCGGGCACGATGGCGGACTCTCCCGAATCATCCTTCTGCAGCGCGGACTCGCGTTGATCCAGTCGCAGTTCCGCTTCGCGAGTGGCCGTGTCAGGACCATGGCAGGTGAAACAATGATTGGAAAGAATAGGCCGGACGTCTCGGTTGAATACAACCTCGGCCGCTTGCGCATGGAGTGGCCACAACGTAGCCAGCATTACGACGAGTGCGAAACAGATGTTCCCTGACCGCTGTGATGTGCTGCACGCGAATCGAGCAGGGAATGTCAGGTGTATGTTTGGCAGGCTGGACAAGAGGATGCTCGCAGAGGATTCGGAGTCGGGGTCACGCTACAGTCTCTGAGAAGACCTTGCCATCAGTTTTATCAATCAGAGGTTCGGCGTCCAGTGAACTCAAGTGTATCACTCGTGGCAGGCCCGTCTGGTTTGCCGGCGGCGCGGCGGAACTTATACGATGCCAATGACTTTACCCTGGGAGACCGGGAACGGGCGGTCGATCACGTCTCGGATTTCCGTGCGGAGCGGAATGCCGAGCAGGTGGAAGATTGTGGCCGTGACATCCGCTGGTGTGACTGGATTTTCCGCCGGATACGCGGCGACTTTGTCGGAGGCTCCGTAAACCTGTCCTCCCTGAATTCCGGCTCCTGCGAACCAGATGGTATTGACGGGAGCCCAGTGACCGGAATGCTGGCCCGTCGGGCTGCGGCCGAATTCGCTCATCCAGACGACAAGCGTTTCGTCCAGCAGTCCGCGCTGGTCGAGTTCTTCCAGGAAGACCGCGACCGGTCGGTCGGCCCATGGGATCAGTTGATTTTTCAGCACGTTGAATCCGTCGCTGTGAGTATCCCAGTGTTTGAAGATGCTGTTTGTCTTGTGACGTGGCCAGCTGACCGTCACCAATGGAATACCAGCTTCCACCAGGCGGCGTGTCAGCAGCAGACTCTGGCCAAACGCCCAGTCGCCATAGCGTTGTCGAGTCGCATCGTTTTCCTGCCGCAGGTCGAAGGCCTGGTGGGCTTCCTTCGAATTCAGCAGGTCCAAAGCCTGGTCGAAGAACAGATCGGTGCCGGCAACATCGTGCGTCCACGCCAGAGAAGGCTGATCGACATTCAGCATTTTTAACAGGCCGGATCGTTCACGCAGCCGAGCCTGAGACACTCGATCGTCCAGCTGCAGCGATGGCACTTCGAAGTTTGATTCGTGCGGATGAGCTTCAATCCAGAACGGATCGAACTGCCCGCCCAGGAATCCGGCATCCTGTCCGGGTGTCAGAGCGCCGTTGTCGTTGTGTGATCGTTCCGGCAGGTTGACGTAGTTTGGCAGGGCGGATCGTTCCGACCGCAGGCTGGCAACGACCGAACCTATGTGCGGATGGTCCCGTCGCGAGGCGATGAAGTTTTCCTGAGAGATGCGATGAGCGTACCCGGTCGACATCCAGTGTGCGGCTGTCGAATGATTGTTGTCGGTGTGAGTGACGGATCGCACAAGCGCGATCCTGTCCATGTGTTTTGCAAGGTGGGGGAAGTGCTCACAGATCTGAATCCCGCGTGCCGACGTTTCAATTGGCCGGAACGCGCTACGGTATTCTGCCGGCGCCCCGGGTTTCAGGTCGAAGGTGTCCTGCTGAGCTGGTCCCCCGCCCATCCACAGAATGACACACTGTTTGGCACGTCCGAACAAAGACGACCCAGTCGTGTGTGATCCGCTTTCCGCTCGCCGGGCCAGCAACGACGGCGCATGCAGAGCCAATGGGGAAAGTGCACCCAGCCGTAACCAGTCGCGACGTCGAATGCCGTCGCAGAAGTGTTGTCCGGATGTTGTGAGACGAAGCATATTTCCGGTAACTCGAATTCGAACGGCCGCCCGCGTCCGTCGCGGAACTCTCAGAATTCCGCCGCCACGGCAGAGACAATGGATTATCGGCACGTTTGATCCCGACCGCAAGCCCTTCGTCGGCCCCTGTATTCATTGGCCGTTCTTTTTTAAGTACCCTGGCTATGACCGGATTCCACAGGATATGGAGTCGTGTGTGTCCGTCGATGCCAGTGAATTTCTTCGGCGTGTGTGATCGACCGTTTCAATCTGTGACGTCTGTCCGCAGTGATTGCATTATTCTACTGCTGCAGGGAATCCAGCCACGACATTCGGCAGCCAGTGCGCTAGCGCCTCAGCGACGATCTGATTTCCCTGCGGGCTGTAGTGATGGAACGCTTCATCCAGGAACAGGCGTGCTGTTTCCGGAGAAGCACTTTTAAAGTTCGGTCGCACGTCCAGATAAGGTATTTCGTAACTGGCTGTGAATTCAGCAAGGATAGAGGAAACGCTTTGATAATTGGTGATGGACGGTGCGTAGAATAATTCCGGTTCTGTCGGTGCCAGGACCAGCACGATGGGGACGCCTTGTTCGCGACAGAACTGTGTCAGTTCGC
This sequence comes from Fuerstiella sp., assembly GCA_014238335.1. Taxonomy (GTDB): domain Bacteria; phylum Planctomycetota; class Planctomycetia; order Planctomycetales; family Planctomycetaceae; genus Fuerstiella. The sequence goes on from JABABI010000012.1 coordinate 91,059, forward strand.
GAATTATGACGACACCAGTTGAAAGGACATGTTCCGAGCTCGTTGACGACGACGGAACCATCTTGCCAATTGTCCGAACCAGTGAACTGTGTTTTGACAGCACGTCCGACACTTCACCTGGCTGCAGCAGCAGAGCTCCGGGGTCCAGACGCGGCGGCACAGGAATATTTTCAATCTGCAGCTGGCCCCCGAGTTCTGTGAATCGGGGCGTGGCATAACCGTTTCGGGCGACGTCAACGCCTAAACGGTTAAAGTCTTCGACAATGAACACACAGACGACGGCGTCCGGCTGCAGAGAAAAACTCAGGCGTTTCAGCCAGAGATAACACTGGCCGACGGAATAACCGCCTTGTCCCATGTTGATCACCTGCAACGGGTCGCCGCCCTGGTTTTCCAGCAGTTGTGGGAAGGTGTCGCGATCATCAACGCCGTAGCCCATCGTGAACGAATCGCCCAGGCAGATCGTGCGGAACAGTTCTCTCGGCTTGCTGCCAGCATAGTTTTCCAGCCCTCGAACACCGTCCTCGTTGATCGTGATACTGCAACCGGGACCGTATAAATCACTGATCATCGAATTTGGTTTATGGACCCAGCCAATCTCTTTATCGTATTGGCAATGACGTTCTTCGCTGAGTTCGATGACGCGGTCCCCGCTCGTCCAGAGCCCTGCCAGATCAACACCAAGCCAGACAAAAGACGCCAGACCTTCCAGCAACATCAGCCCAATCGTTGTGGCTGCGAGCGCAAAGACGGCCATTCGGAATCCGGAACGCCTGGCCGGCTTATTTTCGTTAGGTTGGTCACGCATGAAATAACCGTACTCAGGCAGCACAAACTGGAAACTCTCTCAACAGCGGAGCGCGTTCAGTTGCCACTATCCGACGGGCCAATTACAGCTGCCGGAGCTCATAATCGAAAGAGGGAGAGATAATCTGTCTCAGTGACGTTCTCGTCAATTGCAAGAGACCCTGACATCGAGTGTTTTTGGAAATCGACGGGGCTTTGGTAGTGTTTCCGAATCTGTATCCTACCTGCTAAGCTGCCCGCCATGAAGATCCTTCTCCAGTCCTTCGTGCTCTCGTTTATTCTTCAATGGGCTGCCAGCGCTCAGACGGCTGTTTCTGAATTCAAGCGAATTCTGCTGAGCGAGAAATTCTACAGCGAAGGCGCCACGTTCGCGGATCTTGATGGCGATGATCATCAAGACATCATCTCAGGGCCGTTCTGGTATGCCGGGCCGGAGTTTGGCCAGCGGCATGCGTACGCTTCGCCCAGGGTGTTCGCCATTTCAGGATACGCAGCCCATTTCTTCACCTTTGTTGCCGACTTCAACAATGACACCCGCCCGGACGTTCTTGCGATTCCTATCCCCGGGTCGGCGGCACACTGGTTTGAAAATCCTGGCAACGGCAAACGCGAATGGGAAAAGCATCTGGCACTGAGTGAAGTCAGTAACGAATCGCCGATCTTCGAAGACATTACTGGCGACGGCAAACCTGAACTGGTTTGTATCCTAAAGGGCGCCTACGGATACGCTGTGATTGATCCTGCGGCTGCGGCAAACCCGTGGAAGTTTATACCGATCACGGACAACAAGGGCTACGGCCGCTTTACTCATGGTCTGGGTGTGGGAGATGTTGACGGCGATGGTCGACCTGATCTGCTGGAAAAAGACGGATGGTGGCAGCAGACAGCGACCGTCGGCGAACTCTTTCGGTTTCACGCGTTCCCGTTTGCTCAATCCGGTGGATCGCAGATGTTTGCGTACGACTTCGACGGAGACGGCGACAACGACATTATTTCCGTCCAGAATGCTCACGGATGGGGTCTGACGTGGTTTGAACAACGAGGCTCGGACGGTGAGATCGGCTTCGTCCCGCGGCAGATTCTTCCTGACAGATTCGACGCGTCTGCCGACGTGAACATTTCGCAGATGCACAGTCTGGCTCTGGCGGACATTGACGGCGACGGCGTACAGGACGTCATCACGGGCAAACGGTTCTACGCGCATGGTGGCAAGGATCCGGGGGCTCATCAACTGCCCGTGTTGTACTGGTTTCGAACCGTTCGCGGCGGGCCCGAAGTTCAGTTTGAACCGCATCTCATCGACGAACTCACCGGCGTAGGAACTCAATTGACCGTTGGTGATGTGACCGGAAACGGGGCCCCGGACATCGTTGTCGGAAACAAACTGGGTACGTCGATTGTGGTCAATTCCGGAACTCACGACGACAGCGAAGATACTCTTACGGGACTTCAGAAGCAGATCGGCAGTACTAATTTTGCGGAAGTTGTACGTTCGGCCGACCCCCTTAGCCCGGAAGACGAGAAGGCCACGTTTTTGCTGCCACCGGGCTTTTCCGTTGAACTGGTGGTTGCAGAACCGGCTATCGCCAAGCCCATGAATATGGCATTTGATGATCGAGGCCGTTTGTGGGTGACATCGTCTGAAGAATACCCAATCGCTGCACCGGCGGATCAGGAAGGAAAGGACAAAATTGTCGTGCTGGAAGATAAAGACGGTGACGGTCATCGGGAGACGATCACAGTTTTTGCTGACGGGCTGAACATTCCTATCGGACTGTATCCGTACAAAGACGGAGTGATCTGTTTCAGCATTCCGAATATCTGGTTTCTGCGAGACACCGACGGTGACGGTACCGCTGACAAGCGGGAAAAATTGTACGGGCCGGTCGGGTACGAGCGTGATACTCACGGCATGTGCAATGGATTTACGCGAGGGTTTGATGGGTGGTTGTATGCGTGTCACGGGTTTAACAACCACACGACGGTCGCTGGTGCCGATGGCCACGAAATTACCATGCAGTCAGGCAATACGTTTCGTATGCGACTGGACGGTTCGCGGATTGAACACTTTACGCACGGTCTCGTGAACCCGTATGGAATGAGTCAGACGCCGTCGGGTGACCTGCTGGTCGCGGACTGTCACACAAAGCCAGTCACACTGTTGATTTCTGACGGCTACTACGACAGCTTCGGTAAACCTCACGATGGTCTGGGCTACGTTCCTAATGTGATGAACCATTTGCATGGTTCCACAGCCATCGGCGGCATCGCGCAGTACAATTCCACTGTCTTTCCTGCCGCCTACCACGGTAATACGTTTGGCGGAAACGTCATGACAGGTCGCATCAACAGAAACTCGCTGCAGCAGGTTGGTTCCAGCATTCAGGGTCGCGAAGAACCGGATCTGTTGATTGCCGCGGACCCCTGGTTTCGCCCCGTGGACCTGCAGGTGGGTCCCGACGGCGCACTTTACGTGGCCGATTTCTACAACCGCATCATTGGCCACTACGAAGTGAAGCTGGACCATCCGGGTCGAGACCGACATCGCGGACGCGTTTGGAAGATCGCTTACAAACCGACGGATCAACGCCGCGATGCCGGAGCTAATTCTCCACCTCTGCAACCGTTGCGGGCGCAAACTGCAGATGAATTCTTCGCAGTTCTGGCGTCTGCGGATCAGACACAGCGAGCCCTGGCCACCGATCGCCTTGTCGATGGCTATCCTTCTGCAGCAGCAACTCTGGCACAGGGAGGACTTTCGCACGCCAGCGAATTTGTTCGAGCCCACTCGCTGTGGGTTCTGCAGCGGCTGAACAGGTTGCCCGACGCGGCCCTCGTTGCTGCAGCTGGGGATCCGGCTGAACTTGTGCGGATCCATGCCCATCGGGTGATGTTTGATCGCGCTGCACTGACTGCACCTTTGCAGGAAACGCTGTCCGTCGGACTGCTGGATTCGTCTCCGCTGGTGAGGCGAGTGGCCGTGCATGTTGCCGCACAGCACCCGGCTCCGGAGCGGATTGGACAGCTGATGGAAATGTTCCATAAGACGCCCGGCAACGATGTTCATCTGCGACATTCGATTCGTATGGCCCTTCGCAATCTGTTGCGCGACCCAACGCTGATGAAACAAATTGCTGCTAACGTGAATCCTGAAGACGTCAAACTGATTGCCGGAATCTGTCTGGGCCTGGGCACGCCGGAGGCCGGTGATTTTCTGGTGTCGAACCTGCGGGCACTCAGTGACGTGGAGCCTGCCATGTTTTCGGAGTACATCAAGTTCGCTGTCCGTTATGTTTCTGCGGATACGGTCGCTGAGATCACGAGCATTGCTCGCCAGCGGTTTGAGGGGAACGCTGACCTCCAACTGACTCTGCTGCAGGCGTGCCGTGAAGGATTCAGTCAGCGAGGATCGCAGTTGCCACCGGTGATTAAGGCCTGGGCGACGGATGTGGCTGGCGAGTTTCTTGATCTGAAAGATGGCCAGCTGCCGCCGAGGGGCGGCCGCCGTATTTCATGGGCGTACGTGCCTCATCCCGAATCGCCGGAAAGCGACAATACATTTGCCACGTCCATCACACGCACGTCGTCCGATGGTATGCAGAATGCACCGCTGATCAGCAGTTTTCCTCGCGGTGAACGGCGGACTGGCATCTATCGTTCGGGGCAATTTGATATCGACGGCCCGTTCCATTTTTACATGGCCGGGCACGACGGAGTTCCATCGAAAGATCCGGGCCGCAAGAACTTTGTGCGGCTCCGCGATGCGTCAACTCACGAGACGCTGCAGACCTGGTACCCGCCGCGCAATGACACGGCTCAGAAATTCGAATGGACGCCGGACGCGCCCAACCCCGTTTGTTCTTATGTTGAGATCGTGGACGGTGATACGGAAAGCGCGTTCGCGTGGCTGGCGGTGGGACGATTTTCTGTTTCCGGTCTGAATCCCCGTACTTCGGCCGGACGGCAGGGCAAGGGGATTGCTCTTGTCGGCGACTTTCGTCTGACAGGACTTCGGCCCGTTATGGTCGAGTTGCTGCGGCGCAGAAGATTCAATGTCGCAGCCGCTGCTGTGGTTTCGCTGACACTGGCGACGATGGAGTCCGACAGCCAGCTGCATGCGCTGGCCGCTGCCG
>JABABI010000012.1:96008-105762 GCA_014238335.1 Fuerstiella sp.
ACGCAGGGAATGACGCTGCAGCAGCGATCAGCGGCGTATGATGATTTGATTTCCGGTGCAGACAGTCAGACCCCGAAACTGATGGCCGGTATCATGAAAGTTGCCACGTCTGCCGAACAGCTTCGCATTGCTCAGTCACTCTGTCGTGATGTTGCTGGAGCAACATTGTTGGTTGCGATGGCAGAGAAAGGTGCGGCCGCCGCAGAACTGCTGAGACGCCCTGTGATTGCCGATCCTGTAGCCGCGTTCGGGAATGCAGACCTGAGTTCCCGCGTCGAAGGTGTCATCAAGGACCTGCCGGACGCGAATGCGGCCGTGGAGCAGTTGATCAAGGATGCCAGGGCCGAATATCTGCGACAGCCAGGCAAGGCGACGGCCGGGACGGCGCTGTTCGAAAAGAACTGTTCGGTGTGTCACCAGATTGCGGGCAAGGGCAAGAAGGTCGGTCCGAATCTGGACGGCATCGGCAAACGCGGACTGGATCGTCTGGTGGAAGATATTCTGGATCCGAACCGCAACGTCGATGTGGCGTTCCGGTCCACGACCGTGCTGACAACTGCCGGCAAGGTGGTGAGCGGACTCAGCAAGGGCATCGATGGCGCTCGGCTGGTCGTGGTCAATTCGAAGGGCGAAGAGATCTCGATCCCCGAGGATGAAATCGAGGAGCAGCTGGTTTCCCGGCGATCACCCATGCCCGGCAATATTTCCGAGGTTGTGAACAGGCAGCAGTTTCGTGATTTGCTGGCGTGGCTGCTGAGTCGCTGACATCAGCGCCTTGCCTTCAGGCTCGGGTGCACTCATGAACGGTGCAGTGGAGCTTTACCTCGTTTCCAAGCTCTGCCGTGGGAACGTCTATCCGTGAAGCTCCAGCTTCACCACCTACCGCCTCGGCCAACGCCCTCAATCGCTCGCAACCCGATGTCGCGCCTATTGCCGCCGTATGTCGAATTCCAGACGCCCTGCCGTGCTCATGCCGAAGCGGAGCTTCGAGGGTAGGTGTTCCCAAACTGGAGCTTGGGAACGGGGACGCGTTGTTTGACGGCTGCTCGCCCCCGTCCGTTAACTCTCGGCCAGAAACGCGTTCATGTTCTTCTTGTACGCTTCCACACCGGGCTGACCGTAGGGATTTGTTCCCACCAGTCGGCCTTCGACCACAGTCGCCAGCATCAGCATTTGAAACAGCTGGCCGACGGTGTGTGCGTTGATCGCAGGCAGCGCGATGTCAGCGGTGGGACGCTTGTCGTCTGCGTAGGCTTTATTCGTGCCGTCGATGGCCGCCTGCAGAATGCGAGGTAGCTTGTAATCGGCGAACTTGTTCAGTTGATCAAAGTCGTCCTCACGACCGGGCAGTGTCAGTGGTTCAGACGATGTTTGTCCCGGCAGCACGTTCGTGATCAGTTTGTCCCTTCGGCCTTCCTGGTGCTGTTGCCCACGGCTGTGCAGGTCGCGAGTATTTACAACCGTCAGCGGAGTGGCACCGAGTTCGTGTTTGCCCAGACTCTCTGACAGCAACTGGTCGTACCACAAACCGATGGCCTCAAGTTTGCAGCCCCACGTCGACAGAATTCGAGTGTTCATGCCGTAGTCGGTTTCGAAGGCATGTGATACGGCCGTGTAATCCAGAACGGCGTTGCTGCCATAAGCTGCCGATCGCAGATGTTCCGTCATGTCGGCTGCGCCCTGCAATAGCGCCCGAATGTCGATTCCGGCCACAGCTGCTGGAAGAAGTCCCACCGGCGTCAGCACAGAAAATCGGCCACCGATGCCGTCCGGGATGGAGAATACGTCTTTGAATTTCGCGTCGTTGGCCAGATCTCTCAGCCGCCCTGTGTCACCCGTCACGGGAACAATCAGCTGCTGAACGTCTGCGCCGAAGCGTCGCTCCAGCAGTGCTCGAAAGTTTCGAAAGGCGGCCGCGGTTTCCAGAGTTCCGCCGGACTTACTGATCACGATGACCGCCGTGCGTCCTGTAGGTGCCGATGAGTCATTGGCCGCTGCCGCGCGAGCGTCCAGCAGATCCAGCAGCGCTTTTTGGTTGTCGGAATCGACGTTCCAGCCTTCAAAGTAAATGCGAGGCACACCCTGTCTCTGCTCACGCGACAGTTCGTTGTGAAACGGATCGTTCAGCGCTTCGAACATGGCACGCACGCCCATGTATGATCCACCGATGCCCAGAACAACAACCGAATCAGCCGTTTCACGCAGTCGTGCCGCACAGCGTTCGATGCGTGCGACAAGGCTGTCGTCACCGTGCTCCTGCAGGTTTAGCAGCAGTTCTTCGGGCCATTGAATAAAACCGGCGTCCAGCGGATCCTTGTCTTCCGGAACTTCCTCACCGCTCTGCCAGAGGGTAACGTCATTCAATGTCTTGTCACGAGCCGATTCGATGGAACTGCGTAACTGGTCCAGCTGCCCGCTGCGGAGACACTTTGTGGCTGCAGAGGCGTCGTAAATCAAAAGTGGCGATGCCATGAATTGTCCATTCATCGACAGAAATACTGATCGTCGGCCAATGGCCGTGCGTCCAGAGAGCCTGAGACTGACCTGATTGCAGAGTTTTAATGAATTTGCCCCAGATCACAATTCACCGTCGCAGAACTGTGATATGCACTTCATTTAGCACCAGCGTGCGGATATCGTAGGCACATAAGTTAGTGCATTGTCAGTGATCAAGTGAGTGTTTGTATGCTGCTGGCTCCGCCAGTGGCAGACATTAATACTGGTCTGGCGGTGTACTGAGCTCTTTTACCATTCTGCTGGAACGATCAAATGGAACAAATTTCACGCCGGTCATTGTGTAAAAATGCTCTTGGTTCTGTGCTCACGCTTTCTCTGCTGGAGACACTGCATTCCGCGAATGCATTCAGTGCGGCAGTGCGGCCGGTGATTAACAAGTGGGTTGCCGATCTTGATGCTTTGGGCAGGGAAGTCAAAGATCAGAAGCTTGGGCAGATCGACTGGCAGCATAAAGTCGAGGAATTGTTTGCCGTTGTGGATCTGCCGGAACTGCTGCAGCTGGTGGATTTTGAAAAGCTGACAAAGGATGTAAAGATCCCTGACAAGGGCGCGAAGAGTATGGGCTTCAAGTTTCCGGAGATCGAAGGAATTCCAAAAAACCTGGTGTTCGGAAAACAGGTCTTCGGAGTGAAGAAGGGCCGGTCCGTGGTGCCGCATGGGCACAACAATATGGCCACGGCGTTTTTGGTGCTTGGTGGCGAACTGCATGGTCGGCACTATGACCGCGTGGAGGACGCGAAAGACCACATCATCATTCAGCCCACCATCGATCGAAATTTTTCTGCCGGTGAATATTCGACGGTGTCCGACTACAAGGACAACGTTCATTGGTTCAAAGCCAACAGCGACGTAGCCTACCTCTTCAACATCCATGTCCTGGTCACGCGGCCCGACAGCTCTTTACGCACCGGGCGAGTTTACATGAACCCAAATGGTGAAAAGCTGAAGGGTGGCCTGATCCGTGCTCCGCGAATGGGGTATACAGAATCGCACAAGCTATTTGGTTAGAACGCATTGCGTGCGGATGTGTATGCCGGGTTCACTGGCGTTGCCGGTGAACCCGGCGTTATGCCTCCGTCGTCGTTTCAGCACTGGCGGAGCCAGTGGCACACTCGCTTCTGCATCGTCTGTCGTTTCCCGGGGGCCGTGCATGCGGAAGTTCGATCGGCTGCAGCAGACTGAAAGTCGTCAGCGCGACGTCTGATGTCTCGGCCAATACATCGGCAACGCTGAAGTCAAAGGGAATGCTCCATGGCCCCGGCGTGTTGTTAGCGGCCAGGAGGCACCTGCACTCAAGTTGTTCAACCGGTGTTTCGGTGTGATTGCGAATTCGACGTTGTCGCTTTCCGCCGGTGCGTGCAGGAGAAGTCCAGCGCCAGATTTGTCTAAAGCGATTCAACCCGGACATATTCCACTTGCAGCCTATCGATATGTTGGCTTGTGCTGGCACGCGACAATTTTTGTCTGATTCTGCGTTCCCAGAGGTCCCATCCGGTCTTTTGAGCGGTTAGATGCCACACAGGAGACGCAACAAGTTTCTTTGCGTCTCGCGATCGGCGGACGACCAGGACACGGACATCGTCAGGAATATTCAGCGGATCGAGGCCACCAGTCTGGAAACAACGATCATAAGCCACCTGCCGTTCAGGGAACAGCGGCGTGTTAAAATGATGGCCCAGCCACGGACGAGCATCGGCATAGCTGGGCAGTAGATAATTAAGTTCCGAGGAATCCAGCAGAACGGGACCGCATTGCCCGTGCAGTGACGTCAACAGGGTTCGTTCATCGGTATCCAGGTGGAAACCATCAACCTGAGTCAGCTGTCGGTTTGTGTGTACAGCAGAGAAAACGAAGTTGTCGGCAACAACCAGCAGCGCTGACAGAACGACGGCGTATTGCGGGACTCGGCGGTGGACGTGATTCCACCAATCCATGATTACCGGCAGACCGATCAGAAACATCGGCATCCACACGTAGCCTCGAGTGAAATGCAGTGGCTGCACGGGCTGAATGATTCGGTCGTGAAACGCCAGTCCGGTCGCAACTATGAGTGCGCATAGCAGCAGTTGTTCTGTGCGACTGAATGCTCCTTCAGAGAATGAAACGATCTCTTTGCCGGGTTTCGGAATGACCGCCCCGGCACTGTCAGGGGAGTCACAATTGGGCGACGACTTCGCCAGTTTGCGAATGATCAGGACCGCACAGGGAATGGATACGGGAATGTAGGCCAGCAGTGCGGACGTCCAGGAAAGGCTCCAGTCGAGCTCCCAGACCTGCTGAAGTTCGGCATGCTGAGCAAACATGGATAACCAGACTTTGTAGTACAGCAGGAACGTCAACAGCAGTGCGGCGGAAATAGACACTTGGTTTCGCGAGTCTGGAGACCGAAGTCTGAGAAACTGGATGCCTCGCCACAGATTGATCGTCAGCAGCAGTTCCAGGCCGGACCACGGGTGAGTGGTTGCCAGCAGCAGCAGGCAACCATTGGCCACGCGTTTTTTTGCTTTAATTTCTGCCAGCCAGCAGCAGGCCACCAGTGTGTGATACACAGCTTCGGTGGGGAAAAGTGCATTTCGACCCCAGTTGAGAAACCACATTCCCCGGCCAGGATCGAATTGCAGCACCGATTCGAGCCATGGTGTTGACTGAAGACCCGCGACGATTGTGCCAGCCATGCAAAGCAGCCCACCGCCCCACATCGCCAGCAAAAATGTCAGATTGCCGCCGGGGCTTCCCCGTACAGCACGGTGGCGGGATGCTCCTGAATTGAATCGGCCGTCGCTGTACGTGCGATGCTGTACAAGTGACCACGTGGCCCATGCAAACGCTATGGATGCACAGAACGTCAGCGATAGAATCACGTCGCCGGGGTCGAATCCGCAGTGTGCCGTTGCGAGGCCCAGCAGCCACGGCAGCCAGTGAGCGTAAATCACCGGTGACTCTGAGGCAGGGTCGTAGGGATTCGGATAGAAAATGCCGTTTCCTCGTTCGAAGGCAGCGCGACCATTTGCCACGTAGTACGGCAGTTCGTAGTGAAAGAAGCCTGTCGCCGTCTGCGGGTTCGACGCGACGTGCGCGATTGGCACGGCCCAGAACGGAAGCAGCGAGAGCACGATCAGCCCCAGTACACGTGGCGCGTTGAACGGGGCGTCGTTGATGAATGAGTCGTCAGTGCTGCTGAGCTCACCGGAACCAGGCGGAGACATTGGTTCGGCACCGGTTTGAGGCCTGGGAAGAATGCTGGTCGGCGTCACGCTTCCCTCCGGGCGAGTGGTTCCTTTGCAGTCGTTACCCCTTCGGAATCGACAGCCTGCTGTTGCTGTGACGAGCCTACGTTGCGTCTGGACACCAGATTGTTGATCTGCTTTGGAGTTCGGAGGGTCCTGACGGTGATTTTATTGCGCTGGCGGCAGCATTCGGCCATGTCCCGGTTTGTGAGCAACCCGGCGTGAACTTGTTGTTGACAGGTTCGGGCTGCGCGCGGTTGCCAGGCCGATTCCGGCAGCGGGAGACTCACCGGTTAACAGTTCCAGCAACCATGGGCTCGGTTTTGGAATAACGACAACCTGTTTTCCTTTTGTCGGATCCGGTGAATCAATGATCACTGTGATTTCGGTCGGTGCACCGCCGGTGGAATGCGTCGATGCGATTCTTGCGGGTGACGGTGCGAACGGATCCGGCAACTCCTCCGGCATGCGCTGCGCGACGGCCGGTTCCGTTGGGGTGCTCGGCGATGGGCCGACCGGAGAAGCGTCTTCAGCAAAGAACGTGTCAAACGGGTTATCCGCCGATTCCCCCATCGGGTTGTCCGGTACCGGAGGTACGGCAGGTTTCGGACGCGTGTCGTTGAAGCTTGCCGGCATCTTTCTGAACAAGGGATCCAGGCTCAGTTGCGTTATCACTTTTCGGATAGCGCCTATCCCGGTGTACAGTCCCTGCTTAGCCTGCCGGTCGGCGGCGCTGCAAACACCAATCACTTGGCCCTCGGCATTAAACAGTCCGCCTCCGGATCGTCCCTGTGTCGGGTCGATCGTACACAGAATGTTTTCAGGGCCTTCATAGCGGTTGATATCGACGACCGACATGTTCAGTCGAGTTGGCAGATCACCATTACTGCATCCGATACTGAACACTGCATCCGAATTCTTCGCTGACGTTGTTTCTGCCAGTGGTGCGACTGTCAGTACTGATACGTTTTGAATCTGAAGGAGAGCAATATCTGAATCGTGGTCACCGCCAAGTATTGTTGCCGGATATTTCAGGACTTTGCCGTTCTCAAAGACGTCCACAATAATTGCTGAATTCGCTCCGACTTCCTTGAACAGGTGAGCGCACGTCAGGATTGTTGACTGTCCACGACTGCTGTGAATGACAGTTCCTGTCCCGAAGTCGTGCATGTTTCCATCAATCGTACGTACACGCACGCTGGAGCTCATGGGCAATGCAACGTCTGCAGCGACGTTTATGGATTCGTTGTCCGGACTTTGAGCTCGAAAGTTCGGGTGCTTCAGACTGTCTTTTGCAGCCGGACTGCCACCGCCAAAACCGTGACGGACGCGATCAACGAATCCTCCGAAGCCGGATCGCGGCGCGTCGGACGTCGCTGCAGTTTTCGATTCGTGATCGTTGACGAGTTGCGGTTCGTCAGTGCGTGGTGCGGCAGGGGCATTCTGTCGCTCCCGGGAAGCGCTGAGCTTGCGGGAGGCGTCCTGCATCGCCTGTCGAAGTTCTCCTTCCGCAGTAATTCCAAGAAAACGTCGCTGTTCCTCGCCTTCGACCAGCAGTATGAATGCAGGAATGCGATCAACCTTATACTGGCGAGCAAGGTCCGGTCGTTCGGTGATGTCGATTTTACGAATGGGAAATTTGTTCTTTTCCATTCGTTGCAGCACGGGGACCATTTGCTGGCAGGGCTGACAGTAGCCGGCGGTAAAGTCCAGCAGAACAATGTCCTGTGGCGGCTGACCAGTTGGGTCGGCCGCCATCATCAGCAGTGCAATCAGTTTCATAATGGCTTCCCTGCCAGTGAATTCTGGAATGCGGACTCTAAAAGGAGTCAGCATTCGATATGTTTGGCACCCGGCGGACCGTTCCGCTGATCGTGCCCGATCCCAATCAAGTTCCTTTTGAATTCCGGTGGACGACAAATCCTTTTGTCAATCCGTCCTCGATAAATCCGGATTTTGTAAGTGTTACCATGTATCTGTTGTAATTGCTGCAACGACGACCAGCCGGCTCAGTCACCCGGAGTTTCAGTCCCTGGAGAATTTTTCACAGCAAAAATACTGCGAAACAAGTGGTCCGGCGTCCTTCCACTTCGCTACCATGATCCGGTGCTGTCCGTTCCTGTGGTCTTCTGAATTCTCAGCAACACTGTTTCCACGTTTCCACACGGCGGGTTATGCAACCAGTGTGCCAATGCCAGCATCAACGGTGCTTCAAAGCTGCTTCCATCTCGCGTTTGTGATCCTGCTTCTTGAGATGGTCGCGTTTGTCGTGCAGCTTGCGGCCTTTGCACAGCCCCAGTTTCACTTTGATAAATCCGCGTGTTATAAACACAGAAAGCGGTATCAGCGTCAGTCCCTGTTGCTCGCCGCTTTCCGCAAACTTTCGAATTTCGCGACGATGCAGCAGCAGCTTTCGTTTTCGCCGACGTTCATGATTGAAGACTGTTGCCTGCGGATATTCTGCCACATCTGCGTTGATCAGCCACACTTCGTCGCCGTCAACGCGCGCGTGGGCCTCCTCAATGGAAACTTTCGTGTCCCGAATACTCTTGACTTCGCTGCCGTACAGCTGAATTCCGCAGTCGATCTCGTCCAGCACGTCGTATTCGTGTCGAGCCTTTCGGTTTCGACAAACAACTCGTGAATTCGGATCCACCGCATTTTTCGGTTTTTTTTTCTGGCGCGCCATGTGAAGAACCGTTGTCCACCATGCGGTAAGGGTATCTACGTACTTCGTATCACTGGAGGGCTGAGAATGTCCGCCATTCACAATTGTCGAATAGTTTTTGCCACACAGACCGTCCATAATGGCATCACCTTGACGCAGATACAATTGTCAGGCATTCTGTTTGTCAAATGCCCAGCGGACGAGTCCGCTGCACAGCGTGACAGACTGCCGGTATGCGGCACCTGAGTTGTCCTGCGCGTGACACAGGCGGCTGGGATTGGTTCAAATTCACCAGCATCCCGCGTCAACCCACGTTCAGTCTCCAAAATTGTTTTCCGGGAATCGTTCAAAAGCTGTGACCAGTCAAGTTGACGACTGGGGCATCGCAAGCGAATAATCATGACTAGTGTGTTCGGGCCAAAGTCAGGCAGGTCGATGGTTTGCCCACGGTCGCCTCAGGTCTGAGCCTCGCGCGGAAGCTTAAAGGAGTAATCTTAACGCCACCAATGGTCTTATGGCGAGACGGTGCCGAGTGTCGGTTCCGGCGCCAAAGATCAGACACACGTAAGAATAATCAAGCAACGCTTGCGCACTTTGCGAATCAAACGACGGCGCGCATGCTGCTGCGACCGTCTTCAATCGCATTCTGGCTGATTCCGGTAATGGGAGCATTCCGTGGAATCGCGAATTTCCGGGGCCTGACGATTGATTTTTCTGATTCGCCGGTATGCTGAGAGACTATAGGTTTGCAGCTGCATCGCAGGATGCATTCACCGATCAATTTTTAACGTTTGCGGCAGTGGTTTCTCATGAACTTCATCGCCGGTTTTTGACAAACAGGTGGTTTGGTTCTGGAGGTCGCGTCCAGGCCACTCGTGGCGGCGCAGACGTAAAATGCGTGTGTCTCACATGGAGGCACGGACACTCGTGTTTATATATACGGAGCAAAGCTCCGCTTCTCTGTTCAACTGATTTATTCCGGTCGGGCACAGAAGAAACAAGAAAGAAGGGGATTCGCGTGCATCGTCTCGATTCAGGACTGAGAGCGATCATTGAGAAAGCCAGGGAACGTGGCTTCGTCACAGTACAACAGGCTCACGCGTGGTTGCCGGACGAAGGTGGCGACCCGGCCATGGTAGACAACCTGATCAAGGCCATTGATCAGAATGGGTTTGACTTCATTGAGGATCCGGAGATCCCGCTGGAGCCGGAACCGATTGAAGAAGAAGTTCGGGAAGAGCAGGCGGAAAAAGCCGCTCGCGCACTGCTGGGGCCGGAAACATCCGCACTGTCGTCGCGCGACCCGATTCGCATGTACCTGAGCCAGATGGGCAACATCCCT
>JABABI010000130.1 GCA_014238335.1 Fuerstiella sp.
TGAGTGCTGCGGCGACAAACGGAAACATGCCCAGCATGACACTCGCAAAAGGCCTTTTTGGAATTAACGAAACGTCGGACGACACATCGTCTCAACCCGTCATTGACCGATGCAGTCGAGCGTTTTCAAGTCGACACGTCGGCGGCGCCCAGTTTTTGATGGGAGACGGTTCGTGCAGATTCGTCAGCGAAAACATCGAACGGGATCAGGCCGGTACAAATGGAAACTTCGTCTTCCAAAATCTTCTGAATATTGCGGATGGAAATACCATCGGCGAATTCTGACGGCAGTACACGGCGAAACGGCGAGTTCCCACGGAAGATGAATCTCCAGACGTCGGCAGCACAAATCGGGCTGTCTGGCGGGGCCCGCTCAGGGACTTAGTCGGCGCAACGTAACAGAAACGGTCGGTCGTTTAACCGTCTGTGAGATCCACGGCTGGGCTACAGCGGTAATGTGCATTTCCTGATTGGGGGGAACTCTCAGTAACGTGATTGCCTCTCTGTGGATTCGCCGGGACTGAGCCAGAGCTCGGCGCCAGGCACTTTGCGACGGGGTCGTGGTCCAGACCGTAATTTCAATCGCATAATCGTCGCGCCGCAGCATCGGCCCCACGCCTGTCAGAGCGGCTTTCAACTCATCATTGATCAATGTGCGGGCAGACTGAGGTGGAAACTGGGCCAGGACATCGAAGGTCACTTCTCCTTTCACGTCCCGATCCTGTGTCAGGTTATTGACCTGACGCAGTTGTTGCAGAAAACGCTGGTATTCGTCCTTGGTGCGGTCAACGATGCGAACGTTGTCCGCATCGTCGTCGGGACCTTCGGCCCCCAGTTCTGGCGGACGATCCTCCGGATCCGGGACGATATACTTCGGGCTCCTCTCCTGCAGCTGAAACGCCTGAGCCGACAGATCACTGTTTACCTTTCCGGCCAGCCCAAACTTGTCGAGAGTTTCCATAAAAGATCCCGTCCCGGCGTGCAGGTTTGCCCCTGTTTGTTCTTCTGCGAGGGTGACCAGAATGATAAAGAACGCCAGCAGGGCGGTCATCGTGTCTCCGTAGGAGATCAGGTACGAGTTGTTCGGACCGGATGGGCAATTCTTGCACTTTGCCATGACGGGCTCCAATGCGTGTCTCGTGGAACGAACAATACGATCGTTACTACGCTACCTCGAGGATTGACTACGACTCAACAAGTATTGAATCCGACCACGTCGAACCTGCGACGGGGCTGCAATGCCGACTGCCACTCGTCCCGGCACCTGTCCCGGGACCACACCCAGACCGTTAGCATCGGTGAGGATTGCCGCCATCTGCACACAGAAGTCGGCCTGATCCGTGTCAGACACCAGAATCTGCAGCGTGAGCGGTTGAGCTTTCAGTTGCTGTGCAAGCATTCTCAGCTGCGTCACAGCCTGCTCCGTGATTTCTCCGTTTTCGTCCTGCATCATTGAAATGTTCGCTTCGATTTTCACTCGGTGAGCATCGGCCAGCAGATCGGGGTTATCCAGAGATCTCAGCCCGCGTGATAACGATTCATGGGCCGGGTCACTGTGCACTGGTGGCGTTTCAGAGCCACGTATACTGATCGCCGCACTGTCAGGCCGTTCTCGCAGGATGAGGCTATCACTGTCCAGCATGTCTTCGGATTCGCCCGCAATACCGGTTGAGCCTCCCCCGCCGAATGTCACCAGCTGCATCTTCGAAAAGAACTCAGGTTCATTGGTTGCAAACGTCAGTAACAGAATAAAGAACGTCATCATCAAAGTGATCACGTCGCTGTACGTCAAAAACCACGCAGGAATTTCGCCTAATGGTTCAGGGCATGTGCATTTCTTAACCACTGAATCGTTCCTCCGACATTTACGCGGCTTCTTTCTGTGCGGCTTCGCGGACTTTTGGTGACAGCTGGGAAAGTAAACGTTCTTCCACGGCCCGCGGTGGCATCCCTTCCACCAGAGAAAGCAGCCCGGCGATCATCAATTCGCGAATCATCGTTTCTTCCTGCGCACGCACCTCCAGCTTGCCGGCCAGAGGAATGCAGAACATATTGGCGATAATCGCCCCGTACAGCGTAGTCAGCAGAGCAATCGCCATACCGCCCCCGATTTTGCTGGGGTCGTCAAGGGTCTTGAGCATCTGCACCAGTCCGATCAGCGTACCGATCATGCCGAATGCGGGAGCTGCAGCCGCCATTGCGTCGAGAATCTTCTTGCCGTTGGCATGACGTAAATCGATGGCAGCCAGTTCGGTCTCGAGCGCAGCCGTTAAATCGTCCTTTGATGACCCGCCGACAAGCTGTTCCATGCCGCGTTTGAGAAATTCGTCATCGACATTGTCGACCGCGTCTTCGAGCGCCAGCAGCCCGTCTCGTCGAGCGGTCGTGGCAAAATCACGGAACTGAGCGATGACTTCCTCAGGCGCTGCGATCTTCACCAGGAAGCACTTCTTAATCACGCTGAAAGTGCCCAGCGCTACCTTCAGCTGAAAATTTATGAGGACCGCGGCGATCGAACCGCCGACAGTGATCATCAACGACGGCAGGTCGATGAACGGACCAAGTCCTCCACCAATAATGATTGAACCAAGTACCAGGCTGACCGCCAGTATCAGTCCTATGACTGTCGAAATATCCATCGAATCGCCTCCCTGCGATCGTCCTTTTCACGAACGAATTCGCTGCCCTTTTGCCCGGTAGATCTGTCCCAGAATCTCCGCCACGGCGCGAAAGAACTCTGTCGGTATTTCCTGTCCCACATTCACACTGCGAAAAATCGCTCGCGTGAGCGGCGGTCTTTGAATCACTGGAATCCGATTCACTCGGGCGATTTTTACGATGTTCGCCGCGAACGATCCCGCTCCCTTGCCGACCAGTTTGGGAGCCGTCATCTTTCCGGGAACATACTGTAGCGCGACGGCGTAATGAGTCGGATTTGTCAGAATCACGGTCGCGTCCGGCACTGCTGCCACTGACTGATTCTTGAG
The DNA here is from genome assembly GCA_014238335.1 of Fuerstiella sp. GTDB lineage: Bacteria > Planctomycetota > Planctomycetia > Planctomycetales > Planctomycetaceae > Fuerstiella. Next base: position 2,987 of record JABABI010000130.1, read on the forward strand.
AGCCTCACGCTGTTTGCGCCGCACGGCCGCTCGAACTGTAGGATCCCCCAGCTCGTCCTTCTGTTCCTGTTTGATTTCCTGATGACTCATCTTCAGTTTCTTTTCGTGCTGCATCCACCTGGAGATGTAGTCAATGGCGGCCAGTGAAAAGGACAGGAAAGCCAGCGTCAGACAGATGGTCAGCCCAATGTTCCAGCCAAAACCAAACAGGCCGTTCACCGACGAAAAATTGGCCGCCGAAAGTTCTGTTCGACGAAACCACAGGATGCTGCAGCTAACGATCAACAACAACACAACCTTGCTGATGCCCAGCACACCTTTAATAGCGGACTCCATGGAAAACAGCCTCTTCCACCCTTTCATGGGGGATATTTTTTCCAGATCAAGCTCCATGGGTTTCCATGAGATCATGAAGCCGGCCTGCGAAAAGCCCACGAACAGACTCACACCGAACAGGATCAGCACCAGGCCTCCACAGGCGCCCGCGATTTGCAGTGCCAGCCAGCGAACTCCCAGCTGAGTGTGCAGATTCGTCCATTCCGGCACCGGCACGTCCATCAACCAGACCTTGAAGCTGCTGAGGAATCGTTGCCCCAGTGCTGCGCCCGACCACAACATGAACAGACAACCCGCCAGGACTGAGGCCGATGCCGAGATATCCGGACTGGCAACAACCTGCCCGTCTTTGCGCGCCTCTTCACGGCGGCGCAGTGTTGGTGCTTCCGTACCTTCATTTTCCTGTTCAGCCATGAACCCAGCTTTCCGACGTGATCTGGTTCAGAAACTGCTGCATCGCAGTGAACACATCAGGAAAAAACAGAATCAGTCCGCCAAGTCCGGCAATCAGACGAAGCGTCATCCCATACGTCATGAAATTGAACTGGGGAGCTGTTCTCATGGTGATCAGGAGGGTGATCGACAATACGAACATCAGAATTCCGATCGGAGCGATAATCAGAAAACCCTGGTGTTCCACTTTTGATATTGAATACATCACTGTGTCCCAGGTGGGCAGTGACCAGCGTCCGAGGATTGGGCGGGTAGAAAACGAACTGCCAAGCATGAAAAACATGGCGTGGTGAAGATTGAGCCCGAAAAACAACAGCACGCCCAGAGCTTCAAATCCCTGAGACACCACGTTGGACTGCTGATCATCGGTGGCTGAAGTCAGCTGGGCCATGGTCAAACCCATTTCCTGAGCGATGTAGGCACCGGCAATTCTTCCCGGAACCAGACACAGCCCAAACAGCCACGCCAGCGAAGCGCCTACGGCAGTTTCACGGGCCGCGAGCCAGCCAATCTGCAGCCAGACACCTGCGTCTGTGGAACTGAGTTGCAGTTGCATGGCCGTCACACCCGCGAAGCGCGGCGCGAACACAAGTGTCAGCGCGACCGCCAGGCCGACCTTCACTGTCTTCGGGATGGTTCTCCCGGCAACGGGTGGCAGAAACGCCACAAACGCCGCATTACGAAAGAGCACCAGCGTGCAGGAAATGACAAGAGCTTCAAGCAACGTCCACATATCCTTTGCTACTGAGTCACCATAACCATTCGTTCCACCATTCGCATGGTGAACGACGACGCCAATGTCAGCATCCATGGCAGAGCCACAATCAGAACCACACCCACCGCCACAATGCGCGGAGCAAACGACAGCGTTTGTTCCTGAACACTGGTGACGGTCTGAAAGATGCTGACAGCCAGCCCCACCAGCAGACTGATAAACACCGGCGGACCGGCCAGCCACATCGCAGTGACTAGCAGGTCCCGACCAATTTCCACGACTTCAAGTACTTCCATGACTCATCACCGTTTCTTCTTTGCGCCCTTGACGGTGCTCTTTCGTTCCAGGTATTTTGCGACAATTTCACTCGCCAGTTTTTCGTCATCCATGGCTTCAAGAATCTTCGCGGAATTGCGTTCTTCCAGCCCCGCCACGATTTCCACGACCATGTCAATTTGGCCGTTGTTGGCGTACTCTCGCAAAATCTTTGCTGCAACTTCAGGACTCACCGCCGCTATCACCCCAGACACTTCCTTGATATTTGCTTCGAGGTTGACTTCCTTTTCGTCTGCGCCCGGCACTGGGTTTTGGGCGGCCTTCTCTCGCTCAAGCTCCAGTTTCTGTTTCTTGTCTTCCAGCTGTTTAAGCGAATCATCGCTCTTGATTCGCTCCTGCTGCGCCTGAGCCAACAGTTTTTCGGATGCGATGCGCTGGTCACGAGCCTGAGCCATTAGACCTCCGATTTCCATTTTCTCGCCATCGATGTCGGCCAGCAACAGTCGATGCTGAGCCTCCGTGCGCAGCAGCGATTCCTCCCGCGTGCGAATAAGTGCTTCCCGATCCTTCAGACCCAGGCCATAGCGGACAATTTCCTCAACGCTCATTTCACCAGGTCGCACAGCCACAGGCAGAGTGTCTTCCGCCTCTTTTGGTAGTGGGCGGGTCACATTCACCGGAGATGCCAGCTGATCCGGAGGTTGTGTCAGTAAATCCGTGGGTTCGTTGGCCTCCTTCATTTCTGTCTTCTGCTTCGAAAGCAGGAACCACGACGCGCCTGCGGAACCACCAAGAATCAGCAGTCCATACAGTCCTAACATCAGCAGTTTTTTCATCGCCTCACCTTCCTATGAGTCCCTTTTTCTATTCCGGAATTGTTTTGGTCGTGAATTTGCGCAACCGATTCCGCGTCTGTGGATGGCTGTCGCATCGACCCAGGACTGTGGTCCTGCCGTGTTGACCTTTGTCGTCGCCGACTGTTTGTATCCTGTCGCGTGTTCTCTTCCTGACTTCTCTGTTCTTTTCGATACGTTCCTAATTCCCGCTCACGAAAATCATCCACAATATTCAGCTGCGTTTTTGCATGGGCAACGACAGCCATTGCCTGACTCACGGTTACCGCGGCCTGCTGTTGCATTTTCTGCGCATGATTCAGTTCGGATTCTGCCAGCAGTGCTGCATTCGCCAGCGACCGCAGCATTGAGGCTGAAGTATTGCTACTCATTTCCTGGACGCTGCGGTCCTGCAAAGACGCCAGTTGCTGACGCAGAGATGCCACCTGCCGGTCTGCTTTCGCCTGTTCGCTCTGGCGCACGGCGGCCTCCAGCCTGGCAAGCTGTTCCGCCTGCTGCCGCAGTCTTCGAAGTGATTCTATTCGTGATTGAAAACGTTTCATTGTTCAAAACGGCCATGCATTGGCCAGGCTCTGAATTTGGTCGAGTGTCTGCTCCCACGAAGACTGTTCGTCAACGTCCTGCTGCAGAAATGTTTCGATCGCGGGTGTCAGTTGAATGGCTCGGTCCACCTTCGGTGATGTCCCGAGTCGATAGGCGCCGATCTGAATGAGATCCTCCATCTCGCGATAGGTCGCCATAATGTTTCGGACTTTCGTGGCAGCAACCTGATGGCTTGGCGCAGTAATGTCACGGAACAGACGACTGATACTTTCGAGAGCATCAACAGAAGGGAAATGTCCCGCCGTGGCCAGTTTGCGGGACAGCACGATGTGGCCATCCAAAATTGATCGAGCTGCATCGGCAATCGGTTCGTCCATGTCGTCACCTTCGACCAGAACAGTGATCAGCCCGGTGATCGTGCCCTTTGCGCCGGCCCCTAAACGTTCCAGAACACCGGCCATCAGAGACTGCACGGAGGGCGGATATCCTCTGCTGCCGGCCGGCTCGTCGAGCAGCAGCCCGAGCTCTCGCTGCGCCATTGCCAGGCGAGTGACACTGTCCAGAAAAAACAGCACGTCCTTACCCTCATCACGAAAGCTTTCTGCAATGGTGACTGCGGTCAGCACGGACTTGATTCGCATGAGTGGCGTCTGATCAGAGGTCGCGACGACCACAACCGACTGCCTGCGTCCCTCATCGCCCAGACAATCTTCAATGAAAGGCCGCACTTCGCGACCTCGTTCACCAACCAGAACAATCACATTGACGTCTGCGTTGGCTCCCTTCGCAATTTCGCCCAGCAGCGTACTTTTTCCGACACCACTGCCTGCAAATAATCCTACGCGCTGGCCTCGGCCAATACTGATCAGTCCGTCGATAACACGTTGACCAGTGGTGAGCGGCTCCTGAATACGAATGCGGTTCATCGCGGCAGGGACTGTCGCTTCCTCCGGCCGTGATTGCGCGCACCGAATCGGTCCCAGTCCGTCGACAGGCCGCGCCAGGCCATCCAGCACTCGTCCCAGCAACTGTGCACCGACAGGCACACGACGTTTCTGTCCAAGCGCGGTCACTTCAAGGCCTGGACGCAGGCCGACAGAGCTGTCGAAGCACATCAGTTGAGATTCATGGTCATCAAATCCAACGACTTCCGCAGTCAGTGTCTCACCGCCGGGCAATCGCAGACGGCACGCCTCGCCCACGGCAGCCGGCAGCGACGCTCGCAGCAGTCCTCGAGCGCTACGCAGTGTGCCGACGGTCCGGAAAGCGGCGGAATCCCCGGCCAGCCGGGTCATCTGCTCGACGTTCAGTCTGAGTTTCATCTAGGTTCTCCATCCAGATCCGGCGAATGTCCGCCAGCCGGTCATCAAGGTCGGTGACCAGTGTGGTGCGAGCCGATTCGACTCGGCAGTTTCCTCGTGTCAATTCGCCGTCAGACGCGACCTCGACGTCAGCGGCCACGAGTTGGCTTGCATCTGAGTTTTCAATCAGGTGATTCAGTAATGACGCATCTTCCGGATTCAGAAAAATCCGCACGGGCTGTTCTTTGTGAAGATGTCGCACCATAGACGCCACAAGGTCGTCCACGGCAAAGACGTCTGCATCAATGGCTGCTCCAACAATCCAGGACGCTGCTGCAACTGACAGTTCAACCGTCGTCTGCTGCATCTCCGCAAGAGATTCCCGATGTTGCTGCTGCAGTTCCTCAATGGCTGTGCCAATATCGTTCAACAGTTGCTGCAGATAGTTCAGCTGCTCTGCGATTAGTTCCTCATTCGAAGGCGTCGCGGGCGCCGGTTCCGTTACATGCCGTCCGGACAGCGATTCAGAGGTGACTGTCACCATTCGGACAGAGACCGGCGATTGCGACAGGGAAATACGATAAGGCTGCTGCATGACCGGCCCCTATTCGCCTTCCTCGTCGATTTTCGCAATCAGTTCTGACACAGTCTCGCGAGCTGCAGTGACCTTCGATTCCGGTACACGTGTCATGAACTGCAATTCCTCCTCGATTGTCAAGCGAGCTCGCCGAGAGAGATTCTCCATGATCGTCTCAACAATTTTTTCATCCGCCTCGAACATTGCCGTGGTCAGTGTCGTGCCATCAATTTCTGCCAGAATCTGCTGAACGGTCTTCGGATCCAGGTCAACGATGTCGTCGAAACGGTACAGACGCCTCATCAACGCTTTGCTGAGATCCGGGTCTTCCTGTTTGATCGCTTCCATCATGGATTTTCGATAGGACTTTGGCACGGCACGCAGGACTTCGCCCAGTCGATCGGCATGGTCACGGCGGTCTTTTGGTCCGGCCGGCAGCGTAGCCCCTCGCTGAACAGTGGCTCGAGCAATTCGTTCCATCAGCAACGGCGGTGCATTCTGTTCTTTTGACAGTTGACGGGCTACGTTTTCTCGCAGTTCGTCCGGCAACAGACTCAGCACATTTGCAGCCAGCTCGGGAGGCACATTGTTCAGCAGGATCGCGATCGTTCGCGGCTGCTCCGTCTCCAGCGCTCCGGACAATTGGTGGATGCTGAGCAGCTGAATATCCTTCATCGGGTTGCCGGTCAGCCGGATCTTCACTTCATTGGCCTGCTGGTCCCCCGCTTCATCGTCGAAGACGCTCAAATTCCGCGGCGATGACTTCAAAGCGAAATCGAAGAACCACTCAAAGTCTTTCAGCAAGTCGCGTTTCTGTTTGGCTCTTATGCCAGGCGACGGATCGGTCTGAATCTGCGACCGAATCTCGGCGGCATACTCTGAAGGCATATGTGACAGCACTGCTTCGGCGGTCTCTTCGCCGAGCAGCTTAAGTAGTGCCACAGATTGTTGTTTTCGGTCAGTCACGACAATTTGTCAGGTGGTAGGTTTGAACTGTGAACGTTCCGTTGACTTTTTTCGGAGCTGATATTTCATCACGCCGCCCGGGAAGCGGGCAACACCCGATCAGAATCCTCGTCCTGGTCGTCCTCCGCACCAAGCCACCCGGCCAGGATTTTCGCCGCGACCTCAGGATTGGATTTCGCCTGGTCGGACAGCGCGGCAAGCCGCTGCATTTCCTCCACAGTCAGGGTCTGTTCGCCGGACGAGTCGTTGACCATGACGGGCTTCATTTTCTTCAGCAATAAGAAGCCCATCAGAAAGGCAATGCCGGCAACCAGCGACGGCACCACGGTCTGAATCAAAGGCTCGTACTGCTGATAAGTAGTCATAATGCCGGGGGCCACTTCGACAGGCAGGCCGCCTCCCAGAATGGCGTCCACGACCTGGATTTCATCACCACGGACAGCGTCGTAACCGATGGCCTGTTTGATAATGTTTTCAATCTCCGCAACGGCCACGTTCGCTACCACCGGAGCCGGTACGCCAGCACCACCACCCTGCACAGGTGCTGGTGCTGGTGGTGTCAGATCAACGATGGCCGCAACGGTCAGTCGGATGATCTTTCCCGGACTGTCACGAGTCACTTCTTCCGTGCTGCCATTGTCATAATCGGTAGAAAGTATTTCCTTCGAGAAGGTAGCGTCGGGGGCCGCGGCGCCAGCGCCGGCCTGTCCCAACTGGCCGGCATTGGCATCAAGTCCAACAGCGCCAGCGGGCATAACGCCGCCCGTTTGAGTCACGGTTTCAATGTTCTCTGTTCTCTTGACGTTGCCGTCCGGATCGTAAGTCTGCTGAGTTATGGTGGATTCCCGAAAATCGATGTCGGCGGTCACCTCAACAACGGACTTTCCTTCTCCCAGGAGCAGGGCCAGCATCGAACGCGCTTTGAAGGCCAGATTCGATTCAACGTTTCGCTTGTATTCAAGGTGACCGTCCATCGTCGAACTCACACCGTTGGACACGTTGAATTGTCGCCCGGTCGTGTCCATTAGCGAAATACTATCGGGAGCCAGACCTTCCACCGCACTCGAAACCATCGAAATGATGCCTTCCGCAGTCGCACCGGTGATGCCCGATTTCGCAGGAACGATAATGATGCTGGCTGTCGTCGGCCTCTGTTCGTCAACGAAAGGTGAAGCATTGGGCTTGCCAATGTGGACAGTTGCCGAGTGAACACCGTGTATTTGAGAAATGGATTTCGCGATTCGTAATTCCAGCTGTCGACGACGTCGCTCCTCCTCTTCACCTGGCGAACCGGGAAAAGCTCCGGCCATGCTGCCATTTGATTCAGTGTCCGGCTCCCAGACATCTTTCAAGGCCAGTCGTGCGCGACCGACGTCACTACGAGGAACAGAGATGGCCGAACCGGAAAAATTGAGTTCCGTATCGATCTGTTCGGTCTCCAGAACGCCCACAATCTCAGCCGCACGTTGAGGAGAAAGCTCATTCAGCAGCACGACATAGTCGGCTCGAGTAGCCCAGACGAACGTACCGATCACTCCCGCGACACATGCGACAGCAGCCGCACTGATGCCCAGCCGCTGCGCATTGGTCCAGCTGCTCCACAGAGTCTGAATCTGTTGTTTGAATGTTTCGAACAAAGCCATCATTTTTTTACCCTACATCTGCATTCGCATGACTTCCTGATACGACGCGATCAGACGGTCTCGAATCTCCATCACCAGTCGAAACGCCAAGTCCGCCTGCGAAGCCGTCAGCACCACGTCGTGAATGCTGTCGGTTTCTCCCGTAATCAGCTGTTTGACGCTTTCGTCGACCCGTCCCTGCTGATTGTTGGTGTCCTGAATCAGATCCTTAACCAGGTCCGCGAACGGCAGTTCGTGACCACCTTTGCCCACGCCTGCTGACTGAGCAGCCGACGAGTTGATTCCGATTGAATTGATTGCTGAAATTGGCAATGCCATGATTTCGACTGTCGCACGATTCGCTGTCTCAAGTTTCCACTGTGGCCCTTAAGTCACATGCCGCACTTTCCTGGTGCAGCAGCATTCGGGCTTACTGACTATCCCAACCCGCGCAACAGTGACAGTGCCTGTTCGGCCATCTGTCGAAAAGATTCCATCGACTTCAGATTCGCTTCATACGCCCGAGTGGCGGTCACCAGATCGACCATCTCATGCGGTAAAGTCACGTTTGGCATCACGACATAGCCGTCCGCATTTGCATCCGGATGCCCTGGGTCGTGGACCTGCGGCAACGGAGAGTCGTCCGTCGTGATGCCGACAATCTGAACACCGCCAAGTTCAGGACTTTTAAGATGCCCCGCGCCCAGCGCAAACCGGTCCATGGCTGACTGGAAACTCACGCGTTGACGTCGATACGGTCCGCCGCCCGGTGTACTGGTTGAATGTGCGTTGGCGATGTTATGCGCCACGACCTCCATGCGGAGTCGTTCCCCCGCCAGACCGGATGCACTGATCTGCATGCCGGAAAGGATTCTTTCCAACGACATTTTGCTCCCCCCTGTTCAGCCTTTCACTTCTGGCCAACCGCCGCTTACGGTCCGCCTTCCATGGCCCGTCTCATTTGATTCATATCCGTACCAATCAGCTGCAGATACAACTGCTGCAGCATGGCATTCTTGTTCAACAGTCCGAGTTCCCTGTCGATATCCACGTTGTTGCCGTCGGCCCGTGCGGCCAGCCCCCGTGTTTGTGTGACGGAGGGCGCTGCAGCACTTCCGATCGGCTTCCCTTTTTTTGTGATTTCGGCCGCCAGGGCGTCCTCAAACTGAAGTTCCAGGCTCCGGTATTCAGGCGTATTGACATTGGCGATGTTGTTGCTGATCACCTGCTGTCGCTGTTCAGAAGCAGCCAGCAAACGGGTCAGCAGATCGACTTGATTGGTCTGGATAGACATGCCATCTGAATCGGAACATGTCATATGACTGATGCAATCAATACAATCCGCAAAGCTTCGCGCGGAGCTGATCGGGCACCGTTGTGCAGTGGTTACCCGCAACCGGTGAGGGAAAACACTCAAGTGCTGCTGGCTCGACAGAGTGTGTCCGGCAGATTAGATTTGCAGGCAGATTCGATTCGGAATCAATAAAAGCGTCAGACCGCCAGCCTTTTACGGGACCATTCGTCATGCCATCAGACTCATCCGTTTCGCGACGAACTCTTCTAGCTGGTGGAGTTGCCGCGGTGGGAACATCGGTGCTGGGCGCTGAGGACGCAACCGCTGCAGCTGCCTTCCAGGCTGCTCCGTGGATTGACGCGCATTCGCATATCTGGACACCCGACACCAGCCGCAGCAAACTGCAGTCTGGCATGACTGTCGAGGATCTGGCGCCGAAAAGCTTTACTTCCGACGAGCTGATGGCGGTCGCCCGACCCTCCGGTGTGGGACGAGTGGTACTTATTCAGCACACGCTGTTTCACGGCTATGACACCTCGTACCTGACCGATGCGCGCCAGCGGCACCCCGACGTGTTTCGCGTCGTGGGGATGGTCGACGACCTGCGGCCCAATGCGGGCAAGGCCATGCGACAACTGCTGCAGCATGGCGTCACGGGATTTCGTATTGTGCCGCGTAAGGGTATCACCGACTGGCTGCAAACCGACGGCATGACAGAAATGTGGCAGACAGCGGCTGAAACACGGCAGCCGATGTGCTGTCTGGTCAATCCTGTCAACCTGCCTGAAGTCGCTGCGGCCTGCCAGCGACACCCCGACACCCCCGTGGTCATTGATCACTTCGGCCGAGTAGGAATTGACGGGCAGATTCGAGAAGCCGAAGTAGACCAGCTGTGTGCTCTCGCAAAGCACAGGCAAGTCAAAATTAAAATCTCAGCGTACTACGCCCTGGGCAAAAAAAAGCCGCCCCATCACGAATTGATTCCCATGATCAAGCGGCTGTATGAGGTGTTTGGAGCACACCGATTGATGTGGGCCAGCGATTGTCCCTATCAACTTGATGGAGAAAATAACTACCAGGCGTCGATTGCTTTGATACGCGACGTCATTGACTTTGTCACTGACGATGAACGCCGTCAGCTGCTGCGAACAACCGCGGAAGAAACGTTCTTCTATGCGTAGCGCACCTCAGACTACTCTGTCTCTGCACCGATGCAGGCCACCGCGTCTGTCCCCAGGCTCTGCCAACGCCGCGCTTCGGGACAGACGCAGCAGTTCACCACTGCGGCAACAACTCAAGATACCAGCCCACTTTGCATTACTTGGATTTTGCATCACCGGATTTGCGCATCTTCTTCATCATCTCCATCTGCGACTCCATATTCTGTGTCTCCTCGGACGACATTTTGGGAGCTTCCGTTGGAGGTGGCTCTTCCGCAACGCCTCCACATCCAACAAATGTAAACAACAAAGACAGACAACCTAAACTGAACAAACGATTCATGGCACCATCAATTCAACAGAAAGAAAAAAGTAGTTTGTTAACACACGCCCACAGGTTACTTTGCCGACGTCGATGAAGGAAGGAAAGTTGAGCTGGACGTCAAAAGTTTCTGCTGATGGTCGCCCCATGCATTCGCTTCCTTCATCAGCCCGAACTCTGTGTAAATATCACACAGTTCACCGGCAACAGCAGGATCGTTTAGACCTCGCAGTTTGTCACGCAACTGACTGGTTTTTTCTTCCGTCAAAATCCTGGTGGTCAGCTGTTTGACTCTTTCCTGTACGCTTTCTGCGTCGTCGCTACGTCCGACCTTTCTCAGAGACTCCGACAGTTTCGTCATCAAGCCCCAGTCGAACTTTGCGGGCCATTTGGTGAGGGCTTCTTCATAGGCATGTACGGCCGCTGTGGCATCTTCCGTCACATAATGATGGAACATGGCTTTCGAACGCCAGTAAAGATAATCGGAATGGGGTTCCGGAAACTGTTCGAAACAGATTGTCGCCTTTTCGTTTTCGCCCAGATCGACCAGCGATTCGAGCAGGACTGAGACGAAGAATGGATCCTTCATCGCCTTCGTCAGATCGGGAGATTCCTTCAGTAACTCCAAAGAAGACTTTGGCTGTCCTCTTTCCAGGTAATAAGCAGCCAGGGCTGCGTGTACGAAATGAGCTTCCGGTTCGCTTTCACGCAATCTTACCAGCAGACTGATGGAGGCGGGAAGCTCGCCAACTGCCCGCGCACCTGTCGCATTATGGAAACTGGTGTTCGCCGTTTCCGGAAAAAACTCTGCAAGGAACCAGTCGCGAAGCAAAGGTGGCCGCCCCGACGCAGGCGACACTTCATATGCGCGCCAAAAATACTGTCGACTGACGATATGACGCCCCGTCACGTCCATCAGCTTCCACATCAGGATGTTGGCATCAAGGGAATCCGGATTCAGATCAAGGGCTTCTCTCAACAATCGTTCCGCTGCAGCTGGGCGCTGCAGAATCAGCAACGAAAGACGCGCCTGCTGCAGTCGTGCTGTGGCCGCCAGCGGCGAGTCCTCTTTGATCTGCATCAAGTGCTCAATCGCCTGATTCACAGAGTCCTGCCCTGACCGGGTGTTGTCTCTGACAAGTGCTTCAGCAGTCAGCAAGTGCGCCGCTGAATCATCCGGATGCCACTGCAGATAGCGACTCAGGTGATTACGAGCCCGACTCCAGTGTCCTTTTGCTGCAGCCTGCTGACCTCGTTTCAAGCCAGACTCAATCGACCAATACGAATATCCTGACCAACCGACAGCCAGGACACATATCACCAGAAAGAATGTACGCCGCCGGGACAGAAATGAGGGTGTCGAATTCTCAGACGGCGTGGACTCTACGGCGGCGTTCTGTGTCGATTGTGCGCCGTGATCTGTCATGCGATTTCGTCAAACAAATGGGCTGTCAATTTTCGGAGCCGTCACGTACAGGCAGCACCAGAGCAGGTTGCTCCGTCTTTCGTTCGCGAATCTGCCAGTATCGTCCCGAGGACATGTTATGCAACGTCTCTGTGTCACGGCCAGGCCATACAACGGAAACATCGACGGGCCCCTCGTACTCCCCCAGACCAACGACAATTCGCGGATCAGACGACGACAGATAACTGCCTCCGCCGATGATTGGGATGATATGACGTTGCCCACCGGCCATAACAGTCACCTGCCCGCCCACCGGATAAACTCGGTCGATCGGGAGAAGCTGCAGCCCGATAAAATGATTCGAAACCTGTGTCTCGTTGCGAACAATTGCCATTGGTCTGTCAACGTGACTGACGACAATGTCAATCCGTCCGTCATTGTCAAAGTCCCCTTTCGCCGCACCACGGCCTACACAGGGCTGAACGAAATAACCACCGATTTGAAACGATGCATCGTCAAATACGCCACGGCCATCGTTTTCAAGAAGTTGAGGATTCATCGCATTGGGGCTGTGTTGCGGGCCGAGCACGTGGCCGTTTGCAATGAACAGATCGTCATCGCCATCATGATCAAAATCAGCAGCGACGGTCCCAAATCCGAGTGTGTCAAAACTTGTTGCCGCAGTACGCGAACGGCGACTGTTATCTTCGAACAGCAGGGAGTCCAGATTTCGATACAACGTATTCTTATGCTGAAAATAGTGCGTTAGAAAGATATCAACTTTTCCGTCGTTGTCGAAATCGGAACACGCGACCCCCATACTGGCCTCATTACGTCCATCACTACTGACGGCACACCCGGCATGTTCCGCAACATTCCGGAACAACGGCTCTGCGTCTGATGCCGCTTCCGCGGTCCGTGTCAGCAACACGTTAGGGACCATGTCGTTGGCCACATAAACATCGGGCTGAGCGTCTGCGTTGAAGTCGCAGACCACCACGGCCAGCCCCTTTGCGAGTGCTGCATCCTGTGCATCACATGCTGCTGTGATTTTGAAGTCACCATCACCCTGGTTCAGACACAGCAGGTCTGCGACACCGTCCCAACGGCCTGGTCCACAGTAACCCCGTACCCCGCCGTAGGTGCAAATCTCATGAGTCTCACGGGTAAGGTTCAGGTAATTGGCGACGTACAGGTCCAAAAGTCCATCACTGTTCGCATCGAACCAGACGGCACTGGTCCCCCACGACGGGTCACCGAGTCCCGACGCATCTGTGCCGTCCGTAAATGTCCCGTCTCCGTTGCTGACAAACAGCGTGTTCCGCCCGTAGTTGGTCACATAGAGATCCGGAAAGCCGTCAGCATTGAAATCTCCGACAGTGCACCCCTGACCGAAATAGCTGTCCCCGGACCGGGAGGGAACCGTCACCGTCGCGAACTGTCCCCGCCCACGATTACGGAACAGCTGATTCAGAGGGTTCACTTTCCCCGGAACAGGATCCCAAAGCGAAATACCGTTTGTAGCGTACAGGTCAAGCTGGCCGTCATGGTCGTAATCAAACCAGGCAACACCTCCGCCCATTACCTCAGGCAGAAAGTAGCGATCGTGAACAGCGTCACTGAAACGGTGGAAAGAGACGTTTGAAGATGCAGCCACATCCTTGAACCGCAACGAAGTCTTCTGAGAGGTTGCTTTGCCTGAATCATTCACGTCCAGCAGTTGCGCCAGCTCGTCACCAGTGGCCGAACCGGCACTGGCGTCAGGAGTCTCGGGGCGACGTTCACCCGTTGAGGCAGATTCTTCTTTGCTCGCACATCCGAACACAGCGAATATTGCGAGCAGCAAGATCGCGCGATAATGGAATTGGCATACCATTTTCGGGCTGAATTCTCCCACGCGGATATTACTACATAGAAATATCTGTCGCCTTTGGCAGCAGAAACCACACGGCACCGTTAGATCACTCTTGATAGACGAATTCAGAAGCAAAGCGTCCGTCTACTGAGGAAGCCGAACCTCTCAGGAGGTTCGGCTTCTGCAAATAGATCACAACGCGGTAACACGCGAAAAGCTTAAAACTCGCCGAGCACCTCACTGCCACTTCGGCTTCCGAGTCCCCACCAGACAGACGTGTCGATGTTTTCGGAGACGAACCGAACACTGCCATCCGCGAGTAGAATCTGTGCACCACCAGTATGACGACTGCCCGCAGCCATCATGGTGTCTCCACCCCAGTCAGTGCCGCCAAACATGTGATGGCACGATGGCTCGTTGGGCAGCATGTTGTGTGAATATGCGGCTCCTGTTCCGATGAACGCCCACGACCATGCTGAACCTTTGATCGACTGACGCCAGGTGTCATTGCTGTTGCCCATGTCTCCGGCAGCCGCGTTAGCCAGGCAGGAGTCTCGCAACCCGTCGTGCGTCGGTACATCTGCGGCCCATTGGTACGTTTGGAACTTTTTCAGGTCTGGATTCTGCGTATTCCCGGTTCCAGCACTTCCCGGTGACGGAACAAATTCTGCATACGAGGCCGTATTCGACGCCCCGTCTATTATAGATGCAAAACTCACAGGAGAGTCCGCGGTAATTCCTGCGCTGCTGGTGTAATACCCGATCCCATTATGTGTTCCCTGTCGGCCACCACCGTTGTAACGCATAACACCCATGTTTACAGCATAGGTAAACGTGGTCCGGTTGTGGGCACCGTTTGCATGTTCCCGGGGTGTTGAGGGACAGTTAAAGGCCGGAATCGTTCCGCCTAATGCCAGAATGTTGTCGTTGCCGTGCCAGCCGGACGGCTCATACGGCCTCCGGTTTTCATCGCGAAGATTGTACTCCGACGCGCGGTCTAGATACGGCAGCATTGCCACCTTGTCTGAGAAGTTCCCCTTACGCTCATCGGGGGTTCCATTCCAGCCAATCGTCGCAGGAAACATGTTATAGACGTCGTGGTAGTTGTGCTGTGCCAGCCCAAGTTGCTTCAAATTGTTCTTGCACTGCGTCCGCCGAGCAGCCTCTCGTGCCTGCTGTACAGCTGGAAGCAGGAGTGCGATCAGAATCGCAATGATTGCGATCACCACCAACAATTCGATGAGCGTGAACCCAACGCGCCGTTGTCTTTTAGGTTTCATTGGTCAAGACCTTTCAAAACTAACGAATAGAAAAACGTATTACGAGAAATTGTTAAATGCTATGTCGTTTCCGGACCTCAAGCTGATGCAGTAAACACCAGTTAACCAGAAAATTCTAATGCAAATACCTTCAGAATTCGACTCATCTTTTCTCCAAAACACATCAAACTGTTCGAAGTTACTGTTGTTTTACAGTGTTCTCAGCATTCTCTGCGTCCGGAGTGTCGGCCGTATCCTCAACATCTGCAGCGTCGTCGGCGTCTGGGGGGGCATCAGTTTCCCGCTCTTCATTGGACCGAGACCGTGCGTTATGTCCCGCTACGTCAGGGAGTAGATCCCCCTGCTCCTTAATGACAATGTGCTGCTTAGCCTGGTCAGATGTTACTTTCATTGAGAGCGGCGTACGGGCCGAATCGTAGTACTGGGGCGGCAGCATTGGCGATGGTGCCCCCAAACCTGGTGATGGATGCGACACCATCAAAAGTAACTTGTATTCACCGACTGGCACCCCTTTCGTCAGTTTGCCGCCGACCTCTGCATAGAATTCAAACATTCCGTCATCAGTAATTGGACCGATTACGCGGGTCAGACCATAACTGTCATTCTCCGGAACTGCAGCGACGTGGCCAACCCTGACTGGTTCATCGTTGTAGAAAACCTCACCGTCAACAGCATAAAAGTTGATTTGTCGTTCACCTACCATGGCGAAACGACGAATATCGAATCCGTTCTCCCCGGTCCCCCATACATAACACGCCCATGCGGACACTCCAGCCATAGTGCACAGGACAGCCATCCTGACAGGCGAGGTCCCCTCTTTTATCGGGGGCGTTTCGGCAGAACTCGATTGAAAATCCGGTTCGGTCGTTTCGGTCACAGCTGGACTTTCTGTCAAATTATGACGGACGATAAAAAACCAATGGTGCGGAGCCGGTCTTCACTGGTTCCACGATATCATAATCCCGCGCGGGATCCAGACCGCTGATCCGACTGGACACTCCGGACGGCCATTGGATTTCGATGTCAATTTTTCCGACCTGATCGACTGCCAGAATCAAACGCGGATCATGAGCTGACAGGTAGCTGCCTCCGTTTTTTACCTGTTCAATCTGCGGAGTCGCGGC
>JABABI010000131.1 GCA_014238335.1 Fuerstiella sp.
CGCGTTGTGGGATATCATCGGCAAGTCTATGTCGCTGCCGCTGTATCAGGTGCTGGGTGGCAGGGCTCGCGAGCAGTTCGTGGCCTACGGCTACGGCATGATGTTCAGGAAGTGCGATGACCTGCCGGCCGTTTATGAACAGGAAGTTGCTCGCATCGTGGAAATGGGATTCACGGCTGCGAAAATGAAAATCGGCATGGGGGTCGAAAAGGACAGCGCACTGGCAGCTGCAGTTCGTCGCGGCGCCGGTGATGGTTTCAAGCTGATGGCGGATGCAAATCACGCTTATACGGTGGGAGAAGCCATTTTTCTTGGGCAGGTGCTGCGGGACCTGGGATTTTATTGGTTCGAAGAACCGGTGATGCCGGAAGACTACGATGGTTATTGTTCTATTCGAGCGGCGTTGCCGGGCATTCACATCGCCGGAGGCGAAGCAGAATGGACACGCTTTGGCCACCGAGAACTACTCACTCGCCGCTGCGTTGATATCCTTCAGCCGGAGGTGGCAGCAACGGGGGGCATCAGTGAATTTATGAAAATTCTGTCGATGGCGCACGCCTTCGGCACACCCGTGATGCCGCATGTCTGGGGATCGGACGTTCTGATCGCCGTTGACATGCACCTGTTGTCCGTGCTGCCGGATATTCCTGGTGGGCTGCATCAGTTCCAGCCGATGCTGGAGTACGACACAACGCCCAACCTGTTCCACGAGCATCTGCTGACCGAACCACTTGGCATCCGTGAGCAAGTGAAGGCAACAGGTGGTTACGTTCGTCCACCACAGGGGCCGGGTATTGGCGTGGAGCTCAATGAAGACTTCGTCAAAAAGTACCGGGTCGGATAGGGTCGCAGCTGGCACCCCCCTGCACAGCAACCATTGATCGGCCATGGATTATTCAGTCTTCAAAGTTGTTCGAGTCAATTCTGAGTCGTTTCCCGTGACGAGCTTTGAGCAGGAGATGTACGACGAATACGGAATCACGCCGGATTGCTGCGAAATTAATTCTGTCGAGCAGTTGAGTGAAGTCGTTCGGGACGCCGACGCGGTGATGGTGGTTTCCGAACCGCTATCGACTGCGGCGATTCACGCGATGCAGCAGTGCCGGGTGATCTGTCGTCTTGGTGCGGGCACGGATAAGATTGACGTCAATGCGGCCAGCGAACGTGGCATTGTGGTGGCGAATGTGCCGGATTTCTGTGTCGAAGAGCAGGCCGATCATGCCTTCGCCCTGCTGCTGGCCGTTGCTCGCCGATTGAACGAAATGCGTATCTGTATGCTGCAGGGAAAGTATCACGACGGTCGCCAGCAGTCTCGCCCGTTGCGGCGATTGCCAGGTCGTACCCTGGGACTGGTCGGATTCGGGCGTTCCGCACGGGCGATGGCACGGCGGGCAGCCGGTTTTGGAATGCGTGTGCTGGCCACTCGTCGCAATATGTCCACTTCGGACCCGGACGCAGATTCGCTGAATGTGAAGCTGGTCGAGTTTGAAACGTTACTTGCGGAATCTGATTTTGTTTCACTGCATCTGCCACTTAATGATCAGACGCATCATTTACTGGACAGGGACGGGCTGGCGAAGATGAAGCCAGGCAGCGTGCTGATCAATACGGCGCGGGGCGGGATTGTTGATGAAAACGCTCTGGCCGATGTACTGGGTGTGGGCCACCTTGCCGGAGCCGGGCTGGACACGTTTGCGGTCGTTGACGTGCATGAGTCTCCAGCGATGCCGCCGAAACATCGCCTGTTCGAAATGGACAACGTTGTGTTCACACCCCACGTTGCTGCGTTCTCGGTCGATTCCAGTCGAGAGGTTGGATACGGTTCCGTAGCGAATCTGGTCGCCGTGTTATCAGGTTGCTGGCCGAGTCCGGATCGCGTCGTGAATCCCAAGGTCAGCCCGAGGCATTCTTTGAGAATCTGAGTTCAGATTTGTACGCCCCGCGCGAAGTTTCGAGCCGATCACACGATGCGCAGGGGATGGTTATGAAGATCAGGTGGTCGCTGGTCACGTGCCTGACCCCGTCAGTTGCGTCGCCCATTATTGACCCATATGCTTACGAGTAATCCGTTCGTGCACTGTATTCGAGCGTTCGGTTAACGTTCCGGAGAATTACGAATGCCCGTTGTATTGATCACTCCCGAAGTCATGCTGCACAAGTCCGGTCCGTGGGTCGACATGCTGCAGCAGGCAGCATTCGACGTTGCCTATCCGAAAAATCCGGTCTTTACGCGTGGATCCTGCAGCGAAGAAGAGACGATCGACGAGCTAAGTGTGTGTGACGCAGTGATTGCGGGCGGTGAGGTTTTTACGAACAATGTACTGGGGGCACTGCCCAATTTGCGGGTGATTGCCCGTTCCGGCGTCGGTTTTGACAAAGTCGACGTGGCAGCGGCGAGCGAGCACAATGTTGTGCTTACGATTACTCCGACAGCCAATCACGAGGCCGTGGCGGAACACGCCCTGATGTTGCTGCTGTCTGCTGCCAAACGCCTGCCATTCAATGATCGCAGCGCTCGTGCGGGCGAGTGGCCGATGCAGCAGTCCTGGCCCGTTCGCGGAACGACCATCGGAATCCTGGGACTGGGGCGAATTGGTCGAAGTTTCGCGGTCCGCGCCGGGGCGCTGGGGGCCAAGCTAATCGCGACGGAGACGAATGTCGATGAAGAGTTTGTGAAGAAACACGGTATTGAACTGGTCGATTTCGACGTGTTGCTGTCTCGATCGGATTACTTGAGCATTCATTGTCCCCTGAACGACGATACCCACGGCCGGTTCAACAAGACTGCATTTGCAAAAATGAAATCCAACTGCATTCTGATCAACACCGCTCGTGGCGGCATCGTGGTCGAGTCCGAGCTGATCGCGTCGCTGGAAAGCGGGCGTTTGCGCGGTGCCGGGCTGGATTGTTTCGAAGTGGAACCGCCCTCGCCCGATAATCCTCTGTTCCGGATGGAACAGGTGGCGTGCACACCACACGTCGCCGGTAGTGATCAAAAATCACAGGACGACATGGGCATTGAGGCTGCCGATTGCATTGTCAAGCTGCAATCGGGCGAATGGCCCGAAGCAGCCGTGATCAATCGTGAGTTGCAGGATGGCTGGAAATGGTAGCCAAAGGTTTTCGGCGACCGTGACCGGTGATCACGAATTTATGCCACGAATCTGACGATAGGCTTGTTCGCAGCCGTGAATCATATATTCAAAATCATTACCGGCCTGCATCCACTGCACACCGCAGTCGATCAGGACCTGTGCGAACTCCGGGTCAGCGCCTAGTCCCGAACCGACGAACTTATCCGCAGCTCTGGCTTTTGATGCGACCGTCTTCATGGCGTTGATAACGTCCGGATGTGTCGTCTCTCCCAGTCGGCCCATCGACCCCGACAGATCCTGAGGGCCCAGAACCAGCGAATCCAGGCCTTCGATCTTCAGCACGTCATCAAGTTCCGACAGCAGTTCGGTGGTTTCGACCTGGACACAGACAAAGACGTCGCGATTCGCCTGTTCCAGATATTCCTGCTGACCAAGGCGACCGTACTGCATGGGGCGGCGAGGTCCAAAGCCACGCGTGCCCATCGGAGGATAACGACAGGCCGCAACGAAGTCTGCTGCCTCCTGCGCCGAGTAGGACCGAGGCAGAATGATGCCTTCGGCTCCGGAATCAAGCACACGTTTCACCCACCCGACATCGTTACTCGGAACCCGGACAATCGACGGAGCGCCACCCGCTCGTGCTGCGATCAGATGACCGAGCAGCGATTCCGTTGTCATCGCATTATGTTCCAGGTCAATCCAGAAGAAGTCCACGCTGGGGGCCAGCGCCTCAGTCACAGTCGGATCGGTGATCGAAATACCCGCGCCCAGGACGGTCTCTCCGCCACGTAGTTTCTCACGCATGCGGTTGATGTGTGTGCTGATCATGAATGGTTTCTGCTTGCGGAGGTTGGCGGGAACTTCGTACACGGGCTGCCGCCGGGTCAGGCGGCTCCAATCACCCGATTGAATGCCCGTACAACTTCTGTTGTAAGTAATTCCAGACTGCGAATCCATTGAACGCGGTCATCTCCGTCGTGAGCTGTAAGAATCAGCGTGCCGAATGGGGCCGACTGTTCGCGCAACTGCAGCAACTGTTGGGTCACGTGTGCCGGGTCGCCGACGACAATGACGTCGTCCATGAAATAGTCGAGCGTGCAGTCTGAGTCGGACTGTTGTTCGCTGCGTTTTTACAGAGCGACGCCGTTCGGCGCTGTGGCCTGAGTCAGGTCCAGAATGAACTGAATGCATGCCCCCAGTGAATTTCCTCGCGCCAGACGCCGGGCCTCGTCTGTCGAATCGGCTACAAAGACATTTCTGGCCACAGCCCAGTCTGATGGAGCTGCGGTGCGGCCGATCGATGCCGTTGCCTCGGAATAGCTGTGCCACTGATCGTGCAGCGTGTTGGCATGAACCATGTGGTGACTGATGAAGCGGAAGCCACGTTCCGCGGTTTTTGTCAGGCCGACCGACGAACGACTGATGCTGGGGACATAGATAGACGGATGCAGCAGCTGAAACGGTTTGTGCAGGTGTCCGACGCCGAACTCTGCGTGGACATTGTCCTTCATTCTGACATTCCAGAATTCGCCTTCGATGTCGATGGGCAGCTGGCCTTCCCACAGCCGCAGAATCATGTCGATGGATTCAGTGACTCGTGCCCCATTTCCCGCGGGTGGGCGACGAACACTTCCATGTCGGTCGGAATGGCTCCCGGTCCAAAGCAGACGTTAAGTCGTCCGTGTGACATGTGGTCCAGAAAAGCCAGGCGACCCGCGATGTGCATCGGGTGATGATACTGCAGGAAGACGGGGGCCGGGCCGACCCGAATGCGTTCGGTGAGTCGCGGAAATCTGGCCGGAAAGATCTCCGGCATGACGATGTTCTCAACACTCGACGAGTGATGTTCGCCGACCCTCCCAAATCGTCGAAGCCGAGTGCTTCGCATTTGACGGCCAGTTCAAGGTCTTCGTCGATACACTGCACCAGGGGCGTGGCAGAATCGTGAATCGGCATCACAAACATGCCCGGACGCAGCCGTTGTACGTTGTTCATGAGTTGTCTTTGGGGATCAGTAACTCATCGATGTCGACGTTCAGACGCCGCCCGTGTTCGCGCAGACCAATCAGGGTTTTATCGTCGATCGGAATGCCGTCCACCTGCCGTTGTTGCAGCGTGCGAAATTCCAGTTCTCCAGGCACCAGCACCTCCTCAAGTCCAGGTGCGGGTTCGGAAGACTTCATATACAGAATCATGTCGTCCATCAGTCTGCAAAATTCATCCAGTGGACAGAAAGCTGACGGATCCAGCACGATGAAGCAGACGCCGTTGCCGAAGACTTCGGAGTCTTTTGAGCTGATTCCCGCCAGCGCGCTGCCAAGGATTTCGACAAGAAGACTCAGCGCGAAACCCTTGTGACCGGCTCCGGCACCGAGTGGTAGAATTCCTCCCTTCGGCGGACCGTAGAATTCATTCGCGTCGTTCGTCGGCTGACCGGCGGAATCCAAAATCCATCCGTCGGGCACAGGTTTTCCCTCGTTGCGGTGGAATCTGATTTTGCCTTCCGGAGCCACCGACGTGGAGAAGTCAGAGACGATGGGGGCACCGCCGGTCGGGACGGCATAAGCGATCGGGTTTGTTCCCAGTCGTCCCTCGCGACCACCCCATGGCAGAACGAAGTGACCGTAGATGGGTGAGTTGCACGTTGCCAGGCCGATCATGCCCTGATCAGCGGCCATTTGAACCCAGGCGCCCAGCCGTCCGACATGGTTACAGCGACGCGTGATAACGCAGGCCGTTCGCTGTTCGCCGGCAAGATCGATCGCTTCTGTGACCGCCCGCGCGGCTCCGACGGGACCGAAGCCCCTGCCACAGTCCGCAACTGCCGTCGTTGGTCCGGTTCGTACGATGGTCGTGTCAGCATTACTGACGATCGATCCGTCTTCCACAAACCGCAGGTAGTCAGGAATGCGGATAATGCCGTGTGAGTCATGTCCCATCAGGCTGCTGGTGACCAGGGATTCGGCTGTCGCGAGCGCCTTGTCGTGTGCAGCCCCTGCCGCTGAAAACAATGCAACGCCAGCGTGGCAGACAGATTTCGGTCGATACAGGTGGCTCATGAGCAGGTTCTCCACATGTAAATCGGCGAAGAACTGATCGTCGCTGCTCGTGCCGCTGCAAATCAGCATCGCATGACAGTAAACTGAATTCAACTGACGGGGCAACTGTGAGACGGCAGCGAAGGTGTTTTCATGTGCGGTGGTGTTGTGATTTCTCTGATGACAGGCAGGCAGGTGAGACTCACACTCCTTGCCGCGGCAGTCGTTAGTTGTTCGGCTGTCGTTATCCATGCTGATGACGCAGCGGATCACTGGTCGTTTCAAAAACCTACTCGTCCCACGCCACCGACAATGGCATCGTTGAAACGTTCCGGGGAAGTTCGCAATCCGATCGATCAGTTTGTGCTGCATCGCCTTGAAGAGGCAGAGCTGGAACCGGCGCCGGAGGCCGATCGTCTGACACTGGTTCGTCGCGCGTATTTTGACCTGTTGGGGCTGCCGCCGTCTCCCGAACAGGTGGACGCATTCCTCAGGGATAAATCGTCCGATGCCTGGCCACGGTTAATTGATTCGCTGCTTGCATCGAAACATTATGGCGAGCGCTGGGGGCGACACTGGCTGGACGTCGCTCGCTACGCGGACAGTGGCGGCTACGAAACGGACATCTATTACCGCAATGCGTGGCGTTATCGCGACTACGTTGTCGACAGTTTCAACAGCGACAAACCGTATGATGTTTTCGTACAGGAACAGATCGCAGGCGATGAACTGTGGCCGGACAACCTGGATCTTGATCCGCGACGAGTTTACATCGTGCCTGAACAGAAGAAACGTCATCTGGAGGCCCGAATCGGGACTGGATTCTACTCGCTGGGACCGCGGATTCATGAATCCGCCCTCGATGCGAATCGGCTCACGTACGAACGATTGACGGACTGGGCCGACACTACCGCATCAGCCTTCATGGGGGTGACGCTTGCCTGTGCGCGGTGTCACGATCACAAGTTTGATCCGTTTACTCAGGACGATTACTTTTCGCTGCAGGCGATTTTTGCCGACGCCTGCGAAACCGAGTTGCCGCTGTGGAATTCTATGGGCGAAGCGGACTGGCGACAGTCCTATCCACGAGTCGTTGCTGTCCAGGAGGCTCGCACACGCTATCGTTTGTTTGAGGCACAGACTCAGGGAAAGCCGCTTTCGCCCGAACAGCAGGCTCGAAAACAGGAGCTTCTGGCAGCCATCGGTCAGTCTGTGCTGACGCTGCCGACATCAACAGCCGGCATGGGGACGATTCCGTATGACGGGCTGATGCACATTCCCACGGCCAGCGTACTCGGCCGTGAACACCCGGCAACGGTGAAGCCCGTCCATCTGCTCGATCGTGGCGAACTTCACAACCCGCAGCATGAAGTGGTGGCGGCTCTTCCGGCGTCGCTGGCAGCGGCGACGAGAACGCCAGGGGAACTGCCGGAACTGTACGCCGCACGCAAACAGTTTGCCCTCTGGTTGACGCAGCCAGACCATCCGTTGACCGGCCGTGTGATCGTCAATCGAATCTGGCACTGGCACTTCGGTCGCGGGATCGTTGAGACGCCAAACGACTTTGGTGTGATGGGACAGCCGCCTTCCCACCCGAAGTTGCTCGACTGGCTGGCGAATCATTTCACGGCGAACGGCTGGAAGATCAAGCACCTGCATCGGCTCATCATGAATTCGTCCGCGTATCGCCGCAGCAGTCAGTTTGGGCCCCGGCGGCACCTTGCTGAAGACCACGATAATCGATTGTTGTGGCGAATGAATCGTCGACGTCTGGAAGCCGAAACGTTGTGGGACAACGTACACTCGGCAGCTGGGACGATCAATCTGGCGATGGGAGGCCCTCCTGTTGTGCCACCACTGGCTGCTGACGAAATTGCAGCTCTGCGTGAGCAGTGGCACTGGATTGTCTCTGCTGACCCGGCTCAGCACACGCGCCGAGGCATCTACATTCTGGTGCGACGGAACTTCAAGTTTCCCATGTTCCAGGTTTTTGACACGCCGATTACGTCTCAGAGCTGTCCGGTTCGCGACGTGACCACAGTTGCGCCCCAGGCTCTGTGGGGGCTTAACAATAAATCTGTCTTTCGTCAGGCGATGCATATGGCTGGTCGAGTGGTCAGAGAGGCTGGCGATGATCGCGCTGTCCAGGTTGATTGGGCATGGACAATTGCACTCAGCCGGCCGATCCGTAACGACGAAGCGGCGTCGGCACTTCGATTGCTGGACGAACTGGAAAAACAAAATTCGTCGCCGTTGCCGGAACTCCCGGAAACACTAAGTGTTGTTCCTCCGGCGCGAGCACACGCACTCACCAAGCTCTGTCTGGCCCTGTTCAACCTCTCGGAATTTGCATTTATCGATTGACCAACCGCAACAAAAGATATCAGACGTGACCTCCACCGCAGCCGGTACGTTGTGCGAATGTCCATCTACAGGATTTGCAGGATGACACCAATTCAGACTCGCCGCAAGCTGTTGTTTAGCGCCGGCAATGGGTGCCGGGCTCTGGCACTGAGCGGCATGCTCGCCGCAGAGGCCCATGCCGCTCAACCGAATTCGCGAAACCCGCTGGCGCCTTTGCCACCGCATTTGCCAGGCACTGCAAAGAGCGTGATCTTTCTGTTCATGCAGGGCGGCCCCAGCCATCTGGAGACGTTTGATGATAAGCCGATGCTGCGGAAATACGATGGGCAGTTGCTGCCGGACAGCCTGCGCGATTTTGACCTTGCCCAAATCAACACTGCTGATGCGAAGGTCATGGCTCCGCAGTTTTCCTTTGACAAGTACGGGCAGAGTGGTTTGGAAATATCAAGCCTGTTTCCTCATTTGAGTCAGCATGCCGATCGACTGACGGTGATCAAATCGCTGTATCACGAATTGTTCATCCATGGCTCTGCCATGATCATGATGCACTCCGGCACGAGTTTGCTGGGGCATCCCAGCGTGGGTGCGTGGGTGACCTACGGCCTTGGATGTGAAAGCGATAATTTGCCGTCTTACATCTCGATGACGGACAGTATCTTTCGCAACGGCGCTTCTATGTACACGTCCGGATTTCTGCCGGCCGTTTATCAGGGCACGGCCATGCGGGCCGAAGGAGTGCCGATTCAGAACCTGCAGCGCCACACCGATCTGACCGGTACAGAACAACGAATTCTGCTGGATCAGATTGGAGCGTGGAACCGCACACATCGTGAAACCAGGCCCGGTGACAGTCGACTGGATGCTCGGATTTCGAACTACGAACTGGCATACCGCATGCAGACAGCGGCGCCGGAACTGATTGACCTTTCCGGTGAAACACGGGAAATCCGCCAGCTGTACGGAGTCGATGACGGTCCCTCAGCACAATTCGGGAAAATGTGTCTGATGTCGCGACGGATGGTGGAACGAGGCGTACGGTACGTGGAACTAATTTCGGGGGGCTGGGACGCGCACGGTGACTGTAAAGGCAACCACGAAGCTCAGGCAAAGAAAACCGATCAGCCGATCGCCGGTCTCATCACGGACCTGGCACAACGAGGCCTGTTGGACAGTACGCTGCTGGTCTGGGTCGGAGAATTCGGCCGCACACCGATTTGCCAGGGATCCAACGGACGAGATCACCACCCTTATGGCTTCAGCGCGTGGCTGGCAGGCGGTGGCACCGTTGGCGGAAAAACAATTGGAGCCACCGACGACTTCGGGTTCAACGCGGTAGCCGACAGGGTGCACGTGAACGACCTGCACGCAACGATGCTGGGGCTGATGGGGATTGATCATGAGAACCTGAGCTACTATTTTGAGGGGCGTGACCATCGCCTGACGGATGTCGGCGGTCTGAACAACCTCGCCTCGCGTCTGGTTCGCAGTTAAAGCGACGGCGAACGGCGTGTTGCATCAGGTGCGGCCGGGAGATTCTCCGGTGACTGGAACCACACGATCAACGTGCCGAAGTCGTTCTGCTGGGCGCGGTCCGTCTTCACAAGACGCGCCGAACGGACCACGTCCTCCGGAGTGATGCCGTTGGTCGCGCCGCGCTGATCGCCCGCCCCAAATTCCGACGGCCAGAATTTGTAGCCGATCGGTTGTTCCGTGCTCTGTTTTGCTTCGCCTGCCGCCCACGTTGCGGCGCTGACAAGCGCAGCTCCGGCAACAGAACCCACGAAGATTTCGGACCAGCTCGCTGAGCGTGATGACGTCGTTATGTGTCCTGATCTTCTTTTCTTAACGTTGGATGCGAACGAAAAGTCTGCAGCCTGGGGCCCGCCACAGTAGCAACAATCATGGCGAATATAAAAATGCCAAACAGGCAGCTGACAACAACCTCGCGGTTCTCGTTGTCCCAGTATCCCTTGACACCCAGTCCGAAAAAGACCACTGCAGAAACGACGTTCATCGCGGTTAGCCAGACGGGCGGCTGAAGCTCGGCAGGAAGCCAGCGGCGGTCCATCCAGATTACGACAACACAGACCAGCGCACAGGCAAGGACGCCCGTAAAAAGATTGACCGGCGTCAGGATTGCCAGCAGCAGGCGTGGTTTGTTCTTTCGTACCACTGTGTCTGCCGGTCTGCCGGATTCCAATTCATTTGCTGCGACCGTGGAAGTTGAATCCTCGACGGCTAACGTCGCCGCCGACTGTGCCTCCGGTGGTTCGACGTCAGCGGACTGCCGCACGAACAGCCACCCCAGGATTGACAGTGCCAGTGGTGTGCACCAGCACAGCACTCCCCGTCGCAATCGCTGAGCCGTTTGGTCCGTCCATTCAGAAAAGAACGACCGAACGACCTCATCCGCGATGGCACAGGCAATTTCGATTGTCCCGTACAGCGTTCCCAGCATTGTCAGGAAGGCGCCGGTCACGTACAGCGGCAGCAGCAGTGGATGAATTCCAGTGACAAACCGAGCCTGCAGGTTCAGCAAGCTGTCCTCATCGGGCACGACTTCTTCAGGACCCAGAATCATCGCTCCCGATGCCACAAACACCGCGCTGAAACCCACCACCAGAGTGAAACTGATTGCACAGTCCACCAATGGAGCATTGATCCATTTCCGCACTTCGTGAGTCGGGTCGGCCGCAATTTCTTTCAGCTTTGCGGGCGTCGCTTTGCCCGGCAGGACGCCCCAGCTTTTCGCTCTGAGCCACGACGTGTACGCCAGATAATCGAATCCCGCGCCACCGATCACACCGACGTAGCGTGTCGTCTCCACCCACACGGAATGCCTGGCGATCTCCGGATATTTTTCCGGCAGCCACTCCGGATATAACAGCGGCTGAGGTACGACTCCCATGATCAACTGGAGCCAGTCCGGGTTGTAGAGGACCAGTGTCAGTGCGGCGCAAATTACCAGTGCGGTGACGACGAACAGCTGGATTCGCTCCAGCAGCGTGTATCCGCCGGCTGCCGTAAGGACCATGACACCCAACAGAATTCCTGCGCCCCAGACGTAATCCATGCCGCCGCCGAACAAACCGCGTGTGCCGGTGAGCCACGATGTCAGATTCCCCAGCACTCCGGAATGAAAACTGATCCAGATCGGCATGCAGACCGTCATCATCAGCAGTAGCGCAATCGGCAGCCAGCCACGCGGACCAGGCAGATCAATCATCCGCTCATAAGGATGGACTCCCGTCAGAATCATGTGACGACTGGTTGAAATCACCAGCCCCCACTTCAGCAGGGATATGATCGTGAAGACAAACAGAATGTGATATCCGAACAGCGCCCCTCCGCGAGTCGAAAAGATCAATTCGCCCGTTCCGATCGTGAGCGATGCGATGATGGCACCCGGGCCGAAAATGAGAAGCCAGTCGGTCAGAGTGCGAGGCAGTTGAGGTCGGTCAGGTGAACTGAGTACTGGTTCCGTTGCGCTCATAAAGGCTCACTCGATACACGTTGTGGGCACGCCCTGTGGCGTTTTCATCGAGCTTTCTGAGTTCCGCTTCTGCTATGCTGCCAGTCTGTAACCATTATACAACTGTGTTTGTTCTCCGATACTCTGCGGCTGGAATGACTTGTCCCGCGTCCGGGGCTGGCGGCCGGCACTTGAATGAACTGTACGGACGTCGTATCCACGGTTACTTAAAATTTCTCGCGAATCGTGGTACACGTTCATCGTGTCACAGCTGCGGTGACGGAATCTGACGCATCTTTTGATTTCGGCATCGGCGTTTGGCACGATGCCGCGTGGGTGCATACTGCCAGTTTGCGTCAGGTCTGCAGCACCGTTTTTGTCTCGTCCAACTGGCCAAAAACAGCATTGTTTGTCCATTATTTCCAGACGCTTCGCCCATTTGGATGAGCATGTGAAGGAAACTTGCCATGCGACTTATCAGGCCGCTTTTTCTTGTTATCATCGGGTCTCGTTGGCATGCATAGTCTCTGAGTGTCGTGGTTGCTCCACACAACTGAAGCCGCTCGCAGAGCAAATTGAGGTGTTTTCCGACATCGACAGAATACGGAAATCCGTTGTCTGTCAACTACGCTCCTATAGCTCAATTGGTAGAGCAACTGACTCTTAATCAGTAGGTTCAAGGTTCAAGTCCTTGTGGGAGCATTTTTGGATAACGTTTTTGCTGGGTCAGAAGCATTTCTCTGCGAATTGGACCACTCACTTCCGTTGGGTGCGTCCGATTGCGAAGCGTTACCGCTCTCTACTGGTCCGCGAAATGGTCCACTTTCGTTGAACGCTTCAAAGTGTCCGTCTGAGACCATCGCATAGTGGCTATTCTGGACGTCGACAGAGTGCCCCATCCATGCAGCAATCACATGGGCCGGCGCTTCCTTTTTCGTTAGCCAGTCGTTCTCGCAGCTCATCCTGAGATTCTTAAACAGGTTCGGCCAGACCTGCTGTCCTGCCTTCTCGATGATCTTCACCATCGGCTTGTGGAGGTTACTCATTGAGACCCTGTACCCGGTGATGATACGTACATCGCCTGGAGCAGCTGCGTCATAGGCTTCACGCAGGTAGTGCTCAATGTCGCGGATTGGGACGTAACGCACGTCCTTGCCTTTATGGTGCCTGGTTTTGGATGCTGTGACTCTAAGTTTTCCTTCTGACCACAGCACGTCGCCCCACGTTAGCTCCAGCGGCTCCATCTTCCGCAGGCCGGCGTATCGCCACAGGGCAATCAGGAGCCTCCACTGGGCGTTTGGCGCTGTCTCGATGACCTTGTCGACGACCTCGGCGGGAACTATGACTTTACCGTCGTCGGTACTCACAATGCTGGCGAACTGATTACGGAACGGATTGGCGGTCACCAGTTCTTCGTCGACAGCATAAGAAAAGAACGTCTTGCAATTCGCTATTCGCTGACGCATTGAGTTCTCTGCCATTCGCCCAGTTGGCGTCCGCACCGTTTTTTCCAGCTTCCTCTGTTCCATCCATTCGCGGAAAGCCCTGCCATCAGCGAGGTCAAAGGAGTCCAGCATCCTGTTGCCGTCGAAGCATTCCAGCAGCAGATCCTTGGTTCCCCGCCATTTGTTCAGCGTCTCCCGCCCCGCTGGATGTCCCTTGGACGTCGTCTGGCGTGCAATGAATCGTTCAAGGAAGTCCTTGAGTGCCGGCACCTGTTTGCTGGCCACGACGTCATTCTGAGGCTCAGGGGGATTGACCAGCCCAACTGATTCGAGGCGTTTCCGGAGTCGTGTATCAACACCGGCCAGCCATGTTGCTGTGACTGTCTCCAATCCCTGGTTGCTGATCTTTGCCGCAACCACCTCCTTCACTCTCGACAGCACAACATCCGCCTCAGACTTCTTTAGTCCCGGCAGCCGGATGCCATGTCGCTTCCCGTCGCCGTCAACGAACCGAATTCTCCATGTCTTACCATCTTTGCTCAGTGATGCCATTCGTGTATTCCTCTGGGCCTACCTGCCCCGTTTGTAAATCTGTTAACTGCCCTGACTGTCAGGACTTCTTTCGCTTCACCTGGATCTCGTAACCCAGATGGTCCAGCAGGCGTTCCATTGCGTCGTGGCCCAGCCCCTTGTCACCGGCCATGAAACTGCTGAGCTGCGACTGGCTGATGCTCGTGGACTTGCTGATGGAATACCGAGATTCTCCGCACTCAGCAATAAGCTCACGGACTTGATCGAACAGCTTTGGCATTACTTCCCCTTTGGATAAGTATCGCCATTGCTCATCTTTTTGTGAAGTGTTGTCTGCTGAGAATTCTTATGGCCGCTCGAAACTTGGGACAAAAAGGACAATATTCAGGAACACTACCTGCGAACTCGACTTCTGTCCTTTCTGTCCCGATTTCACGTGTTGAGGACAGCAGGATTCACCGCGTACCTGTCAGACGGCCTGCCCCTGCGTTTTTCGCTTTGGAGCGGCGCAAGGTAGCCGTGTTCTACCATTAATTCGATGGCCGCTTGAGCATCTGTCACGTCAATGGTTCTGTCGATTCGCATCACATCCCGGCGGGATAATTCCGGCACTGCGTCCTTCACAATATGGCGAGCCACTTTCTGAGCAGTGACTTTGGACGGGTCCTGTCCCATCGTCTGAAAGACAGCTCGCGTATGTGATTCGATCATGCGGCCAATATGGATGGCCTGCTGCATTGAGACGTCCTGAATCACGGACTGGCGGAGACCGTGTTCCAACAGGTGCAGGTTTGCGGCCATACGAGCCACCTGTGCGGCGAACTTACTACCCCACCCAGCGATGCTGCTGAGCGATTCACTGTCCGCCATGAGACGTTCAATGCGAATCTGTTCCGCCTTCCAGCTGGAATGGGCATCACCGCTAAGAGTTAGCACACGTGGCTTCGGATCCCCGTATCCATCGACCGGAATACTAACCTTCAGCAGTGTCGTCATCCGGTCCCGATAAAGTTGCTGAATCTGGTGATCGATGGTTCCGGCGACGCAGCTACGAGAACCAACCGGCGATGGCGGATATGCGAACAGGAATCTGTCCAGCATTCCCCTGCCACGCATCACACGGTGTCCACCAGCGGTCTGAATGGCTTCCGGCTGAGCCATGATGGTGAGAGACAACAAAGGCGAATTCAGGACAATCGGTTCCGGTCGATGTCGACGGTTCTCTGTGTGCCGATCACCGTCATGCCCTTTCAGCCACATTCCCAGGTTTGGCCCCTTGGAATATCGCCCCAGGATCAGATCGAACACTTCTGGCTCTGCTGATGCGATTCCAAGGCGTTCCTGATTGTCACCCAACAGAGAGCAGACCGATTCCGGAGTTGCGTCATCAGAAAGCAACTGCGGCTTGTGAATGACCTCGGGAGTGTTGGACAGCAGATGATCAAGTTCCCGTCTCATTTCCAAAATGTCATCACCGACAGCCTTGCTGATTTTGGTCTTCAGGTCGGCGCATTGCCTCTCCCAGATTTCATGGTCTGCACTGGACCGCCTGAATTCGGACTCCGCTGCCTGACGAATCGCATTTTCATGTTCGTTGACAGGATCGATCATCTGGCGGAACACTGCCGACTTTCGATTCCCCGGTGGCATGACGACGCACAGGTATAAGTTTGTCGGTTGTCGAAATCCGGGTTCAATCTCAACCTCAAATTTACGCATGGTAGCCGTTGCCGTCGCTCCCAGAGCAACCATTGTGGCCATCTCGGGCGGTGTCTCTGTATGCTCACTGACCTGTTTGACCATGTCGCGGATGCTAACTGGCAGCACATCGGGATTCAGTCGCACCCGGTCGGGATCGTCGAAAGGAATCAGGTCCGGCCAGTCGTCACTGTCTCGAGGAACGGAAGGTGTTGATACTTTAGGCGCTGCATCCGATACCACCGTTAGTGCTTTCACAGCTGTCTCCAGTTGCTGCCGAAACCACTCGCCGGATTGGCCACAAAAATGTTCGGACCAGTCTGCAGCATCGCCCTTGTCTGGGATCTCAGGCCAGACATCTTTGATCCGTGCAACCTTGGTAGTCGCTGACGGTGCCTGTTTTGCGATTTGTTCGACCACCTTCGTGAGGTATTTCTCGCCAGGCTGATCGTTGTCGGGCAGAATGACGACGATCTTACCATCCAGTGCTGACCAGTCCGTTTGCGCGGCTGAATTGCTGCCACCGGCAGACGTTGTCGCCACCAGTCCGAACGACTCAACTGCTTCGACGGCCTTCTCACCCTCACAGATGTAGACGATTTCTGCCTGAGTCACTGCTTGCAGTCTATACAATGGTCGCGGGGCTGACATTGCTTTCGCCACCCAGCCGTTTGACGACTCGGATAGGGGCCTGATCTCCTTTTCGCCATCGCTCCGGTCCCAGCGCATTATGACACCGGCGACAGAACCGTCTGAATTTTGGTAATGATACGTGATGGGTTCGTCAGGAATCGTGACGCCGGCGGGAAGTTTCGATCTGATGGCTGCGGCGGCGGCACGAACGGCGTCATGATAGGCCCGACCAGGCTGCGCCTTTGTTTGCTCTCCGTTCCCCGTTGGTGTCGATGGGGGGGCGTCTGCAGCGGACCCGATTCCCAGGAACTTCGCAACGTCGTTCACTGCGGTTTGAAGATCGCAAAAGTTCACTTTCTGCAGAACGTTGAAGCCATCGCCGCCCATATGGCACTGCCGGCAAAAGCATGCGCCGGTATCGTCGACGTCCTTGGCGGCGTTGAATCTGTCAGTCCCTTCTCCACATACCACGCACGGATGGCCAGCACCATCAAGGTAGTCTTCCGGGATGCTGGCGATGTGAACATGGATTGATATCCAATGTCCTCGGGCGGCCTGTTTTACTGTTTCCAGATCGTAGTTTTGATGTAACATGTTATGTATCAATCCGTTAGCGCGGGTTTTGGTGAAAAAGAGATCCCGCCTGTTGATCCAGGCGGGATTGTTCTTTGGCGGGCCTAGGTATTTCAGGCGTCGCTGCTGGCCTGCTGCTGGCTCTCGACAAACGCCTGCAGGGCGTCCGGGCTGTATCGGACGCAGTTCCCGATCCTGACGCAGGTGATCGGTCCTCGCGGTGTCGTTTTGGCCCACAGTGAGCGTTCACTGATGCTGAGGCTTGCTGCTGCCTCTCGCGGTTTGAGGAGCAGCCGGTCCTGGCCGGCTGTACTGATCGAAATAGGCACTGTTGATGCTCCTATGCAGAGGATTGGCTTCCGCGAAATGCGGTGGCCTGTCGCATAGGGCGACCTGCTCACTGTTTTTAGTGAGCAGTCATCTTCGCAGTGTTTCGCAAGGGGTTTTCCACGCCCGTAGATTCCCGCGTGCTCACTGCGCTTAGTGAGATAGTGAGCAACTCAGTCAATTATTTTGCCGTGTCGGCGATGCGAGTCACTGTTACCGTCAGAGTCTCTCAGCTCGTATCCCTTTCGGTCCGGCAATTCGTCTCCGTTGGCTTTGATCAAATAGTGAGCCAGAGGGGTCTGGCGACGGCAGGCTTCTTTGTACTTCTGGTAAGGGGTACCTTGGATAGAAGCGAAGGCGCGAGACAAAGCGTTTCCCAGCGTCCCGTCTGCCAGGGTTGTCTCCTTCAGGAGTGCGGAGTTGGGCATAGGTTCAAAGGTGTTTATTCTGGCTGCTTCATACCCATGATGTTTCGTCAGTGCTCCCGCCAAAAGTGCGTCCACTTCGTCTGAGCTGCGGCGCTGCTTCAGCAATTCTTCCCGGCCGCCCGGAGAGTTGCGACCAGACGCGGTTTGCCCCTTCTTTTCCCCCTTTAGTTTCAGCTTTTGATCCGCATATCCGACATTGTCCGAAATCTCAAGAAGGGCCTCTGTGAAGTTGTCACGAGTGAACTTAATGCTGTCATAGTCGCGGTATTGCACAGCTTCAAGCAATGCGGTGATGTCACGCACACGACTAAAGGCGGGCACATCACGGGCCGCAAGCCGATATGCGCGGGAGATGTTGTATACCCTTGCCACGACGTTGTCGGGAGTGTCTAGGTGTTCAATCCTAATGTTGTCCTCGCGGCCATAGACCATATGTTCGCCAGAGTTTTCGTCCAGCCATTCGGAGAACTTCCATAGCGCATTTACTGCCAGCACCGGAGTGGCGGCCCACTCGGCGGCGAGCGTTGTGTACTCAGTGAATTCCTCGTCAGCCATCTGATTGTCTCTGTCCGAGCCGAAAAAGTACATCGGTCAATCCAGTGGGACTACAGTGTCCCGGAAAGTCCCGGGCAGACGCTCTGCGCCGCGCTGCCGGTGTAATATGATGTCACGTCTCTTTCGTCATTCGTGGAAGTCCTACGTGTGTGATCGCAGTGTACCGCAGCCTGCTGTACAAGCACGTGACACCACCCCTGTGCGCTGTATCACTGAGAAATAAACGCCAATTCCTGTCGAATTCGGAGAATGAACTCCCGTCTAAGCCGGCGGTCTGTGGCGAACATCCGCTGATGCACGCGCGACGAACATACCTGCCCGTTTGACTGCACACGGATCGACTGAAAGCATGCAGTGAGCCTGGGACGCCGCCATGTTCATATGCTGGCGATGAGCACGGGCGGGAGCGGTGGCGAGCACCCGAATGCTCCGAGGCAAGCGCTGCTGCCCTTGCACAGGAAACGGCGGACAAAAAGGACAATAATCCGGTCAATGGTGTAGGCGAGTTGAATTCTGTCCTTTTTGTCCCGGAACCAGACGACGCTACTCCGAGCTTAAGTTGTCCTGAAACTGTTCGAATCGGCTCTGCACTGCCTCTGTGGAAGGCTCGATGCCAGCCGGCAGCAATAACGTCTGTATACGGCGGCGAGAAAGTGTGGCGCTTGGCGGGGAGTGGCTGGCGGTGAGAT
>JABABI010000132.1 GCA_014238335.1 Fuerstiella sp.
CACACCATATATGAGTTATGTTGATAAATAGTACTCAACAGATTAAAGCATTCATAAGATCACTTACCTGTTGAAATTTAAAGGACACTGAATATATACATATAGTATAAGAAGGAAATAACCGTCCGTCATCCGTTAATCAAATATCATTAGTCCATAATCATGACAAATCCGGGAATAAATGTTATACTCAAGACAACACGAACACTCGGGAAACCCAAGTGTGTGAATAGGTGCCCGGGAAGAGTAAACTTCACCTGCTGAGGCCTCGCACCCACCGTGGAATCAAGGTGTGTAACGACGACATCGCAACGGCCATCTCCATTCCAGTCAAGTGTCGCGACAGATCTGCCCAGGACGGGAGTTTCAAAATAATCACCGACGATTTCAGCTTCGGCCATGCGGCCGCTGCCGGTGTTCTCATAAAACTGTGGTCGCATGCGGAATGGATGCCCCATGTGTGTGAAGTCGTCCAGGTGTCCGTTGGCGACAATAAGATCGGGATCCCCATCGGCATCTGCATCAAGGAACTGACAGCCAAAGCCTAGCATTGAGTACCCCGGAGTCGCCAGATCAGCCGCTGCAGTATCGTCCATAAATCCGGTGGTATGCTGCTGTGAATACAGCGTATTGGATTCTGCATAGTAGTTGGTGACAAACAGGTCGGGGCGATGGTTGCCGTCAACATCGCCGATCGCGATGCCCATACTTCCCTGGACGGCACCGTGCTTATCATAGGCCGCCCCCACAATAAATCCGTCTTCCCTGAAAATCGCTGAATTTGGACTGCGAGTAAATAAAAAATTCTGTGTTTCGTCGTTGGCCACGAAGACCTGGTTAGTTCCCCGGCTCAGAACGTCGCCGACAACCACTCCCATACCTCGCCCCGCGACTGTGCTGAAACCTGACTGTGCGGTGACATCCGCAAATCCGCCGTGACCGTCGCTGAAAAACACACCATCCGATTCCGCCGGAAAGTCGTTCGGTCCGCAGGCCCTGCGACGGCCTTCATGGTCGCAGGTCTGCTGGAATGCATTCGGTCCTCCGACGTAATTGACGTCGTAGATGTCCGGATGGGAATCTCCGTTGAGATCGGCAATCGCAACACTGGTCGTCCACGCAGAACTTCCCTGAAAGTCAGCCACTTCCTGAAATGTCCCATCCCCCAGATTAAGCTGCAGCGTGTTGCCCTCTGTACCGGCGACATACAGGTCATCAAATCCGTCGTTGTTAATATCGCCAATCGCAACCCCCTGTCGGAATGTTGTAGCAAACATGCTGACCTGTCGCGATACATCATCAAAAACGATGCCACGCAGATTGCGATACAGACCACCTGACGCACTGTTGGAACCGCTGTCATCGACAACACCCCGCCCCTGCGAAAAATACAGGTCGGGCCAGCCATCCGCGTCGATGTCGATCACGCCGACACCACCACCGGTCCACTGATGCATCCGCAGGCCTTCCTGTTCCGTAACAAATCCGTTGTTGTAGATAAATGGGATCCGTGCGGATAATGCTGCGTCCTCGAACCTGATCGCCGAACGCAATGGCACTACCGCAGGAACCTCGCGTTTCAGAAAATCAGTTGGCAGAGGGAGCTCAGCTGCAAGTTCCCGATACGTATCAAGCGAATACCCCAGCCGCATCTGAGTCGTTCCCGCGTGCGCAGACAACGTCGGATGCGAGATCAACGACCTGGCCCATTCGGAAGACGAGTCCGCCCGCAGAGCGATGCGTGCCCAGGCTCCGGCTTCCGCAACTCGCCCGATGGAATGCAGACTGGTTGCCACATGCTCGACCTCCGGTGCAACATCAGCACTGGCGTAGATACTTCGCGCGAATTCCTGGATTGTTTTCAACGCCCGGGCCAGCTCCAAGGATTCGTCTCCGGAGAGTTCGGCGCTCCGAAGTGCTTCCGAAAGTGCGTGCTGAGACGCCGCATTCCAGCGATCGCGCATAACACTTTCGATCAAACACCGGAGACGTAATTGCGGCAGGCGTTGCTGTTGGGCCCATTGTGCCAACATGCGCCAGGTGCCGGGGCACTTGTCCGCCGACGACAGCAGCGTCAGAAGTTCCGTTGCCACGGCGTCTGTGGCGGATGCTTCGTCCGCAGCGGTGTCCAGGCGAAATTCCAGCATCTGGATTTTCAGCGGAATTGATTCGCATTCCAGCGCCTGGGCCTCTACCAACAGTGATCGCCTGGCAGCTGCGTTACGGTGAAGCTTTTCATGCATCATCAGCCCGACAATTGCCATGGGGTCGTCCGGACTCAGCTCGTGGGCCCGCTCCAGCTGCTGCTCACCAAACAGCAATGTTCCGTTTAGAGCAAGCCGCACAAGATCACCACTGTCTGCTTCGTTGGCGGCCACCAGGCGGCGCAACAGCGGCAGAGAGTGAAAATGATAACCGCAGCCACTGAACAGCGTCGCCAGCCGACGACAGGCAATTGGATCATCTGGTGCGTATTCCAGAAGTGTTTCGTACGTTTTTCTAGCTGACGTGAACTGACCGAGCCGCATCTGCAGGTCAGCCATCTTCAGCCACCCGGAATAGACATCATAATCCTGAACCGCTGCCGGCAGACGAATCAGGAAGTCTGCAGCCCGCTGCAAATCACCATTCTGTTCAGCAGCTTCCGCACCAACAAGAATACTGCGCACGTCGCCCGGACGAGCCTGCCAGGCCTGATCTGCGAATGAGCAGGCGGCGGGGAAGTCACCTTTTGCCAAAGCTTCACTGGCCAGCTCTACGTAATTCAATCGACCGGAAAGTGTCGTCAGTACAGCGAACAGCGCAACACCCAGCAGCGCGACATTGTGCGTTCCCAAACGGAACCTCGTATCCTGAACCCGCTGCTCCATCTGACAGGTCTGCTTTCCCTTAACGTTGACATAGTACTGGATGGACACTGGATTTCGCTGCACGAAGCAGCACTGTGAACTGCCGGCCGACACGCGAATGCCAGCGTAACGCTAAGTCTAACAGGCCGCGTGCGAGGTTGCCAAGTTTCCTCAAGGCACCTGTCGTGCCGGAAAAAAACTGTCTGAACAGTGTCCCGGTGCACAAATACAACGGGCCGCGCAGTTTAGTCCCCAGCAAAACACACCGATGTTCCCGGGCAGCATGTGGAAGCCTCAGAGATTCTGCGAGTCAGCGTCAAACGACAGATACACGGCGTATCCGTTCGGTCCTCGGTTGTGCTGCTCAGTGGCAACGACTGCCGGCAGCGCAGGCTTCAGGCATTCACCAGTGCCGCACGAATTTGCCTCAGGGCCCCGTGGACATGAACCAGGCCAGCGTCAGGCTGCGTCCGGGAGTGCCTCGTACGTCGCCAGTTTATTTCGAAGTGTACGGGAGGTCACCTTAAGTGTGCGTGCGGCACTCTCCTTGTTGCCGGAAAAACGTCGCAGACGCGTCTGAATCACCAGGCGTTCGATCGCCTTCAATGACATCGTCTCAAACTCACGCGGCAGAGACACGGGCATCGTTGTGCCCGCCACGGATCCCGGCGTTGGCAGGTCAAAGCTCTGAATGACCTTCGAATTCTGTGCCAGGCACTCACGGCGAATGACGTTCTTGAGCTGGCGAGCGTTGCCGGGCCAATGGTAAGCCAGCAGATCCTGCATTGCCCGAGAACAGATACTCTCCACGGGGTGCCTTGCCTCCTCACGACACTCATCCACAAACCGTTCGGCAAGCGCAGGAATTTCCTCCGGACGATCGCGCAAAGGCACAATGCTGAGCGTCAGCACATCCAGTCGATAAAACAGGTCTTCGCGGAAACCGCCTCTGACCACTTCCTGCTGCAGGTTGCGGTTTGTTGCTGTGACAACACGTGCCCTGACGGGCAGCGATTCGAAGCTGCCCACGCGTTGAAATTCCTGTTCTTCCAGGACACGCAGCAGCTTCGCCTGGACCGGCACTGGAAGTTCGCCAATTTCGTCCAGAAACAACGTACCATCTGCGGCGGCTTCAAAGCAGCCGGTCCGGCGCTGATCGGCACCGGTGAATGCCCCGCGTTCGTGTCCGAACAGTGCGCTGTCCACGAGGTGTTCATTCAGCGCGGCACAATTAACGCGAATGTACGGTCGACTGCGGCGAGGACTATTTTCATGGATGAAGCGCGCCAGCAACTCTTTGCCAGTACCACTTTCGCCCTGAATCAGCACGGTAGCGCTGCTTTGCGCGTAACGCCCTGCCAGCTGCAGCAAACGCTGCATGCTTTCTGATTTGGAAACAATATCGATCATACAGATCACTCGAAAAACTCGTGCCCACCGAAAGCACACCCCCCTGAGCGTGTCGACGGCCTGCGAAACCCTTACCCTGTTTTCATGGTCCTCTGATAGGCCTGATGCATGGCCCGCCGAGTGACCTCTTCGTCCAGTTGCGGCAACATGCGGTCGCGAACTCCAGAGAAAACTTCCTTCACGCTGTCAATCTCATCCAGAAAGACCTGAAGATTCTTTGTCTGATCATCCAGCGCTACGGACAATTTCGCAGACCTCGCCAGACCTTCGCGTTCATAAGTCTGAGTCGCCTGAGCAACGTTTTCGCCAAGCTGCCTGATCCGAACAAGAGACTGCTGCAGTGAAACCATGCCGGAACGAGCCCTGTCCGAACTGACGTCGTTCAGTGCGCTCATTTTCCGAATCAGCGCCGTCGCAACAACGTACTCGGCCTCCTGTCGCTTGAGATGATCAATCAGATTGTTCTGAGCGACAGACACATCATTCCCCGTTACGGTCATCTGACCACTCCTTCAAGGCTGTAAGAATGGCGTCATACTCCTTAATGTGCGTTTCCAGTTCCACACGAGCATCAATTTGATCCAGCCACCACCGAGACACTTCCGCCAGCCATCCCGCGCTTTCTTGCCCGGCAAGGCGCCGATAAAGTTCCTGTGCCTCGGGAATGCGTTTCAGCTTTCTCAGGCAGCAGGCGCGCTGAAAACTGACCCAAAACCGTTCACTCGGCGCCACGTGCTTCACGTCGACCTTCTCATACATTTCCAGGGCGATGGGTAGTTCATTGAGAGCGTACAGGCTGTCGGCCAGACCAATTCGGTCGACCGGACCGTCAACAATGGCTTTCGCAATCATACTGTCGGCAAAGACAGAAGCAGTCGCAGTATCTTTAGGCGCCTCGGCCACGCCTGGCGGAGGCGGCACAGATAGCGGTATTGCCGATGCGTCACCTTCGTCAGTCGGCTCTGTAACCGGAGGAACGCCTGACTCCTCAATCGGAACTGCATCCGAAGGCGTTGTGGCTGCGGGTTCCGGCACAGGCGGCTTGGGTTGCTGTTGTGCGGCTGATGGCTGCAACTGCAACTGCAACCTCTTCTGCAATCGTATAATTCGCTCACGCAGGTCACGAAAACTCGCTTCGCTTTCCCGTTGCCGAAACGCCATATCGTCAGCGACCTGGTGACGTGGTGCTGGGGGGGGCACCAGGTTCGGCTGGGCGATCTCCAGACTCGCTATTTTCTCGGCGTTCAGTACGTCATCGGCACGGAGTTGCCGATGACTTTCCGGCCTGGATTTGCTCCACAATCCCGTTTCTCTGCTGGAGCCCGACGGCACAGCTTGAGTCTTTGAGTTTTTCGTTCCCGGCACACTTTGCTGCCCAGGCGTATTCGCCAACGGCATCAGACAGAGGCTCGCGAAGCAGAGAATTCGAAAAGACCGTACGATCCGTCGCCGCGGAGATTCGATACAAGTGAAGACGCGCCGCCAGCCTGCGAAGAACGTGCAACATTCACCGAGTCGAGAATGCTTATTCATTCATTCGTCTCCTCGACTTAAAGGTACTGCGGGCGCTGACTGCAACGATTGCACTGCAGACGGAATCGCCGGAGCTCCTGCCGGCTCAGACTTCTGCCCCGCAGCATCAGACGGCGAAAGCTGGTCGTCTTTCGCCCCGGTTGATTCAGTCGTTTGTTCGGATGGCAGCATTCCGGCAAAACAATAGACCGCCGCGCGGTGATTTTTTTGTTGCTGATAGGCTTTGCCCATGGTCTGCAGGGCGGTTCGCTGAACTTCCACATCATCAGATTCTGTGACCACATGACGGCAGTGCTGCACTGCGGCGTCAGGCCTTCCCTGCTGCAGTGCCACCAATGCGGCCTGCAGCGAGATCTTCTGCCCCAGACTGTCGGTATGATCCAGTTTGAGTGCTGTCAGAAGGTCTTCTGCTTCGTCGAGTCGACCGTCAAGGCGATACTGATGGGCGACGGCCAGCATAGCTCGTTCTCGCAACGCTGCTGCCGGCAGGGTTCTTATCGTCTGCAGAAAACTCCCCACAGCCATCTCAATCAGCCCAAGTTCCAGGCACGCCTCTGCATGAAGAAACGACCAGTGGGCTCCGAATTGTGTCTCCGGTTTAAAACGCGTCAGCGCCGTGACAAGATCCCGTCCCTCGCGTTCCTGTCGTTCCGGCAGCACAGCCGCCTTGAATCGGGCCAGTGAAGACAGGAATGCGGCTGCCTCACGATATTTACTGTCTTGTAGTTTCTCGCGCCGCGCCATCAGGATTGAATTGGCTCCCTGTGGCTTACCGCCCATCAGGTAGGCCGTGCTGAGCATCAGAGCGGCCGGCTGTTCGAGATCCGTTCCCCTGGAAACGGCCAGGGCCCGGACCAGCGACGACACAGCGCCGGAAAACTCACCCTGCTCAAGCTGCAGTCGCCCGACGTATAAATACGCGCCAACATGGGCATCAAGATTATTCGACGATGCATCCACGGCCTGTAGAAATGCAACACGTGCATCATCAATTTGTCCCATCGCAAGAAAACATTTACCGAGGTTGAACGCCGTTTCGGCCTGCACATCCGATCTGGGATCCAGCTGTCCCAGCAGATGAAAGGAATGTGCCGCATCTACAAACATTTTCTCCTGGAACTGAAGTATGCCAAGTGATAGCCGACTGTAGCTGGAATGCTGTGAATCGGGAGCCACAACCAGGGCATTGCGAAGGAGCCGTTTTCCGGCCGCTCTCTGATAATCAACAAGGTCACCAGCGTCCAGTTCTGTGGCGGCCCTGATGCGTATGACTCCTTCCTTGTGGTTCCACGTCAGGCCGAAGGGCGTGCACAGGCCATCCAACAACAGACTCAGACGGATGTCGTCATTATGAAGCTGCTGAGTCCGATCCCTCAGAACGGCCGTTGCCGCATCAGAGACCTCACAGGCAAAGCCACTACGTGTACAGACCGCATTCATCAGGTCGATGAGCTTGGAGGCGGGAGTATGTGTTTTCAGAAAAATGCTGTCTGGAAGATTGTCGGTTCGCTGCAGAATCTCGAAGGCAACAGTGTCTCCCTTGCCTGGCGGAGTTTCGCGCAGGAGTTCGTCGATCATGTCCAGCTGCAAATTCGGATCCGTGACCCACGCCGGCATCACCAGTCCCCTGTCCTGCATGAGAAGCGTGACGTCGTCGGGCACGAACGCCTGACAGTAGGCACGTCCCGTCACGTGCAGCAGTTCACCACGGACCAGAGGTGAGAACCGAGCTTCGTCCAAAAGCACCTGTCTCATCAGTCCGGCCGACAGCGCCTCCACACTTCCCTGAGCGGCCAGTGATCTTGCTTCTCCGATACGAGCAATGCCAGCCCATGTCATTGTTGAAAATCGCCGGGCAACCGACTGATACTGATTGCTCGCTTCGGCAAAATTTCCTGCCGCCTCAGAGCACAAAGCAATGCGATATCGAACGGCCGCTTCGGAAATACCACCCGCATGCTCCAGTGCAAATTGATAGAGTCGCAGGGCGCGAGAGTAGTTTCCGGCTCGTAGTTCCTCATCCGCCATCGCCACATGAGCCGCGATTCCGGCGGTTGTGGTCGATGTCTCAGAGTCTTCGTTTTCGAGGGCAAACGCTCCCAAAAGATCTTCATCGCGTTCCAATGGCAGGGAATCTGCTGACAGGTTGTCGTTTGCTTCAAACGGCAGCGAGTTGACAATCTCACCCCCCCCCCGCGGCATTTCACCCTGCCCTGAGTGATTTTCCGCACTATCGGAAACGTCGCTGCTGATCAGCAACTGCCCCACCCAGATACCAGCGACACACATTGTGGCACCCAGCAACAGCAGGGCCGAGCCGTGAATTCCTTTGTTTTTTGGTTTGACTGTCGTTTCATCTGCCACGGAAATCCCCCTCGAACCGCAATTGCATACTGTCTCAACCGTTACAATTGCTACAGATTCATCGACAAGCAGACTTTGCGAAATGAGTCGATTTTCACGGGCAAGTGAACTGAGAAGACTTCGATGTGGATAACGGTCGTCCGGGGTCTTCAGAGTCTGATGCCAGGTCGTATTCGGAATTCCCCTACCTTCACCCGACGGGCGGAACGGAATTCATGCGACGGGACGACGGCGTTCGAAAATCGACAGTACGGATGATCATCGAAATTGCGACGAATGGCTGACGAAGCCGTTGTCGGACTATGGACAGTCACAGGCAAGGACGCCAAGGTACTAAGCCTTTTTGTTATTCTCGCAACAGCGTGAGGGGGCGAAGTATTTCGTAACACAACGAGAGGTCTAAGTAATGGGACTCACAATCACCAACAATGTGTCGTCACTGACGGCACAGCACAACCTGGGACGAGCGTCCAAGGGAGTTGCCAAATCAATTGAACGACTATCATCCGGACTGAAGATCAACCGTGGATCTGATGGCCCCGCTGCTCTGGTCATTTCAGAAAAGCAACGTGCTCAGATTGCCGGGCTTAGGGCTGCCATTGACAACTCCGAAAAAGCTGTTGCTCTGGTACAGACAGCTGAAGGTGCATTAGGCGAAATCAACTCGCTGTTGGTCAAGGTCCGCAGCCTGGCTATCGATTCTGCCAACTCCGGTGTTAATGACGCTGACGGTCTGGCTGCCAACCAAGCTGAAATCAACAACGCACTCGACACGATCAACCGAATTGCAAACAACACGCAATTCGGCACCAAGAAGCTGCTTGATGGTTCTGCCGGCATCAATGCCACCAGCAACAATACAGACATCGCATTCCTGAAGGGGACTGCAGATACGACGGCGGGGGCATACGCTGTGGCAGTCACAACTGCGGGAGAACGAGCCACGGAAACTGCTGGCACCGACCAGACTGCGGCTCTGGCGGCAGACGAAGTTCTGACGATCAACGACGTCAGCATCACTCTGACCGCCGGGCTTAGCCAGGCTCAGGTCGTTGACCGTATCAACGACTTCACATCGCAGACTGGCGTGACTGCCGAAATCGACGGCACCTCGACTCGTATTTACACGGGCGATTTCGGCGCTGACGCAAGCATTTCCGTCATCTCCAATACCGCTGCTGCAGGAACCAGCAGTGGATTCGGCATAACCCAACAGAATGACAATGGAGTTAACATCATAGGTACGATTGGCGGTGTCAGCTACAACGGTAGTGGCAATGTCCTGACCGCTGAGTCCGGTAGTGCCAAAGGCCTGTCCGTTCAGGTGGCTGCCTCGGCTGGTGATGCCACGACGACCGGTGTTGTTGTGACCGCTACGCTTTCTGTGACAGACAACGCACTGACGTTTCAGATTGGTGCTAACCAGAACCAGACAGCCAGCATTGCGATT
Organism: Fuerstiella sp.; assembly: GCA_014238335.1. GTDB lineage: Bacteria > Planctomycetota > Planctomycetia > Planctomycetales > Planctomycetaceae > Fuerstiella. The sequence continues at coordinate 9,607 of JABABI010000132.1, forward strand.
GACCGAATCAATCCGGTTGCCCTCGGTTTTGGTGTGACGGGCAACCAGTTCAACAATCTGAACGAAATCGACGTCACATCAGGCAGCAAGTCTCAGGATTCGCTGGGCGTGATCGATGCAGCAATCGACGACGTTACAAATCTTCGCGGCACGTTGGGTGCGTTTCAGGCAAATACGCTTGAATCGACCGCAAACAACCTGCGGGCAACTCTGGAAAACACGCTGAATGCTGAGTCTGTGGTTCGAGACACCGACTTTGCTTCAGAAATTGCAAACTTTACCAAGGGTCAGGTACTGGTTCAGGCCGGTACTTCAGTTCTCGGAAATGCAAACCAGATTCCTCAGCAGGTCCTTTCTTTGCTGCAGTAATCCTGATTTTGTAACAGGGCGTTCCAAAGCAATCCGGACCGTCAGGTTTTCACTCCTTCGCGGAACCAAAACCCTGACAGCAGCTGTCTGAATCTGTTTTTGAACAGACCCCATAAAAAACGATGGTCCGGTCGGCACTGAGTTCTCTCAGTTACCGGCCGGACCTTTTCCCGTCATTTGCCGCACGACTAAACCGAATCATACACCCTCGGTCGCAACCTGTTCGTTTCGGACCGCTTATCCCCGGAGTCTGCCATGCCAATTACGATTGACGGACTTGTTTCCGGGTTGGACACCGAAACCATTGTCAAGGGTCTGCTTGATATCCAGCAAACTCAGCTGGACCGCATCGAGCTGAAAAGGGCCGATGTACTTGCCGAGCAGGCCACATTCGCGTCACTGGAGGCACAACTGGTCTCATTTCGCACCAGCGTCTCTGGACTGGCCAGACTGTCGAACAATCCTTTCGAACGTCAGACCGTCAACGTCAGCGATGACACAATCCTGACTGGCACCGCATCGTCTTCCGCCGCGAACGGCATCTACCGACTGACCGTCAACTCAGTCGCAAAAGCTCATCAGATCGCGTCGCAGGGCTACGCCGACACAGATTCTGAAATCACTCAGGGCACCATCGATCTGCGTATCGGCTCTGGTGACCTGACAACAGTCACTGTAGACAGTACCAACAACACGCTGGCCGGACTGGCAGAATCGATCAACGCAAGTGATTCCGGGATTTCAGCTTCTATCATTCAGGACTCCAGTGGCGGCGCATCACCCTACAAGCTGCTGCTTACATCAACAGAAACCGGGGCAGACAATTCAATTTCGCTAACGAACAACCTGGCTGCTTCTGCGGGCAATGCCACGAAACCAACATTCGATTTCGGTAACCCGGTACAGACTGCGGAAAACGCTCAGATCACACTGGGAAGTGGTCCGGGGGCCATCTCCGTCGAAAGCACCACCAACCGCTTTGACAGCCTGATTGATGGCGTCACCCTGGACCTGCTGAACGTTTCTGGTGGTCAGGAAGTCACACTGACAGTCGCCCACAACTCGGACCCAGCGATCTCCGGCGTGCAGGACCTCGTTGATTCATACAACTCGGTCATGGCTTTCATCGATGAGCGGTCCTCATACAACGAATCGACCGGGTCCGGCGGTGTGCTGCTGGGCAACCGATCTGCCATCAGTATTCAGCAGCGGCTGCAAAATGCTCTCGTCTCTGTCGTTGCCGGAGTGAACAGTGATGCCAACCGTCTTTCCGCAATCGGTGTTTCGGTAACGGACAATGGTCGACTGCAACTGGACGAATCCAAACTCAGGGGCGTGCTGAATGGCAGCAACAAAAACGTAAACCGCGATGACCTGAAACGCCTCTTCGCGCTGGATGCTCAGAGTTCGAATTCGAAGATCAGCTTCATACTCGGAAGTTCGAAGACGGAACCATCAACAAACGGATATCAGGTTGACCTGACTCAGGCTGCAGCCAAAGCTGTAATCACTGCGGACACCGCACTCGGTGCATCCACCGTAATCAATTCAGAAAACCGAACACTGGAACTGGAAATCAACGGCACCGAGGCCACAATCACACTCAACGAAGGCACCTATACGGATCAGGAACTTGCCGATCACCTTGAGGCCTTGATCGGTGGTGCTTCCGACCTTAACGGCGGAGCGGCGAATGTGGCGGTATCCGGCGGACAGCTGTCAATCACATCCGACACTTATGGCTCGACGTCGACCGTCAGGGTCATTAGTGGCACGGCCGTGACGACGCTGGGCTTCACTGCGGGCGTATCCGACACAGGTCGCGACGTCGCCGGCACGTTTATCGTGGATGGAGTAACTGAAACGGCCGTCGGCCGAGGCCAGGTCCTGACGGGCACCGCAGACAACGAAAACACGGCTGACCTGCAGCTGCGAATCAGACTCAGCTCGTCTGAAATTGTAAGTGGAGTTGAAGCACAAGTCACCGTCACTCAAGGCCTGGCTTCGTCACTCGACACCATTCTCAATGATATGCTGGATCCGATTAACGGAGGTCTGAAGATAATCGACAATCGTTTCGACGATGAGGCAAAGAACCTGCAGGATTCGCTGGAGCGACAGCAGTCACTATTCGATCTTCAACGGGAGGCGCTTGTCAGAGAGTTTGTCGCACTGGAAACGTCGTTGTCAGAACTGAAGAGTACGGGTGAATTCCTGAGCAGCCAGCTGGCCGCCCTCGATGCGGCACGAAACAAGAAATAGCCGAAAATTCCCCGCCCCGGCTTGAAACATCAGTCTTAGAGCCTCATCCCCCAACGAATTCAAATTTTAATGAACCCGCACCTGACGTATCAAAACGCCAAAGCCAAAGCATGGACGCGAATTGACATGCTGCTGGTAATCTATGAAGCGGCCATTGAGGCGCTTGACCGCGGCGTGCACATTCTCGAATCGCCGGATCACAATGATCTGGCATATGCCCGTATCGACGCGCAACGGAAGGTGCTGTTGATTGCGGAGGGCCTGTCTATCGACGAAGACACGACGGCCGCCCATATCATGAATCTGTGTGTGTTCGTGCTGGACCAGATCCAGACCGACTCGCTGGAGAACTGGCAGACCAGCGTCAAACTGATTGAGACGCTGCACGAAGGCTTTCAGGAAATTGCCGATGACGCTCGGGAACTGGAGCGAACCGGACAGATTCCACAACTGAAAACATAGCCAAAGAACCAGACACATTCAGATGACGCATACGACAAGGTCGTCCGCCAATTGACATCAAAGCGGCCACAGCAAACAGTAGCAGTCCCGCGGTGGCACCGCAGCCCGCTCAGGATCCTCATCAATCAAACAGGGAATCAGGCCTTCATTCAATGCATTCCTTCGAATCCTTCAGCCCCTTGCCAGTCGCCTCTCGATAAATTCTGATCGCCTGGATTTTCTGGCCGGTCGCCAGCGTTTCGGCCACCTGCTTTTCAATGCTGAATACAGATTCGTCGGTCATGGAATCGTCGCCCTGCTGAAGTGCATCAGAACGCTACACTTTCCCTTTCGCGCAGTAAAAAGCCCGGAATTGAAAACTCCGGGCTTGCGCGTGATTTCAGACGGTTCTTTCCAACGATTTGCCTCTATGCCGCTTGTTCCAGTTCCTCGCCGTCTTCTGCAACAGCGTCTTCACTATCCGCGTCGTCTTCATATACCAGGTAATAGACACTGCTGGATGCTTCTTCCAGGAAGTGCTTGACGTTTTCGCTCTGAATATTTTCAATGAGCCCGTCAAGAATTTCCACGACGCGGTCAACTTCGTCGCTGCAAATTTCTTCGAAATCGTTTTCTTCAACCTGATCAATAATTTCTTCGGACATTTTTTTCTTCCTTTGTGTACAGAAGGTTAGAGTGGCCTGGTGGCAACTGCACACGGCCAGTAATCATCGAACAAGTAGGCTCTGCTGAAACGCAGTAAGGAATTGATAGACACCCCGTGCCGCCCGATTCTTGCGAAAAACGGCACCTGTGTCAGTAACAACTCCGACCGATAATTTATCGGACCGGCAGGGACGTTCGCTTTCGCCAATTCCGCAACAGACCGGTTGCCGTTACCTTCAGATCGTCGCCACTACCGGCATTTTCTGCCACGCATGAGATCTTGCGCCCCGCAAAGGTACGCAACCTTGGGGCGCACAGGAACGGTGACTTCAGAACGATTTACCTGTACACTGCCGTCAGTGTCTTCACACCAAACAACGTCTGGTTGGTGTCGCAATCGATACAATGACCGTCAGGCTCGCTCAATGGTGAACGAAGACGATCTTCGTCGCAGACGCATTTATGTGGGATTGCTGGCGATCGTCGCGCTTATTGGGTACGTCGCGGTCGGCTTTTACCCCGGCAATGACGGACTGCGGGGAGCGTTGCTTCGAGTTGGCCTTGTTATGGGAGCGTTCTGGCTTGCACTGCCGACAAAAACAAGGCCCTCCGCATGGAAGGGTATGATGTCCGGCTGGACAGCCCCTGGACTGATCATCACAGCTCTGGTAATGCCCCGCCTCAAATTTATGTTCCCCGTCGTCGCCATTATTTTACTACTCGCCTACTTCGCACGCCCACGAAAGCGAAAGTAGAGCTGGCGCGGCACGCTGAAACCTCCGGACCGTTTAACATGCCGCCCTTCGCGGCTGCACCGCGGCAGAATGAGCAACTAATTACCGATCAATCAACGCGCAATATCAAGAACTCAACAAAAGCCGTATACCAGCAGCAGGACGCAGCACCTCGGCCGCACACAAGATAAGGTAGGGCCAGCAATATAAAGGTGCAAAATGTGCGATCCGCTTTACAGACGATCTGACCTTGACTAGTCTTCGCTACGTTGAGACGCAGAGAATGGATTCTGCTGCTCAGTTATTCATTGCGAGATAATCTGAAGCGGGTATTTAATTTACCCCGTGCCGAAAGGAATCGGTAATGCAGACCACTGTCTGCCGCTCTTTCGCTGCATTGAAACTCACGTTTGCTGAGTTTGCTGTTGGTTCATCGCGAACATCCAATCTGTTGTGGTTTGTCTAAAGACAAACTGCAGCTCGCTATTTCCAGGGAGGGAAATCGAGATGAGTGTTGTTAAGCCAATCGTGGGTATCACAGGAGACTTTCGCCCGGAACGATACAACGGCCCTGGGCTGAGTTGGTTCAATTCGGGATACTACGACAGCGTGATCAGTGGTGGTGGCGTCCCAATGATGTTGCCGCCGTACGACAACGATGACGATCTGAAACAGGCGATGGAACCACTCGGAGGTCTGGTCCTGGCGGGATGCACGCTGGATCTGGACCCGATCCGTATGGGGCTGCATTCCAGTCCCGCCGTGCGAGTGATGCCCAAACGCCGCGAAGACTTTGATCGACGCATTACGAAACTGGCTGTCGAAATGCGACTGCCGATTCTGGCGATCGGTTCCGGCATGCAACTGGTGAACGTTCTCTGTGGAGGCAGTCTGTTCCAGGATATTCCTGAAGACTGTCCTCGAGCCCTGCATCATCGCGACGAAGTGGAAAAGAACCTGCGGCACGTTCTGGAGATTGTTCCGGGCACGCACCTGGACGAAATATTTGGTCCGGGAGAAGTTCGAGTCAACAGCCACCATCATATGGCCGTCAATGAACTGGCTCGTCAGTTCCGAGTGTGCGCCACCTGTCCGGACGGCATTATCGAAGCCTACGAATCGATCTCAGATGACTGGTACTGTGTCGGAGTGCAATGGCATCCCGAAAGCAATACGGCCTCGGCTTTGGACATTCAGATCTTCGAATCGTTTATCTCGGCATCCGGCCGTCGTCAGGATATCGACGTGATCCCAATGTCTTCCGTCATGCGACGCGCCGCAGCATAGACTCAGCACGTTGCCATGGAATTCTGACTCCAGGCGAGGTCCGCCAGGACCTCGCCTGGTCTTGCACTCGGAAGACGCCGAGTACGGCACCATCCCGACCTGCACAACGCTCGCGTGCCTGCGGCGTATAATTCACTTCTTTGGCTCAGCATCCATTTTGCCGATGGACACATGGCCATTGTGGTGAGCCATAGCAAGATGCAGACCATCGGAGCAAAGGTCCAGGTCTCGCGCCACATCTTTTAGTTTCATCTGATGAAATTCGTTTTCCGCCTCCGGTTTCCAGAACAGCAGATAACCACCACTTCCGCCCGTGGCTGCAATTCGAGTCCCGTCGGCGTGGGCAGCAACGCCCCAGGCCACGCCCCGAATCTTGCCTTTGGACAGATGTTCAATCTTCTGAGTTCCGGATTCCCAATCGAAGGCAACAACAGAAGGATTGCCCACACCGGCAAAAGCATTGGTAACGTTGGTGATGCCACTGCACAGAACCTGCGATCCATCCGGTGTGAACGTCATGCCCCGGAAACCGCCGATTGTTGCAACAAATGTCTTGTCGAATTTCTGCAGCGACTTTGCCTGCCAGCTTCGAAGTTGCTTTCCACGGTCAACATCCCAGTGAATCAGATTGCACATCAGATCACCGGTTGCGAGCTGCTTTCCGTCAGGATGAAAAGCCACATTGTAAACATAGGATTCGTGCCCGGACATTTCACGAACAGGCGAGCCATCAGCCATGTTCCACAGGCGTACCACCTGATCATTGCCGACCGACGCCAGCAGACGTCCATCCGGACTGACAGCCAGCGCTCGTATCCAGCTGCGGTGAGCGTCCACCGTGCGCAGCGGCGTGGGCTGCTCTGCATTCACCGGCCACCACATCAGGCGACCGTCATAACCTGCCGTCACTACCGTCTGCCCGTCGCCGCTGAATACCAGCGCCCGCACCCAGCTCTCCGCCGGCAGTTCTGTTTTTGAGCCGGAAGATATCTCGAAACGCCAGACCGAATAATCCTGCGCACCGACAAAGATGAACTTGCCCGACGGATCGAAACGGCAGCACAACAGCGGACTGTCGTGAGTCAGGTCATGAGCGACGTGTGTCTTAGTCATATCCATCGCAGTCAGACTCCCGTGGCGTCAGCGGCGGTGTCGGCTTCACACATCAGCACAACGCCCACCGTTTCAGCTTTTCGAACCCTCGGAAAAGTTCGCAGCATCAAAACAACCCCCTCGTGCTCGGCGGACACGACATACGGCGTCCCAGACTCCAGATCGTAGACTGCCCCCAGCGGCTGTCCCAGTGCAACTCGCTGGCCCAACTCAACAGCCGACTCAAAATAGCCGCTGACCGGCGAAGGATTGCACACCTGAAGATGCCCGGAACCTGGCCGGATATCCTCGACGACATGCTGAACTTTCGATTCGGTCACGCGACGTTCAATCATACGGAGATTGGCCATCACATTCATGCAGCCGTCCACATAGGCGTCCACGCCATCAGGAGAACAGCTCGCCGAGCCGAGATATTCGCAGTAAATCGCCGGCACATTCGCGTCTCTCGCGACCGACAGAGAACGCCCCTCAAGGTTCGCGGCCGTGCCCCAGATCACCGGCAGATTGAATGCTCGGGCCATGCTTCGCTGCTGCTCAAGGATATCTTCGTCTGCATGCAGCACGTAGCCGGCAAGCGGATACAACGAGAATTCCGTACCACCGGTGTGCAGGTCGATATAGTAATCGGCACTACTGATCAACGCCGATAAGGCACACGCCGTTTGCTCCGTGATGCTGCCGTCCGGATTTCCCGGACACGTACGAGCCAGGTCCAGATCGTCTTCGCCACAACGATGTCCACGCATAAATGCCGATTCGTTCACGCACGGCACCAGTGTCAGTCGTCCGTTCACAACATTGGATCGGCCTCTGAAAACATCGACCAGTCGCCGAATCGCCTGGATTGGTTCGAACTCATCGCCGTGAACGCCCCCCGTAATCAACAGATGAGGACCACCAGTCCCGAATTCAAACTGTCGCAGTGTCACAGCCATCAGTCTGCCTCCTGAACGGGATCCAGATGCTGGACCATGCAGTCCTTGTAGCGGAACAGTCCGTCGATGACCAGAACCGAACCGGTGATGTAGTCCGCATCCTCCGACGACAGGAACGTCGCTGCCCGCCCGATGTCTTGCGGTGTTCCCATTCGTCCCAAAGGCAGCTGTCGCCCGGCTTCGGCCACGCGTTCACTGCCAAACGTGGCATGCTCGCCGGGCGTGTCGGTCCAGCCCGGTTCAATCACATTGACGTTAATACGATGAGGCGCAAGTTCCACGGCAATCGAACGGCCCATGTGGTTCAGTCCCGCCTTGGCGGCCCCATAAGCAGCACACAGCGCAATCGGCATTTCGGCCTGCACGCTCGATATGAACACGATCCTGCCGGCCACGTCGTGCGCCACCATGTGCCGCGCCACCAGCTGACTCAGGTGAAAGCCACTCACCAGCGTGCCGGCAATCGTCTGCTCGAATAGGTCAGGCGAATAATCCAGAAAGGCACAGCGACGACTGAATGCAGGGTTGCTGACCAGAATGTCAATCCGTGGTACCTGCCTCAGCGTCTGTTCCACCAGGTACTCGCACCCGCTGCGAGAAAACACATCAGATTCGACCACATGACATTGCCTTCCGAGTGCCTGAATTTCAGCAAGAACGATGGAAACATCTTCGCCGCCTGGCCTGTCGTTCAGCACCACGTCTGCGCCGCCTTTGGCCAGTTCCAGAGCGCAGCCACGTCCAATGCCTCGACCAGCCCCGGTGACCAGCGCGATTTTACCACTGAGTTTCACGACGCTGCTCCGCGCGGATTGTTGCTGAAGTTTTCGCCACACGACTTCAGCATATTCATGATCGCACCAAAGTCGCCGCCATGAGCCAGCAGCTGCCCACCCTGCGCCTGTCGTTTCACCAGATCCTCGACAGTTCCCACCGGAGTCCCCCAGGCTGTGCCATGACGTTTACACGCGGCAGCGACGGTTTCGAACGCCCCCTCCAGAGTCATATCGCCGTCCTGGTGTTTTAACCGCAACCCAAGATCGCCAGGTCCTACGAAAATTGCGGACACGCCTTCGACAGCCGCAATTTGGTCGACGTTGTTCACCGCCTCGGGAGTCTCTACCTGCACCACCAGAAATGTCTCGTCGTTAACCTTGCTCAGATAATCGGCGACACCTTCCATGCCGTCGACCATATAATCAGCGTCCAACCCGGCGCCGTCAATGCCGCGATCCCCCAGCGGCGTGTACTTCACAGCGTCAACCA
>JABABI010000133.1:0-2096 GCA_014238335.1 Fuerstiella sp.
CGGGGCGACGTCGCAGGTACTCATGGGCATTCGCGTCGCCTGTGCTCAATGCCACGACCACCCATTCGATGCATGGACTCAGCATGACTTTTACGAGTTCGCTGCGTTCTTCGGTAAGACTCGCCGAGTTGAAACCAGATTCACGAATACCGTTTACACCCAGGACACGAATCAGTCATCCGTCCTGTGGCCACCGGAAGGAATGGAGGGCGATGATGATCGTACACCGGTAACCCCCAAGTTCCTGTTCGCTGTTGCAAAACCAGCCAACGTCCCGGCCTACGTAACGCGACTCATGAAGCTGCGGACGCAGCAGGCCGCAGGAACCCGGGTATTGAAGACGACAAAGCCCTCTGTTGATGACCTGCTGGCTTCGCTCAACAGCAAGATCGACAAAGCCGCACGTGGCAGCCAAAGGATGACGCTGGATGTCGCGGGCGAAGCCAAACGCGACGCCCGTCGTTTGAAAATTGGTTCGGGGATCGCAAACCAAAGTGAACTGCGTGCCGAACTTGCAGATCTGATTACGGATCCCAACAATCAATACTTTTCCCGATGTTTCGCCAATCGTGTCTGGGCTCATCTCGTCGGTCGAGGCATTGTAGAACCCGTCGACGACTTTAGTGAGAACAATGCTCCCACGCATCCTCAGACGCTCGATTTCCTGGCCGACGAATTTGTGGCCAGTGGCTACGATCTTAAATCGTTGATTCGCATCATTGTGACCAGCGAACCGTACCAGCGCAGCCACGCGTATGGCCTGGATAAATCGACTCAGGCGGAACTTGAAGAAGCATTCCTGGCAACACCGATGCGCCGCATGCTGAGTGAAGTGATTTACGACAGCGTCATCACCGCGGGGCATCTGTTTGATATCAAACACGCGGCAGGTAACAACCTCAAGACCGTTTGGCAGCAGAATCGCATCGCCAAAGAATCCAGTGCGGCGAAAGTGGACCGTGACGCCACTATCAGTACTGCCGGCAACTCTGCACCGGAAATGCAGAAAGAGACACTGCTGGCGGCTTCCGGCTATGACCTGGAAAATGCGATCGAACTTGATTTCGATGCTGTCCTGAAGAACAACAAACAGATAGCAGCAAACGACCAAGTGGCCATTGACCGGATGACGGTGATGTCCAAAGAAGAACTTGAGGCAATGCGGATGCAGCAGCAGGCTCGCGAGAGCCGAAATGTTGAATACATTGATCGATTCGTCAAAGCAACGGTCGACGACAATCCTACCTTTACGTCATCTTTTCGCATGGCTTCACCCGCAGCTCCTGAGCATTTTCTACGCGTGTTTGGCCAGACTGACCGCTCGCAACTGGGGGAACATCGCGACCAGAGCCCTTCTATGCGGCAGGCCTTGATGATGTTGAACGGCCGATTGACTCATGAAGCTTCCCGAGTCGGCGAACTGGAACCGGTCCACCAACTCCTGACTGGTGAAAATGCTGATCTTTCCCAGGCCATCCAACTCGCATACCGCGAGATTCTGACTCGTCAACCTTCAGCGGACGAACTAACAGAAGCCCGTAGTATCGTTACAGAAACAGGCACGCCGCTTGAGGGAATGGCGGATCTGCGGTGGCTATTGCTGAACTGTGATGAATTTCGTTTCCTGCCTTGAACTACACATTCTGTCACGGATTACCTTCCATGATTATCGCAGGTCCGGCGGTTCCGGACCTGCTGTCCCGCGAATGCACGAAGAACGGTTTCCACAACACAACCTTCATCCGTAAAAACCCACGCCAGGAGTTCATCACATGCAGTGCCGTGAATACACACTCAGCCGACGTGCCATGCTCGGAGCCACCGCAGCCGGAGCTTCGTTTCTTGGCATGCCTCTTCGTCAGCTGCTCGCAATGGAAGGGACCGATTACGCACCGAAAGCAGAACACGTAATTCTGTTCTGGAACGGTGGTGGCATGTCACATATCGACACATGGGACCCGAAACCAGGTCGTCCGACCCAGGGCGAATTCCAGGCCATCAGGACGTCTGTGCCGGACATACAGATTTCCGAGATCTTCCCGGAACTTGCCAGACAGATGCATCACTGTTCGCTGATTCGTTCCATCAGCGGAACG
>JABABI010000133.1:2106-18449 GCA_014238335.1 Fuerstiella sp.
CCCACGGGCGAGCGACCTACAATCTACAGACAAGTTATAATCAGTCGGCCAACCTAATTCATCCGGGGTTCGGTTCGGTCGTGGTTCACGAAAAGGAAAAAAACGGCGATTTGCCGCCGTATGTTTCCATCAGTGGACGTGCTCCACGTTCCAGTTATCTGGGACAAACATGTGAGGCATACTATGTTGGCGGTCCCGGTGAAAAAGACCCGTACCTGTCTTTCCCGGAAGGAATTGTGCAGGAACGAGGCAACGCGCGGCTGGAACGACTCACGAAGTTCAACAACCGTTTTGCAAAAAGTAATCGCAACGAATCACTTGAAGCAACACAGACCTCCATTAAGGACGCCGTGCGGCTGATGCGGAGTCCCGCACTTCAGGCATTTGAACTTGACAAAGTGCCGACCTCAACGTTGAACCGTTACGGCGACACCACCTTCGGGCGGGGAGCACTCCTGGCAAAGCAACTTGTCGAAACCGGTGTTCGATTCGTCCAGGTCAATCGAGGTGGGTTTGATACTCACAGCAATAACTTCGAAGCTATGAGAAACCACGGCGAAGTGATGGACCCGGCTTTGGCATCACTGATTGAAGACCTTGCGGAATCCGGCATGCTGGAAAAGACACTCGTTGTCATGCTCAGCGAGTTCGGACGTACTCCAAAAATCAACATGAACGTGGGACGTGACCATTACCCATCAGTCTTTAGCTGCTTTATGGCAGGTGGAGGCACGAAAGGTGGTCAGGTGATTGGTACATCCGACGAAAACGGTGAACAACCACACGATCGTCCGGTAAAAGTTTCGGATTTGCACGCAACTTTCTGTCACGCTCTGGGGATCAATCCTGCCAAAGAAGTGATGACTCCGCTCGCTCGACCAATGAAACTGGTCGATGGTGGGGAAATCGTCTCTGAGTTGTTCGCGTAGCAACTCTCGCAGAGCATCTGGACGGTAAGCGAATGCGCAGATCAAGCCAGGTGCTTCATCCTTCGCAGATGTGCGAGCCGACAGACCGTTGTGTTTAAGCATGCATGGATGCAGGTACGGGACGCAGGATGCATCACGTTTCCACCTATTGAGAATGCCGTCCTGGCTTGACGTGAGAACTCACGTCAAGCCAAAACGCTTCATCGGGTCCAGCGCTGACAGTTTTTTGCTGGCTCCGAACCAAACCGCATCCAAACTGCCTCCACAAGTCCACCACATGCGTTCACTTGTCCTGCTTACGTTTCTCGCAGTATCCGTTTCGAACATTCAATCAGCGCGATCACAACCGCCCCGTGGTTCGCTCATTGAGGATCGTGCCGCCCGGAAACTTGTGGAGGCCGGTGACGGCCGTCTGGAAGCAGACGAAACGTCAAAGGCCGTTGAGGTTTGGGAATCTGTCATAGAACGGTATCCCACCAGTCGCGTCCGATACCTCGCCCACATTCGCCTTGGCGACTATTTCCTGGAACGGGACCGAGCGTTTGAAAAGGCGCGCGTACATTTCGAAGCTGTCGCGTCAGAAGACAATCACGACGAAGAACAACGCGCAGAAGCCACTCTGAAAATGGGCGTCTGCTTCTACGAAGCTCGCAATTTCGGCAAATGCTTTCAGGTCATGCGCGACGTCATTGAAATGTTTCCCGTCAGCGAGCACGTCAACCAGGCCTATTACTACATCGGCCTTGGGCATTTTCAGTTGGGGCACTACAGTCGAGCAATCGCGGCATTGGAAAAAGTCGGCACGGCTCTTTCCAAAGACGACGGCCAGGTCCAGAAGGTCGAAGCTGGTAAACGCCTGTTCGTTAAAATCGAGGACGCCGACCTTGCGGCTCTGGAATCCGGCCAGGCCGTCAAGATTCGTTGCCGCGCAACCAGCGGAGACGCCGAAATGGTCGACTGTTTCCCCGTCGGACGTAACGTTCGCATTGTTCTGGGCAGCCTGACCACCAGGCTCGGCCGACCCTCCCCCAACAATGGCACCCTGGAAGTTAAGGGCGATGACGAAGTAACCGTGACTTACGTCGATCAGCACACCGCCGACAAGCAGTTTGACAGAGAGGTGCTGCACAAGGCGACTGTCGTCGGGGATGGTGTAGTGGCAATCACCGACGGTGCTTTCAGTGAAACACTGCAGGGCGTTGTGCTTGGCAAAACCGTAAATGTGCAAACCAGCGACGCTGACCGTGATCTCACCGACAACGCCGACGAGATTACTGCCAGTGTAGAAGTCTATCGCGCAAAGACAGAGGAAGAACTTGAAGCGGAAGCCATCGCTGCCATCACCGCGGCGAACGGCGCAGCTAAATCAACTGCTGATGTGGACGAGGAAGAACAGGTTGTACGCTTGAAGCTTGTCGATAAAGTCGCCATTCACCTGATTGAAACGAAGGTGATCCAGAAACTCGATTCACTGACCGACCCCGCTGCATTACCAAATGTTGTGGGCCCCGACACTGCAGCGAATTCCGCCGCAGCGTCCGATCCCGTCGCTACACAAAGCGATCAACCTGCAGACACCTCGATTCACAGCGGTGTCTTTCGCGCAACGATTCAAATCGCCCGTGCCGATGAAGTGATCGCTGGCGATCAGATTCTGCAGGCTCTTGCTGGTGACACCGTCCGAGTCGTCTACGACGATCAAATTAACACCACAGAAGACAGCCGCATTGTACAGGTTGATGCTCGCTGCATCGAAGGCAACCTGGGCGGCGTGCGCGTCACTCGGTCACGAATTTCCGACAGGGAACTTCGAGTCAGAACTCGGCTGAAAACGGCAGACGCGCTCACCAACATTGGCAACCGCTACAAAGAATTCGGACTAAAAGATAACGCTCGGGGAAAGTACGATCAGGCACTGGTGCTGTGCGAAGAAATCATGACGGAAGCTCGCCAGCTGGGCGGACGTCTGCTGGAAGAAACGTACGTCCAGCTGTGGCATATTTACTTCGAAATGGATCGTCTCGAGCTGGCGGCTGCGATGGCTCAGAGACTGCAACGCGAATTTCCAAATAGCGGCTTCGTCGATGATGCTCTGCTGCAACTCGCGGAAGTGGCACGGAAACAGGGAGATTTGAATCGTGCCATTGGCGTGTTTTCGCGCTTGGTTCGCATGGAAACAAGCCAGCTCCGCGGAGAGGCTCAGTTTGGCATCGCCGAATGTTACACCACAATGGCTGACTCAACAGAAGGAGCACGTGCGACTCAGCTGTTTGACCGAGCGTTTCAGGAATACAAGAAAGTTTTCGACCAGTTTCCAGAAAGCGGTCGAGTCGGTGAAGCGGTGGCCCAGATGGCCAACTACTACTATCGGCAACACGATTATTCCAGAGCCGTTGATACTTTCGAAACGGTGCTTTCGAACTACCCAGATGCGCGTTTTCTGGACGTGATCCTGTTCAATTACGGCCGGTGCCTGTATCGCATGGACCGCAAGGCTGAAGCTCGTCGGCGCTTTGATCAGCTAATCGGCGATTACCCGGAAAGTTCACTGGCCGGAGATGCCAAGAAAATTTCAGAAGCCCTGTCAAAGGCAGGTGGATAACATGCGACAATTAAGCAGTAAAGAGCGTTTCAACCATCGTTTTCCCGTGCTGTGCGCAGCAATCGCAGTTGGCGCTTTTTTGTTCTCCTGCATCACGCCGTCTGCGCATGCGCAGGAAGCTTCCGGCGACACGATCTCGCAACAGGCAACTGCGCTGGAAGCAGAACTCGGTAAGTACAAAGACAACGCGCCCGAGGCCGGTGACGTACTTCTTAAACTCACGGCTCTTTACTATGACAGCGGACGCATCTTTGGGCTGATCCGATCGGCTCAGCGATTTGTTGCCGCCCATCCTGCAAATGCTCAACATCCGGCCACGATGATTAAATTGATGGACGGGCTGGAATCTGTTTCAAGAAACAGTGAATTTGCGGTTGTCGCACGACAGTTCCTCACACGATACCCCGAAAACACCACCTGTCCGAAAGTGGAAGAACGACTCGCCTATACGTTGGAAAAACTCGGCGAAACGGAAAACGCGGCCAAAGTGTTTCGCAACCGCTGGCGACGAGAACCCAATAAGAATGGTCGCCGCTTCGCTCAGAAATCCTGCGAGCTTTTCGCCCAGACCGGCAATGCGGGAATCGCTCAGGATGCCGAACTAGCGGGGGAAATGTTCGATCGTCTCCCCAGGAACGACTACGCTCGATTTGTAGCACTGCGGTCTTACTACCAGTGGCGCAGAATCAGCAAATGGGCAGAAGCCAGCGTAATTGGCAACAAGCTTATTAAGTCCAATCTGCTGAAAAACCCCGAACAGAAGCGAGAACTTCTTCGCACGATGGCCGAAAACTACGGCTATGTTGGCCAGCATTCTACTGCCGTCGAAATGCTGCAGCAAGTTCGGGTGCTGCGAGACGACCAATGGTCGCACTACTATCAGATACAGAGGATGTACGATTCCGCGATGCCCGCGGCGCAGATGGAACCGGTCGTCAAGCAATACTTCAACAAGTATGCCGATCGAGACGACCGTTACGAACGCATGGCCTTACTGGCAGTGGCATGGAACCGCGAAGGGAACAAAGCGCGATCACTGGAACTGTTTCGCAGCCTGCTGCCTGTTGCTCCTTACGTTCAAAGCTGTGCGACTCACTTCCTGCAGTTAAACGGGACCGAACCTGCACAACTGGCTGACAGCGAGAGGACATTACGTGCAGCGATCAACAAACATCCCAAAGACGTATGGTATCTGAAATATCAACTTGCCTTCGGCCTGTACCGGGATCGCATGAAGGACAACGCCAGGGCGAAGCAGGTCCTGAGAGAAATGATCGAACAGTCACCAACGAACGACGGTCACATGTGGAACGCCATTTCCTGGCTGCTTGACAATTCAGAA
This sequence comes from Fuerstiella sp., assembly GCA_014238335.1. Lineage (GTDB taxonomy): Bacteria > Planctomycetota > Planctomycetia > Planctomycetales > Planctomycetaceae > Fuerstiella. Next base: position 6,980 of record JABABI010000133.1, read on the forward strand.
GACGATCAGGAATTTCATCGTGATGTTGCCCGAATTCTCAAGACGCGTCGCGACTACATTCACTGGAAAAATCTTCGGACCTATCCCGGCAACTGGGTGAAGAACGCCAAACGCAACAAGGAACTGCGAGACCGTGTTGCTTACCTGCAGAGTGAAATCGAGAAAGCCGATCGCGATCCGGTTACGGCTCTGGTTCTTCAGATCAAGCGTGGCCCTTACGATGCTAAAGATGCACGGGTGCGTGACGAGCTTCTGAAACCGAACCACTTTAACGCGATGAACAAAGAGCTTCAGCGATATGTGTTGTGGGATCATGGGTACTTTTATCAGCACTACGCCAGCGGAGATCAACGCTCCAGCGCTGCCACACACTACGGCAGGCTGGTACAGATGTTCCCGAAGAACTTCGAATACCGAACACGATATCTGCAGGTGTCCACCGACTACGGCCAGCCCGAAGTGGCCAAAGAAGCGGCGTTGACGATGATGTCGGTGGAGCCACCAGCCAACAGCACCGATGTGTGGCGTCGACTGATCATTGCGGCAGACAAGAACGAAGACGTTGGGCTTCTGCGTAAAGCATTTAGCTACGCAAAAAAGTCGCAGCAGACACATGGCGCCGACTACGGCAACATGACGGCCTTTGGAAATGCCTTCGAAAAACTGGAACAACCGGACGAAGCCGTGGCTGTTTGGAAAGAAGTTGCGGCACAGGACGTTAACCCCGCCGAAGCACGTGAGTCGGCGGAGAAGCTGCATCAGAAGATCGAGGATCCGCAGCAAAAGCTCCGCTACGCCACTGACTTCTTTGCTAAAGACACGGATTTCCACGGTCGTTACGCAATGTGGCTGGCCGACACGCATTTAAGAATGGGCAACCTGAACGCCTTCGAAAAGGTTCTGACGGATTCGAATCACCGAGCACTGGAACGCCCGTTCCAGCCGTCAGATCTGGACGCGTGGTCGTTGCACTACATGCTGCACAACTATCGCACAAGCCATGCCGATTATCGTATCGATCCGGAACAGGAGAATTTGCCTGCGGACGTTCTCCGAGTCGCCGGAATCATACGCGATACTGGTTTTGACTGGCCCTCAGCCACCGCCGAACTCATGATTCTGGAGGCCGAAGATGCCGGTGTTCGTACGCCGATGGAACGTGCTCTTGTCTGGCAACGGGTGACTCGACGAGTTCATCCCGATTCGCATCGCTGGGATCAACTGATGCCGTTTGCCCAGGAAGCGATTAAGCGGCAGGACTACAGCATTGCCGCCACCTTATTGACCGGCATGCTCGAAAACATCACCAACGCTGACGCAAGACGAAAGGAAGCCGGGCGGGCGATGATCGGTCAGTGTTACACTCGGCTGGGAACAGTCGGCCTCACAATCGACGAAAACAGCCCCATTGCACCGTTGCTGCAGGCGGCATTATACCTGAGACTCGGTGACGAAAATCTCGCTCTGCAGACTTACCTTGCCAATGCCGGTCTATTTGAACGTCACCGAGCGGAAGTGCCGGTCGATCTGGTGGTTTTTGTCTGCGAAAACCAGATGGCCGCGGGGGGGGAAGCAAACCACAACAGGGTGGAAGACACACTGCGTTCATGGATCATCAAAAACAGTGAACTGGCAACTGTTGACAACAACCTAAAGGCACAAATTCAGTTTCTGCTTGCCAAAAACTTTATCGGCAGCAAGCGGTACGACGTCGCCCGCAGCGAATACACCACAGTAATGAATCGTTACGCTGACACACCGTTAGCTGTCGAAGCGGAATTCGGTATCGGCGAAACATTCATGGCCCAGAAAGTTTTCGACCAGGCAGCCATCGTTTTCGAAAAGCTGGCCAACAGTCGAGACCCGGAGATCATGGTGCGAGCCGAATTCCTGCGTGGTGTTCTGGCTCATCGACGCGGAGACAACGAAGAGGCTCGCGGGATTTTTCGCAACGTCCTGGAGCGAGTTCCAAATATCGAACTGGCAAACCAGGCACTGTTCAATCTGTCGGAAGTCTACGGCGACGAAGAAAGGTACATGGATCAGCTGAATCTGCTGATGACGGTCGGACGTTTGGGAAGAGTCAGTAAACGACAGCATGCTCCCGGCACGTCACTTTCGATCGTTGTGCAGGACAGCGACCTTGGAATCAGTAGAGGCCACAACCGCGTCCCGGTGATCGTCCGCACTGAGCCGGGCGGTGATGAGGAAATGATTTACCTGACCAGCGGTGGAGCCGGCAAAGGTGTCTTCCGAGCGGACGTGGACACAAAGCTGGGGCCCGTTGCAAAAAACGACAAGGTCCTGCAGCTGACCGGGAAGGATACGATTCGCTGTGACTATCCGGAACAGTTCAAATCGGAATTTAAAAGTGTTCCGCTTTCGGATGTCGAAATTCGCATCGCCGCTGATGCTGATTTCGAAATCGCCAGCAGTCGCATCGTTGACAAAAATGAAGAAACGTTCAGCGAACGCCTCGAACGCGAAGCCCGCGAACGTCAGCGATCAAATTCGCAGCAGGCTAATCAGCGTCCACGAAATCAAATCAAACCCGGCAATCCGGTTTACCTGCGAGTGAAGGATGGTGATCGCGACATGGGCGACGAGCTTGACACGATCGTCGCCAAGCTGGTAGCGGACAGTGGTGATCAAATTCAGGTAAGACTGAAGGAGACCGAACCGCATTCCGGAATTTTTGAAGGCACGGCCAGGTCTGGTGAACTTCCCGCCGGAGCACTTGCCAGCGATACAGCCATAGATCACAGCCCACTGATGGCGATTGACCAGGATCCACAAACGTATTGGCAGAGCGAACCGGACGGAGCAACCCCGAAGACGCTCACAGTTGACATGAAAGACCTGCACTCGATTTCCCGAGCGAAGTTCTTTGTGCCCCAGAACGAAGAAAATAGACCTGTACGAGCGACTCTGAAGGCAAGTTATGACGGCGAATACTGGTATCGCGTCGCCGGCCATCCGGCAGTCCCGGAGGCACTTCCCGTCAGTGACGATTATGGCAGGATGCGGTATCGCATCTTTGAAGGCAACGCGACGAATTACACGACCTGGCAACAGGTGCAGAGTCTCGCCAGCGGCCAGCCCGTGGAAGAAGGTGAAGTGGCGGATGGACAACTGCAATGGGACCGGCCGGAAACACCCGGTGAGAAACCTCGTCCTGCAGCAGTGGTATGGTACGGAAAATTTGTACAACCACGGCCGGGAGCCGTACGATTCGTTGTTCGAGGATATCGCACGGCTATGGCCATCGGCGGCAGACTTGAGATTCCGGTCAGGCAGGGCGATCAACAGGTGGACGTCTGGCTCGAACGGGGAATCCACGATTTCACAATTTTTTCCGCAGCAAACGCAAACACAAAAACACTGTCCGCCGTTCGCGCTCGAGCTGATCTCAGTCAGCAAAGAGTCATCCTGACGCCGTTTCTGAGCAGCGACTTTGACCTCACTGCACCAACTGCTCAAACGGTTGATGAAATGCCGACTGCCGAACCGCCCGCACCGATCAGATTAGCGCTTGACAACATTCAAATTCACAAAAAGACAGAACAGTTTGGTAAGAACGAGCACAACGGCGTGGAAACTCTCGGAAGCTGGCAGGATCTGGAGGACCATGTTTCGTGGGACGTCAATGTGCCGGCAGGCATGTACGACGTGTGGATCAACTGGGCTCATGGTGGAGGAGGGGGTTCGCAGTTCAATTTCGAATTCGGCGAACGCACGATCTCCGGAACGGTTGTCAATACGGGCGGCTGGCAGCGGCTGCAGACAGATCTACTGGGCACTGTCATCGTCGACAAAGGAAGCCAGCTGAAGGTCGCCGTCAAGCCCACGGAGATTCGCGGGGGTGGATTAATGGGCCTCGGCTTCATTGAATTCCGTCCTGCAACTGGCACTCGCACAGTGATGTCAGACGATGCGTGGGAATTTCGATTCGATCCCGTGGATGTTCGTTATACACGATTCGTGGTCGACGAATATCTGGGCGAAGCCGTTGCCGTTAATCACGTGGAAATCACAGGCGACGACAGAACCAACCCCTACATTCCCACAGAGGCAGATGTTCTGGCTCTGTCCGAAAACGACGTTCTGGAAATCGCTGGCGGCGATGTTGTGACCGCAACTTATACGGACGAAGTCACTCAGTCAAATGCGGGCGGCAGCCGCCTGCTTACCGGAAAGCTTCAGGCCACGTACTTCGATGCGGCCGTCACGCCGGTCGCTTACGACTTTGTGCGCGAAAATACCGGCGCTGTCACCAACGTTCGTAAACAGCTGAAGCGAGTCGAGCCGGGCGAACGAATCATCGTGGAAATCGTTGATTACGATCGCGATCAAACCTCCGCTCCCGATCAGGTGCTGTTCGAAGTGATTGTCAACGATGGAAATCCAGTTGAGTTTGCAGCGACTGAAACAGAAGAATACTCTGGCATATTCACACGCGAGGTCGACACCGCTTCGGAAACAGATGAAGACAAGCTGGTTGTTAAACGAGGCGACAGAATTTACCTGCGATACATTGACGAACAGAACACATTTCCCGGACACTCCATTCCGCGTGAAAGTGTCGTATATGTGAATGAACCGTCGGACGCGCGGATTCGAATTTTGGAGACGCGGATCACGCCACCCCCGGAGGCACGACAGGCACCTTCGCGAATCACTTACCATGATCCGCCGGAAAAAGCGGATACCACCAGTGTGGCGTTTGAGGCACCACTGACGATTGAAGTCATCGATCCCGACGCAGCTCGAGACAGCCTCAGCGAAATCACCGTCGCGGTCCGGACGACGGATGGTGCGACGGTTGACGTCCGCTGCGTGGTCTCCGGAGCACACTCACAGATCCCGCCGCAGTCCGCCGCAGACTGGGCTCTCGAAGAAGGACGATTCGTCGGACAGGTCATTTTACAGCTTGGCAGCAGCACCAGCCCGACCGTAGTGCCCATCACTCAGGACATGCCTCGCGGCCTCATCGGCGGCGGAAAAATGGAGAATGACGATGAAGATGCTCCGTTTGACGACAGCCTGATCGCCCGGGTGCTGAACGTTACCGGCAAAGATCGCATCGCGGCAACCTATGACGACGAATTCCGCACAGATGGAGAAGCGACTGCCGTGGATGCGAATGCTCGACTGATTTCCAACGGTCTGCTGGCCTGCACCGACAGAGAATATGACAAGTCCGTCGCCCAGCTGCATGTCGGTGAAAGACTGTTCCTGATGGTGACGGATCCGGACCAGGATTCTTCCGACAGTCGGGATTCCACGGAAGTGCAGATTACGACCAATTTTGGAGAGAAGGAAACCGTCACGCTCGTGGAAACGCTCGTACACAGCGGTGTCTTCACCGGGTCATTCACACTGCGGTCCAATGAAAGCCCCCGACCGGGAAACCTGAAGCCGGGCAATCCGGAAATCGAGTGCTACTTTGGTGACACCGTACACATCAGGTACATCGATTTCGCGGCCAGCACCGAAAGCGGTGAACTGCAGCTGACATCCGATATTCCGGTGGTGATTGGCACAGATGGGCTCGTCGCCGCCTTCAGCAAGACATTCAATGACGAAAAATTGGCGGTTGAAACGAAGTTTCACATCGCAGAAAGCTATTTCGAACTGTTCAAAAGTCACCGGGAACTGGGACGCAGCGAAGAGGAGAAAACTGACCTTGCTGCAGGTCGCCGCATCTTAAGGGAAGTGATGGAAGACTATCCCGACCCAAAATACGTTCCGCGAATTGCGTACCTGTTGGGACAATTTGCTCAGGAGCTGGAAAGCTACGCTGAAGCCACGGATTCGTATGAAATGATTGTGCGACAGTTTCCTGACCATCCACTGGCCGCGGATGCGCAGTACAAGCTGGCTCAGAGTCACGAAGAAGCGGGCGACTTTGACGAAGCCCTCGAAGCCTACGTCACTCTGGCGGCCACGTATCCCAAGAGTCCTCTTATCGCGAGTGTCATGATTCGCATCAGTGATCACTTTTATAAGGCCGAAGAATTCGGCATTGCAGCACAGGTTGGTGAGAAATTTTTGGATCGCTTTGAAGGGCATCAGCACGCGTCCAGAATTGCATTCCGCATCGGGCAGTGCGCCTACAAAGCAGAAACATTTCAGGATGCAGGTAGCGCGTTCGACCGATTCACGAAACTCTTTCCCGAAGATGAACTGTCGCCAGACGCATTGTTCTGGTCCGGCGAAAGCTTCCGCATGGGAAATAATAATCGCGAAGCGTTTCGTAGATATAACCGATGTCGCTGGGACTTTCCTGAAAGTGAAGCCGCCAGTTATGCACGCGGTCGACTTGCCCTGCCCGAAATGCTGCAGCAGTTCGAAGCCGAAGCCCGTTCGGTTGAAGACCAATAACGAATCTACCGAACTCAAGCAGCCCTTCAATGAGTTGCGCCACCTGAATTTCTAACAATGACCACATTCATCGTTCAGACTTTCGCCGAAGTGATTACCGATCATCAATGAATCTATTTGTCTTTCTTGCCGCCGTCCTGTTTTTTCAAACACCGTCGGATGAGCCTGCGGCCAGTGCGAATGCCACGTCCACTGAATCGCAGACGTCTGAATCAGAGAAAACTCAGACGCCATCGACAGTTTCTGCTGTCGGCGATGAAAACACATCGCCCCTTGAAATACCGCCTGAAGACGCCGCCTCTTCATTCGTCGACACGATCGGCGAAGTGCTTGATTCTGGAGCGCTCGGCCTGCTGATTGAAGGCGGTGTGTTTATGTGGCCCATTCTGTTGCTCGGCATCGTTGGCGCCGGAGTCATCATCGAACGTTATCGCAGCCTCAAGATGCTCTCGACCGACAGTAGCCAGTTGCGGACGCAAGTTCATGATCTGCTTATCCAGGACAAAGTTGAAGACGCACTGCATTTGTGTGATCGCGAGGAGGGGCCTGTGCCCGCGATCCTGAGTGCCGGACTACGTAAATTCTACGTTCTGCGACGATTGAACTACGATGTTGATCGCATTCGCGAACAGGTCGTCAAGGCCATGGACGATTACAACATTCACGTCGTCGCAGCGTTGGAAAGGCATCTGCCGATTCTGGCGACGATTGCCAGTGTCGCGCCGATGCTGGGGTTCCTGGGAACGGTCGCGGGCATGATCGTTTCGTTTGACAACATTGACACAAATTTCGGCAATGAAAACATTGTTAAACTTGCTGCCGGGGGAATTAAGGTTTCACTGCTCACCACAGCATTCGGCCTAATCATCGGTATACCGGCGTTTATGGCATTCAACTACTTCACCAGCGTTATTGATCGCTTTGTACTGGACGTTGAAGAATCGGCAACCGAGCTGATCGAAGCCGTTACGATCCAGACAGCAATGGACAGTGCTCCTGGCAATGAACCCGGAGACTGAATATGCGCGGTCGCCGTACAAAAGTTCTGGTCGAACCACCCGCTCACGCCACCGGAGACATCGCGTTCAATTTGATCGTGTTTTTCCTCGTGTGCGCTTCGATACAGCCCGACAGTGGCCGACCACAAACCCTGCCCAGCAGCGAAACCGTTGAAGAAGGACAACAGACTGAGAATATCGAAGTCGCGGTCAGCCGCGCGGCGGTCATCATTAATGGCGATGTTACTCCGATGAACCGGGTATTCACTCGGCTGAAAGCTCTATTGGCAGGCAAACAGGCCCCCGATGACAGGGTTGTCGTGGTCAAAAGTGAATCGGATACGCAATACAGTCGCTGGCTGACAATAACATCGATGATCGAAGACGCGGGAGGTGTCGTTACATTGCAGCTTGAAGAAGAAAGAATTGTTGAGGTGCCATGATCTGATCATCCCGTCTGTACAGCCCTCTCTCGAAAAAACAAACCGTCCGACAATCGAAATGCTCTACAAGAGTTCGCGTTAAACGAATCCAATGAAACTCACCCGACGCAAGACCCGCGCAGAAGTGCCCAGCATGGCGATGGGGGACATTGCGTTCAATCTGCTGATATTCTTCGTCATTCTTGCGCGAGCCACTGACGACAGCCATTTGCAGTGGACGCCCGCGAAGGTCAGTAACCTTGCGAACGCCGGGCCTTCTATGGTCAGCGTTTTAGTCGACAAAGACAATAAACTGTACCTGAACGGACAGCAGATCGGCATCGCTGAACTTGCAGGACGAATCGAAACAGCCCTGGGTGATGCAGTACACGGTGAGCGCACAGTGCTGGTAAAAATCCATAATGACACTCTCGCTCAGCGATTTGAACCGGTTATCGAAGCGATCAGCGAGGCGGGCGGAGACCTGGTACACATTGTTGAGGAAGAAAAACAATAACAGCCTCGCCGCTGAAAGCATAAGATGGACCCAGACACATCGAAACGCAGCCTGAAACTCGGCCGCCGCTCCGCGATAAAGGAAACAAACGAAATGGAAAGTTCCCAGCAACATTTTGAGAACCAGCAGCCAGGCAGCGCTGGCTTCAGCGACATCAAACGCCTGAAGAACAACGGCGCGGCTTCCGTTGTGGAATTGCGAGAGTTTCTGGGGCAGCTGAAGGGGCGAAGTCCACAGGAAGTCATGGGGGTCGTGGCGCAAAGCAGCCTCATTCAGGGGATTACGACCGCAACAATTGTGTCCGCCGTCCTGCTGGTGATGTTTACCGTCGTGCCGTATGCCATTTACGGAGGTCGTGCGGCTGCGACTCAATCGGAACCCGCTGCGCCAATAGCTGATGTTTCTACCAACGCAAACAGCCAGCAGACCCCGCTTAACACGGAATCAATCAGCCCACAGAAAATTGCGGCGGGCAAGGGCGAGACCGATCTGCAACAGGCAGCGAAAGCGATGGGAATCGACAAAGCAGCCGAGGCAGATCCTGATAAGAACCCTCTGGACAGCAAGCTGGATAATTTGCTGGACGGAATTGAATGAATTGTTTCTGCTGATCCTGCACATGTCAGAACCGGATTCACGTGTTTGATACTGCTGACAACCAGGCCCTGAAAAGCATCTTCGGACAATTGTTCCGACAAGAATCCGTGCGATACCGGGTGAAGCTGACAATCGGCTTTCTCTCGCTGTGGCAGCTGTCCGTTTTTCTGCTTGGCCTTGTCGACTGGCCAGTCGCACGAGTCCATCTCGCACGCATCGGACTCACAGGATCTTTTTTCCTCGGACTGGGCTGGGTGATCTGGGGTGTGGAAAAAGCGTCTGGTCATTTCGACAAACGCCGCCGTCGACAAGCACCGGGGGCCTACGTACGTGAATCCGTGCTGTTTACCAAATCTGAACAACCAGTTTCCAATCCTCTCGATGCAACAGCTTGGTATTACGGCACACGGGCACCAAAACTGAATCAATCTGTGACGACGCTGACCGGCTATTCGGCGGTATTTCTGATTGTGTTCCTGATTCTGACGCAGATCGGCGGATGCAGCGAAACGTATGAGATGCCAGCGGGCGGCGGTGAGCAGAAAACGATTGCTCGGGTCGTCAAAGTTCAGAAAGTCATCAAGAAAAAATTCGTGGTGAATCCGTTCAGCATGATCAATTTCAAGGTGCCGCCGATTGATGAAATCAAGCTGCAACTGACGGAAATCACGGAACACGCCTACAAAGTCGGGTTTGGCCAGGGAGCCGGAGCAGGATTTGCTGGCGGTACAACCCAGGGACAGGTCCGCTTCATTCGACTGGAATATTCCGGCGGAGACTGGGATCAGGATTTTGGCATTGGTGCGGATGTCAACATGCTGATTGAATACGGTATTCGTACTCAGCAGAAAGTCGCCAGACAGACGGAATCTCGCACCATTGCGCAGCTGAGAAATTTCACACCCGGCAAAAGTCCGCCGATGGTTTATCTCACCGGCCAACGAAACATTTCGCTGTCGGAAAGCGAAGTTAAAATCCTGCGGGAATACCTGCTGGAAAAACACGGCATGATTTTTGGAGACAACGGCGGCAGTGGCGGTTTTCATAACCAATTTCTGGGAATGATGCGTCGTGTACTGCCCAACATTCGGCCCAGCCGAATTCCGCTGGACGATCAGATTCACCGAGTGCCTTTTCAGATTCCTTTTCTGCCGTATGTGGCTCCTCACGGCGGCAAGGACGCACTCGGCTGGCGAGTCGACGGTCGTTTGTTGTGTTATTATCACCCCGGAGACATCGGTGACGCATGGACCGACGATCATTCAGGCGTCGCCCCCGAAATCTACGAAGCCTGCTACCAGCTTGGCACCAACGTGATCTTTTATGCGCACGTGGAATACAGCAAGTGGTTGGCCTCACGGCAGCAAAGGAAGAATTAAAACGATGTTAATCCTGACCCAATTTCAACGCGCCGCCTTCCTGTTGTCGTTCCTGTGTGTGTGCGGCTGGACTGCAACCGCATCTCCGGAACGACTCGACGAACTCTCCCTCAAACGCTGGGAAAAACTGCGTGAGGTGGAACGTTATCAGTTGAACATCGCGGAAAAATATTACCGCGAAAAGAACTACAAGGTCGCGGCTCCTGAATACGAGAAATTTCTGACACTGTACGAAACAAGCGAAGGTGCGGCGTATGCTCAATTGAAATGGAGTCTCTGTAATGTTCAGTTGCGAAAGCACAACACGGCCATCAAGGAAGGGTACCAGTCAGTGATTGACTACTGGCCGGATTCTCCGGAAGCCGTTGCCGCGGCCTACTACATTGGTCGTGCGTACAAGGAAATCGGCGAGGTACGAAAAGCAAAACGAGCCTACCAGACTGTTCTCGACGATCACCCCAAACACCTGGCCGCCGTCTATGCCACGGTCGACCTGATCGATATTTCCACAATCGACAATGACCTTGAATCCCGATTAAAACTCTGGAAGCGACTGACGTTCGAAACGAAACGAGATCGGCAGTCGCAGCAGTATTGCGTGAACGCGTCGCAGCAGCTGGCGACCTACTCGTTCGAGTTCGGTGCTTTCGCAGACGGCATCAAGGCCATTGAGTCCACCTACCCGTCGGCAGAAGCGGCGGGGCAGTTGGCCAACTTTGCCAGAGGGCCGATAGCCCGCTTGATCAGCAAAGCCGAAACTCAAACGCGTGGCCAGGGACTTGCGGAACAGGCAGTCGCGTGGATACGACAGCAAATTCCGACAGACAGGTCCACGCTCGAAGCCAAACAGGTCGCTGTTAATCATTGGTACCACATGGCAGATCTACAGGCCGCTTCGGGTCGCGAAGATAAGGTCTCGCAGATTTATGAACAGCTAATTACCACATTCGGAGCTTCCGACGCAACGTTTCTGCGAATCGGTGACTGGTATAAGTCCATCAGTAAATACGAGCAGGCTCGGCAACAGTATTCCAAATTCGAAAACAGCATCGAAGCGCAAAATCAAATTGCTTACAGTTATCGACAACAGCAAAAGTACGCTCAGGCCGTGGAGGCCTATCAACAGAATGTTCGTGCCGACAGCGACAACGCCACAAAGTGGTCAGCCGAAAT
>JABABI010000134.1:0-9693 GCA_014238335.1 Fuerstiella sp.
AGCAACATCGTCCCATCAGCCTCCACGAAACCAGTGAACTCAAACGCGGGATCAGCATCTGTTCCCTGATTGGCAAAGTATAGAACACAACCCTTTTCCGCACCGATCAACAGGTCACGCACACCGTCTCCACTCCAGTCAATCGACAAAGGACACGCGTCATAGCCCACGTCAATCGGTGCTCCTGATGCGTCAAGAATCAAGCGACGACGATCGAACAAAGGATTCTGAAGACTGCCCGTGTTTTCCGCGACAACTACATATCCGGACGAAACACCGTACAGCAAGTCCGGCAGTCCATCGGCATTCCAGTCCACTACGCTGGCAGATCCGTTTCCAGGCGGACCGACTGCCAGACTGTCTTTGACAATTCGATTGCTGCCGTCGCCAATCCATCCGGCGGGTGGCGATGAGACTGCCTGTGTGCTGGGAATTACATCGAAATAGATGCCATAAGTCGAAGCGGTATTTCCGGTTTGTGTATGTGCCCAGACAACAGTTCCCTGCACATGTTCTGCAACGGGATTGAACACACGATGCCCGAACTGCAGACGCTCCTTCGCCTGCATCACAGGCCGCTGCCCCAATGCCTCAAGAGAGGCATAGCGGCGCCACGTTGGAAATTCGTCCAGCAGTCCGCGGTCGTAGAACCTGAACGGACGGTCCTGAGGAGAACGCTGCTGAATATGTTTCGCAAACGGCGCGGCGTGTGAGTCCTGACGGATCACCTGCACGGTGTGAAGATCAATTCGGTGACCATCCGGCGTGGCAGGGAACAGGCTGTACAGATCAACGTCCGCCCGAGCAACCATCTCGTCCTCAGCTGTCCCGAGATTCTGCACGGGCGCAACTTCAACCACAATGCGATAGTCGCCCTGACCTGTCCACGCCGGTTGCTGATCGCCGGCACTGGTTGCGCACGTGCACATCAGAAGAGCGGCGCTGATAAAACGGACACAAACGAATCCAATGTTCATAGTAGACCCGATCAATGTGAATCAGCAGATTAACAACCAGACTACGGTTACTGCTAGCGGAGCGGCACACGCTCGGCTACTTCAGTCGATCATCGCCCGTGTGGCCAGTCGAGCGGATTCGGCGGCCCAGATGGTAGATAGTTCGCTAACTTTCTGCGGCATTTTAGCGGCGATGTTTCGTTGCTCGGTGGGGTCCTGTTTCAGGTTGTACAATTCCCTTGCCGTCTTTTTTTTGTTTTGCTTCGCCGCGACAAGCTTCCATTCTCCGTGTCGCAATGCCTGCCCTTTGTTGTGATGGAAGAAGAGCGTTTCGTGTCCTGCGACCCTCTCTCCGCGGAACGCAGCCGCCAGCGAAATACCGTCCATCCTGACTGGCGTCCCCTCAGCGATTTTTTCCGGTACCGTTGTGCCTGTCACTTCCAGCACGGTCGGCATGATGTCAATCAGATGAGATACTGTCGGAACCAGTCGCCCTGTCGAATCGATTCCGTTTGGCCAGTGCGCGATCATCGGCGTACGGATACCGCCTTCGTGGTCGTATTGCTTGAACAGTCGATACGGCGTATTTGAGACATTGGCCCAGCCATGGCCATAGCTCTGGTAGGTGTCCTCAGGCCCGGGCATGATCTCGGGCAGGTTGCCGGGACGCACCGGGCGACCGTCGCGAGTTGTTTCGGGAAGATAGTCGCCCCTGCGGTCGGATGTGTATTCGACATGACATCCGCCGTTGTCGATCGTGAAGAAGATCAGCGTATTTTCCGTTCGCCCGGTTTGTTTCAGGGTTTCCACGATTCGGCCGATTCCACGATCCATCGCCGTCACCTGAGCCGCATAAACTTCCATCCGACGCTGCTGCCATTCCCGGTGCGGTTCGGTCTGCCACGACGGAACTTTCAGGTGGCGAGGTGACAACTTCAAATCGTGCCGCACGATGCCAAGTTGTTTCATTCGTGCCAGGCGTTGCTCGCGCAACTGGTCCCAGCCCATGGCGTATTTACCTTTGTATGCGGCAATATCCTTTTCCGGTGCATGCAGTGGCCAGTGAGCAGACGTGTAGGCCACGCTCAGGAACAACGGCCGGTCGGCAGCGGCCTCGCGGATCATCCGCGAAGCTTCATGGCTGACCGCATCTGTAAAGTAGTAGTCCGGATCGTCGTGTGCCTCTGTGTCTACGTTCGTCTTATTACGACACAGAAACGACGGAGCAAAGAAGCTGGCCGCACCACCGAGGATGCCGTAGAACTCGTCAAATCCGCGATCGTTGGGGTATACGTGATACGGCTTCCCGGCCAGATGCCACTTCCCGGACATTCGCGTCTGATACCCGTTTGCCCGAACTGCTTCGGCCAGTGTCACACAGCGTGGATGCAGAGCGTTTTTCACCATCGATGTCTTGTGATAAACCCCCGTCAGCATCGCGGCGCGCGACACCCAGCACATGTTCTCGCTGTAGAAATTGGTGAACCGCAGCCCGCCATCGGCCAGGCGGTCCAGATTCGGCGTTCTGATTTCGCCGCCGAAACATCCAAGATCCGAATATCCCATGTCGTCAGCCATGATGACGACGATGTCCGGCGGGGTGGCCCAGGACGCCTGCGGCATACTGCAGGACATGCCGAGGAATATGACGGCCAGGACGAACAGTGTTTTTCTCATCAGACTATCCTGTGGCCATGGCAACAATGATGGTGATGTTCGTGGTGAGTAAGACGTACTAACTGAACTGAATCTTCTTCAATTATTTGCCCGAGCGGTGCCCATGGATCGTCAGCAGTGCTTCAGCGAACGCCTGGCCAATCTGACAGAAGGTTTTGGCTGATCCCAGATAGTGGTAACCCTGGTTGGACTTGCCGCGTTTGTCCAGGGCGAAGTCTTCGGGGGTAAATAACTGCTGCTCGTACTTGGCGAGAAACTGTTTGATGTCGTGCGGCGTCATCTTGCCGTCGGCATTCTCATGTTTCGCATTCTTTGTCCTGAGCTGGCGTCCCTTCTGTCGGATCTGCCCGCGTTTCCCGTCAATGACCGCCAGTTTTTCGTCCCAATACGGAGCCGTGGGGACAGCCACGACATTTCCATGGAATTCGGGTATATCGGCGACCGCTGCCTGGCTGCTGCGGAATTCCAGATTACCTTCGTTGGCGTCAGCTCCGCCCACGCCCATCACACCGATGATAAATGGCATGTCCGGCGCAGACAGGTCCTGACGCGTGTCGCGAATTAAATTGGCAAACCATTCAGTGTATTTCGCAAATCGCGGCACGGTGCTGTCGGGCTTGACCAGCGGATAGACGTTGCGGCCAACCATGTCGTTGAATCCCTGAAACCAAACGAAGCCCGCAAGTTCATAGCCATTTTTTGAGTCGTAGTCCGGGTACACACGTTGAATGTCTTCCAGCACAAGCTTCACATGATCAATCATCTGACGATATCTGGCGCCGGTGGTCTTCCTGAGTTTCTCTTCTTGTTCTTCGGTTTCAAATTTTCCACGGGCAACATCGTCATTTGAGGGGACGTAAGGTCCGGAACTCGGCGACCGAAAATTTGTGTGCAGCGACTGCCCACCCCATGCTGTCTTGATAATCAGGATCGGTTCGTGCAGTTCATTTTGCAGCGTGATGCCAAAGGCCAGTTCGGGACCGATTTTTTCACCCGGCTGTTCATAGTCCCGGTTGGCCTGACTGCCATAGCCGGTTGACAGTTGCCCCAGCACTTCGCGATTTTCACCGTCAATTTTTCCCCGCAACCCTGTTTGAAATGAGATCCATGTATTCCTGATCAGACGGTGGCTGCCGTCGGAATTCTTAATTTCGGCCAACAGCGGTGCAGTTTTCGGATCGTCACCCAGATAGTCGAGAACTTCAACTCGTGCATGACCTTCCATGTTGGACTGGCCAGCCAGAATGTAGACCTTGAGCGGCTTTGCAGCAGCGTCGGCAACGCTGTTCACCAGGGCCAGCGTGAGCAAAGTATGGACAGGAATGCGTAAGAGTTTAATCATGTTTTTGTGTCTTCGTTACGGTTCACGGTGGGCGGCAGCAATTTGCGTCTCACACCATATCGCTGAACCCAGCAAAGTGGAATCATCGCCGATTCTGCCGACCAGTTGAATGGCAAGCGGCAGACCGTTGGTGGCGCTCTGTGTCGGAATCGAAACCGTCGGCAACCCGGTATAACTCCATGGCGAATTCATGGCGGGGCTGCCTGTCGTGGAAAGGCCGGGGGCAGTACCGGTCGTGGCAGGACAGATCAGTACGTCGACTTCACGGAAACAATTACCCACAGCACGCTGCAGTCGCTGCTGATGTTCAATCGCTGCCATGAAACGTGTTTGCGAAGTCGCCGTGCCGCGTTCGATGAGATTCCGGATGGCTGACGAGTAATCGTCAGGATTGGCCGCAAAGTGGTCGCGATGCGTTTCTGCGGCTTCGACAGCCATAATGATGCCGTGTTGTTCCAGGACGCTGCCGAAGTCGTGTGGCAGGTCGACATTAACGATTGCAGCACCGCCAGCGGAAAGCGTATCGACGGCACTGGCAACTGCCCCCCGCGCATCGTCGTCTGCCAATTCGTCGAACAGTCCATGAATCCATCCCATACGCGGTGGGACAACCTCAGCAGAGTTGGTCAGTGCCCCGTCCGGAACGTCACGGATGATGTTCAGCAGAATCGTGAGATCAGTCACGCATCGCGCCATGGGGCCTGGGTGATCGAGGTGCTCAGCGACAGGAACGACGCCATGAAGACTGACTGTTCCGAACGAAGGTTTACACCCTGCGATTCCACAGTATGCGGCCGGTCGACTTATCGAACCGCCGGTTTGCGAACCGATCGCAGCGAGACACATGCCCGTTGCGACGGCGGCAGCGGACCCGCTGGACGAACCGCCCGGTGTATGATTCCTGTTCCACGGATTACGCGTCACCGGTGGATCAAAACAGGCGAATTGCGTGGTGACTGTTTTGCCAAGAATGATCGCGCCTGCCGCACGCAACCTTGCGACGACGGGACAGTCGTCGGTCTTGGGTTCATGCGCGGACCATGCCTTTGAACCCGCGGCGGTGACATGACCAGCCACGTCAAAGATGTCCTTGATGCCAAGCGGAATACCGTGCAGTGGTCCTCGGTCGTGCCCTGCTGCCAGCTCACGATCTCGTTCGTGAGCTGTCCGCCGGGCGGCTTCAAGGTCAATCGAGACCCACGCGTGAACCGACGTTTCCCACTTGTCGATACAGGCCAGACATCGGTCCACCAATTCAACACAGCTGCTCGAGCCGGAACGCAGCGCGGCAGCACATCCATGAACGGTTTCGTCCACTTGTGGAATCAGATGCAACATATGAAAACCAGAGTTGGGAATGTATTTCTAACAGAGTACAGCGAATGTTGCGGGACGACGATCGCAGCAACTGAGATGACCCGCACTTCAGGTCCCTGTCTGGAGTTTTCCAGCATTTTTATTGCCAGAAAAGCAGCAGACGCCCCCGTGGAAGACCGTCCCGTCAATCGCCGCTGCGAGCACCATAACGATAACGGAAACTTTGCGGCGTGAATCGACTGACGAACGTCTGTGTTGGGCATTTGTTTCGGAATTACAAACTTTCTGCTGTTGAATGTGGGCTTTTTCGTGTAGGTTACCGGCGCAGTGAGCCTTCGAAGTCAGCACAACTTCGAATTGATTCGGCCTTGTCGGCCGATACAGAATGTCGCGAGCGTTAAGTGGCGGCTAATTCCCCACGAGGCTCGCAGGCGACAGGTCTTCTGAATGTTCTCCCCGGGTACCAGCCCGCAAAACGAGAACAACATTGGTGATTGAAGCGGCGTCGCTATCTGTGCTTTAATTACACGATGCGTACGCCCCAATCGCGGTTTCGCCTTTTTGACGAGACGCACGCGCCACCTTCGTAGATCGAAGGCGGTGAGCCTGTATTTACCGGAAGAACCTGATCCCAATGTCTGAAATAATTTCCACAGAAGGAGTGCGCACGGACAGCCCTGGCGGCTCACCATTCGACACGTTCGAAGTGCCGACCACACAGATTGTCCTGGAGCCACTTGCGCCGGCAAATTCCGTGACTGCGCCGAGTAACGAAGTTGTTGCCGCAGCAGAACCCGTTGCTGCAGCAGAACCCGTTGCTGTAGCAGACCCCGTCGCTGTAGCAGACCCCGTCGCTGTAGCAGACCCCGTCGCTGTAGCAGAACCCGTCGCTGCAGCAGAACCCGTTGCTGTAGCAGACCCCGTCGCTGTAGCAGAACCCGTCGCTGTAGCAGAACCCGTTGCTGTAGCAGAACCTGTCGCTGTAGCAGAACCTGTCGCTGTAGCAGAACCTGTCGCTGTAGCAGAACCTGTCGCTGTAGCAGAACCTGTGGTCGTAGCGACCAAACCGACGGCTGTCATTAAACGCGATGCCGAATCCAGTTCACCTCCTGACGCAATCCCTCACACACCGACATTCCTGGACCTTGCACTCAGTGAAGACGTGCAACGGGCCGTGCAGGCGTCAGGCTACGAAACTCCGACCGCCATTCAGTCTGAGATCATTCCTTACATGCTTGACGGTCGGGACGTGCTGGCACAATCGCAGACCGGCACAGGGAAGACGGCGGCCTTTGCCCTGCCGATTCTGTCGCGTATCGAAATCTGTCAGCGCAAGCCACAGGTACTGGTACTCGCACCAACTCGCGAACTGGCGATTCAGGTCGCGGATTTTTTTTCAACTTACGCCGCAAACGTTTCCGGCTTCATGGTCGCTTCTATCTACGGCGGTACAGACTATGAGCCACAACTGCGGCAACTGCGTCGCGGAGCGCAAGTCGTGGTCGGCACGCCAGGTCGCGTGATCGACCACATCAAACGCAGGACACTTGATCTCAGCGGTATTGAATGCCTGGTACTGGATGAAGCCGATGAAATGCTGAACATGGGCTTCCTTGATGACGTTCAGTTCGTGCTTGAGCAGACGCCCGCCGAACGGCAGGTGGCTCTGTTTTCGGCAACACTGCCCGCTCCGATTCGCAGCATTGCCCAGCAGTATTTGAAAGACCCGGCGCGGATCACGATTAAGAAGAAAACAATGACGGCCGATTCGATTCGGCAGCGAGCATTGTTCGTCGCTCCACGTGACAAGATGGACGTGCTGACTCGAATTCTGGAAGCAGAAGAAACCGACGGCGTTATTGTCTTCACGAAAACCAGAGAAGCCACGGTGACGGTCGCTGATCAGCTGAAGCGACACGGCCTGTCGGCAGTTGCACTCAACGGCGACATGCCTCAGAAAGTTCGTGAAAGAACGATCTCACAAATCAAGACGGGGCAACTGGATATTCTGGTAGCGACCGACGTTGCGGCGCGCGGACTGGACGTCAGTCGGGTCAGCCACGTTTTCAATTACGATCTTCCTCAGGACAGCGAATCTTACATTCACCGCATCGGTCGCACGGGTCGAGCCGGGCGTAAGGGAGAAGCGATCATCTTTCTGACAAACGGACAGCGTCACAAACTGCGTTTGATCGAACGAACGACAAAACAACCGATTGAAGTTGCCCAGCCTCCGACAGCCGATGACATCAATGCGATGAGAGTTGTACGATTCAAACAACGGATTACTGACATTACTGCCGGTCAGGATGTGACCGTGTTCAAACAACTGATCGCGGAGTACGCGGAAGAAACAGGCCAACCAATGGAAATGATTGCGGCGGCACTGGCACAGATGGGTCAGGGTGGTCGTCCGTTCCTCATGACAGATCGTCCTCGACGGAACCAGCCTTTCGGTGATCAGCGAAGAGACGAACGAGGGGGGGGGGATCGCTTCGAAAGAAACGGTTCCGGAAAATTCGCAGACCGTCCTCGTGGCAATGAACGCGGCGGCGGTCGCCAGGCCGGTGCTCCTCAGCGCGGCATGGACCGCTACCGCATTGAAGTCGGCCGGGATGATGGCGTCAAACCTGGAAACATCGTCGGAGCGGTTGCAAATGAAGGCGGCATCGACGGCGAACACATCGGGCCGATCAACATCCATGATGCATACAGCACGATCGACCTTCCCGAAGGTATGCCCCGCGACATTTTTCAGACACTGCAGCAAACCCGCGTGGCTGGCAAGCAATTGCGATTGAGCCGTGCGACAGCAGAAAACTACAGCTCGGCACCGCGGCACGGCAACGGCGGTGTGGGTAGAAACGGAAAGCCACCTCGTCACAATCGTCCCGGGGGCAAAAGCTTCGCTGGCGGCAAAGGCAAAAAACGGAAACCCGCTAAGCCACGCAGCTAACGCGTCATTCGACCTGATCGAAACCAGCCGACATTGTGATTTTTCCGTTTGCGTTCAGTGTTCCAACCAGGGAAACGGAATCTGTCTTCGCAGCTGTCGTGATGTCGCGATCGTAACCGAGTTCAATTAGATTGCGCCCGCCACGGGACCGTCGAAGGGCTGCCTCCAGCACTTCCGAGGAACCACGGCCGGATTCCTGTCGCCAATGATTAAACGCCATTTGCGCCGAATCCGTCGTGTCAAATCCTTCAGCCGAAGATTCGACCAGTTGCTCAACCAGAGCACCGGCGTACAGCACGTCTTCTCCCGTAATCTGTCCGTTGGTACCGGCACAGACAATGTGGACAGGAAGTTCAGAATTACGCAACTGCTCTGCCACCGCTGATAGATTTACGAATGCGCCGATCAAAACATGGTCCGCTTTTTCGGCGCGAATGAGTGCCCTGGTGCCATTGGTCGTAGTGAAACCGATCGTCTTGCCGCGAACAGCGTTCGGACCGTAGTCATCCGGCGAATTGCTCAGATCAAAACCATCGATCCGGATGCCGCCACGTTCACCACCCAGCAGGCACGTGCCCGCCGGCAGGTCGTTTCTGATGTCTAAGGCCTGCTCAACAGTGCCGCATGGAATTATGTACCCAGCTCCATTCGCCAGGGCGTGAGTGATGGTTGTTGTGGCGCGAAGAATATCGACCACAACCGCAATACCACCGACAACATCGTCCGGTTCGAATAATGCCGGCAGAGGATGGACTGAGATCTGGCGTGACATGAATTTTCCGCAGTCTGCACGTTTGTGAGAACAAAGCGCAATCTTAGGCTTCATCTGTGCGGAAAATGGCAACAGCGGACATGTTTCACACGGAAAATCTGGTGATTCAGTTCGGACAAAGAGTACAAAGTAAGAATCCCGTTGTTTGTTGAACAATCACGGCAGTCCTCCCCAGCATGGAATGTTCGAGCCAGACGCGGTTCTGCAGGTTGAATATTCTGGTGCCAGGGGACTCTCCCGACGCGACGCAATACTTCCGGGGATGATCCAGAATATTGGCATGGATTCGTTTGCCGCGCAGCCGCAACACGAAGACTGAGCCAGCGCGTTCGTTAGTTCCGGATCTGCTACCGGTCTGTCGCACCAATCCCGCCGGACGCCGAAATCAGATAATCCAGCAGGTCTGCAATTTCTCTGGCAGTGAACGTCGACAACAGGCCTTTCGGCATGGGGGACACCTTTGAGAATTCATGAGCCTCAATTTCGTTCTTGGAAATCTCAATCGTCTTTGCAGGCGCCAGAGGATCTGTGGAAATCCTGAGCGTTGGTGAACGATAATCTCCACTGGCCACCACGCGTCCCACGATTGTCTGTCCTGCCGTGGTGACGATTTGCACGTGTCGGTATTTTTCGGCGACCACAGCCGATGGCTCAAGAACGGACTCCAGTATGT
>JABABI010000134.1:9703-18252 GCA_014238335.1 Fuerstiella sp.
GGCTGAATCGATTGCCAACAGATGTCAGGTCAGGCCCCACCACACTTCCGTGATTCCGGACTCGGTGGCAGCGATGGCATTGTGCGGCGGCGAACAGCTGCCGGCCTCGTTCAGCGTCGGCGTCGTGTTGGTCTGCAGCACGGAGCAGTTCGTCAATATCAGCAACAGTCCAGTTGCGAACCTGGGGACGTTCAATCGTCGCGGTGTTTTCTGTTTCGTTGTCGTGACGTTGAATCAGATCCCCCAGGCTGGCGCGTTCGCTTTCAGACAGGCTGTCGACAGCCCCCTGGCGAATTCGCTGCAGGAATCCGGGCATGCCATCCCCACCAATGGCGTTTCTTTCCAGTTCGGCAAGTGATTCGAAGAACAGGACCCGATCGTCGTGTTGCCACCCCGTCGTGGTGTTGTGCAGCAGAAACAGATATCGCATCCTGTCTTCCTGGACGGTTGACGTTCTTAAGAGCTGAATAATATCGGCATTGGCGACCGCGCCCTCCAATCGGATCAGCAGACGGCTGAGTTTCTCCGCAATACCGTATCCTGTGCCCAGAGGTCCGATTCGCTGAGTTCGAAGTGCGGCTTCCTGTTTCAACCATGTTTTGAAACGCGTCTGTGCACGATTCAATTCAGCGGAAGGCACGTGTGCCGAGTCGGCCAGGCACAGTGAATAGGCGTGCAGGATGCTGAGCGTGTCAAAGACAGAAAGTCCGTCCGTCGAAAGTCCGTTCAGGGCTGAGATAATGGCAGGGAAGTCCGGCGCGGCTGAGCCACGTGCCAGGGCCAGCAGCGAGACGGCAGCCGTCGCTGCATGTGACTCTCGCAGAGCACGATCTCGCCACTGATCAATACCCTGATGTTCCAGAGCGATTCGTGCCGCGTGTCGGATTGAAGGATCCGGACTGGATAAATGCGGCCAGAGGGCGTCCACGGCGTGCTCGTCATCAGAGCGATTGTGCCAGTGTTCCAACTGGCGTCTAAGGTCTCTTTGTTGCGCGGAAAATGTTTTTCGAGCAGCCTCGTGTGGTGTTGCCTGCTCAGACGCCGTCGACTCACCAACCCATCGCACTCGGTACAGCGTCGATTCTGTATTGCGGCCTCCGGTCAGCAGGTACATGGCACCATCGGGCCCGAACGTCACGTCAGTCACGTTAAGGGGGCGCCCCCTCAGGAACGTTTCGCTGCGACTGTAGTAACCGGCGCCCCGAGCATACAGATGACATGCGACCACACGTCCATATGCCCAATCAAGAATAAACAGGGCGTCTCGCCAGGGAGCCGGAAAGTTGCTTGCCCGCCCAAACTGAACTGCGGTTGGCGATCCTTTGCCGATCGTCGCTGTTGGCAGTGCGTTGTCGGCATGATCCAGTTCATAAGGCGGCCATTGATTCGTCAGGCCTCGCCAGCCGAAGTCCGCTCCCGACACAAGATGATCCAGTCGCGTTGGTCGGTACCACGGTGCTCCCATATCGAATTCGGCATCCGCATCGTACGTAAACAGTTCTCCGTCTTTGTTGAAGCCGATGCCGTAGGGATTCCTCAGCCCGGCCGCCACCAGTTCCCAGTGCTTTCCATTCCTGTCGGTACGAATCACGTGTCCCTGATTCTGCGGTTTGCCCAGTTGTCCGTCGCGAAACGGCGATGTCCTGTCATCAATATTTGCCTGAGGAAGTTCGACGGAATCGCCGTGAATGCTGTAAATCAAACCGTCCGGGCCGAGTGCAAGATCGTTGCGCCCGTGCCCCACTCCGCCTGGGAATTCACGCAGCAGCTTCACTTCGTCGAACTGATCATCTCCGTTCGAATCACGAAGTCGGTAGAGCCCCTTTGAATTGTTGGCGTTGGCGTACAGACAACCGTGTGCATACAACAAGCCACGACACTCCAGCAATGTATCGTTTATGGTTTCAAAGGGTCCAGGCTTTCCGTCGTCCGCCAGCGTCAATCGCAACAGACCTTTGTCTTCTCGACTGATGGTCAGACGTCCCTGCGGATCAAACGCCATGCTGATCCACGAGCCCTCTTCCGGCTGGGCTTTTCGAAGCAGTTCAACATCAAAACCAGGCAGCGCGGATACCTGACCTTCAGTGGATTGAGTACCGTTGCCCTGAGCAAGCTTCCATTGGGTATAGTCGTCGAAAGCGGTAATCCTGCTGGACCGCGGATCTTTGCGAATTCGAGCCGCCACGTTTCCAAACCTCGCGGCCGGCGACGATGTCAGGTCGTCCGGTGCTGAATTGAACGTCGCTGCGTCGTCGATACTCGCCATCCATGACGAATCAGTGACAATGGATTTCATCACCGCTCCGTCGGACATTACCTGCAGACTCAGCGCGATCGCGGAAGGACCGTCGATCCCCTGCGCGCGGACGCGGACGGTATTGTCGTGGCGTCGTAAAAAACTCGTGATATCCAGATCCAGGTGTGAGCCGAAGGCGTCCACCGCGGCAACCGTTTCGCCGTTTAACAAGACGGAACACGCCGCGAAGTCCGCGGATAGTCGCAGTCGAGCCTCGCTGAACGTTGCGGGCACACGGAAAACATGGCTCAGGACAATATTCTGACAGCCATTCCGGTCGTCACTTATCCAGATCCACTCCTGTGCCTCGCCGGCAGCCGGATCTGCAGGTGCATTATTTTCCTGAAAAGCGGTGACCGAATCTGCCGATGTAACAATCATCGCAAATGTAATCAGCATTCTCATAGATGGGTCCGGCAAGTGCGTGTTCGGCAAAGCGTACTGCCCTGATTCTAACAATGATACTGCCTGGCTTGCAGCCTGCACGCTTCGTTGATGTTGATTTCACTGTTCCACCACTGGATTGAAAAATCTCAGCGAAAGCGTTTTGCCGGACAGTGGACCACGCACTATATTTCTATGAATACTGTTTCTTCCAGTTTTTCCTATAGGTTAAAAGTCCGCAACATGTGGCGACAAGTTCTGAAATTGTCCGCGAGTCCTCGCGTTCTAATGCGAAGTGTGCTCGCGCTGGACGACTCGCCGCATGCCATTGCGCTTGGTGCTGCGATCGGGATTTTTGTCGGGTTGACTCCATTGGTCGGCATTCAGACCATTCTGGTCGTGGCCCTGGCAGTTCTCAGCCGTCGGTTCATTTACTTCAACGTGACGGCAGCGATGCTGTCGACCTATGTTTCCAATCCGCTGACGATGGTGCCGATGTACTATTTTTGGTACCGCCTCGGCACGTGGTTCATCCCGGGCAATGCGACTGTCGATCAGTTCGAGGCAATTCTGAACTTTGAAGGACTCGCCGGTTGGTGGCAGGCCACGTGTTCACTTGCAGTCCAGGTCGGAATCCCCATGCTGATCGGCTCACTGCTGATCGCTCCGATTGGGGCACTCATCGCTTATCCCCTGACGCGTTACATGGTGCGATGGTTTCGCCGCACAAATTCAGACGATTATGCGGATCAGGGGTCGTCCAGCCGTCTCGGTGGACGTGTCGATGAAGCTCATGAAGGCTCGGACGGGAATCCTGCCGAGCCGGATACTTCCAGTCCGGCCAATGGCACTGCCGACGTTCCCTGCACGGCCGTGCATTTTGCTTCCTTCGTCGCCTCACCGTGACGTTAGCATACGTCACGGCTATTCGGATCCTCGTCAATTCAGCCAGACGCCATGGAACGCAGGCAGAATCCTTGCCACAGACGCGAGACGCTGATCCTCGATGCCTGGCAAATGCTATCGGGACGCGGTTAAACTGGGTCCTGTGGACTTCGCATCGAAGCAAGCCCTGACAGAGCACAGGGGTGTTCCGGAGACAGACGCAGATGCCGCCTTTGATCGTCACGGATTCCAGCTATGAATTTGTACCGCCACATCAGGGTAACATATGGCCCCGGTTGCTTTCCCGATTTGCAACTCGCATGATCCGAACTCGTTACGGAATTCACTCCATCGAGATCCGTGATCAGCAAAAACTGGCAACGCTGTTATCTGACGGTCACGGAATTGTGCTGGCACCGAATCACTGTCGCATGGCTGATGCGATGGTACTGCAGAGCCTGTCACAGTCGCTGCACCAGCCGTTTTTTGTCATGGCCAGTTCACATCTGTTTCGAGGCAACCGGCTCCTTAAATGGGCGCTGCGACGGATGGGAGCGTTCAGCGTTTACCGCGAAGGCGTCGACCGCAAAGCGGTGGAAACGGCAGTCGACATCATTACTCAGGGCAATCGCCCGCTGGTCCTTTTTCCGGAGGGAGCTCTCAGTCATGCCAACGATCGACTGAACGCACTGATGGAAGGAGTGTCCATTATTGCCCGGACGGCAGCCAGAAAAAGACAAAAGGCGGCGGGCGGAAGCAAGGCTGGTGTCTGCGTCGTTCCCGTAGCAATTCGCTACCTGTTTCAGGGAAATCTTGCGGCGACCGCAGGACCAATACTGGCGGACATTGAACGACGATTGTCATGGCGCACTCAGGACGACATGCCCTTGGTCGAACGCGTCTATAAGGTCGGCAATGCATTGCTGGGTCTGAAGGAAACTGAGTATCTTGGGGGACCTCGCTCTGGTCATGTTCCTGACCGCCTTGAGGCTCTGATCGATGCCCTTCTGCTTCCTCTGGAAGACGAGTGGCTCAACAGTCGCAGTGACGATTCCGTCATCAATCGTGTTAAGAAACTCAGGCAGGCCGTTGTGCCGGACATGATTTTAGACAACGAATCAGACCCGGAAAGAGCACCACTGCCCACGACAGAACTCGATCGTCGCTGGCGGCAGTTGCAGGACATGCAGTTTGTTCAGGCGCTGAGCCTGTTTCCTCGCGATTACGTCGCGTCCAACCCAACCGTGGATCGCATTCTGGAAACGGTCGAACGCATGGCCGAAAACCTTTCCGGAAAAGAACAGGTTAATCCTCCATTGAAGGCTGTCATTCAGGTCGGTGATCCGATTCCTGTTGCCGCCAAACGTGAACGCGGGGCTGACGGGGATCCTGTATTGAATCGACTGGATGCCAGTCTGACTGGTATGCTGGAGAAACTGTCCCGGGAATCGGCACTCTACCCTGATCATCAGACCACCTCATGACTGAATCCGATCCATCCCCGTATCAGGTTGGCGTTCCGACGCCGGATACGTCAACTGCAGAGACACAATCGCATGTCGCGGTTGACCGTCGCCATCAGGTCATGGTGGTCGTTTCCATGTACATCGGCTACGCCATGTTCATGGTGCTAAGAATGATTCCGACGGTTGCGGGCACTTCGATTACTGAAGATCCAAATCTCAACGTCGACACGGGAGACTGGGGCCGAATCCTTGCGATGGGGACAATTGGCGCTCTCATTGGAAAATTCATCGGCGGATATGCAGCCGACAGACTGGGAGGACGAATCACGTTCATCATTGGCCTGCTGGTCAGTGCCATTGGCGTGCTGGCATTTGCAGCGTCTTCAACCGTGTGGATGTTTCAGGCAACTTTTTTTCTGACACTGTTGGCCAAGTCCTCCGGCTGGCCTTCCATGGCAAAGATCATCGTGACGTCCTTTCGTCCGAACGAATACGGTCGTGTCTGGGGAGTTCTGGCAACCAGTTCCCGAATTGGCACACTGGTCGCCACGTTGCTGCTGGGCGGATTGCTGTACATTATCTCGTGGCAGACAATGCTGTTCATCGCCGGAGCTGCCGGCATCGTCATCACCGTCTACTTTGCCGTGTCACAAAAGGCGGCCGCAGGAAAGCTCCACGCTGCAATGCCGAACGGCGTCGGTGGGCAGGACGGAAGCGACGCAGAGGCCGCTCACCCGCTATACGGCACCAGTCTTGTCGAAGCAATATCGCACTTTTTCCGCAGTCGACAGTTCTGGCTGATCACAGGAAGCATGATGGGTATGACCATCATGTGGGACTTTTTGCTGGTGGTTCCGCTGTACCTGCGTGACACTCTCAACATGACACCAAGCGGTGCGTCGATGGCTGCGTCGGCATTTCCCTTCGGCAGTTTGATTTCAGTGCTGGTCGGAGGATACATCTTTGACAAGCTCAGTCGGCGATCAACGGCATGGATTATGGGGGTGCTGCTGCTTGTTGCTGCCGGCTGCATCCTGACTTTCTACGTGATGCCACGATTCGGGATGACGGAGGATGCACTGACCAAGCTGTCCCTGGCACTACTGTTTGTCTTTGGACTTTGTGTTTCGCCCTGTTACTACATACCCATGAGCGTGTTTTCGATCGACTTCGGCGGGCCCCATTCCGGTTTTCTGATCTCGCTGATCGATGCACTTGCATTCGGGGCGACTGCTGCGTTCTACTACTTCGCTGGCGAAGTGGCGGAAAAAAGCTGGTCGTTGTTCCTGTTTCTGCTGCTGGCCGTTGCTGTGTGGTCGACGTTAACGATGATATTCTTCATGCTGGGTGAAGCTCAAAAGCAAGCTCCTGAGCCGGCTTAGGGCACACCATCGCCACGTTGGGATCAGCTGCATTAAATCTATTTGGTGAGTTATTCCTTTGTTTCAATTTTCCTCACACATCGCACTACTGCTGATCGCCACGGCGTTGACGACCGGGCGCTTTAACGTATCAAGGGCCGACGACGATGCGTTTTTTGAAGCTCAGATTCGACCACTGCTTATCGAGCGTTGTTACAAGTGTCACAGCGGTAAGAAGACAAATGGAGGACTGGCGCTGGACACCCGAAGTGGCTGGCAGAAGGGCGGCGAGAACGGACCGGCAATCATTCCCGGGAAGCCCGATGAAAGTCTGCTGATCCAGGCCATTAAGTACGAGTCACTGGAGATGCCGCCACAGGACGCCGGTGGAAAACTCAGCGCTGCGGAAATCGCCGCAGTCACGAAATGGGTGCAGTCAGGCGCGCCGGATCCGCGTGAAGAAGTCTCGCAACTTGGTGGTATGAGTCTGCAGGAAGCAAAAACATGGTGGGCATTTCAGCCGCTGCCAGCGCCAGAGGAGCATTCAATTCCGGCGCAGGTGGATCGCTTCATCAACGCCGAACATGAGGCCCGGTCCCTGGCTGCGAACTCGCAGACAGACCGCCGGACGCTGATTCGTCGAGCGACGTATGATTTGACCGGACTGCCGCCGACCCCCGGTGAGGTGCAGGAGTTTCTCTCCGACGAATCAGGTACCGCATTCGCAAAGGTGATCGAGCGACTGCTGGATTCACCACAATACGGCGTCCGATGGGGACGACACTGGCTGGACGTCGTTCGTTACGCGGACACCGCGGGTGAGAACACAGACCGTCCACTGCCACATGCATGGCGATACCGGAACTGGGTTTTCGACGCGTTCAATAGTGACCTGCCGTACGACCATTTTGTCCGAATGCAGCTGGCCGGAGACGTTCTGCATGCCGACGGCACCCCGCAGGACATGAGTGAAGGAATTATTGCAACCGGCTATCTCGCGATTGCGCGACGCTTTGGGCATGACATCGACAAAGACATTCACCTGATGCATGAGGACGTAATCGACAACCTGGGAAAGAACTTCCTGGGCCTCAGTATTGCCTGTGCTCGGTGTCACGATCACAAATATGATCCTCTCACAGCAATGGACTACTACGCATTGTACGGCATCTTCAGCAGCACGCGTTTTTCTTTTCCCGGCTGCGAACCGAAAGGACAGCCGCGCGACCTGGTGCCGCTGTTGTCTCAAGCGAAGATCGACGAAGTGACGAAAGCATGGCAGCACCGAAACGAAGAAGCGGTCGCCAAAAAAAAACGGCGCGAAGAATCCGCGATCATGAGCAGAAGTCGACTGAAAGAGCAGACGGCGAAGTCTTCCCGTGTGCTGGCGGCAGCAGCGGTTGGTGAAGGCGCCAGCGTCTCCTTCGCAGATTCCAAACGCGAATTGCTGGATCGGTTCGCAATAAAAAAGGGCGAGGTCCTGCAATTGACCGTGTTTCCCAACGACAGTCATGGCGCGGACAGCACTCTGGTCGAATTGCAAATCTCTGACATTGGTGATGCCGGTCGGCAGTGGAGCGTTTCCGACGTGATCCCGGATTTGCTCAGCGGCAATCCTCACGCAGCGAGCCATGGAGCGGCATGGTGTTTTCTGGAAGTGACCGATGGCCCGATATTTCTGGCCGAAAACCAGGACAGCATCGACGGACACAACGATCTGAACGCCTGGCGTCTTGGAGACACGCCGTCGGTATTCGTCAATCGGTCGAAACAACCGATCAACGTGTGGACTTCGTTGCCGGCCACGTCCTTCTTTGTCCATCCTGGCCCCCAGCGACCAGTCGCGGTGGTGTGGGTTTGCCCGAACGACGCTCTCATCAGTGTCACGGGCCGAGTGATGGACGCACATCCTTCCGGCGGTGACGGGGTCGCATTTAAGCTCGAATGCATCGCATCGCAGGAAACGGGAGCCGCGCTTCTCGCACTCGGGCGATCGCTGAGTTCGCCCGCCATTGTGGTGGAGCCTATGCCCGTGATTCCTGTGGCCTATGCCGTGGTCGAAGGTACGGCACAGGACGCCCGACTGCATAAACGGGGCGACCCGGAACAGCCTGGAGACGCTGTGCCGCGGCGCTGGCTTTCGATTCTTGGTGGTGA
>JABABI010000135.1:0-2476 GCA_014238335.1 Fuerstiella sp.
CGTCGCCGAGGTCGTGAGTCAGCATCTCGATCGTGTGCGGCGCAAGTTCCTCGGCATCGAATTTGACGTTCGGCACGTTGGTGTTGTCTCGCCACAAGCCCACAGGCAGGAGCCAGTCGCCTTTTTTCAGGACCGTCGGTTTGTTCAACATGACTCCGTTGGCGATCCGACGCGGCTGCGACCACTTCGGAGTCTCCGAGTCGGCGTCCGCGGTGACCATCGCCCAGACACCCATCCGCCCATCCTGCACACCGGCGCTTTGAGCCCAGAAGAACCACAGCCGCCGCTGCGGATCAATCCACAGACAAGGGTCGTAGGTATGCACAAACCGGCGTGCCCGGACCAGTAGCTGCTCGGACCATGTGACGCCGTTGTCGCCGCTCGTGGCGAGCACGACATAACTCTTCGAACTCTCCACGCCTCGCGGGCTCGGTCCCGCATACCAGGCCGCCCAGAGCCGTCCGTTCGCGGCGCGTTCGATCGCCGGAACGCCCTGCGCGCCGCGAGTGCTCTTCACGGTGTCCGGGTCGAACTCAGCCGTTACGCGTGGCGGCTGCAAGGCAAGGTCGGGCAACGCCGCCAAATTGTCGTCACCCTCGCTGAATTCGCTCGCGACGGCGACGACACAGAAGGTCAGGATGTAAAGCGGTGTCTTCATTGCGTACTCATCTGGTAAACGCGTCGACAATACGATCGAGTACCTTCTGTACAATCGCTATAATTCGATGGCAAGCCAACTGAATGGAAAACACAATGACTACGCGCAGACAATTCCTGACCACCTCGGCTGCCTTACCGGTTCTTTACAACTTCCATTCCACATTGCTGGGTGCGGATGAAGTGTCGAAGCCAGCCACGGAACGTCAGACGAGCACGCAGGTCATCCTCTCGTTCGCGACTGAAGTGGCCGATGAGCCGAAGGATTTCGACCATATCAAAGCGCTCGCCGAGTTTCTGACCAAAGAAGGATTGATCGGCAACTTCCACCTGACCGGCGATTACGCCCGAGCGCTGAAACACCACGGCCGGCTGGACGTGGTTGAAGCACTGATGAGCCACGAGATCGGCTTTCACTGCAATCATCATGGTGCAGCTCCGTTTATGGCCGGGTACCTGGAGAAAATGAACTGGCGCGATGGCACCACAGAATGGACCAGAAACGAACTGCCAGGACTCAGAGTTGTCGAGGAGCTATTCGGGCGACGTCCCGTTTACTACACGACGGAGTTTAATAAGGCTCCGCAGTCAATCTTCGCCAGTAGCCAGGCCGGCCTGCCGACGATCGGATATCTGCCCATACCGGCTCGAGGTCACGGGGCGGTGTGGTTCTGCAATAGTTTCGTCCCAAGCTGTGAGAGCGCGATGGGAGTGGAACGTTTCTTCAGCACTGGGCTGAAGCCGGAACCGGAAGGCCAATATCAGGATCGGGAAAAGTATTACCGGATCAAGTTCGACCGATTCGCGGAGAAACTCAAGGGGCAGAAAAGCACTCTGATCAGGGCTTTTCAGCACTCTTACAAAACTTACGCTGTGTTTCCGTTCGAGCATCCGAAGCCGAACATCTACCGTGAGGACGACCTCTATTACGAGGAGCACCCCCACTATCTGGACCTGCTTCCCGAGGCGAAGTACCAGAAAGGTTTCGACTTATTCAAACGCATCATCAAATACTACGCCGAGCGAGCGGCCTTCACATCGTTTTCAGAGTATCGCAGAGGCTTCCGCGATAACCAGGGGCAGTGGCTGAGCCTGCGGGAACTCGACGAAGTCTGTGCATTACTCAGCAATCGCCTGGATGCCTATGTCAGCGACACGTTGTCGGTATCACCAGCAGAAGCGTTCGGCATGCTTGTCCGAGTACTAAGAGTCTATCACGAGGACGGTGCGTTGCCGGAAAAGGTTTTCATGCGAAACGTGATTGGCCCAACTTCGCCGATCCCCGATAAACCGGAGCAAGGCGACGCAACTTCAGCAGCGATCCTCAAGTCTTTACCGCGCATTGACCGTGCCATCGATAACGAGCAATCGATCCCGGCATCGATTGAGATTGCAGGCAAAACGGTCGGTCCGGGACAGTTCCTGAATGGGCTGCGAAGTCTCTACCTGGCGACAAGGAAGAAGCGATCGCCTCAAACGTTGACTCTCTCCGGCTCCAACCTGCCAGTGATCGCCAACGAACCTTTCTTCACGGAGAAAACGCTTACGAAAGACCGCTACCCGGAAGGTTTCGAGGGACGCAGGATCTGTCAAATGTGTCGCCTTCAATCGTGGAGTTGGAAACCTGCCGTAAATTAATGATGGCCCCCGATTGACTTCCCCGTTTGCAACCTGAAGTTCCGTAGGTTTAGTGGGCGCTGTTAACAGTTGTATGAGACAGCCATTCTGTCTCGAGAATTCCCATCCCTCGATCCGTGTTGTTCGTATTGCTCCGGACTCAGGCCGCCCAGAGCTGAATGGCGTCGAACACGGTTATAGA
>JABABI010000135.1:2484-8330 GCA_014238335.1 Fuerstiella sp.
AGTATTGCTCCGGACTCAGGCCGCCCAGAGCTGAATGGCGTCGAACACGGTTATAGAACACTTCGATGTACTCAAAGAGGGTCGACCGAGCCGCATCCGGATCTGCGTACACGCACTGGTGCACAAGTTCTTTCTTCAGTGTCGCGCTGCTGATATTGGTGCGTGGATCTTATTCTTTGGTGGCCTCAGCCGAAGATTGGCAGGCCAGTCACACGCACGGTGGGACCTCCACAGGTCAATAGAAAATCCACCTGACACAGATCGGGCAGATCGGTTCGACGCCAGACGACCACGTCGAGCGGTGCGAATGGTCGGTAGCCCGGCGGGATAAGCCGGCTACCAGATGAACGGCCGATCCAGTTGTTTTCTGGCTGTTTCCCTGTGTGACAATGTTCCTTCGCATCGGTTCACGCGAAAACGCGTTCACCATGCGATCGCATGTCCGATTAGCGGTGCGGATCGGTCAGCTTTTCTCGCAGGGTTTCCAGTTCGCGTAATCGGGGCACCATTTCTCGATCAATCAACCGTTGCTGCGAACGAGACTCGGTGACCAGAGCGAAGATGAGTCCAGGAATTACCGGGATCAATATCCATCTCGAAACACCGGTAACACCGAAGACAACCAATATGAAGAGGCCCGTTCCAATATAGGGAGGAATGAAACCCATCAAAAGATTCTTTCGGGTCCTGATCTGATACGTCGTGTGCTTGATCTCCCTGTCGAGGTCGTTAAGTAGAGATTGAGTGTCGCTTTGCTCGCGATTCTTTTGCTGCTTCTGCCCAAAATAGACAGAGAGCGAGAATTGTAACCAGCTAACTGTCGCCACCAATAACGCCAGGATCTCCCACCCAGCCAACGCCCGTGACGAACCGATTTTCCCCAGCAGTCCGAAATAGTTCACCAACAGGATCGCAGCAATTAACATCAGCACTAACAAGCTGCTGCCGTAGGTTTGTAGGTGCTGCCAGTAGATCAAACGACGGAAGCGTTGGCTCTTGCTCCGCAGTATTTTGTGCAGTCCAACTTCGTCAACACCATACAATGGTTTGTCATGCTGTGAATTCCAAACTACCTGGATATCTTCAAACTCCATGCTTCTGTTCCTTTTTAGATTGCTCAGTCAGTCGCTTCTTGATGCGATTCAACTTCACGCCCACATGACTTTGCGAGATGCCCATCGTGGCCGCGATTTCGCGGTAACTGAATCCGTCAAGCATCAGAAGTGTCAGCGAGCGATCAATCTCATCAAGATGGGAGATCTGTTCGTAGAGCCAGTCCAGTTGTGGATTCTCAAGACTGGAGGGTTGTAGTAATGGACGATCGTCCGCACCGATCGCCTGATGATTCTCGCGATGCCGTCGCTCCCTCCTGGACCATCCCATAGCGGAGTAGAGGGCAACACGATAGATCCACGTGGTGACGGCAGAATCGCCACGATAGTTTGGAACGGAATTCCAAACTTGCGTCGCGATCTCCTGAAACAGATCGTCCTGGTCATGGGGGTTGAACGCGTAGGCACGAACCACCTTGAATAGCAGCCCCCTGTGTTGGGGGAGCCATTCTTCGAAAATGCGTTTCTGTTCATTTGTTTTCATCGCGTGGATCATTTCAACCTGACTTGTGATCCGGCACGGTGGATTTATTACAAAAATCCTTGAGTTTTTTGGAACTGTGCATTTTATTGATGGCGCAAAGCTACCTCGTAACGCTGGTGCTCGTACACGAGAAGATCGTGACGGAATGGAACCGGGCTCTGGATCGCCAATGCTCGAGCACAACCATTTTATCAGATACAGCTGACCTGCCCGTGAATGGTAACACTCGTTAAGTGGTCTTTTGATTGCTTTGACTGGTGACGAGAAAAGCCTCTGGTGCCGGTGGTCTGTAGCCAGGTGAACTGTGCAGTCGCACGGTGTTGTCACAATCCGCCATCGAGCACTGCCCTAAGCCTACATCACATGCATGTCACCCCGAAACTATGCCGACTGCGTCGGCAGTTACTGCGACGGCGTTCTGAGCAGTGAGATCCTCGAGCCAAACGAACAGATCGTTTCGATCGCGGATACGATCGTGTGCCGTGAGCGACTCGGTGGTGTGATTGAGTATCACCATCGACCTGCTGCGTGAGCGGTTGAATGGGAAGGGAATGTCACGTCACCCGAGCTGAAAAGTGCGTCGATGCAGAGAGCGAGGACCGCTTTGGCCACGTACATTGACCGTCGACCGATCTGAAGCGACCGAACTTGCGTCCCGCTCCTCTCGCTAACGCCTGATTGTCAAAGAGCTTTCATTCGGCTGAGTATTCTGGCCATACGGCCTCGCTTTTTCGCTCGCGACAGACGGAATGCGGTTTACGCGAGGTTTTACAAAGGCCGTCTGCTCGCCGTCACGGGTGATGGTGTTGACCGGCCTGTACAGCCACCGCGTCGGTATTCCAGATTTCATCCCGCATGGCAATCCGGTGGTTTCCGGAAATGGGCTTCCGCCGGGGACACCGACGATTGCCACAGTGCTTAAGAAGGCAGGGTATCACACCGGACTGATCGGCAAGTGGCATCTTGGGTTCGGTGAGAAGTATTACCTTCAGAAATTCGGGTTCGATGTCGCCGCAGGCTTTCGCTACGTCGCACCGGGCACAGAGGTGCCGCGATTCCGCTACGACAAGCAGCACACGTACAACTTTGGCAACATTCGAACATGTTTTTAGTGCTTTTAGTCCAGATTAAACTAGGCAATCAATGTGCTCAGTCGTCAACCTGCAGGCACTTATGTTGCCCACCGATGGCAAAGCAGACTCACGCATAAAAACCTGCCTCACCACTCATCCCTGACATGTATCAAATGAAAAATGTCCCAAGCCTCAAATCGCTGTTTCTGGTCGTGTTCATTTCTTCCTGTTCCACCTACCCGGCCCTTGCCGATGAGCCGAAACAGGGAGACGCGAAACAGCTGGACCTTGGGAACGACGTTATCCTCGAAGTTGTCTACATCCCGCCGGGTAAATTCATGATGGGCAGCACGGCGGGGGAAAAAGAGTGGGCGACTGGCATCGAAGGGGGAGCCCAACCGGGAACCGTGCGCGAGAAGTTTGAAGGCGAGCCGCAGTCGATGCGGGTCAGCAAGGGTTACTGGATGGGGCGCACGGAAGTCACCATGGGGCAGTTTCGGCGGTTCGTTGAGGAGACTGGTTACGTGACCGACGCGGAGAAGTCACTCGGGTGGACGCAATGCTTCAATCATAAATGGGATCGCTATTATTACGACTCGAAAATCGAGAACCCGTGGGAACGCCGAAAGGATAAGAACTGGCGAGATCCAGGTTTCAAAATTCCAATGAAGGACAACTACCCGGTTGTCTGCGTCAGCTATCAGGACATGAAAGCCTTCTGCAGGTGGCTCACAGAAAGGCAGCGCAAGGCAGGCCGACTACCCGAGGGATTGGAATTCCGCCTGCCCACCGAATCCGAATGGGCCTATGCCTGCCGCGGCGGGAGTCAGAGGAGTCATTATTTCTGGTGGGGAAACGATCTGATGGAGGGCAAAGGCAGGCTAAACATCTCCGCCGTCGACCTTCTCCCCGGTCGAGACACAATCTGGCCCCTGGCAAATGCTCCATGGAGCGACGGGTTTGCTTTTCTGTCCCCCGTGGATCACTACGGCGAAAAGGGACGCAACGGCTTTGGCTTGGCGGACATGTGCGGCGGCGTTTGGGAGTTCGTCCTCGACCATTTTGACCCTGAAGGTGGGCACGAAGAAGTTTACTACCAGGACAATCAGCGGCTTTCGGTATCGCGTCCCGTTTGTCGCGGCGGCAACTACTTTGACGTACCAGGCAATGCGCGATGCGCCGTCCGGCTGGGCATCGCGAGCGTTTCGTATTCCGACTCCCGCGATGGATTTCGGATTTGCATCGGCGTCTCAAAGAAGACCGTGCCCGTTCCCCGAAAGAACTAGACTCGCAGCACATTACATGTCTAAAGACGTTCGGGATTTACGCTCTTCCCGATGAATTCACAGTTGATTGCAATCCTGAAAGACTGCTCTTCGATCGATGTGGCGCGGCGGCTGACCAGCAAGGATGTTCTGGAACGGCTCAATGACCTGTTTATTCAGCGAGGCACACCGGACTATCATCCGCTCGGACAATGGTCCGGAGTTCACGGCTCATCGAGTGCGGGCCTGGCTGCAGAATGTGGGAGTGAAGACTCTATTCACGGAACCAGGCTCCCCACAGGAGAACGGCTTTATCGAGTCATTCAACGGAAAGCTGCGCGATGAGTTGCTTAACAGAGAGATCTTTGACACGCTGCTGGAAGCACGGGGCCTGATCGAGCGTTGGAGAGTTCACTAAAACACTGTGTGACGGCACAGTTCCCTGGACTACACCACCGGCTCCAGAGGCTGTTTGTATACGGCGGGGAGTGCGGGTTGTAGCTGACATCGGCATAGCCCTGGTCATCTGTGAGAATGATGACGATGTTCGGCTTCTCTTCCGCCAGGGCGAAGGAGGGCATTCCGATCAAACCGAGGGTTAGTGCTTTCAATACGTGTCGAAGTCTCATGGTTACTATTCAGGTTTCTTCAAGGTTTAAATGGATGGGGTGAGTTGAAACAGGTTTTCAATATGTTCGCTGGTCAGAGCTGATCCGAAGAAGGGAAGTTCAATCGATTGATTGCGTCGTCACCTGTCCATCCCGTTTTCGTGTGTTCCTGCTTCTGTGTTTTCCGTGCGTGACACTACGAATATATGCTGCAGTTTCACGCTGAGTGAGGCTTCCAGACTCGTCGCGATCGATCCGTTTGAAGATGTTCTCTATGTGATTGCCGCTCGTGGAGATCCAGGCAAACTCTTTGATATCGAGCATGCCGTCCCTGTTTTTGTCCGCTTGAATGAACCATTCGTCAGGTGTTTTTCGCGAGATTTTCCACCAAGACACCTTGCTGAGTGCTTCGACGAATTCAGCCGTATCGAGTACGCCGTCGCTGTCCTTGTCGGCCTTGCGAAATGAGTCAGGACCGTGTTTTGGCGAGTGGTAAATGTACTTGCTGAACTCGACGTAGCTGATTGAGTTGCTGGCGTCTTTGTCGACCTCCTTGAGCAGCTCCGCTTCTGTCATTGTCAGCCGTTTTTCGCCAAGCATCGATGGCTCACCAACCGGAGGCGTGAAGCTGATCGATTTAATGCGGCCATCTTTCTCACAGGTCGCTTTCACTCCCATGCCCGCCTTTGGCTTCTGTTCACCCTCCGCCGGCAAACCTACGAAATAGACCTTTGACTCGGCGTTCACGTATAGCTTGCGCAGGGACTCGCCACTCTGCAGAACATCAAACTTTGTGCCGGAGGAGTCAACGCTCTTAAGCGTACCGACGACAACAGAGCTGCCCGGCCCCTTGCTGTTACTCTGAGCCTGGGCATTCGAGGCGAGAACTGACAAGGCACTGACCAGGATTGCGACTGCGTGAACGGATAAATTCATCATGCGAACAACTCCAGGATGGGCTCTTCGCCGTCACCGACGGTCATGGGGCGACCGGAAGGCGATGTGGCTGGTTTTTCGATTTTCATACCAGCTGCGAATGCGATGCTGGCGTGAAAGGCTCCGATCGAGACGGCATTTTCGTCAACGTAGTATCCAACATCGTCGCTCTTGCCGTAGACGAAGCCAGGCTTTGCGCCTCCACCTGCGAGAACGGTCGAAAAGCAGACCGGGTGATGACTGCGGCCATCACCATCGAAGTTCGGTTTACGACCAAATTCCGTCGCGACGACGACCAGTGTTGAGTCCAGCATCCCGCGCTGTTCAAGGTCGGTGATGAGTGTTGCGAATGCCTGGTCGAAGACCGG
>JABABI010000135.1:8997-18172 GCA_014238335.1 Fuerstiella sp.
GCCGGGCCTTTGGACTTGCCCTGTTTCGGATCCAGCGAGTCGATGTGACTTAAGCCGCCGCTAAGCATCAGCCAGATCACGCTCTTTGCTTTGCCGAACGCAGTAGGCTTCTGATTCACTGATTCTGCGGCAACGAGCTGTGCCGTTGGAAGGATACTCAGGCCGAACGAAGTCGCGGCACAGCGTTCTACGAACTGTCGGCGCGTCGGTGTATCGAATGAATTTAGTAGCTGTTTCATATCGTATGGCAATTCCTGTTTGCGCGACGAAGCCGCGACAACAAATGTTCGGCGTTCTGCTGCCGCCGCTTCGCGGCTTAGTATTTCTTTCTCTTCCCAACCCCTGGCTGACGCCAGGGGCTACGTGCTGTCGCCGCTTCGCGGCTAGCTGCCAACTACGCCGGCCCTATTGGATGAACATGAACTCGCGGGAGTTCAAAAGAGCCCAGGCAATGTCACCCAATTCGAGTCCTTGCTTGAGTGCAGCAATGCACTGCTTCGTGTCCTGCGTGCGCGGAAGCCGTGACAGGCATGTGCGGTAGAGGCAAGCAATCTGCTCGACTTGCGTGTTCTTTTTACGAGCTGCCTTGATGACCAATGAGCTGGTCATGAGACTTTTTGTGACTTCGCCGTTCATCATCGCCAACGATTCGGTAATGCCGCCTTCGGTCGATCCATCATCAGCAACTTCACGAGCTGACTGACCTGCGACTCTCAGGAAGTGCGTTGGTGGCATTGGTTGTGGCAGTTCTGAAGCCCGCAGCCATGACTCGTCGCCGCGCCGTTTGACGCGCCGTTTGCTTGTCCCCATGAACAGACCGCGTCCGCCCTGACCATTCGAAACCTTTCCGTCAGGCAACAGTGTCTTCGCAAAGTCAACAATCTTCTCGCGGTCTTTCGCGATTCCGTTCCTGTCGTGTGTGAACTCGAATGGAAAGACCAGACGTTTCATCAACGGCGAATTATCCGTCTTCAGCCGGTCGATCTCCGGGCCTCGCAGGAGGAGAACAATGGAGTCCCATGTCTGCTCAGCCGTCATTCGACGCAACAGCGGCCCAGGGAATCGGAAATCCTCGCCCTGAGGCGACGTGACGCTGACCTGCTGCTGATATGCCCTGGTATTCAGAACGATGCGTTGGAATTCTCGAAGGTCAAAATCAACGTCCTTCATCAACTGCGCGATAAACCGCAGCAGTTCCGGATTTGTGGCGTCCTCCAGGTCATCGAGATCTGTGACCGGCTCTTTGACCGCAACCCCAAATAGCTTCTTCCATAACCGATTGGCAATAGCGGCGGCGAATCGTGGGTTCTCAGCTGAGGCCATCCAGTCCGCGAAGTGATTTCGTAGTCGTTGCGGATCCATCCCAGTCAGCGGCGTTCTCTTTTGACTATCCCACGTGATAAATCGCTGGCTGACCCGGGCGCCGGGCTTGGCATTGTCATACGCGTAGTCTTCAGGGAACACTGTCGTGCGAGTGCTGTCGAAAACGACTCGTTCCATGTTCGGCTGAAGCAAGGTGACGAGATTCGCTTTCGAGAAACGTTCATCGCGGAGCGTTATCGCCGGCTTGCGAGTGTCGACACGCTCAAAAGCCGTTGAGCCAAAGAACGATGCCATTTCGTAGAAGTCGCGTTGAGTCCATTCGGCGAAGGGATGGTCGTGACACTGAGCACAGGCAACATTGGCCCCGAGAAAAGTGGTCAGCGTGTTGGAAAGGCTGTCCAGCGGCATACTGGCATCGCGCAAGAGGTACGCTGTGGCACCATTCGCTCCAAGCCGGCCCTCTGCGGTCAGCATATCATGGACCAATTCGTCCCACGGACGATCCTCGTGAAGTTGCGTCTTCAGCCAGGTGTGAAAGGTCCAGGTCTTACCGATGCGGTAGTAGTCATCCTTCACACGAAGCATGTCCCCCAGCCAGTTGAACATGTGAGATTCGTGGCCGGGCGACTCCAGCAACGCATCGATTAACCTGGCTCGACGGTCTTCGCGGGTGTCGGCGTGAAAACTTGCAAGTTCCTTATCAGTCGGAATTCGACCAATCACATCCAGATACACGCGGCGGTCGAATTGAACATCGCTGACCGGTGGATTCGGTTGTAGTTCGTGCTTCTTCAGATCAAGCCGAATGATCGCGTCAAGTCGCGAGGAAGCGTCGACCGGATCGTCAGCACGTGCATTCGTTGTTGCGACTACGAAGCCCAGTAGCAGGCTGAAATAGGTAATTGGTCGTGGAGTCATTTGCGTTGTTACAAATTGGAGATGGTGTTCAAAACCGCATTCAAAATCAGACACGAAGTTTTTCGTAGGGACGGTTCCTACCGGCCGAGTGCCAAATCGCTGGCCGGTGGGAACCGGCCCTACATTCTCAACTATTGCTCTTCTGAGACGACGACCCGGATCTGATCGAGAGCCGAACTCGCCGAAAGGTCAAGCGACAATGTCCGGCGGTCATGGCTGAGTGTCACGCTGTCTCGACCTGAGTCGGCCATGTCATCCGGACGCGTTGGCTCAATGCCACGGCCGTTGTCTCCATAATCGCCCAGTGGATGCCCAAGCAGTTCGTCTGTCCTGGTGAGCAGCGTCGTCCCACCAATCAGTCCGAGAATCGGCCGATCAAATGTGATCTGTCCGATGACTCTCGCTCCGTCGGCTTCTTTCCGGGTGAACTCACCGATCGGATTGAGTTGCAGCAGATAACTCCGAATCACCCGCCCCCTAGCGATCGGCTGTTTGTCATGGCGTCGAACTCGGATGTATTGGCCCGGTTCGGTCACGTTGACTTTAAGATCGGATTTCAGCAGAACGCGCGAACGCTCGGGGAATGCCAGAATGTGGTCACTGTCTTCGTATCTTCCCGGCACGAACTCAGGACCGGGCGAAACGAACTTCATCAGGCCGGTCGCCTGCAACACACCGGACGTGACCGGCCACGCGTCTTCATAACGCTCGGTCGAGTAATCCACGGAATCGATGGTGTCGGCTTTCGGCCTGGACCGGACGGCATTGCCTTCGCGGACAAGCTGTGGCACGTCCTCACTTGCGGAACGACTGACCTCGACTTCACCTTCAAAGACACAAACGTCGGTTTCCCCGTCTGCTCCCACCGAGACACCAAACGCAGTTCCCAGATCGACGACATCCATTGCCGGCGTGACGACTTCGAACCCCACCGCAGACTCCGGTATGGAGGCCGTGAGGATTCCACTGCTCAGGATTGTTCTGTCAGTCGACAAAACCTCAAACTCGGCAGGCCCCTGAAGCGTGACAGTGGCACCATTACGAAAATCCAATCGTGCCAGGCCAACCTCCAAATGTAGTTTGCCCTTGCCGAACCCGTCTCCCAGCACTCGCTCTTCGCTTCCCCATCTCGCATGGGATGTATACGCCAGTGTGGCAATCCCTGGGGCAACATTATCTCGCTGTGGGTCAGTGTCAGGCCAATTCAAGACAAGCAAAAGCGATGCAGCTGTAGCCAATACCGCCAATGTGATTGCTGTTGCCCGCCGTGACGGTAAGTGTGACTCTGCGTTCGCTCCAGAGCCGCCCGCGGGAGAATCGAAGCATCCAGATTCTGGGGGACAGTTCGTCGCGAGATCAGCCGCATTTCCCGATTCGACTGCACGACCATGTTCATTGATCAACCCCGTCACCAGGCGCAGGTCGTTGAATTGCCGCACGCGATCAGGTGAGTTTGCAAGGTCGCGATTCAGCAAGTCCAGATCGCCAGCATCGATCGCGTCTTCCAGATACAAGGTGGTTAGACGCAGGAATTCTTCTTCATTCATGAGATGGAATCTCCCGTGTCGAGCGCAGTCAGCTTCCTTTGAATGCACTGGGCAAGCGTGACGTAAATGCGCTGCAGAGCCTTGTACACAGCCTCCGGTTTGCAACCGAGCATCTCCGCCACCTGATTGCCGCGCAAACCTTCAAAGTAACGCATCCTGATCGTTTCACGTGACTTTTCGCTCAATCCGTCAATGCAGTTGCGAAGTGCGTCGGCCCGCAGCGGCATATCACTGGTGTCGCGGCGCTCAAGCTCTGCATCCACAAGATTAAGGATGGACTCGTCAAGCAACGTGACCTGGTATTTTTGTTGACGAATCAACTCGTAACATCGGTTACGAAGCACTTTCCACGACCAATCACGCAGATGTTGAGGCCCCTCAAAAATGCCATCATTCTCGAACACTCTTGCCAACATGTCCTGATAGGCATCTTCTGACAGGTGGGACTGGCGCAGGATCGACCACGCCAGGGCGATCTGCTTCGTCCGTTCGGGCATCAAGATTCTGAGGATTTCACTTCGGTCCATAAACTACATCATGCGCGAGATGAAAAGTGTGGACATGCTCTTTCTGAAAAATCTTTATGCTACTCCAGAGATCACCGTGAGAACTGTGTTCAGTGCGGCACGCTATGAAACTTGCCAGCTCAGAACTGCCGGTCTATTTCAGTCGATTCAAGACCTGGGTCACTCGGGCTCGACTCACTCCCAGATGACGAGCAAGTTCTGCCTGGGTTTTGACCTCTCCGGAGTCAAGCAAAGACTGGTAATATCGACCTCGATCCATGCCATCCGGGCGAGGCTTCTTTTGTTCGCATTCGGGCTGTGGAATGGCCGAAATGGGGTTCCACGGGTAAAACTCAATTTTCGGCGATCGACGTAAGTTGTTGATACGAAAGGCCCCCAGCTCAACGAGTCCGTGTTCGCATAGTGGATGACTCGGGGAGCCGGAATGGACTCGAATCATTTGGGACTTCGGTTAACAGTCACGCAGCGTCGAACATTGACTGCATAATCGCGGCCGGCCAGTCGTCGAATTCATGCCGAAAAAGTTCTAACCGTGTCTGGTTGCCCCGACTTGAAATAAAAACAGCTCGTCGCGTTCAATTGCGGCGAGCTGTTTCTCGTTTGTCACCAGCGAGTTACGTAATCCATGAAGGCCAACACTGTCGGTTCAAACGGATGATACATTTCGGGCCACGCAAAAGGACAACTGCTCTAACCTGCTGTCGCATAGAAAGTTACCGAGTTCAAATTCAGTCGCCACTTTCGCAGTTCGTTACCGCGGTTCGAGTCTCACTCGGGAGGCTTCCAGTCCGCACCAGAAGCCCTCGGTCACAACTGCATTTGTGGCCGTTTTTTTTCGTTCTCGTCGCGAGCCGAATTGAAAAAGACAGTGGCTTGCCAGAGCTCAAGAGTGCGCAGACATCGTCATTGCGATGTAAGCTTCTGTTCGGACACAAGTTGTGACGACGAGCAACGGGTTCGGGTCCTTCGGTTGGGCAAGCCCGTGACTCGAACCACTCCGTGTTCAAATTCTAATCGCGGTTTCTTATGAGATTCTGTGTCCAATTCGGCGGTCTCGTTGGAAGTAACCTATGAGCCATGAACCAATTTTCCGAACAGCAAGCCCCGAAACCTGCATCACAGCAGGAGTTTTAGACGGTCTTTCTCGCCAGTGAGCGGAAGATCTTTCGGTATGTAGTTGCACTCGTGCCGACTGCGGACTGGCTGAGGAATTGGCGGCTCGGCGTGAGCCGCTTCAACCCAGCCATCGAGATGCGGCCACGCTGGGTCGTGAACCACACAGAAGCGAGTTGCTCAAGAATCAGTAATGCAAGAAGGAATGCGCTAACGAGAATCGTTACCAGAAATACGCAGGCACCGGTCTCGATGTGAAGATTCGCGTCAACTACGATTCCGGCCCCGCCAACGGCAAAAACGACAGCAGCTGCTACCCCGAGAAATTGAATTGCGCGTTCATATCGTTGTCGATTCATTTGATCAGCATCGCACAACGGATTCGTTTGCACGACTCCGATTCCAGCTGAACCAAACATGCGATGCAGTAAGTTTTCATTCTTTCATTCTGTTTCCGTGTGGATGCGATTTGTGCAGTCCACCATCAGCCAGCATGCGCCTGAGGCAAGGTACATTCCGGACAACAAAGCGA
This sequence comes from Fuerstiella sp., assembly GCA_014238335.1. Lineage (GTDB taxonomy): Bacteria > Planctomycetota > Planctomycetia > Planctomycetales > Planctomycetaceae > Fuerstiella. The sequence continues at coordinate 14,958 of JABABI010000135.1, forward strand.
ACAGCGGATTCCAGTCTGTGATTTTCACTTCGGCTCCGTTGACGATGGAGATTGTTGTAAACACGTCGAGCACGACTCCGAAGACGATCGGCATCACGATTCCTCCAATCGTCCCGGCGGTGTTAATGATGCTGAACACGGTTGCGCTGAAGCGACCGCCCAGATCCGTGCATGTTCCCCACGTGGTAGGTTGACTCCAGTCACTGAAAAATTTCGCCGCCATCAACAGCCAGGCTGCCTTGACTCCATCAGACTGCATGACGACCAGGACAAGCATCCCGCAACCGATAACTTTGCCGACGAAGCCAATAGTACTGCGTGTCCAGCGGCGATTGCCGGTACGACGAATGAATGTATCGTTCAGCCACCCTCCGACAATTCCGCCAAGTGCGCCTCCCCAAAGTGGCAGACTTGCAAGCCACCCGGTCTTGCCAATGTCAAACTCATGTGCCATCAGAAAGTAAGTTCCGATCAGCCCCACAAACACAACATCCGAACCGGCATCCAGAAACTGTTGTACCGTGAACCATTTCAGGCTTTTGTTGCGAAGGGCCAGCTTTGGCGAGAATATGGATTGCTGTTGTTCGGAATCATCGACGTGGACTGTTCCCCCGGCAATTAACTCCCGTTCGGCATCGTTGACGCGAGGATCATTCTGTGGCGAGTCGCGAAAGAACAGATAGAATGCGACGCAGTGGATGATTCCGACGGCAGCAATCAGAGTGAGTGCCAACTGCCATCTGAGTCCGCAGACGCCCATCAGCAGTGTGCCGAGGATAATGGGTGACATCGCTCCACCGGCGCGGCCAGATGTAGTGGCCACCCACCCCTGCAGTGTTGTGCGTTGCCTAAGTGGGAACCACTTGTGACTGATGTTCGTGAGTGACGGATAACAACCGGCCTGAGTGGCTCCAAACAGAAGACGCCAGAATCCGAGCCATACCAGGTTTCCGGTGAATGCGATTCCGACCAGCGCGGCAGACCATGCTGCGACGATGGTGGACAGGAACCGGTGTGGTCCGAAACGATCCGCCACGATACCGCTGGGAATCTGCCCCGTGGCGTACGTGTAATAAAACAAAGAAAACAAGAAAGCCGTCTGCGTATTCGTAAACGAATATTCTTCCTGCAGCTGTGGTCCAATGATGTTCCAGCTGTATCGGTGCAGATAAAGCAGGAATGATGTGGCACATGCCAGAGCAAAAACAATCCAGCGCACGTTGGTTGGAGCCACCGGCGAATCGTCTGTTGTTGCGCATGGATTCGATTGACTCAAGTTTCAACCTTCACGGAAGTGAACGTGTCGATGATTTTATCGGGCACATCGTGCGCCAGGCAGAAAGCGATGTCGCCCTGTTGGGTGACCGTGGGCCCGCGATGTGCGATGACAATGCCGGATGAGGGTGCTTCGATGATCGTCGGTGCGCGGTCGGGTCGTTCCAGAAAATGAATCGCTCCGATGGGTTGACCCGCTGTCACATCGCCTCCGACATCAACCAGGCTTTCAAACAACCCGGATTCCGGCGCGAAAAGATAATCCTCTTTGTCCAGCGCCTGAACCCACCGTGTTGGAGACAACCCCAGGCTGGCGCGAGTCTCTTCTTTACCGACCAACACGCCGACATGGATCAATACATTGCGGAGGCCTTGCTGCGACAGTTTATGAACGGCTCGCGGCGTAACCTCACCGCCGCCCATCTCAGTCGTGACAACCGTTTTTCCTTGATTTTCCGCTTCCACCGGCAACAGCCCGTTGCCAGCGATATCGCTGTACAGGAAGGCCAGATCCGTATTATAAGCCAGCGTTGCTTGTGCCATGCGTTGGCGTTGCGCCGGGTCATCGACCAGGTGCATATGCGCACAAGGAAAAAAATAGACGCCACGGCCCCCTGTATGCAGATCAATGACCACATCGCTCATGGGAAAAAGTACTTTGGTCAGATAGTCGGCGATGATCTGAGTTACGGTGCCCTCCGGATCGCCTGGGAACGAACGATTCAGATTCGCGCCATCAACTGGTGACAATCGTGTTGACGCTTTTGCTGCCGGCATGTTCAGCGCCGGGATTAAGATGACCCGGCCGGAAATGTCTTCGTCATGGAGTTCCCGCAACAGCCGCATGATTGCAATTTGTCCCGGATACTCATCCCCGTGGTTGCCTGCCATGACCAGGACAGTTGGTCCTTCGCCGTGACCGATTGTCGCCATCGGTATCTGCAGCTGCGACCAGCCACTCAGGTTGTACGAGTAGGGAACCGACAGTGATCCTAGCTGTCGGCCGGGTTGTGAAAAGTCGATTCCGGTTCTGATGGGCGAGGTCGGCATGGCTGGTCTTTCTTTGGAGTGACACCTGGGCGGAAGCTTACTCTGACTGGGCCACGACATGCGCGGCGACAAAATCTTCGTTGAGAGTCACACCGAGCCCAGGTCGGTCCGGTACGTCGATCCATCCATCTTCCGCCTGAATTTTTTCGATTGCTAACTCATGTCGCATCGGTTCATCTTCCACACAATCCTCAAAGAGGAATGCATCGCGGCAAGTGCTTAACCAATGCAGGCTTGCCGCTTCAGTGAGGGGACTGGTGTAACAATGGTTGCAGGGTCGCGCGCCGATTTCTTCGATGCGTTCCGAGAGATAGCTGGCGTCGGTGAATCCGTTTCGAGCAATGTCAATCTGGTAAACGTCTAGTGCGTTGGCATCAATCAAGGGCCGAAATGCGTTCCGACCACATTCTTCTTCACCGGCAGCGATAGGTATTGGCGAACGATCCCGCAGCCATGCGTACCCCCGCACATCGTCCGGGCGCAGCGGCTCTTCCAGCCATTCCACGTTGAATTCAGAGAAAGCGTGCGCTCGACGCAATGCCGTTCGAGCATCCCAGACGCAGCCAGCATCAACCAGCAGGGTGGCATCGGAGATTCCTTCGCGAGCTCCGGCGACAAGGTCCAGGTCGACGCGCTCTGACTCGCCCATCGGTTCCCAGCCGAACTTGACCGCCGAATAGCCATGATCAATCCATCGTGCTCCGATGTCCCTGGTTTCCGTTCCATCCTTCCCGAACAGAATGGAAGCATAGGCTCGAAAACGATCGTGTCGTTTGCCACCAAGCAATCGATGAATCGGCTCGCCAAAATGTTTCCCCTTCAGATCCCAGAGAGCCATGTCGATGGCACTCATCGCGGTGATTGTCACACTGCTTCGGCCAAAGTACATC
>JABABI010000136.1 GCA_014238335.1 Fuerstiella sp.
CCGCCGGGCTGGTCGGTGGTTCCGTGTTTATGGCCCGGAAATGGGATCAGGCGCAAGTTGACGAAGCCGCCCGACAAGCGGGCGTTGACCGCAACGCCTTCAGTGATTACATCCATGAAGTCAAGTATAGTATTGACCGAGGCGGTGCCGATAATTTCACCTTCCGGCAACTACTGGATCTTGCCTACGAATTCCTTGACTTCTTTGGAGGTGCGTGATGGAAAGAGCGACGCAGGACTGGTGCAGCTTTCGTGTTTCAGGAGACATCAGCGACCCGGACCGAATATCTGCACTCTTAGGCGTGAAACCCACCTACACGCATCGCAAGGGAGAACGACGGTCGAAGTTTACGGAGCCATATCCAAACGATATGTGGGGGTACCGAGTTTCAGGGGATGACGAGGAGACGCTGGACGATCTCCTGCGACAGATTGGTGGAGTGTTTCTTGAAAAGGCTGAGCAAATCAAGAGTCTGATCGCGGACGATGGGCTTAAAGTCGATGTCTTTTGCAGTTACCTATTCTTGCCAAACCAGGGAGGGTTTGACTTATCGCCAGAAACGCTTGAGTTGTTTACACGTGCCGGAATCGAACTCTGTATTTCGATTCGGGACTAATGCTTTGTGTTTAGCGTTCTTAGAATCACAGCCGGCAATCTTAGCGCTGAGGTCATTGATTCGCTCAGCAAAATGTCTTCCGATGGGAAGGCATCACACCAAAAAGATCGGGCGACCATATCCGTCATAGAAGACGGAATGTGGAAGAATCATTTGGTCCGTCTTCATGACATTTTACAGAAACTCGAAGCAATCGTATGTTTCGACGAAGCAGAATTCGACGTTGCGATACATTGGGACGATTACAGTTCCGAACTTCTGACTGAATTGCGAATTGATTCGAATGAGCTGCAACGATTGGTTCATTCGAACATAAACATCGTGTTCTCGCTCTATGGTGATCCGCCGCTTCCTCAAAGATAGGCGGTCCGTCAAAGGATGTTCCGGGATTGTTAAACTTGTATCAGAGTGGTTAGATTTAATCGCTGGCCTCGAGTGTTGGGGCACAGCGATCAGTGCCAGCCACCAGTCGTTGTGGCACAGCCAGGCCGCGAAGCGGCCAATGCACGTAGCCGTGGGCCATCGGCCCACGGAACAGGATAAGGCAAAAAACGAAGCCGTGAAACGGCGACAGCAATTTCCAGAAAACGACCAGGCAACCAACGATCGCGGTCGCCGTTTCACGGCTGATGGCCGAACAAGGCATCCTCACCACAGGCTGAATGCCTGTGGCTACGTGCTTCGGTCTCTTCGAGACCAACAACCGCAGACCCCGGTACCGACATTGCGACGACGCCACCAGCGTTAGGCGCAGGCCTTCTGACCTCGCCCACTGAACGACCGTAGGTCTCCCGTGCCGGTCTTACGAAAACCCTGGCCGACCTAGATGCGGCCCTGACCGCCGCCAACGAAGCTGCGGCCCTTGACGACCCCATCGCCATCGCCGCCGCCGGTCGAGAGGCCGCAGCCGCTGTGGCAGCCGCATGGCAGGAAGTCAACAACATCAACGCCCTGGCACCGAAAATGTTCGCCATTGGCCGCCTGAGCAGAATTCACAACGTTGCTTCTTGATTGCTGACACCAGTTGATTAGAGTCTTTCGAGTCCTTCTGCGTGCATTTCGTCTGTGTAGCGCCCAACGGAAGCGGCTCAACACGTTCCGAGCGTCAGCTCGAATCGGCTTGCGGGCTGTTCCGCACGAGTCTGTCAAACATGCCCACCTACGTTTACGAAGTCATCCGTGAGGACGGAGAGCCCGGTGCTCAGTTCGAAACTGTTCAGCCGATCAAGGATCCGCCGCTCAGGAAACATCCGGAAACCGGTGAACCTGTGCAGCGAGTGATTCAGCCGGTGTTCATGGGAGGCACATGGACAGAATCGTCGATGAGCCGTCGTCTGAAGGACGACAAAAAACTGGACAAACTCGGCCTTACGAAATATGTCAAAGCCGGTGACGGTATGTACGAGAAACGCTCGGGCAAGGGCCCGGATCTAATTTCACGGGATCAGGCTGTCAAAGGCAGTGACTTCAAACACCTCGACTGAATTACACGCGGGGCTTACCCCGCCCGGCGTTCAGAACGAATCTTCCCATGCACGGAAGATGTCGGCAAGTTCCGAAGCTTTAGACGAATGTCGAGCTGCCAGATTTTCCAACTCAGCCGGATCATTCCTCAGATCAAACAATTGCCACGGCTGATCAGTTTTCTCGCGCACGATCTTCCAGTCGCCGGAACGCACGGCGGCGTGTCTACGGAACTTGAAATAAAAGGATTCGTGCGGCGACTTCGCTTCATCGGTCAGCAGCGGCAGCGGATTTTTCCCATCAAGGACAACATCGTCCGGCAAGTCCGCACCTGCCAATTCAGCGCAGGCGACCATCAGATCGGGCGACCAGAATGGTTCTGAGATTTCAGTCCCGGCTTTGATGTGCCCCGGCCAGCGCGCCAGTGCGGTGACTCGCAGCCCACCTTCCCAGCACGTCACACCACCGGACCGCAAAGGATCGTTGGAACCGATGTCGATACCCGTTCGCCCCAGAAGAAATGCGCCATTGTCTGAATAGAAGAACACGAAGGTGTTATCCCTGACGGCGGCGGCCTGGAGAGCGTCCAGCACTCGGCCGATGGCAAAGTCCAGTGCCGTCACGACGGCACAATATCGTTTGTACGGATCCGTCTCGTCCGGCGACAGGTCGTATTCTTCGAATGCCCAGTCCGGTGCCTGCCAGCGATTTGGCTGACCCGGCTTCTTGTTCCGCGCACTGGGAAAATGCGGAGCGTTAAACGGCAGATAGCAGAACCACGGCCGCTGTGTCGCAGAATGTCTGTCTATGAAATCGATCGCAGCGTCGGCAAACAGGTCGGTCGAGTATGTCCCATCAGCGTCCAGTTCGTCGACGCCTTTGAACAGGTCGTGCTTGCCGCTGTAAATGTGGTGGTAATAGTCGATGTTGCCGGAAGCATGTCCGACGAATTCGTCGAACCCTCGCTCAGTCGGTCGCGAGCCTTCTGCAAATCCGATGTTCCACTTGCCAAAACATCCAGTGACGTAGGGCACGGGCGCCGTCTTCAGCACCTGCGGAACAAGAGTCTCCTGCGGATTGAGACCAACGCCATAGTTTCCCTTCAGCCCGGGCAATTGGTTGATCAGTCCGTGACGCTGAGGGATCCGTCCTGTCAGCAGGCATGCCCGAGACACCGTACAAGTGGGGGACGCAGTGTAAAAGGATGTCAGCTTCGCGCTTTCGGTCGCCAGCTGATTAAGTCGGGGCGCAAGAATCGGCGATCCGGGATTGAAGCACGGCAGGTCTCCGTAGCCGAGGTTATCTGCAGTGATCAGCAGAATGTTAGGCGGTGGAGCAGCGACACCGATCTGCCACGCGGCAGAACAGATAAACAGCAAAATCCATTGAGAAAGCTTCAACTTGTCGGACCCTCTGCATGGTTGTCGCGGCATTGAAAATCATGAACCGAGGTTCTACGCGTAGAGTTCGCTGATCACTTCGCCTCGTTCAACCAAATGCATCGGACGTCCTGCACGATTCTTAATCGTCGTTCGCCCTGCATCGATGCCGAGGTGATGATATACCGTTGCCGCGACATCTTCCGGATGGACAGGGCGATCCTTCACGTACGCTCCGTGTTTGTCGGATTCACCCACAACAACGCCACCCGGCATGTTGCCGCCAGCCATCATGACGCTGAACGAATGGCCCCAATGATCGCGACCGCCGGCCGAATTCATTTTCGGAGTCCGGCCAAATTCTCCCATTGCGACGACGAGCGTTTTTTTGTAAAGGCCCCGATCAATAAGATCTCGTACCAGCCCGGCAATCGCTTTGTCCGTGGGAGGAATCAGCTGTTTCGCTCCCTTTTCGGTCGGCAGACGATTGGCGGTGCCATGGTGATCCCACGGCTGCGTGTTAACGGTGACAAATGTCACTCCGCGTTCCACCAGGCGTCGAGCCAACAGAGCACTCTGTCCAAACGTGTGTCGACCATAACTATCGCGGGTTGTTTCCGACTCTGCTGAAATATCAAACGCATCACGGACAGCTTTGCTTGTCAGCAACCCGAACGCAGACCGCTGGTGGTCGCTCATGTCGATCATTTGCTGATCCGTCGCTCGGCGAACGTTGTCAACAGCGTTCAGCAGAAGTCGTCGATCGTTCAGGCGGTCAAACGTCAGTCCCTTCTGTAACAGCAGATTGTTGACGCGGAAGTCCTTTTCATTCGGGTCGGAATTCACTACGAAAGGATTATGAACTCCGCCCAGGTAAGTGGCATAGTGAAACAGGTTGTCCGTGCCGCCTCGAAGATGCGGCGCTCCCACGTACGGGGGCATACCCTCCACATGGGAACCTCGCAATGCAGCAGTCACCGATCCGAGACTTGGACGACGCTGAATTTTGTTGTCGGAGGCATTGAAGTCCGGCCCTTCGAAGCCGGTCAGCATCCAGTGATTACCTTTAGTGTGATCGCCGGTTCCGTGACTTACGGTACGGATTACCGACAGATGTTCAGCGATTTTTGCCTGTTCCGGCAGCGTTTCACTGAACTGTACACCCGGAGCAGTCGTGGAGATGGCACCAAACGGGCCGCGATACTCAGAAATCGCCTGCGGCTTCGGGTCCCATGTTTCATGATGCCCCGGCCCGCCACTCATCCAGATCAGAATGACGCTGGTATCTGACTGATGCGGCCGAATTGTCGGACTGTCACCGCCAGAGGCTGCTCTTAGTTTCAGGAATTCAGCCAGCGTCAGGCCACCCAGCCCCAGAACTCCGGCCTGCACAAAGCTGCGGCGGACGAGACCTTCACAGTCTGTTGACGCAGAACCAGTGACTTTGAACATAGAATGCCCTTGTGAAGGTCTTAGCTGAGTATCGCAATTCTCACGGACGATTCGGAAGAAGGCAACTGCGTTTGCACATTCGGACCAATTCTTTGCCTGACGGCGTGCCGCACAGTCCATCGTCCATGACTTCCCGCGTTTCTCGCTGTGACGGCTCACGTGCTTCAATCAGACGAATCCGTAAAGGCAATCGCGGTCGCTGGACGTGGCGGGACCCTGAATTTTTCAGGAATTTACCGTGTCTTTTCGGTTTCGGCCCTTCCGATGACTGTGAAACACTTCCAGTGAATCCCAGACCTGGAGATTCGGTAATGTCTGTGAGTACTTCGCGGAACATGCGTCTGCACGAACGTGCCCGCACCAGGCCTGCAGAGAAAATTGTCGGCTAATTTTCCGTTTTTTGGGGCCCCAACTGATCTCGCCACCACCCGAACGATGCCATGACCGGGGAATGCGATTGGGGCCCGCTAAAACGGGGTATCCGGCATGGTTCCCGAGGCGGCTTACCAAACACCGGGCGGATGCGTCAAGTGGATCGATTTCCTTCAGACCTGGCTGCGGCGTGTGTCGAAGTAAGCTATTGGCGATGGGATTTTCCTGGTATTGGTATGCCGTCGGCACTCGAACGAAAAACTTATATTTCTCCTCATTTTCTGGGGAATCACTGCCTTGCTAAGGGTACATTTTTGTTCAACACGTTGTAAGAATGCCGACGCGCTCGGGCCAACATAGATTTACAGATTCCCCCCTCACTTTTGCAGACCCTCCACCGGAGCCCTCCGAATGTCCGTCGCCGACCCTCCCGCCTCGCCTGAAGGCCGCAGCAAAGAGGCCCTCGATACCGTTGTCATCCGATTTTGCGGTGACAGTGGAGATGGTATGCAACTGGCGGGAACTCAGTTCACGAACGTTTCTGCCGTCTTCGGCAACGACGTCAGCACTCTGCCAGACTTCCCGGCAGAGATTCGCGCTCCTATCGGAACGGTGGCCGGAGTCAGCGGTTTTCAGATCTGCTTTTCGAGCAAGGATATTTTCACACCGGGTGATGAAGTCGACACGCTGGTGGCGATGAACCCGGCCGCGTTGAAGTCCAACGTTGCCGATCTTAAGCGCGGTGGAACACTGATCGTCAACGAAGACGCCTTCGAAGCGTCCAACCTGAAGAAGGCTGGTTACGATCACAACCCGCTGGACGGTGACGAAGCACTGGCGGCTTTCCGTGTTCACAAAGTTCCGATGACGCGTCTGACGCGAGATTCGGTCGAAGGACTTGGCCTGTCACAAAGTGAAGCCGATCGATCCAAGAACTTCTTTGCGCTGGGCCTTGTTTACTGGCTGTACGATCGCGATTCCAAACCAACCGAAGACTGGGTGCAGACGAAGTTCGCCAAGAAGCCGGAAATCGCCGAGGCCAACATACGAGCACTCAAGGGTGGCTCCAACTTTGGATTCTCCACCGAAGCCTTCACCGTTCACTACGAAGTGCCACCGGCAAAACTCGCACCGGGAAAGTATCGCAAGATTACCGGTAACGAAGCTGTGGCGATGGGTCTGGCAACAGCCGCTCGATTGTCCAACGCGGACGTCGTGTTCTCGGGTTACCCCATCACACCGGCCAGCGACATTCTGCATGAACTGTCGAAGTTCAAGCACTTCGGTGTCACAACGTTTCAGGCCGAAGATGAAATTGCCGCGATGTCCGCCACGTGCGGAGCTGCCTTCGGTGGCGCCATGGCGCTCAGCGCCAGCAGCGGTCCAGGCATCTGCCTGAAGGGCGAAGCCATGGGTCTGGGCATGATCACGGAACTGCCGATGGTCATCATTGACGTGCAGCGTGGGGGTCCCAGCACGGGGCTGCCAACGAAGACGGAACAGTCCGATCTGCTGCTGGCGATGTTTGGTCGCAACGGTGAATCGCCCCTGCCGGTGATAGCTCCGCAAACGCCCGGTGATTGTTTCTGGGCCATCCAGGAGGCACTGAGAATTGCCGTCGAATTCATGACTCCTGTCGTGTTTCTGTCCGACGGTTACATCGCGAATGGTGCTGAACCCTGGATGGTGCCAAAGGTCAGTGACGTCGAGCCGATCATGGTTGATTTTTTAACGGGTCCAAACGTCGATGATGAATTCCACCCCTATCTTCGTGACGAACGACTCGTTCGCCCATGGGCAAAACCCGGCACACCAGGACTCGAACATCGCGTTGGCGGGCTAGAGAAAAAGGACGGCACGGGTAACGTTGAGTACAGTCCGGAAAACCATCAGCACATGTCGGACACACGTGCCCGAAAGATTGCCAACGTTGCCGATTTCATTCCCGAACAGGAAGTTGACGGCGCCGAATCGGGTGACCTTCTGGTGCTCAGCTGGGGCGGAACTTATGGTTCCTGTCGTACAGCCGTCCGACAGGCTCAGGAGGACGGAAAATCCGTTACTCACGCACACCTGCGATATTTGAACCCGTTGCCACGCAACCTGGAAGGTATTATCAGAAGCTACAAAAAAGTGCTGATTCCGGAGCTGAATCTGGGACAGCTGTCGCTGATTATTCGCAGCAAATATCTTGTTGATGCAATCTCGTTTAACAAGATTCAAGGCAAGCCATTTAAGGTGGTTGAAGTTCTCAACAAGATCAATGACGTGTTGAACGGCTAGACGGGTCGCTCCGCGCAATGACATCAGGCTATTCCTCGGCGGGTTGAACACCTCTCGCGAAACATCAAACCGAATTCATCAGGATCAATTTCAATGTCAACTCTCCTGCCTCAGCTCACCGCTAAGGATTTTGCCAGCGATCAGGAGATTCGCTGGTGCCCACGATGTGGCGACTATTCAATTCTGGCCCAGATGAAGAAGGTCCTGCCGGAACTGGGGATTCCCCGCGAACAGTTCTGCTTCGTATCGGGTATCGGCTGCTCAAGCCGCTTTCCGTATTACATGAACACCTATGGGTTTCACAGCATTCACGGTCGAGCTCCCGCTGTGGCCACAGGCGTGAAACTCTCGAATCCAGAACTGCAGGTCTGGGTCATCACCGGAGATGGCGATGCGCTGTCGATCGGTGGCAATCACCTGATGCACGCCATTCGCCGAAATCTGGATATCAACATTATACTGTTCAATAACCAAATTTACGGACTGACAAAGGGCCAGTATTCGCCAACCAGTCCTCTCGGTTCGAAAACGAAAAGCACTCCGTACGGTTCGGTCGATAACCCTCTGAATCCACTCTCTGTCGCCATCGGCTGCGAAGCAACGTTTGTCGCCCGGTCGGTGGACGTCGACACCCGTCACCTCGCCGCCACGCTCCGTCGTGCCGCCCATCACAAGGGTACGTCGTTCGTCGAAGTCTACCAGGATTGTAACGTCTTCAACTCCGGTGCGTTCTACTACGCATCCAAGAAAGGTGAGAAGGAAGACAACATCATCTATCTGGAACATGGCAAGCCCCTGATCTTCGGTAAGAAACGAGACAAGGGCGTGCGGTTGAATGCCCACGGTCGCCCCGAAGTTGTGGAACTCAGCGGTATCTCAGAAGACGATCTGTTGTTCCACGACGAAAATGCAGAAGACCCGAGTCTGGCCTTTCTGCTGGCACAGATGCGACATCCGGAATTCCCGGAACCAATGGGCGTGCTCAGAAGTGTGTCAAGAACGGTCTACGACGAAGCCGTACGAGATCAGGTCGCGCATGCCAGAGACACCCTGGGCGAAGGCGACCTTGAGAAGCTGTTCAATAGTGGTGACACCTGGGTTGTTGAAGAATAGAGCTGAGCCTGCAGAGTCTCCCTGGAACAACTGACACCAACGAATCCAATCACCCCGGTTGCTCAACAGCCGGGGTGATTTCGTGTCATCAAGCGAACGACCGAATTCTGTTGTTTTCTGATTTCACAGGGCCGCTGTCGTTGACTGCCACTGCGAAACATCAGCCGCAAAACCAATTTCACAGCAGCCACGCAGCTGATACACTGTTGCTTCCGCATCTCTAACGAACGGAGCATTCCATGTCTCGACTGGTCCTGCCTCTCATTCTTGCTCTCGGCCTCGCGCAGCCGGTTCTCCCGGAGACCAACGGCCAGCAGACACGCTCGCTGTCGGCCGGATTGACACCGTTTCTCAACGCCATTTCCGGATCGGTTCCCCGATTTCAACTCTCCGGAAAAATCCAGATCGCGATCGACGACAAACCTCAGTCGATCGAAATTTGTATTACACGCTTCGACAACAATGCCTTCGATCTTTCACTGACACATGCGGACTACGCCGTCGAAATCCGTCGCCGCGACTATTCGACGGCCATGATTTTGCCCCTGCACCAAATTGCATTTGTCGGTAAAGGTGAAGTGCCCGGCGACTATTCGTTGGAGCCAAAGGGAATTGTGTCTCGTTTGGTGAGTCCTCAATCCATGGCAGCACCGCTCGGTCTGCTGCTGGGCCCACAGGCCATCGGCCCGCTGGTGGCTTTCGGGAATTCGACCCTGAAGGTCGAACAGGATCGTGACTCCGGTGAATGGGTTCTGACTGACGACAGCCCGCTCCGTTTTCCGCAACCGGGATCTCTTTCCGCCAACATCGATCAAACGCGCATCGACCTGACCGTCAGTGAAACCGTTCCGGCCCGATCAACCATGCTGCCGAATTTTCGGATCGTCGAGATCCCACGATCCGAACTTGAACAGACACTGCTGCGTGGCATTCGGCGAGCCACTGAGATCCTGCTTCCCGCGCCGGCCCTGAAGAATCCACCACAGCTTCCGCGCAAGGTCGCTCATGGTGAATTGCGCTGGGTCGGTGGACAACGCGTCGCATTACTCGACGGCACGCCGGAACAAATCGGAACAGCTCACGGCCGTCTGCTGAAGGCCGAAGCCACCCGCTGCATTGAATCGGTGCTGTACACGTTCGGCACGGTACACGCAATTCGGACGGGACACTGGTTCCGCCACGATCTGGAACATGCCTACGCTCGACTTGCACCGCACATTCCGGAACGGCACAAACGAGAAACAACGGCTCTGGCGTCTTCGCTCGGTATGTCCGACAGCACACTGCAGGTTCTAAACGTGTTTCCCGAGATGTTTCACTGCTCCGGCTTTGCGGTGTTCAACAGTGCTACCAAAGATGGCAAGCTGTATCACGGTCGAGTCCTTGATTACATGACAACGATCGGCCTGCAGGATGCCGCAACAACGTTCATCGTAAGACCGGACGGTTACATCCCATTCGCCAACGTCGGCTACGCATCCTTCATCGGCAGCGTCAGCGGCATGAACAGCAAGGCCGTTTCCCTGGGAGAAATGGGAGGCAAAGGCGAAGGCAACTGGGACGGAGTCCCCATGGCCACACTGATGCGGAGAGCCCTGGAAGAATGCACCACGCTGGACGAAGTCATGCGACTGTGGTCCGAAAGCCCTCGTACATGTGAGTACTACTACGTCTTTGCCGACGGCAAGACCAACACCGCCGTGGGCGTGTCCGCCCTGCCCGAATCCATCGAGTTCATTCATCCCGGCCAGTCGCACGAACGACTGGGTGAAGGCATTCCGGATGCGGTGGTCCTGTCCGCGGGCAGCCGCCTGGAAACTCTGCGCAGCCGAGTCACGGAAAAGCACGGACAGATTGATGCAGAAATCGGCAAGTGGCTGATGAGTCGCCCTGTAGCGATGGAGTCCAACCTGCACAACGTGCTGTTCATTCCCGCAGACGGAATTCTGCACGTTGCCAACGCCAGTCATTCCCGTCCGGCGGCCGAACAGCCTTACATCGAACTGAATCTGTCTGAACTGCTTGGCTCGATGAGCCCGCCCCGACAGCAGACGACACAGTGGTAATGCGATTCGTCCCAGAGAATGCGTACTCTTTCTTCATCGTGACTCATGCCAGAATACAGATTTCGAAGAGGCACTACTCCTTGGTCAGTGATTCGTCCAGGTTCAACAGCACGTTGCACAGCACTGTGTTGCCAGCCAGCTCTGCCTGCTCAAGATCGCTGTTCACTGCCGACTCACCGACGTTCAGCAATTCAGCCGCTCGCGTCGGGTTGGCCTTGAACTCAGCGACATAGGTGTCCCGCGCCGCTCGCAATCCTTCAAGTTCACTTGCTGACGGCAGACGGCTGGTAACGCTGCGAAAGCCAAATACCACTGGCTGCTCTTTGCCGTCTGTCATCATTCGCGCCGCCAGATGACGGGCCGTTTCGACGAATGTCGTTTCGTTCAGCAGCGTCAGCGCTTGCAAAGGAGTATTCGTGCGTTTGGGCCGGACCGTGCAGGATTCGCGATCGGCCGCATCCAGAATCGCCAGACTCGGCGGCGCAACGGTTCGTTTCCAGATCGTGTACAGTCCTCGTCGGTACAGGTCTTTTCCAGTGGACTGCTTGTACTTCATGTTGGACATTTCATCCCACAACTTCGCCGGCTGATACGGGCTGACCGAAGGCCCGCCGATTTCCGCCGTCATCAGTCCGGACACAAATAACGCCTGATCTCGTAATTGCCGCGCTGTCAGCCGCTGACGCGGGCCACGCGACAACATGCGGTTGTCCGCATCAGCGTCGCTGTCACCCGGTAACTGACGGCTGCTTTGGCGGTAGGTCGCACTGAGCGCGATCAGCTTGTGAAGTGCTTTGATGTCCCAGCCGGACTTCACAAATTCCACGGCCAGCCAGTCGAGCAACTCAGGATGACTGGGAAGTTCTCCCTGCAGACCGAAGTCGCCCGCCGTCCTGACCAGTCCGGTCCCGAAGAAGTTCTGCCAATAACGATTGACGATCACTCGCGCTGTCAGTGGATGACTGCCGTTGACCAGCCAATTAGCAAAATCCAGGCGATTCGCTGGTCCGTCGACCGGTAGCGCCGGGAAAACGCCGGGCGTGTTGGATTCAACGACGTCTCCGTAATTGTCGTAAACCCCGCGAAGGCGAACATGAGTGCGTTTGGCAGCCCTGCGTTCCATCATCACCATCGTCGTTGGAAACGAATCCAGCAATTTGAGGCGTCGTTCACGCAATTGGTCAATGGCTTCAATCAACTTCAGCGAGCTGCGATTTCGTTTCGACGTGCCACCATCGGCTGGTGACCAACCTGCCAGCCATGCGACCAGCTTCGCGCGTTCACTGTCGGTCCGATCATCGGCCGCCTTGGCCAGAATCACTGGCACTGTACTGCGTTCAGCCAGCAGAAGGATCTCATCCTCAAACAACGTACGTTTGTAAAATCGCAATTCGTCGACCTGGCCTTTGAATCTGTCTCCGTGCACTCCGCCACCAATGCGCAGAGTTCCATTCTTACTGGTGCCGCCCGTGTTACTGTTCGTGTTGTACAGGACTCGGGTTTCGGCCAGCTGACCGTTGATCCAGACCCGCTGCCCCGTTGCTCGCTGAGAACCGTCGTTGGTCAGCGCAACATGAACCCATACGTCGGCCTCCATCGGCATGAATGTTTCGACAGCTCCAACACCGGCAATCCAGCGAGTGACGATGTAGAACTGCAGGTGGCCATCTCGCAGCTCCACGCTGAATCCAGGCCGCGTCGTGCCGCCTGACTGACGTGACAGAACGACTCCTCTGTCCAGCACTTCCGGCTTTAGCCAGAAGCTGATAGATGACCGAGTCTGACAGGCAACGTCGCCGACTTTACCTAATGCCAGTACGCCGTTTCCATCGACGGTGGCTGACTGGCCGAACAATCCGTCTCGCAAAACCGGCTGTCCCGCTTCGACAGTGACGCCTTCACCGGCCATATCTTCGAACCGAAAATGGTGCGCCAGCCCACGTGACACAATGCAAGCATCGTCGAGATCCACATCGGCAATGTCTGATTTCTGCAGGATTTTTTCAACACGGCGTACTTCCTTCTGAATCCCCGGTTCCGCCTGTTTCAGATCGCGCCGCAGGTCATCCAGTTGCCTGTCAATTTTTTGAAGCTGCGTCTGCTGCTGGTCGGTCGGTGCCACAATCCACGGTTCGCTGTTACCAAACTTAATGGCTCGCCCGGATTCTGTGATGTTGTCGAAGAAGGAAATCAGCTGATAGTACTCGCGCTGGGAGAGCGGGTCGTACTTGTGATCGTGACAGCGAGCGCAGCCCATCGTGAGTCCCATCCACACCGTGCTGGCTGTGTCGACTCGATCAACTGCGTTCTCCAGCAGGAACTCTTCCAGCACGAGACCCGATTCTGAGTTGTACCGATGATTGCGGTTGAACCCCGTGGCGATGTTCTGAGACAGTGACGCATTCGGCAACAGGTCACCGGCCAGTTGTTCGACGGTGAACTGATCGAAGGGCATATTGCTGTTGAACGCGTCGATCACCCAATCTCGCCACCGAAACATCGTGCGCGGCCCGTCGTTCTGGTATCCATCGGTGTCTGCGTACCGAGCGGCATCCAGCCACGTCGCTGCCATGTGTTCACCATAGCGAGTCGATTGCAGCAGACGATCAACAACACGTTCGTGGGCCTCGTCCGTGTCGTCAGCAAGGAACGCATCCACTTCGGCAAGCGTTGGCGGCAGACCGGTCAGGTCAAAGCTGACTCGCCGAATCCATGTCGTCTTCGCCGCTTCCGCGGCCGGCTGTAGTCCGGCCGCTTCGAGACGCTTCAAGACGAACCGGTCGACGGTATGCCGAGGCCAGGCTGCGTTTCCTGTCTGCGGCACCGGCGCACGTTTGGGCGCCACAAACGACCAGTGCCCCTCCCACTGAGCACCATTTTCAACCCAGTCAATCAGCACCTGTTTCTGTTCGTCCGTCAGAGACCGCCCGGAATCCACAGGTGGCATCTGCAGGTCAGCATCGGTCGACGTGATGCGAAGAACAAGTTCGCTGTGTTGACTGTCACCCGGTTTGACAACGAAAATTCCATCTCGATCCTGCTTGGTTGATTCTTCCACATCCAGACGAAGATCCGCCTCTCGCGTAGCAGAATCCGGCCCATGACAGTGAAAGCACTTGTCAGCCAGAATCGGACGGACGTCACGGTTAAACGTAACCGGATCGGCTGCAACGACCACACGACTGAACGTCACACTAGAAAAAATGAGTAGCGAGATGATGTTGGCTGATGGCATCAGGGACCGGTTCGATTAACGTTGGCAAAGCGGCAGAGTCCCGGGCTTTTCAAACGACCGGGACTCTTAATCTTGATTCAGAATGCAAACGGACTTCAAAAGCATCAACGATAACGATGTTGGCACAGGCCTGGAACTGAAATCCCCGGTTCCCCCAACCACCACCTGAACACTCGCCGGCCTGGTGGAATCGGTGACGGTGAACGCTACACTGAGGGTAATTCCAACTTTCCTGCTGCGGACCAGCTAAAATGCTTCTTAGAACGTTGTATTCTCTGTTTGCCGTCGTCTGCCTCACCGGTTTCTGTTTCACGTCGCCGGCTGCTGCAGCTGATCGTCCCAACATTCTGCTGATGATGGTGGATGACCTCGGATTTTCGGACTTCGGTTGCTACGGCAGCGAAATCGAAACGCCAAATGTGGACAAACTTGCAAGGGGCGGCGTTCGACTGAGCCAGTTCTACAATACAGCGAAGTGTCATTCGTCACGAATCTGTCTGCTTACCGGTAAGTACACGTTTCAGGCCGGCAACAATGCCATGAACAAGGCCCTGACAGTCGCTGAGGTCATGCAGCAGGCTGGTTACTTCACGGCGATGGCCGGGAAGTGGCACCTGAACGATCAACCAACCGACCGTGGTTTTATGCGGTATTGGGGACACCTTTCCGGAGCCACAAATTTTTTCACAGGAGACGACACGTTTCACTTGAACGGCGAAAAATGGAATGACTTCGACGAAGATTTCTACACCACCGATGCCAACGTTAACTATGCCATCCGGTTCATCGACGAGGCTCTGCAGACCGACAAACCATTCTTCCAGTATATCGCCTTCAACGCCCCGCACTATCCCCTGCAGGCGAAGAAAAAGGATGTCGAAAAGTACAATGGCCGCTACGCCGTCGGCTGGGACGAACTGCGGCGTCGACGCTACGAAAAACAGGTCAAGATGGGACTCATTGACAAGACTCACCAATTGAGTTCTCGGCCGGATTATATTCCCGCATGGGAACAGCTCACCGACGAAGAACGTCAGTGGGAAGAAGCTCGTATGGAAGTCTTTGCCGCCATGGTCGATTGCGTGGACCAGAACATCGGTCGGGTCGTCGATCACCTGAAACAGAAGAATGAGTTCGACAACACACTGATTCTGTTATGCTCAGATAACGGTGCCTGTCCGTTCGACCGGACTCGCGGCAAAGACCTGAAACCGTGGGATCCCAAGTCGTACTGGTGTTACGATGTTGGCTGGGCCCATGCCGGCAACACTCCGTTCCGCTGGTATAAACAGAATCAGCACGAAGGCGGCATTTCTTCGCCGCTGATCGCTCACTGGCCGAACGAACTAACGGCGAAACACGGTTCCATCAGCCACCAGCCCGGCCACCTGATCGATTTGCTGGCCACCTGCATTGATGCTGCCGGTGCCGAATACCCGGCGGAATACCACGGGCACGTGACCACGCCGATCCAGGGGAAATCACTGCTGCCGATTCTGAAAGGAAAACAGCGTAACGGCCACGAATGGTTGTACTTCCAGTTCGGTAACAATCGAGCGATTCGTCGAGGCGACTGGAAAGCCGTGTCTGCGCGCGGCGGAAAATGGGAACTCTACAACCTGGCGGAAGATCGAACAGAATCACACGACCTGGCGTCAGACAAAGCTGACTTGGCGACCGAGCTAAGTCAGCTGTGGCACCACGTGGCTGAAAACGTCGACCAGGCACCCAGGAACCAGCGCAAACCCGCCACGAACAAGGTGCAGACGTTCCCGCCGTCAGCGATGACGGAACGTGCGGCAGGCCCAAAACCAGACGGAAAGAAAAAACGAAAATAGCAGGCAGCGACGGTGAACTGCGTGGCCGGATACACCATTTGTGTCAGAGCGGGATAACGGATGAGTAAAGTAATCTCTTTGTTCGCGGGCCTCGTTGTTCGCGTACTGATTCTGGCCGTCATATCCTGCTGGGCTTCGTCCCGGATGTTCGTCATCGTGGCGGATGTCGGTGTTCCGATTCCGGGTATTCAGGGACTTGGGCTGATGTCAACGCCTCACGGCCTGCTGGTGACGGCGCTGGACAGAGCTGTTATCACGAACAACTTCCAGATCGTCAACGCCGACAGCAGCCCGTTTGGCTTCGACTGGAACCAGATTGCTGGCCCCTCCCGAAAACACTGGTCTGTACTGAGCGTTGGCATATGGCTGCGCACGCGACAGTCAGTCGTACAAGTCGGCATTCCTTACCTGACAGCGATCATCCTTCTGCTGGTCACCTATTGGTGGACTCGCCGCATTGGTCGATGCAAACGCGCACGATGATGCAACGCAGCTCGCGCAAAGCTCTTCGCCCACGTCTGGTCGGACTAACGGAAGTGCTGTCCTGAGCCATCAAGGTTAGCCACGTTTTTTAGTCTCGGCCACTTTTCATCGGACGCGAGCGGCCATCCTGCAATGTACGTACAGACACCGCAGCCCCCTGACCGTCGTTTATGAGCAACATTTCCCTCAACTCCCGCGCCGGTATGTTAACGTCGAGTGAAATCATCGTTCCGTCAGCGGTTACTGCTCCCGGGGGCTGGAACCAGCTGCTGATGCCGTCCGCCGGGTCATTCACCAACGTCATGGGCATTGTGTCCAGGTTGAGATCACGTGGCTCCGTCCACTGAATATTACTGCCAACATTCTCCACGAAATGAATTGTTCCTGATGGGCCATCGGTGACCAAATCAAAGGTCACGGTCTCTTCGAACGGCCACATCGTACGCGGTCCAAGGACAGCCAGATAATTGGTGTGAGTTCCCTTGTTGTCGCCGCCGTGCAGACCGAATGCCTGAGGACGCCACCTGAGTAGTTTCAGATTGTCCTGACTGTCCCACGGCTCTGAAAAATCATACTGATTATAGAGTTTCAATTTTCCAGGAAACGGAAGAATCAGAACCCGCCAACTGTGCATGGGGTGGCCTTCCTCATCAGTGACATAAGCCGGAGGAAAACAATGATATGTGTCATGATAATTCGCGACCACGAGTGCCAGCTGCTTCAGGTTTCACTTATCAGCGGTTCGCATCACCGCATTCCTGGCTCTGTCGACCGCTGGAACCAGAAACGCCACTGCCAACAGCACTATTGAAAGACAGCCCCATGCCACGGGCTTCATTCGGCTCATATTCCTGCCTCCGCCTGCACATGCCAAAACGGTAAGACTACGCGCCCGCCCAATCTCCGATGGCAGGCGCAATCCACATCCTACAAGCTGCACCGCTTATGCGGAATCGTATGAACCCAAACCCCGCACCGGAGCGATCCAGAGAGGCCAAACGGGACCTGCTGCAGCCACCCAGGGGTTGTCAAACAACAATCAACGGGCGCTACGTCGCTGGAAAGCACTGCAGACCTTCCTGTTGTTGCGCAACCCTCATTGCAGGCTACAGAGTTACACTATCGTGGTGGGCGACTCCGTGGATTCTGCATTGCCGTCATTGCGATATCGCCGGCTTGACTGTGGCTCCTGGGTGACGGCCTATAGAACAAAAACAGCGCATGGAAACAGCGCATGGAAAAAGCGCATGGAAAAAGCG
>JABABI010000137.1 GCA_014238335.1 Fuerstiella sp.
AGCACGCGGAGCTGTTAATAGATCGTATCCTGTTCCTGGAGGGGGTGCCCGAAATCGCTCGATACGACGTTATTCGAGTCGGCAGCGACGTCAAAGAGCAGCTTGAAAATGCACTGACGCTGGAAAACAACGCGGTCGCAACCTACAACGGGGGCGTGAAATTAGCGGCTGAGCTGGGCGATGCTGGCAGCAAGGAAATTATGGAGCGAATCACTGTCGAATCAGAAGAAAGCGTCGATTGGCTGGAAGCTCAGCTGCACCTGATTGAAACGATTGGCATTCAGCTGTATTTGTCGGGCCAGGTCGGTGAAGGTGCCGCTGCGGAATCGCCTGCATGAACCACCACAGCGGGACTGTCGACAAGGTCGCTCGAACCCTGCGTATCAGCACACGCGGGGTTCGTTTTGACGATGGACAATTTGTCCCGGCATTATTGGCGCAGCAGTTACGCGCCAAATAACCGTCAGACTTTTCAGTAAGACGGACGCACATGACTGAGCGGCAAGGCTGCTGCTGGCGAACTCAACGCAAACGGACGATTACCGCGACGTTGCCCGCGTGGCGGAAGAATCTTCCTTGCCAGCCGCTGTCTCACGCAGAATAGCTTTGATCCGAGCATGGCACGACATACAGCCCTTGCCCGCCGCTGTGGTCTTCTTGATATCGCACAGAGTGCGACAGCCAGCGAAATCGGTTGCTGCACGCACCTCTGACTCGAAAATTCCGAGGCACTGACAAACGATTTTGTCTTGGTGGGAAATATTCATGAGCAGACTGCCGGAGGCGTTACTGAGACTCAGTCTCACCATAAATATCGACTGGGCAGAGCGAAGTCAAGAGATCGGCGTGGTTTTTCGCCGGTTTTCGAAGCTGGAAACGACGTTTGAGATATGCGAAAATCGGCTGGTAACGATTATTCGGGCGCACTGCAGCCCAGAGCACCGAATGCCACCAGATGTTCGTTTGACCGTGAATCCAGACAGTCGTGCTCTACGAGGCGGCCATATCAGGGGCGGAATCAAACGAGCAGTATCACTTAATCTTTAAGGACGCTGCCCGTGACTTTTGCACGACACACCCGCCGAGAATTCCTCGCTGCCGCGGGAGCAATGGCCGTCGCCGGTTCCGGTACACCATCATTTGGCGCGTTTCAGCAGGACGATGCTTCCATGCTGATCACAGGTAAAGACAAACGTCTTCTGGTATTGAAGAAATACCCGGCAGTGTTTGAAACGCCTCTCAATCTGCTGGCCGACCAGGCACTCACTCCCAAGAATCTGCTGTTCGTTCGCAACAACCAGCAACCACAAGACACGGCAACGGTCGCACCGTCGTCTCACACCGATTGGGCCATAAAGCTGTCCGGAGGCACCAGTCGGGAAGTCAGCGTTTCACTCGCACAACTCCGCGAGATGGACATGACAGATTACGAAATGGTGCTGCAGTGCAGTGGTAACGGGCGCTCGTTGTTTTCGAAGGCCGCTCTGACTAATGGCACACAATGGGGCAAAGGCGGCATGGGCAATGTTCGCTTCGCAGGTGTGCGACTGAGCAAAGTACTGGAGGCCAACGGTGTCGAAATCGACGCAGCGACTCAGTTCATCAATGCATCCGGTGCTGATGATCCGGCAGACGGCAAGGAGGATTTCCTGCACAGTCTTCCGATTAACGACGTTCTGAATCGCAGCATTCTGGCGTTGCAGCTTAATGGCGAACCGCTACCCGCCATCCACGGTGGTCCGGTGAGACTGGTCACTCCGGGGGTCTATGCGACGATGAACATGAAGTGGCTCAGCGAAATCAGGTTTGTCACCGACGAATCCACTAACCACAACCACGTGCCTCGCTATCGAATGCCGCACCGCCCGATCAAGCCAGGCTCCGAATATGACTTCAGTCTGCAGAATAGCAGTTTCAACTGGAACATGAAAACAAAGAGTGTTCTGCTGTCACCAGGCGACGGAGACAGGCTGCGCCCCGGACCAGCAACCATTAAAGGTGTGGCCTTTAACGATGGTCAGGCAAACATTACGTCGGTCGTGCTGTCATTTGACCATGGGCAATCCTGGCAACAGGCGGCTCTCATGCCGTCGACCAGTATGTATGGCTGGACTCGGTTTCGGCTGCAGAAGAATCTCAGTGCAGGTCAGCACTCCATCTGGTGCCGAGCCATCGATTCGCACGGACGGAGTCAGCCGCTGGAAGGCAGCGTCGCCTGGAATCCCAGCGGCTACGAATGGAATGGTATTGAAAAAATCATGATAGACGTCGTCTGATGCCAGGCCAATTTGAACGAAGCAGCAGAGAGCTGGCCAGAAACGCTGCAGAAAATCAAGACAGCGACGGGGCGAATAAAGACCCTGTCAGGTCAGTTCGAGTTGGAATCAGCGCAACCGACCCTGCGGCATTGAGAGGATGATTCCTTGAGTGAGTTCAAACCACTGCTCTTGTCTCAGGAACAGCGTATCCGCAGCGGTGGTGACTTTCGTCGCTGCTACAATGGCGTTCGTGCGGGCGACGATCATCTGCTGGTATTCGTTGTTCGTAATGAAAACAAGTGCCGCAGAGTCGGAGTGAGCGTGTCCAAAAAGCACGGCAACGCCGTCAAAAGAAATCGGAAGAAGCGGTTGTTGCGTGAAGCATACCGTGGACTGCAACACGATCTGCCGCAGGGCCTTGATCTGGTTCTGGTGCCGCGGCAACGGGCGGATTCCGGACTCGAGGAATTCAGGTCTTCGCTGAGACGGCTGACACGCAAGCTGGTACGTCGCCTGGAATCGCCCCGGATGCGGCCGGTTCGAACGGAACCGTCATCGTGACCCTGCTACAACGTCTGCTGAGGTGGCCAGGCAGCGCGGCGATAATCCTGGTTCGCGGCTATCAGAAGCTGCTCAGCCCGTTGCTGGGAAGAACGTGCCGGTTTCATCCCTCCTGCAGTGAGTATTTTGTGCAGGCGGTGCAGAAGTACGGACTATGGGTCGGTGGCTGCAAGGGAATGCGCCGCATCACGCGCTGCCACCCCTGGAACCCCGGTGGCTACGATCCCCCGTAAATAATGATCGAACTGGTTCTGACTGAACACGACCGCCGTTTGTTCTTATCGTCATCGACAACGCGGCCAGACACATTGACGGACTCCAGCCAGTCCCTGGAGAAACGCAAACCATCAAACGATCATGTTTCAGCAAATTCGAAACGCTGCTGCTCTGCAGGAAGCCTCTCGATGACCGCCTGAAGCCGCTGGACAAGAAATTCCGTCTGCCCCGGTATGCCGAGCTCTCGACATTGGCTGACAAACCGATTTTTCGCACTCTCATCCTGAACGAATTCTGCCAGCGACGTACTTCCGCATTCTGCGTACGCAGACAGAACGCCCCGATCAATCAACACGGAAATCTGTTCTGACAGTGATTCAGAAGCAGTTTCGTGGCTTATGACGCGTTTCGATTTTGTGGGCCTGGTTGATCTCTTCTGCCACGTGCTGGGGGCTGACATTGTCGGTTCGGGGGCGCCAGTAAGTTCGTCACCGGACGAAACCTCGGCCAGACGAACAGCCCCTGCTTTAGCGTACTCTTCCGACAGTTCAAAACCGACAACCTGCCGGTTGAGTTTCTTTGCCACAACGAGCGTCGACGCGCTGCCCGAAAACGGATCCAGAACGATCTCGGTCTCTTCCGAACACGTTTTGATAATTCGTCCCAATAATTGTTCGGGCATTTGGCAGCCGTGAAATCCAGCACGTTCCTTGAATGTGCCGGCCACTCGGGGAAAGTACCAATCACTTTGGCTCGGCTGATAACATTCATCCAGATCCTGCGGTCGCAACGTAAATGTCTGAGCCATTTCCGGAGGAATAATCCACGTGTCATCCGGCAAGCGTCCCCTGGGGTTCCCTCTCTTGTCGTTGTAGACCAGCAGACGGGCAGACGGCACTCTGTTTTGCAGATCATCGGACCGAAAAGTGAAGTTCTCAACATCCTTGACGAAATGGAACAGGTGGGTGTGGGATCGAGTAAACTTGTTCTTGCAATTGACTCCGAAGGTGTAGTACCAGATCACCCAGCTGCGACAGTGGAAGCCGATTCTCTGAGCTTCGATCTTGAGTTCTGCAGCAAAGTCATCGCCGATCGCCAGCCAGAATGTCCCGTCAGGCTTCAGCACTCGATAAACGGCGGTCATCCAGTCGCGGGACCACTTCAAGTAGTCGGCCGCCGCCATTCGGTCCTCGTAGACGTCGTACTTATAGCCAATATTGAAGGGCGGATCGGCGAACGCCAGGTCAACGCGTCCCTTCGGCAATGCGTTCATACCAGCGATGCAGTCGCCGTTATGGATCATTCCAAGCTTCGATTTCATGCGTTCCTCCGGAAAACCGCAGTATAGCTTTGGCTCCGTCAATACCCAATCAGGGGGCTGGGACCTGAGCTGCAATTTCAAAATTGCGCAGTAATATGCAGCCAGTAACTGACTTTTTGCGTTTGCTGATTAGAATCACGCGAGTGCTGGCGCAGCCTGCACTCGTTCTATGGTTCAGCAGGAATTCGATGCCATGCCATCGCTGGTTGTTACCCTGATTGGCTCAGACCGACCTGGACTCGTAGGCTCGGTTTCAGACGTCATTCAAAAGCACAACGGGAACTGGCTGGAAAGCCGGATGGCACATCTGGCAGGTCAGTTTGCCGGTATCGTGCTGGTCGACGTTCCTGAGACCAACACAGAAGCACTGATCGGCAGTCTGAATCTGCTAAGCAGGCAGGGTCTGAAGGTCGTCACGGAACTCGATGTCGCCAGAACGGCCGACGAGCCTACTGGCCCGGTGTGGTTGGTGAACGTCGTGGGCAATGACCGTCCGGGCATCGTTCGTGAGCTGACGCAGGTTCTCGCTGCTCATGACGTCAACGTTGAAGAGCTAACGACGGAGTGCAGCGATGCGCCGCACGGAGGTGGACAAATCTTCACGGCAAAGGCTCAGCTGCGACTGCCGGAAGGCCTGACAATCACATTATTACAGGACGAACTTGAGCGACTGGCAACCGACCTCATGATCGACTTCACCCCAATAGAAGACAACTTCAATGTGGTTTAACTGCCACCTCGAAATCGCGGACCATTTGCGCAGACTCTCAAGCAGCAAACTGACCGTAGCCGGACGATGACAGCGATTTCGATTCAGGAATCAGGCACTGCGGGTCTTTTCAACCGTCGACCGCGTCCAGGCAGCAACAGGGTGCCTGTCCCCCGGAAAGGCGTCAATGATTGACCGTGTGATCATGCGGTCATCATCGTGCAACGGCGTTGCCAGGCCGCCGATGTCGGGGAAACTGTGACGAAGACCGGCCAGAATCAATGACCACGCCTCGTTATGCTCCGGAGCCAGGCGTTCCTGATGAAAGCGATCGTTAAAGAATTCCCGAGCGCGGATTTCGTCAAAGGAGAAGCTCCAAAGGTCGTATGCGGCGATGAGACTGCAATTGAGCAGGTCGGCCCAACGCTCAGAGGACGCTCTCAGTTTGTTGATATGAATAACCTGTTCCGGCTGCAATGATGAGTCATCCAGACAGACACGCAGCACCTTATGGCGAACAGTCACATGACTGTGGAAGACATTCCTTGCGAGTGGCTCAATGCGGGACTCACCGCGATGGCGATCGCACGCGATCAGAACAACCGTCCAAACCCGATTCAACAGATCATTAATGATTATCTGTTCTGCAATGGACTGCAGCGGCGGACGTTTAAGACTGAGTCCAAACAGGTGCAGAGGGTCCCGGATCTCGACTCCCTTTTCAATATCATTCAGGTCGCGCATCCAGCGATTGAAACGGTTGCGTGAATGAATGTAATAGTCGCCCAGTACTGTGGTGGAAACCTGATCGGATTGTTCGATCAGGACTTTGCTGTGGGCAGAAACGAGGGCGGTGACTTCGACCAGGTAAGCAAGTTTCACGACATTTTTCCGGCAGGGCGACCTATCACCAATTGTGATTCGCAGGTTCTGAGTCTGTTGACTACTGCCGGGAAAATGCAAACTTGATACCGGAAACTCCATTCGGTTGCCGAAAGCGGTCGTTCCGCGCCTGGACCGGAAAAACGCACGCTATACACCGTCCAGCGGGTCCAGGGACGGCCCAAGGCTGCAAGAGCCTGAGAGCAACGACGTTGACGAATTGCATCATCCGTCGACTAGTCCGTTGCTTTTTGTGGACTCTTTGCCTTAGGAAGCTGGCGAATCCGTGCCTTCCGGATCCACGCCGTCGACTGATACGTCGCAAAGCCCAGGGGTTTGGAAATCTCTACTTCAAATCGAACGTCAATCTTCCGATCTTCCGTTTCCACTTCCACCAGCTGCTGCTTATCCAGCCATGCCTCGATCGTGTCGTCGGTGACCTTCAGCCGAATTTTGTACCACTGACCGTTTGTAAATGCCATGTAGCTGGTTGTTTCATTCTCGGACGCATCCATCCCGTCCAGACTTGAGAGACCGCAGACACCACCTCCCCATCCGCCCAGAATCAGACTGCAACTGCTGTTCCTGACAGGGAATGTCAGGCCAACAAAAAAGTCGCTGCCTGCAGCTCGCTGTGCCTCAAACTCGATCTCGTAGTTAGATAACGGCAGATCTTTTCGAGACGAATTGATGCCCGATAAGTCAACACCCTGAGTAATCACGACGTTGCCTTTTTCCAGATAGACCTCGCCTTCGCCACCAAAATTGGTCGACTTCCAGCCATCCAGATTCTTTCCGTTGAACAATGGAGTCCAGCCGTCCTTATCCGGTTTGGGGGACGCTGCCCGTTTAGCGTCCGCAGTCGACGTATTCTCGACTTTATCCTTGTCTGCCGCACTCACAGATTCATGCAAACAACACGTCCCCACGATCACCAGTGCCCACAGGATGGGGGGGGACACTGCGGTGGTTTGAATCGGGTTTTTGCAGAAATGTCTCAGAGAAAGCATGCGCATTGGTAAGGCCTTTCGAAGTGGTCGTCGTCTTCAGTATACAGGAATCGAAGGCAACCGAAACCCACGCCATGGAGACAAAACCTCTCTCGGTGCATCCGATCGCCGGAGGGGCCACACCGTCCTGAGTTTGCTGCTCTGTCCCGCGTCGTTCGTTGTCGTGCGAATCGGTCTGCAAGCGGGGGAGAGGCTGGGTGAGGGGCCAGACCTTGCACTTTCCCCTCACCCCGACCCCCGCCGTATTGCGTTGAACTCACGTTCAAATTGCGCGCGTGCAGACAGCGCTGAATGACGAACGTGGTATCAGGCTGAAAGGCTGAACGAAATGTTCAGCCCTGTCCGGAATGCCTACAGAATTTCCGGCACGACGAGCGAAATCGTGCCCTGCACCGTCATCTGCGACAACCACCGTTGCGACGAAACCACAGATGATCTTTTTTTTCGCAACACCACTGAAAGCGTTTGGAAAAACAGTGTTCAGAAAGAATTACAAACCTTTGCGCACATGTGATGACGGCATGTCGCAACACGCCGCACAACCGTAACGAAATCCGTAACGTATTTTAGCAAAGCGAGTTACGGCGCAACCGGACTGCGATTCCAAGTTTGGCACGATAAGTGAGATGGACACATACAGGAACTGCCCCCCATAAGCGGAACATAGCAACGTGTAGATGGCCCAGACACATTTCACTGACCTCTGTCTACAGAATGAATACGCAGTGGTTTCGAACGAATTCTGCAGCTCAGCATACTCGCGGGCGACCGTCTGCCCCAAGGCCTGAACAGGACGTTGTCGAGTCCAATCACTGCACTACAGTCAGAGACGCCGGTGAAGACAGATCGTTGCAGGATGACCGCGCAGGCTCCGCGCCGATCGTCCACCCACTGAGTTTCGCGGAGGGGGGCGCACTCAGATGGCGGCGAAACGACACACTGAAGGTTACTCCTCAGGTTCGGCGTCTGGATTGATGCCATATCTCTCCCAGACTTTCTTCTCCCATGCAATACTGGGAGGACCGCCGAGTTGTTGCTGCATGACTCCGATCATCGCGCTTTGAGAGAATGCGAATTGCTTCCCTTCTGCGGCAAACTTCTCGCGCAGATTCTCTTCACCAATTTCCGGAGTCGGGAATCGATTGGTCACCTGGACAACGTAATACTTTGACAAATCGGCATTGGCGACAACACCCACATCCTCGTCTGCCAGCTCTGTGAAGACTGAGTTCATAAAGCTGTCACCGGCCATCTCAAGCGAGCCACCAGATTCGTCGGCGAACTGAATCGGCGACATGCTGACCTGCGGACGCTGCAAATTCATCTGCGGCGCAGATGATGTCCGCAACCATGAAAATGGCAGCGTACTGCGAACAGCCAGTGCAGCACCGTCCTCGGTTGCTGTTTCATCCTTCAGAGATGTGACCATGTCCTGCTTTTCCTCGCCCTCTTTCGCGAGTCCATCACGAACAGCCTGTGCCAGTTCTTCGCCGCGTATGAGTGCCAGGTCCCGAGCTTCGAGGCGTTTACATGCCAGCTCAACCGCGTCGCGAATACCTGGTTCGTCCATTTCTGGAATATGTGAGACCGAAAAATTGATGGCCCAGTGTGCGTAGTGACTTTCACCGCCACTCAGATCCAGCGTTCGCCGCTGGGCACGGCGAACAAGAAACAACTGTGCATCATTATTCTGTTCGTCGTTTGAAAACGTCTGGAACACAGTGGCAGCAACGTTGGGAGACTGATTTGCCATCGGATTGTCATTGGGCCGGGTAGCCGAACTGATCGGATAATCCTCTTCGTCCAGAAATTCTGAATAGCTGATTAGCGGCGTCTCGACATATGCGAAACCGTTGTCCGCGGCATACGTCTTCAGCCGTGCACTGAGCTTCGCGTCGAATTTTTGCATCTGTACACGGAGTTCCTGCAGAGCCTGGACCTGTTCTTCCGCACGTCCTTCAAACCGTGCCGGATTGTCATTGATGTGCGAAAAACGCTCCGTCGACCGTTCACTGGAGAGCGTCTCCATATGAGCGACGGCAGCTGTCATCTTGACGTCGATCGCCTCACCAACACGCTGTCGCAGAATCTCTTCGCGGATTTCGTTCTTGAGGTCGTCATCCAGTGGCCGGTACTCGTATTCGATTTCCGCGGGCTCATCGTCCGTCTTTGCAGGAGAATCGGGGACTGGGGGAATCGTCAAACTCGGCTGTGTGGCGTTGGCTTCGTCATCCGTCTGCTCAGCCGGCTTGGCATCACCATCCGGTTTTTCCGTCGCTGGTGCCGTTTTCGGCTCGTCCGCTGGCTCAGATTCAACGGACTCAGTGGGCGTCTTATCGTCTGCCGTATCCGTACTGCTCGAGGATTCCTCAGCCACTGGCGGCTCTGAGTTTCCATCGGCCGCAACCGCCCCTTCATCCGATTCGAATGGTCCGCAACTGTCGTCAGATTCCCCGTCGTCTGTCGCAGCTTCCGGTGGGCTGTCTGCCTTTCCCGGAGCCTCATCGGAGGTGGCTTCCGGCTTCGTGTCCGCCGGCTTTTCTTCCTGCGGTTGCTCCTTCACCGGCTGAGGCTGCGGGGCATCGTCTTTTTTCTTTGCTGGTTCCGGCTGCTCCGGCGATGGCTCGTCGGTCTTTTCTGCCTCAGCCTTTATCTCAGGCTTTGCATCACCTGTCGGTGCTTCTGCCGGATCCGTCGTCTCCGCTGGATCCATCGTCTTCTCATCCGGAGTGTCCGGCAAGACGGGCGTCCGAATCATCGGAGTCTCTTTGTTTTCTTCGTAATAGGCCTCGATGTCCGCGTCTGCGATCTCTCCGACCGCGGCTTCCATCGATGCGTAGTCGAGTTCCAGATAAGCCAGTTTCGCTCGAAAGTCCAGACGAAAACCCGGTGTTCCCGGTCCTTCCTGATTGGGAAACCTGGTGCGATACTGAGCAAACAGTGATTCAACGTCAGCATCTTTCGGTTGGTCGACTTGATCAACGAACTGGTCAACATCCAAAGCAGCCGTATTGAGCTGCTGCCGCACATTCAGCCGACGAAAGTATTGCCAGTACACTTCGGGTCCGGGCGGCAAAACGCTGGTTCTGGGACTCAGAGTCAGGTAGGCCAGTTGAGCTTTGACCTCGTCACCAAGAATGGCGAACAGAGTGTCGTCATTCATTGACTTGCGATCGTATGACAGACTGTTGCGAATCTTGACGTAGTTTTCTTCTGTCAACATTTCCGAAGTGATTTTCTGCAGATGGTCGTTGATCATCGTCTTGTTGACCGTAATGCCGATTCGATCGGCTTCGGCTCGCATCAATTTTCCAAAGATCACGTCTTCTCGGTTGGTCTGGTGCCCAAACCCGAAAAGTCTGGCGAACTGACGTCCAAATTGTTCGCCATAGACGGCTTCCGAAGCCTGCAGAACAAATTGGTTGGCGATCGACCGACGCATCTCCAGATCGAACATTTCTTCTTCGTCAATCACCCCCAGAGAGGTGCTGAGGCCGCCATCTTCAACGAACCCTGGCAAAACAAATCCGAGGACCGCTCCCAATGCCGCCCCGCCAAGGCCCCATTGCAGCCAGCGTCCCTGACCGACGCCCGCAATGCCGAAGACGGCGCCTCCGGCCAGCAGGCCCAATAGCCAGAGATTCGCTGATGTATCACTGAAAAGACTGTCGAGAGTGAACAGCAGCATCGACAGGATGACCATCACGATCATCATGCCCGAAGAGTATTTTCGGAAGAACTTAAATGGAGAGGCCATGTGGGGAAAACGCCTTGTTCCGGCGGAAGCAATTTGCCAGCCTGGCTTGACAGATGGGGTGCGGAGTCGTATCCCACCCACAAAATTAGAAACTTTTACTGACGATCCCAGTCCGGTCGGCTTCGTGCATGCAGCTGACGAACGTCAGACAAGTCGCGAATTTTAGCCGTCGCTGCCAATGAAACAAGGTCAACCCAAACCAAGGGTTACGTCGCTGACAAGACTTCCGGAGCCGTAATGTCCAGGACATTAATCATTGCAGAAAAACCGAGCGTAGCGACCGACCTTGCTCGGGTTTTGGGCAAGCTTCCCGGGATCGGCAAATTTACGAAACAAAAGGACTACTTCGAAAACGACAATGCCTACATTTCGTCCGCGGTGGGACACTTGGTCGAGTTAAAAATGCCGCTGACTCCGGAAGGGAAAAAACTTCCGTGGAGCATGAAACACCTGCCCGTCATCCCGGACCGTTTTGACCTGCAACCCATCGAACGCAACGAAGCACGTTACAAGTTGCTGGTACGGCTGCTGAAAAAGAAGGATGTCGACACCGTCGTTAATGCCTGCGATGCAGGACGCGAGGGCGAACTGATTTTCCATTACGTCCTGCAACTGGCCAACTTGTCCAAAAAACTGACGGTCAAACGCATGTGGATGCAGTCCATGACGGACGGATCTATTCTGCAGGCGTGGAACGAACTGCGTGCTGAAGGTGAAATGAAAAATTTGGCGGACGCCGCCATGTGTCGATCAGAAAGCGACTGGCTGATCGGGCTAAACGGAACTCGCGTGCTGACCGCGTTCAATTCCCGACACGGTGGTTTTAACGTGACGACAGCGGGGCGGGTTCAGACGCCGACACTGGCGATTCTGGCAGACCGTGAAAAAATCATCCGGGCATTTGTCCCCCGGACATACTGGGAAATTCAGGGAACCTTCGGGGTTGAAAAAGGAAAATACACGGGCCGCTGGTTTCGTGAAGACTTCCGGAAGGACGAAAACGACAACCACAAGAAAGCAGAACGAGTCTGGACGCAGGAAGAAGCTGACGCCATTGTCGCACGCTGCAATGGTCTGGCTGGAGTTGTCGAAGAAACCAAGAAGCCTCAAAAGCAGGCCCCGGAGCGGCTGTTTGACCTCACCAGTCTGCAGCGCGAAGCCAGCAGCAAGCACGGCTTCAGTGCTCAGCGAACCCTGCAGGTCGCTCAGGCACTCTACGACAAATACAAGCTGCTGACATATCCTCGTACTGATTCCCGGTATCTGCCGGAGGACTACGTCGACACCGTCAAGGATACAGTGAAAGGGTTCTCCAAAGGCAAGACCGGCGAATCGTTTGATGCTGGCTTTCCCGTGTATTCCAAATGGATCCTGGACAACAAGCGCATCACACCAACGAAGCGTGTCTTTGATACGTCCAAAGTCAGCGATCACTTTGCGATCATTCCTACCGGGAAAGTGCCCACCGCCAAGCTGGACGACGGTGCAAGAAAAATCTACGAACTGGTCCTGCGGCGATTTCTGGCAATCTTCTACCCGCATGCCGAATACGAACTGACCAGCCGAATCACACGCATTGGTGAAGACAGCTTCAAGACGGATGGACGCGTGCTTGTCGTGCCCGGCTGGCTTGAAGTTTACGGTCGTAAACCGGGTGTGGCTGGCGATAAGGACGAACTGGTCGCTGCAAAAGACGGCGAGCCCGCCAGCGCAAATCCCGTTGAGTCACAGCAGAAGGAAACAAAACCGCCGGCTCGATACAACGATTCCACGCTGCTGTCCGCAATGGAGACAGCTGGCAAGCGAGTCGACGATGAAGAACTTCGCGAAGCGATGAGTGAACGCGGGCTGGGAACTCCGGCGACGCGGGCAAACATCATCGAAGGATTGATTCGTCAGAAATATCTGTTCCGCCATGAACTCAACCGCCGCGATCTGGTCGTGTCCAACAAGGGACTGGCCCTGTTCGACCAGCTTCAGGAAATCGGCATCGACACGCTGCAATCGCCGGAAATGACGGGAGAATGGGAACACAAGCTGAAGATGATGGAGAGAGGCGAGCTGGAACGCGAAGCCTTCATGAACGAAATCAAGTCGCTCACAGTCGAGCTCGTCGAACAGACACGCGACTATACCAACAAACTGGTGAACCGCGATTTCCCGGACCTCGAAGCCACCTGCCCGGAATGCAGTGGCACGACGATGAAACAGACGGACGGTGTGTACGAATGCAAGAATCCGGAATGCTCGTTCCGTCTTAAGAAACACATCGCCAGTCACGAAATCACGGAAGCCGAAGCTCGCGAACTGATCACCAATCGCCAGGTCGGACCGATTGAGACCTTCAAGAATCGTTTCGGAGCACAATTCACGGCTGAGCTGACGCTTGAAAAAGCAAAGCGATCGTGGAAGGTGAATTTTGTTTTCGAAGGCGACTCTGAACGTGAAGACGAACTGAAAAACCTGTCAGAAGATCAGCTGCTGTGCGAAGTGCCGATTCTGGACGGCGCAGACGAACTGGTCAAAGTTTACGAAACCGAACGTGCCTTTCTGTCGCCGAAAATGGCGACCAAGAAGGATGAACGCGGAGTTCGGTTGAGTAAGACCATCCTGCAGAAAGAGATTCCGACGGACCAGGCGTTCAAGTTGTTCATGGAGGGCAAGACGGATTTGATGCCTGACTTTGTGTCAAAGAAGAAGGGCCGCAAATTCGCCGCTCACCTGACACTTGACCGAGCCACGGGAAAGATTGGCTTCGAGTTCGCACCGCCAAAGAAAAAAGCAGAAGGCGACAAGGCAGCCAAAAAGTCGAAAGCGACTACGAAGAAGGCACCAGCAAAAAAGACGGCAAAGAAAAAAACCACGAAGAAAAAATCTGCCAGAAAAAAGACCGCCAAAAAGAAATCGCCGAAGAAAAACAACGAGGCAGATTCCAGCGGTGTCGACGAGTAAACGAGAGTTTTTGCTTCTGAAACAAACGCTTATGAACTGCCGACAGAATCTTCTTTCTGCCGCCCCCCCCTGCTGTGCGTGGCAGTATGTGCTGCACCAGTTGCAGGCGACGAATCACTCTCCAGCAAACAAAAGAACGTCGCCGAGTCAGCCCCGTCGGGCCGAGGCACGCCGGTTAGAATTCGGGAGACTCTGAGTGCAGGAACGATCGTCCCCCGTCTGAATTCCTTCCGGACGCTGCCAGCGCGACGGTTCGCCAGCGGCCGCAACCTGGTAGAATGCCAGTCGCAGTGAAGCTGTGAGCTTAGTGTCGATCGCCTGCTATTCAATTGTCAGAGCACATGTCGTATCCGAAAATCTCCACTCTCAAAACGGCTGATCAATTTCAAGACAGGCTGACAGAACTGAACGTCACACTACCGCTCGACGAACAAATCGCAACCGATGATGACGCACCGCTGGGGCGACCACTGGTCAGCAAAGCCGGGCTGATCGGTAACCGATTCTGCATACTGCCGATGGAAGGCTGGGACGGAACAGCAGACGGCAAACCAACGGCACTAACGCGACGCCGCTGGCAGAACTTCGGTCTGAGCGGTGCGAAGCTGATCTGGGGCGGCGAAGCCGTAGCCGTCCGGCATGATGGGCGAGCGAATCCCAACCAGTTGCTGCTGACCGAAGCAAATCTGAGTGAAATCGAAGGTCTGCGAAAGCTGCTGGTGAGTACTCATTCCGAACACTTTTCGAAGACCGACGACCTGTGTGTTGGTCTGCAACTGACACATTCCGGCCGCTTTGCTCGCCCCAACGAAAAGAAGAAGTCGGAGCCACGGATTCTTTATCGTCACCCGGTGCTGGACGCCCGCGTCGGTGTGAACGATGACGGCCCCGTACTTTCCGACGACGAACTGAAACAATTGATCGATGACTTTGTCGCCGCCTGTGGGCGTGCTCAGAAAGCAGGATTCTCCTGGGTCGATGTGAAGCACTGTCACGGTTATCTGGGCCACGAAATGCTGTCTGGGTTCGACCGGCCTGGTGACTTCGGCGGTAGTTTTGAAAACAGAACTCGCTTCCTGCGCGACATTGTGGCAGGAATCCGGGCAGAAGCTGCCGGTCTGGAAATCGGAGTCCGCGTCAGTATTTTTGACTTCGTCCCCTTCGAACCAGGAGAAGGTGCAGAACGCGTCGGAGTTCCGTCTGCCGGTTCCCCCTATCGCCACGCGTTCGGGGGTGACGACAC
Source organism: Fuerstiella sp. (assembly GCA_014238335.1). GTDB lineage: Bacteria > Planctomycetota > Planctomycetia > Planctomycetales > Planctomycetaceae > Fuerstiella. The sequence goes on from JABABI010000137.1 coordinate 14,910, forward strand.
GGGCCAGGGCATTGATCTTGAAGAACCATCAAAGTTTGTGCAGTTGCTGGAAGCACTGGGCATCGACCTGTTGTGTACGACAGCAGGCAGTCCGTACTACAACCCTCACGTGCAGCGCCCTGCCATCTTTCCGCCGTCCGATGGCTATCAACCGCCGGAGGATCCATTGGTCGGAGTCCATCGGCAGATCAAGGCCACGGCAGAACTGAAGCGCAAACACCCTGGCATGATCGTCGTCGGCACAGGTTACTCATATCTTCAGGAATGGCTGCCGCACGTTGGCCAGGCCGCCGTGCAGCAGAACTGGGTGGATTCCGTCGGGCTGGGGCGGATGGTGCTGTCTTATCCGGAACTACCGGCCGACGTGCTGGCCGGAAAATCGATGGCCCGCAAGAAGATCTGCCGCACCTTCAGCGATTGTACAACAGCCCCGCGCAACGGAATTGTTTCCGGCTGCTATCCATTGGACCCATTCTACAAATCGATGCCGAAACGCGAAGAACTGCAGGCGGTCAAAGCCAGTCAATGAATCGGTCGCTGATCAGGCGGACACGTTTTACGACTTCGCGACCTTTTCTTCCGCATAGCTGCGACGAATGTAAAGAGGCTCCAGTGTGGCGGGGTCGGCCAACTGACTGACTGTCAGCAGCAAGCTGCCGATTTGAGCGACCGCAGCCGCACCCGGAATCCAGAGCGATGAGTCCCCCAGCAGCGACGATTCCGGAAACTGATCAGCAAACTTCAGCAACCCCGGTCCCGCCACCTGCAGACCACGCTCAACGGTCTGCGCAACAACTGTTTCGATGGCTTCGATGCGGACTTCACCGTCCGCCAAGAATGATTCTGATTCTGCGTCCCACTTGTATTCGTTGACGAAAACTTCACTGCGTTGAGCGTCGCTGATGACAGCAACGTTCTTAATGCCGTCAGCAGACTGCTGTGCAACCGCACGCAGAGTATCGACGGCAACCAGCTTGGCGGCATTGGCCCATGCAAACGTCTTGGCAAACACGACGCCGACGCGCAGCCCGGTAAAACTGCCCGGACCGATGCTGACTGCCACCGCGTCAACGTCACCGGGAGCCAGCTGCAGTGACTTGAGCACACGGTCCACCTGCAACACAAGCGTCTGCGCATGCCGACGACCTTCGGTAGCCAACGAACGTTCCTCCAGAATCCGACGGTCATCTGAGACCGCGATGGAGCCCTCGAACCCGGAAGTATCAATGGCAAGAATTAGCAAGTAAGTTCCTTGTGAACAGTTTGCAGGCGATCAGCCGGTCCGGGCGACTCACGAGTGAACGCCAAGCGTTCCACGGAATTTATTACGAATTCATCATGGCAGGCTGACTGCCGCTGTCCAGGTGGCCCGTCATTTCGCCGGCATGGTAGCTGCTGCGGACGAACGGCCCGCTGGCCACCATGCGGAAACCCAGTTTGCGGCACAGATCACCGATTTCGTCAAACTCTGCCGGCGGAACGTAGCGGTCCACAGGCAGGTGATCGCGCGTCGGCTGCAGATACTGACCGAGGGTAATCATGTCGCAGCCAACCGCTCGCAGATCGGCACAAACATCCATCAGTTCATCACGAGTTTCACCGAGGCCAAGCATCAGCCCACTTTTGGTGGGCATGTCCGGCGCTTCATCTTTGACCTGCTTCAGCAGATCCAGAGTCCGCTGATACTCGGCGTTGCGACGAACGCGATGGTACAGCCGGGGCACTGTTTCGGTGTTGTGATTGAATACGTCGGGCCGAGCTTCGACCACTCGACTGATAGCCGCACGATTACCCATGAAGTCGGGAGTCAGCACTTCGACTTCAGCCCCCGTTCGATTGCGTACGGCCAGCACAGTTTCGTACCAGTGATCCGCGCCGCCGTCGGCAAGGTCGTCGCGCGTCACCGACGTGATCACGACGTACCTCAGACCCAGACGTTCCGCTGCCTGGGCAACTCGTTCCGGTTCATCGATTTCAAGAGACGCCGTCTTTCCTTTCGGGACCGAACAGAATCCGCAGGGACGCGTACAGACGTTGCCACCAATCATGAAAGTCGCCGTTTGTTGACTCCAGCATTCCGTCCGATTCGGACACTTTGCGCTTTCGCAGACGGTTTCCAGCTGTAGATCAGAAATAACGTCGTCAGTGTACGCCATGCCAGGCTGCGGCAATGGCCGTTTCAACCAGCGCGGCAGGCGGCGTCTGGGCGGTTCAGACGATAGATTAACGATAGGCAGACTGGTCATTGAACTCCAGGATACTTCTTGCTGCGAACGAGTTGCAATTGAGTCAGCTTGTGGCGGCTGAATCAGTGATTAAATGAGGGAGTGTGTGCCACTTGTTTTCATGAGCCTCACGGCATTTGCAGACATTAAAACAGGGCTAACGCTGCCCCCACCAGTGCTTTGTCAAAGCCCAAAAGTGGGGTTGAGTCATTCGCCGAAACAGGGGGCAGGTACCAATAATGCAAAGCACCCTTCGGGCCGTTCCGGTTTTTGGTGCCTGCCCCCCCTTTTCCTGGCCAACCCTAATACTTAGTTCTGAC
>JABABI010000138.1:0-15187 GCA_014238335.1 Fuerstiella sp.
GAGAGGAATTGAATCGTTCAGTTTGCAATCGGCTTTCTGAGCAGGACGTGTCATTGTCGTCACCCGTAGTGTTGTGTCTGATTCCAGCAAATTGGATCTCTAAAAGCACCAGTCACCAGCCGTTTGAATTTTTGCGTGGGCGTCGAGCTACACGGTGAATCATTGAGGAATCCCGCTGCCACCGGTAGGTGTCCTGTGCAACCGGGGCAACTGGAATTTAACTGCGTCCAGATACGTTGGTTCTGATGTTAACCGGACCGCAATACAGGGAAAAGTCGGCCCGCAACACCGAAGAACTCATCTCACTACTTAAACAACCGCAAGCCGTGCGGCGCGTAATCGACCGCGGAAACGATATTTCCCGTAGTGGTTACGCCTGAGATTTGGAAATCCACTCTCGGAGGCAAGTTATGGGGTGACCACCGAGTGGAATCAATGAGGGTCCGGAATGCCAGGAATGCCTGAAGAATCAGAAGGACAGCGGGTTTAGCCTGGAAGTGTTATGTCTGCAGGAAGGCGTCTCGAAATCGACGTTCTACCGTTTGACCAGAATGCTGAACAACGGCATACCGGAGACGATGGTCGACGAAGATACGGCGTGGGAACGTGCGGAGGCAGGTGAAGGACATTTTCTCCCGGTGTCGATCAAACTGTCGACGGTCGAAGTTGAGTTATCCTATGGGGCTCAACTTCCATTACCAATAGGAGTGGGGCAGGTAGTCATTGTCGACGTCATTCGAGCAGACGGCGCACTCACTTCGTCCATGGAAGGAACGGAACTTCTGTGAGACTTCTCAGATAGCCATCGTTTAGCCATTCGGTTTCGCAGGTCGCCAGCAGATTCTGGAACAGCTTCGGCCACGGAACCGGTACCACCTGGTAGGGCATCGACTTGAACGGCTTGTCCAGGTTCAAATTCGTGGCTGAGAATCGCGTGATAATTTTAGACTTGCCACCGTCAGCCTGAGCTAACACTGCGTCCAGATGTCTCTGAGAGGCACGTGTCGAACGGAGCCGCTACTTTTCCACAGGGCATTTCAATGAGCCTCCCAGTCAACGATGAGACATCACACTAGTGCTTTGCCAAAGCCAAAGTGGGATTGAATCATTCCGTTGTTTGGGGGGGGCAGGCCGACCCCAAAATTCAGTTCTGACAACGCACTAGTCTTGCAGCTGTCTCGTCAGTTCCGCCGCGCGCCGCAATCGATCGGCAGATCCCCAATTGGGGTACAGAGCCTGCACGACGCCAAGGCGTCGTCGCGCCTCGTCGTGCTTCTGCTGCTGAGCCGAAATCTTCGCCAATTGCAAAGATGCTTCCAGCCACGAATCTGATCCCGAAGCATTCGACCGGATTACCATCAGCCAGAACCTTCGCACACCTGGACTGGTGGCCGCCTCTGGCTGTTTCGCATTGTCCGCCAGCACCAGTGTGTCGGCAATATTGAGCAGAATCGAATTGTCGAATGACTGTTCAGTGACGGACTGTAGAATTTGGTCCCGAAGCTGATGTTGCCCGGTGAGATTTGCGGCAGAGACCGCGACCGGCAGAACGAGCAACACAGTCTTGGCCGTCAACTGAGACTCCTCTTCTGCCAGTAGCCGGCGCACAAGCGATTCAGTCGTGCGTGCGAGCCAGACGTCGCCGACAACCGGTTCATCGTTCGTGAACAGAGCGTGCAGTGATTTGATCGAGTTCACCAAACTCTCGTCCGTCAACGTCAACAGATTCGTTACGGCTCTATCCAATCGAGCCACAGTCGACGCCGTCCGCGCCGCGGTGACCGCCTCGAGGACGACGAACTGTTCGAACAGTTCAGTATCCTGACGGAGACGTGACAGCGGCAACTGACTGAGCACTGCGTGCAGACGCTTATCGACATCATTCCAGTCCCTGGCTCCCGATGAATCTTCGGCAGCCGTGAGAGTCAACAAACGCAGCCAAAGCGGTGCCAGATGGACTTCCTCAAATTCATCAGAACGGGCGGAAATGTTGCTGGCACGCTCTCTGAAGAGTTTCATCGCCTCAGCACGTCGATCGTGTTGCCGCAGCGGGACTGCAGCCAGAAGACGACCACAATCAAGCAGAAGTTCCAGTTCACCGTCCGCATTCGCTGCATTGTCCACCATCGACAGCACAAGCACAGCTGCGCGAAGCGGATCTGCTGCACGCACCTGCTGCAACATCCACTGTTGAGCGCGACTCGCTGTCGGCTGATCCTCAAAGGTGGACAGGTGATTTTCGAGCGCCGCCAGATATTCCTGCGACGACACAGTCGGATGCTGCGGAGTGGGTTCTGCTGACAACTGGGCCAGCGTAAACACTTTCAGCAAATCAGCCGCCGCATGCCGACTGGATTCGCCCAAACGTTCGTAAAGAATTGCAGAACTGGCGAGGCGACTATGGGCCTCCGACCACTTTCGTGCTTCAATCAGCAATTCACCGGCACGCAGCAGCAACCCCGCCCGCGGACGATCGTATTCTTTCGTCGGCAGGCGACTGATGGCAACGTCGATCAACCGTAGCGCTGCCGCTACGCCCTTTGCGGCATGGACGTATTCCACCTGTTCCACCAGGTTCGCAACTTCGGCGCCAACTTCGGTCACCAGATGAAACCGCTGTACTGTCCGTTCCACGCACTCCCTGAAGACACCGCGGAGGATGGGCCTTAATTCTCCGTGGGCGGCTGTAAACGCCGCCGTGGATTTTTTTAGCAGTGTAGAATCGTGCAACAAAGAGGCCAGTTCAATTCGACCCAAAAGCGTTTCCATCTGCAGCCACGACAATTGCTGACGTGCAAGTGTCGTGGCGTCTGGTGATGTGGACAATAACTGCAACGCATCACTAGCTTCCTGTTGCCGCAATAGAGCCCGAACCCGGAGCAGCGTAAAGGGGCGATCCAGACTGGACGAAGCACTCTGATTGCTGACCTTCAGATTGAATTGTTCATCGTCGCCACTCCTTAGCGCGACTTCCGCAGACAGCCATCCGGCCATCGATTTCACATCCCGGTCTCGAGTGCTTCGCATGATCAGATTCAGCAGCGTTTCTGCGTCACGCAGCGTGCTGTCAGCATCGTCCGCTGAATGCTCAGACGATAGTTGCAACTGCCACTTCAGAGAGTGCAGTTCGGCCAACACCAAGCGTCCGTCATTTCGAAATCTGCGGGCCATGTCCGGTGTCAGGTCTTTGCGAAGCTGATCAAGTTGTTCGAGCAGAGCTTCCGCAATGGCAATTCCCCTGTTCGCCACAGCGATTAACGACGGCTCCAGCCGGACGGAGTTCAATTCATTGCCGCCCGTGAGGACATGCCGTTTTTCTCGACCAAACAGATGTCCCGCTTCTGACAGGTAGATCCTCATGCGAACACTTTGCCCCAGTATGCGGGCCTGCTGCAGTCGCAGCTCAAGCTGTCGTCCCGGATTGGGGGTACGGTCTTTCAGGAAATCTGTCAGCTGTTCAAGAGACTGGTTCAGCAGTTCGTTGCGATCGACGGCCGCTGCATACCACGCATGTTTTTGGCGAGTTTGACAGAGTCGCAACTGCCACCGACCCTGCACGTCGGTTTCGGGAGAGCGAATCATCTGCTGTCGGCAGTACTGTTCCGCAAGATCGAACAACTGTCGCTCTGTTAATTGGTGCAGGAACAGCCGCTCCGCCCGATCCCGCTCAGCATCGAACGCCAGCGCTGCGTGCAGAGACGCGGTCATCAGCAGGATCAACGGCGCAGATGTGATATAACACAACATCGAACAGTGCCTGTCGCCGTAACGGTGGCCCCGCGGAATCAGGTTCGAATACCATGCAGACATGACCCAATTCTACCGGCGTAACAGCATGATCGCCAAACTGTTGCCCAAAACAGAGCTACCGTCTCGGTTCGCGTCGCGCTGAGACGCGGCTTCTGTCACCCCTGTCCTCCCAGGCGGAGACGATTATTCGGTCGAAACCTGAATCCTCCGCGGCTCTGACCGCTGAGTTCGCGGCAGTTCCACGCGAAGAACTCCGTTGTTCAGTCGCGCCGATATGTTTTCGTGGTCAACTTCGTCGCTTAGAATGAATGACCGCAGAAAGTCGCCAACCTTGTATTCTTCATGCAGGACGGCCCGACCATCGTGGTGGTTACGGACCCGGCCGAAAAGTGCCAGACGGTTATCCTGAATCTGCAGATCAAGCCCTTCGTTCGTTACGCCCGGCAGGTCCGCATACAACACAAGACCGTCCGCGGTTTCGTAGATGTCAATGGACGGATTGAACAACATCCGTGGTACACCATCGGCGACACATTCAGATGTGACCTGGAGTTCCGGAGCGGTGGACCGCACCGTCTGGTCAGAATCGGTCATTTCCTGTCTCCTCTGATTTGCACGCAGCGGCCTGAGTAGTGCGTCATTGCCACAATTGTTCTCGTGAATCGGTCCTCGCCGAACCGGCCGAATGACAATTCCTGACTTGTTGTACAGCTTCCGCCCCGACCCCAATTGCTGTGAAGAAGGACGTTAAGAAAACGTTTTGTTATTTCGCAGGAAACTAATCTGAGCCTTCTGTGACCGGAATGCTGCGAGCAACCGACCCAGCGACCTTGGGCAAAATGACATGCAATACTCCCGCCGAGTACTCCGCCTTCATGCCATCTTCATCAATTCTGTCTGGCAGATGAACACTTCGCTTCCAATTGCCCTGAAAACGCTCCTGACGCCGAAATGATTCTGTCTGCGCTTCGGGCGGAGCATTTCGAACTCCTTTGAGCGTCAGTACTCCATGTGTGGCCGTCAGCTCCAGATCCTCCAGTTGCACGCCGGGCAACTCTGCTGTGAGCAGAAAAAAATCACCACCGTCCAAAAGATTTATCAATGGGAAATGGCGTGAGGATCTGCCCTGTGAAGTGAGATTCATCCCCTGCAAAAGTCGATCCACTTCACGCTCAAGATCCCGAATTGGGTCCCAGCTTTGTCCCCATCTAAATACGGGCATGTTTGTACTCCAGAACCAGAGGAAACAGCTCAAGCGAGTGCTTCCAGCGTACAATCGCTGGGCTTTTCCATGATGGACCGTGCCGGTGCTTAAACCGACGTCAACGAACACGAATCAGTGACCAGCAGGACACAGAAAGAGAGACACTCGAAAGATCTCGATTGGACCCATATTTAAATGCCGCGGACGACGCCTTTTGGCAATATCCCCACTTGTGGCAGCCGGTTGACAAAAACGTGCCACCGTGGCTGCGATCAACACATCCAGCAACCCGCAGCCACTTCGTCAGCAGCACAGAACGTGCCGATGTAAGAAAATCCCGTTCCAATTTGCGACATTGACCGGACTGAAGTTGACGCAAGATGTTTTCGCTGAAGGCCTTACGCCGTCCGTGCTACAGTCCGGCGTCCGAGGGCAAACGAATATTCCCTGCCAATTTTACACCCAAACGACCAAGAGCATTGCCACGAAAGCAGTAGCATCGAGAATCGGAACCGTCATTGCCAACTGGGTGGCAACGAGCTGTATTTTGATTTTGTCGAGTCCGTGTCTGTCGACTTTTCAGAAAAAAGGCCACATATGTCCGTTGATTCCGGCCCTTCTCACGCTGTGTATGTGGGCAGCTTTGATCCACTCACGCTCGGACATCTGGACATTATTTGCCGTGGCGCCCGCATCTTCGACAGACTAACCATCGGCATTGGTGTCAATCCCGACAAACGTCCACTGTTTCCCACAGAACTGCGGATCCAGTTATGTCAGGCTGCTGTGACAAATCTGCCGAACGTTGAAGTGAAAGCGTTCGAAGGCCTGGCAGTCGAATTCGTGCGCAGCTGCGGCAGCTGGGTGTTGCTGCGTGGTGTTCGCAGTCTGACCGATATCGACTCGGAGTTCACGATGACCCTGGCAAATCGCGTCCTGGACGATCGCATCGAATCGGTCTTTCTGATGTCCGGGGAACGATATAACCACATCTCAAGTTCGCTCATCAAACAAATCGCCCGAATGGCGCAGGGAAATGTCCGTGATCGCCTGAAGAATTTTCTGCCCGAATGTATTATTGATCCATTGCTGGAACGAATGCAAACACGCTAGTGCTTTGCCAAAACTCAAAAACTCAGTTCTGACAAAGCACAGGTAGATTCCTTCGCAACGGTTTTCCGTCGGCAGTCAGAGTCTCTGTCTTCCGGTGACTTCTCACTTCATTTTCTTCAATCGTAAAGGATCCGACGATGGTCAAGACCGCCTCCACCATGTTACCTCTGGGAACGACAGCGCCAACCTTTTCTCTGTCCAATGTGGACGGCACCACAATTTCCAACTCGGACTCAGACGGTCGGCCGCTGCTGGTCATTTTTATGTGCAACCATTGTCCCTTCGTTGTTCACCTGCGCGATGCACTGGCCGAATTTGGAGATCAATACCTGGCAAAGGGAATGGCAATCGTCGCAATCAGCTCTAATGATGTCGAAAACTACCCGCAGGACGGACCCGAGGAAATGAAGATCGAAGCGGAGTCTGCCGGCTACCAATTCGCATATCTGTATGACGCTGACCAGAGTGTGGCAAAGGCTTACAAAGCTGCCTGCACGCCCGACTTTTTTCTGTTCGACACTGACCACGCGCTGGTGTACCGCGGCCAGTTTGATTCAAGCCGACCTGGCAACGAAGTTGCAGTGACAGGCCAGGACCTCAGAGCCGCATGTGATGCCGTTCTGGCCGGTGAGATGGTCGACGTCAACCAGAAACCCGGCATTGGCTGCAACATTAAGTGGAAGGTCGGTGCGGAACCTGAATACTTTACCGGACAGTCAGCGGAATAGTGTCGTTATCCGCAACCTGAAGCTAGAGCTGAAAGGTCCTCGCTATCTCGCGTACTAAGTAGCTTCATCCTGAGACAGATTAAACGACATCCGCAGCGCGGTCAAAGCCGTATCGGTCTGATCGGCAGCGACGACGACGCTGACTTTGATTTCGCTGGTGTTCACCATCTGCACGTTGATCCCGCCATCGCCCAGAGCATGAAACATTCGAGCACCTACGTCAGTATGGCTCCGCAGACCGATTCCGACAACGGAAATTTTTCCGATGCTCTCGTCGCATGAAACCTGCGCATCGCGGTGCCTTTGCAGTGGATCTCTCAGTACTTCAATCGTCCTCGCGACGTCGCCACCAGGCACGGTGAAGGAGATGTTCGCCTTTCCGTCCAGTGCGACATTCTGAATGATCATGTCCACCAAAATGCCACCGTCCGCCACCGCAAAGAAAACTTCGGCGGCCACGCCCGGATGGTCATCCAGCTGTGTGATTGTGACCCGTGCCTGATCAGTATCGCTGTAGATATCGCTGACGACGATCTCTTCCATACCGCTGAGCCGAGAAACAATATCTGCTTCAAGTTCCGAGGTGTCTTTGCGAGTCCGCTTTCTTGGCGATTCTGACGGGACGCCGACTTGCGGCGTCTGCTCGTTCTGGTGCGCCACTTGAAACTCTTCGTGAACGGCATTCACCGCGCGGTCACACAGGTCGTGATCGATCAGTACGGATATTTTGATCTCGCTGGTCGTCACTATGTGAATATTCACGGAATTGTCGGCGAGCACACGAAACATCTGTGCGGCAACCCCGGTGTGTGTCTGCATTCCATGACCGACCACAGACACCTTCGACAAATTCGCGTTGTGCTGCACGACGCCACCCAAATCGTCAGTTGCGGTTTTTGCGACGGTGAGTGTATTCTCAAGATCGTCTTCAGCAACAGTAAAAGAGACATTCGCGGTCCCGGCAACACCGACGTTCTGGACCACCATATCGACGGAAATCCTGTTGTCAGACAGCAACGAAAAGATGCGGTTCATCACGCCGGGCTGATCGGGAATTCCAATCAGACTCACACGGGCTTCGCTCCGCACGAACGCAAGTCCAGTCACCCGGGGAGCTGGTTCCGCAGGTTCCGGCGAAATCAACGTGCCGGGTCCGTCCATAAAAGATGGCTTCACCCGCAGACTGACCCGATACTTTTTCGCGAATTCAATCGATCGCGAGTGCATCACGCCCGCTCCGAGACTCGCCAACTCCAGCATTTCGTCGTACGACACGCATTCAACTTTTGTAGCCGAGGTAACGACGCGAGGATCGGTCGTATAAACACCTTCGACATCTGTATAAATTTCACACAGATCTGCATCAAGCGCTGCCGCCAGCGCTGCGGCGGTGGTGTCACTGCCACCGCGCCCCAGCGTTGTAATATTGAAATCCTCGTCAACACCCTGAAACCCCGCCGCAATCACAATCTGGCCGGCATCGAGAGCGTCCTTCATGCGTTGCGTGGAAATACTGATAATGCGAGCTTCGGTGTGACTTCCGTCCGTCCGAACGCCGATCTGCGCGCCGGTGAGACTGATGGCTTCCTCGCCCAGCTCATGAACAGCCATCGCCATGAGCGCGACAGACTCCTGCTCCCCGGTTGACAGCAGCATGTCCATCTCACGCGGACGAGGTTTTGCGGTGATCTCAGCCGCCAAGCCCACCAGTTCGTCCGTTTTCTTGCCCCGCGCACTAACAACCATGACGACCTGCAGCCCGGAACGCTTTGTATCGACCGCCTTTTTTGCGGCTCTACGAATTCTCTCGGCGTCAGCGACGCTGGTTCCACCAAATTTCTGAACGACGATAGACACGAATCACCTGAAGACAAATGAAGGCAGAGAAACATACTGAACCGCACAGCACATTCTGTGCGAGGGGACGAAGAATACGGCAACCTTGTCGCGCGCGCAACCGCTTACAGCGGATCGGCAATCGGATTCCGGAAGAAAGAAAAATTTCCGGGCGATGTCAGTGAACCAGCACGAATTCACTGCTGTTAAGATAGGCCCACATCATGTCGCCGAGAGCCGTCGGCATCGCCACAGAGGCCAGCGATTCCTGCGCCAATTGTCGATAACGACGCCGAAATACGCGTTGCTCCCCGGTCGTCGGCTCCCGAGTCAACATTGCCAGCGCCACACGATCCAGAGCCTGTGGTGCTGAGTTAACCTGCGCGCCGCCTCGGACGATCGAACGGCTGGCCTGACGAATGGCATTATCAACATCATCACCATTCATCATCACCATTGCCTGAGCAATCGTGCCGTCAAAATCAATCGCTTCGTCATTTTCGTCCGTCTCGTAGGCGCGGGCGAACTGACGAACCCATTCGCGACGGTGCTGCGAACTGACCTCTGCGGCCGTAACGCGCTGTTGCCCGGCAGAACGCACGGCAATCCGGATCGATTCATACACCTGTTCGGGTGTCATCCGCCGCACGTAAACTCGAGTGAATAATGGCATTTCGCCATACTCCGGACGATCCACCGTGTTTGCCGCATACGCTTCGCTGCTCAGCTGCCATGCCTGAGACGACGCAACCCACGTCATCAGTCTCTGAAGATCATAGCCTGACCCCACGAACGCCTGGGTCAGGTACGCCAAAAGTTCCGGGTGACTGACGACCGAATGTGGTCCCATGTCATCGATTGGGGTAGTAAATCCGTAGCCAAAGAAATGAGCCCACATGCGATTGACCATCGCTTTGGCGACTTTGGTTTGGGAATCAGACGCCAGCAGCCTGGCGAGTTCCGCGCGGCGCTGGACCGTGCTGTCCTCCGAAATAATATGTCCGTCATAGGTTGGCAGCACAGCCTTCTGCTGTCCGGACCGATTTTCAAAGAACGTTACACGTTCCCCGCGACGGCGATCCACGAGCTTCCATGCCGCATTCCGCAGCGACGGACGAACGGCAGAATCGTTCATTGCCACGGACACAGTGACACGGTCTGTGTCCTTGAAGAACGCGTTCAACGCCCAGTACTCGGACTGTCCGACACCTTTGCTAAAAGGGTGATCATGGCATTGTAGACAGCTCATCTGTTCTCCCAGAAACAGCCTTGCCGTCACTGCCGTAGCGGGAGTGGCCTCGTTGTTCAGATGGGCCAGCAGAAAATTCGTGGCGCCATTTGTGTCGCTTCGACCGGATGCTGAAATAAGCTCGCCGACTGTATCAATCCACGGAGCATTCTGCTGAAACTCTTTGAACAGAAATTCAAACAGCTTGTCCCGATTGACACCCCGACGTTCCGTACGACCGATCAGCATGTTGGCCCAGACCACGGCAAGGTGCGACGACCGTTCCGACGACTGCACAAGGTCGCCTATAACTTGCTGCCTTTTCCGTGGGCTGTTACTTGCGAGAAAGGACGTTGATTCCTCAATCGTTGGAATCCGCCCTACTATGTTCAAACAAGCCCGGCGAATCCATTCCGTGTCGGACGCCGTGGGCGACGGGACCAGGTCATGCTGCTGCCAGGTGTCAGCAACCAGGCGATCGATTTCAGCCACGATGTCTGCGTCAGAAAGATCGTTCGGCGGTGTGACATCCTTTGCTTCCGCCACAGCCTCGCCGGTCAAATCTTTCGGTACACCTGCTGGCGACTGCAGACTGTCCAAAACCAGAGGTGAGAGTTCCGAATTCGATTCCGACGGGGACGGCTGATACTGCGTGGCGACCGTTTGTTCATCGGAATCACTGCCTGGGGACCTAATGTCCGGCCCATTTTCGACAACAACGTCAGGCATGGACGAAACGCCGGAAAGCACCACCCACCCGCACACCAGAGATAAAACCGTGGCCGCGACCGCCGCGATTCTGCGTCCCAGTGGCCTGCGTCGACGCACTTTTTCTGCGACTTCCATGCAAACCTCAGGCGTCGAAACCGGCGTGTCCCCAGCGGCACCTGCGCCCCACAGCAGGTGACCATGAATCGCCATTAGTTCCACGTAAAGAGAAACAAAGTCATCGTTGTCCCGCAGTAATTCGTTGAACCGCTGATGTTCAGATTCATCAAGCGTGCGTTCAAGCTGCAGGTTCGTCAGCCTGATCAGGTCGTCGCGAGGACTGCTCATTTCAATCCTCCTTCTGCAGCAAGCTGCATGCGGACACATTCCACCAGTACTCGACGAATTCGTCCGAGTGATTGATAGACAGAATTCGCCGGGCGGCCAAGAGTCCTGGCAACCTTATCGCCGTTCGCACCGGCAGCATATCGCATCTGAATCAGAGCACGATCTTTGGGACGCAACTGGCCCAGACATTTCGCAAGCGCCGCCTGTCGCACATGGAGATTCTCATTGACGGACTCGGATCGCTCCGCAACCAGTTCCAGCACGTTTCCGTCCAGAAACGTCATCTTGCGATTACGATTCCGGCGATGGCGAAAGACCTCAAGCCGGGCGATCGCTCGTCCCCAGGCCAGAAAATTGGACCCCATTTCAAACTGATGCCACTTCGCCCAGATCACCAGATTAGTTTCCTGCAGGACTTCATCGGCATCGGCTGAATTGCCCACCAACGGTAGAATGTAAAGATACAACGGACGTTGTGACTGCGTGAATTCACGGATGAACACTTCTCCAGGCACTCCATTACTGGATGCCTCCGAAGAAACGCGAGCACGATCGATATTGTCCGTTGGGTCAAACATGGGACGTGAATGCCGTTGTCACAATTCAAAAAACAGGCCTCAATCGCTTACTGATTGAGGCCTGCGGAGTTCAAATTCTCGGTAAGCGACTATCCCAGCAGTTCTTTGATCGGCGTACCACCGTTGGCCAGCTTCATCGGGCGGCCACGCTTGGAGGTGTGCACCGTGTTCAAAGGAATTTGCATCGCGTGCGCCACCGTGGCCCAGATGTCGCCTGGTAAATAGGCCTTGCTGTTGTCGGCAACTCGAACACCGTCGGCATCCGTCGCACCAACCGCCTGACCATTCGTCAGTCCGCCGCCGCCAATCATGTTGGACCAGCTGGCGGCCCAGTGGTCGCGACCGGTATTCTGATTGATACGAGGAGTGCGTCCGAACTCGCCCATCCAGACGATAACGGTATCGTCCAGCATGCCCCGCTGTTTCAGGTCGCTGACAAGACCGGAAATACCCCGGTCCAGCACAGGCAATCGCTGCTGACTGAGCGTATTGAAAACGTCCTGATGCAGGTCCCATCCGCCGAGATTCACTTCCACGAACGGCACCCCGGTCTGCACAAGGCGGCGGGCCATCAGCAGACTCTGACCAAATCCGTTACCACCTCGCATGCCCATGGCGCCACCGCCACCCGCTGCCGGATTATACATTGCCTTCGTTTCCTCGGTTTCCGCTTCCAGTCCGAAGGAAGGATCCTCCTTGTCCACGTCAAAGGCTGCCATCTGCCGTGAAGTCATCAGATTGACCGCATTCTTGTAGACATCCTTGTGCGCTTCCGGTAATTCACCGCGCTTGGATTTGATAAAGTTGGACTCAACTGCCGCCAGCATCTCCAGTCGACCAGGCAGTCGTTTCTTGGCCTCGTCCGTTGGTGCGTTATTAATTCGCCCATCGCTGCCGACAACAAATGGAGCGTGCGACATCCCCAGAAATCCAGCCTGTCCGGATCCACCACCGACAGAGACAAACGAAGGAATCTCAAGGGCCGTTCGTGACCGGCCAACTTCATAGCTGACAACGGAACCAAACGTCGGGTGGGTGACGGTTGGGTTGGGTACATAACCCGTGTGCATGAAATAACGACCGCGACCGTGGTCCGCTTCACGCGTGCTCATTGACCGCACAATAGACAGGTCCTTGAACACCTTTGCGGTTTCCGGCATGTGTTCGCTGATCTGCACACCAGGCGCCGCCGTATCGATTGGCCTGAATTCTCCACCGTTCTTGGAACCGGGTTTCAGATCCCAGATGTCAATCGTCGGCGGGCCACCGCTCATCCACAACAGGATGCAAGCCTTGTTGTTGGCCTTTAACGTTGCCGCATTCGCCTGCAGGTGCGACAGAAAATTCATGGCCGGAAGCGTCGCTGCCGCTGTCGCCATATGCTGCATGAAGTGACGACGACCCATTCCATAATTGTTCCAGATTGGCATCTTCAGTTCTCCAGTGTGATAGGTAAAACCTGAGTTAACAAATATCAGTGAAACGTGTGACCAGAACGTTGCCTGATCGATAGCGTACGTGCGCTAAACAAGTTGTGATTGAAAGAGCATCCGCCTCCACAACGGTAAGCATGCAGAAATACTCAGCAATCAATTAATGAACACAAATGAACTCATTTGAATTTAAAAGAGCCCAGAACAGATCCTGATAGGCATAGACTTTTCCGTTTCGTCCATAGGCACTGAACAACTTCTGGGCATTACCGATTTCGCCACGGGAAGGCCGACGGCTCAACGCCGCCAGATACAGTTCCTGCAGCTTTTCAGCGTCTTTCCCTGGCTTGCTGAAGGTTTCAAACAGAAAACTTCCGCGTTCCGCATTGACCGCTTTTTCAATCAGTTCGCTGTTCATCATCATCAGTGCCTGAGGAATTGTCCCATTGAACGTGGTTGCTGCATCGTTTTCGTCCGTGTCAAAGGCCGCAACGAATTGCCGCATCCAGCGTCTTCTCTGAGTCTCCTGGGCTTCCCACCCGCCTTTACCTGACTTGTGAGCATTCGTAGCGGAGATCAGAGAGTCGTATAGCTGTTCGGCCTGCATGGACTTGATGTACATGTGGCTGAACAGAGGCATCTCGCCGGCAGACGGATTGTCCACCGCATTGTGTTCCCCGAATTGGCTGCTCAGCGAATAGGCGGCACTGTTGGCGACCCAGCCGATCAGCTGTTTGATGTCGTAGTCATTCTTGACAAAGTCGGCGGACAGTCGGTCCAGCACTTCAGGATGTGACGCAGGATTGTGCGGCCCCATGTCGTCAACGGGGCGTGTGAAACCGTAACCGAAGAATTGTCCCCAGACGCGGTTGACGAACGCCTTGGCAATCAGCGGAGTTTCACCGTTGTCGGCGACCACCAGCAGTTTGCCAAATTCCTTGCGACGATCAAATGCGTTCGGGTCGACCTTCTTGCCCATATAGATCGGAAACGCAACCTGCATGAGGCCGCTTCGCTTTTCAAAGAAAACCGGGCCACTGAAATCGCGGGTCACCACTTCCGAAAAGTCGTCAACACGGCGCCCCGTTTCCGGATCGACTTTTCGATGTTCGATTTTCCTGACCTGACGGAAGAAACTGTTGAACTCCCAGAACTGACTTTGCTGCCAGTTGTTAAACGGATGATTGTGGCACTGAGTGCACTGCACCTGCATGCCCAAAAACATCTTTGTGGTCTTGGCCGTCAACTGAACTGCGTCGTCCGCCATCTGCATCTGAGCTAACGTATAATTGACCGCTCCGTTCTCTTCGAAATGGCCCTCACCTGTCACGATGTCGACGACAATATCATTCCACGGCCGGTTCCTCGCAAAGGCCTCGCGAAAGAACTTCTCCATCCCGTTGCGACTGACTCGACGAGGTGTTCTGCGACCAATGCAGTTGTTTGTCCATATTGTTGTGAAGTTGCGAACGTAATCCTGGCTGTCGAGCAACTCGCCAATCAGCACGTTTCTCTTGCGGGGACTCTCGTCTGACAGATACTGCTTTGCTTCCTCCAATGTTGGGATGCGTCCAGCAATGTCCAGATACACACGCCGCACCCATTCTTCGTCGCTGGCAACCGCCGACGGCTTAATCTCGTTGTCCTCGTAGCCCTGTCGAATATTTGTGTCAATGAATTCAACAGTAGACAACTCTGCCGCGTCTTCACCAAATACGGTGTTGCACGCCGTAACACCAGCAAAACAAACGCTGACGGTCAGGGTAACACCAGTAATTCGCTTAATCCATCGAGGCAAGAGGCTCATGCGTTTTGGCTCCAAAGCAATGTTACAAGCTAACAATTGGGTGTTTCAGAAGGATACACCATAAATACGTCATTGTGTTCGTCGTATTCTCTGAGTTAATCTAGCAAATAGACAGAAAAGAACTCAGCAGCGGAAACGCTTTTCTGATACGCCTCGTTGGAACGCTCGGGTATAACGCCATTACTGTCGTGACGCCCCAGAACGTTCGAGGCCTGCAGACAATCCTAACAACTACTGTTCAGGTGTTCACCCATGCGAATTACGTTCCTGGGAGCGGCCGGCGAAGTCACTGGCAGCCAGCACTTAATTGAAACGGAATCACGACGTCTTCTTCTGGATTGTGGTCTGTTTCAGGGGGCTGAGGAAGAAACCCGCCCAAAAAACGTGAAATTTCATTGTGTGCCGCGAAAGCTGGATGCAGTGATTCTGTCGCACGCTCACATCGATCATTCCG
>JABABI010000138.1:15197-17078 GCA_014238335.1 Fuerstiella sp.
CAACCCCATTTTCTGCACTCGAGCCACCGCGGACATTGCAGCGATGATGCTGCGTGATAGCGCCAGGATACAGCGGGAAGACGCAAAATATCTGGCAAAAAAGGCGAGACCAGAGGATCACCCCATCGAACCGTTGTACTCGGAAGATAACGCCAGAGAAGTTGCCCGATTATTCGAATACGTTCCATTTGGTAAATGGGAAACATTGGCCGATGACGTCCGTCTGCGTTTTCATCACGCTGGTCATATCCTGGGATCAGCCATCTGCGAACTTGAACTGTTTGATCAGGGCGGATGGAAACGACTGGTCTTCACGGGCGATCTTGGCCGTCGAGAAAAGCCCATGCTGCATGATCCGGTGACTGTCGAACGCTGCGACGTCGTTATCACAGAATCGACCTATGGGAACCGAATCCATCCGACTCCCAGCGATGTCAAAGCGGCACTACAGCGGATCCTTTGTGCTGCGTCACGCAATGGTGGAAAAGTCATCATCCCTGCCTTCAGTCTGGGGCGCACGCAGTTGCTGGTGTATTTGCTCAACGAACTGCGAAATGAAAATGCGATGTGCCGAGTGCCGGTGTACATTGACAGCCCGCTGGCTACGCGGCTAACTGACATTTATCGTGATCACCAGGAAGGTCTGGACGCCGAAGTTCAGGAAACGCTGAAATTTGACGACGACATCTTCAACTTCCAAGGGTTGAGTTATGTACGTTCACGCGACGAAAGTATTGCGCTGAACCGCCAGAACGGCCCACTTGTGATCATTTCGGCCAGCGGCATGTGCGAAAACGGTCGGGTCGTTCATCATCTCAAACATGCGGTGTCTGCCCCTGCAAACACCATCATGATTATTGGCTATCAGGCAACAGGCACACTCGGACGCCAGCTAATTCAACGTCACGAACACGTCTACATCCGGGGACGACGGTATCGCCTGGAAGCCAGTGTGGAAACAATCAACGGACTTTCGGCGCACGCCGACGCCGACGACTTCAAGTGGTGGTTTGACACTTTGCAGCGCAACGGAGGTTGTGGTCGAGCATTCATCGTGCACGGCGAAGACACCGCTGCCACCGCGATGGCAGGCCTTATTAACGAGGCCTGCGACACCCCGCCAGTGATTCCCAAATTTGGCGAATCTTTCGAAGTTTGACCAGCTGCATTCCAACGGCAACCGCCGCGTCCTACCGAAGCTTCAACGCCAGGCGTTCCTGAAATTCCAGCGCGAAGGCCTCGTCGTCCGACAGGCAACGGTTATTCATCGCCAGAATCTTCCGAATCCTCCCAACGGTCTGTTTAGCGGGGCTCGTTAGTCGCATGACAAGCTCATCAGGCGGAAACTCTTCCAATTCGCGAATGGTGTGAATGCCCAGAAACGCGAAGGCTTCCTGAGCGTCCAGGTCGTTCTGAAAGACAACAGCCAGTGGGGCATCGGTGGGAATCCGCGAACGTCCCATTTTTTTGCCGGCTTTCTTGGTGCGAATGCCCGTTGTCATCGTCGCGCGTCGCACGCCCTTCTTTTTTGCTGGCTTTGCAGCGCCTTTAGGCAGCTTTTTCGGCACTTTCTTTACCGCCGGCTTCTTGGCACTGGGGTTCTTGGCGGCAGCTTTTCTGGCAGCCACTTTTTTCCTGGTGGCCTTCTTCTTAACTGCCGCAGCCTTCCTGGTCTTTGCAGGTGCTTTTTTCTTAGCCATCTACATCACCGATCTGTCTTGCATGATATTTCCGAACGCGGAGCAACACTCTTGCCAAAACGCGTCTGGAAAGGTCTTCTGCGTCGACAGAGTCTCAGCATTAGCGGTAGCCTAGCCAAAATCTAAGGTGTCCGCCATGAAGTTTGCTTTGCATGTTGCAGGTCCGTCCTATTCGCGTTGG
>JABABI010000139.1:0-4231 GCA_014238335.1 Fuerstiella sp.
GGTGGTGTCTCGTCGTTCTGCAGGTACCGCGGCACTTGCCTGACCGGCAGCCAGTCGATGGGACTGGGGGTCGACTGCAGATGAGGTCGACGCACGTGCAGATAGATCATCGTGGTGCTGAAACTTTTGTGCCCGAGCAGCCGACTGATGGTCAGCAGATCCACGCCCGCCTCTAACAGGCCGGTCGCGTACGAGTGTCGCAGTGTGTGAGGAGTGACGTTCTTCAGAATGCCAGCCTTCTGCACGGCGGCTTTGCACGTCTTCTGAATCGTGGTGGAACTCAGAGGTACGTCGAACGTCTTTCCGGGAAACAGATACTTCGGCGAGCGTACCTGTTTCCAGTAGTCGCGAAGTTCGTTCAACAGTCGAGGCGACAGCGGCACCAGCCGCTCTTTCGCGCCCTTGCCGTGAGCGATCCGCAACTGCATCCGCTGGCTGTCGATGTCGGCAATCGTCAGTTCTGCGGCCTCGTTCAGGCGTAGGCCCGCTGCGTACAGAGTCAGCAGGAACGTTCGATGTTTCAGAGACTTCACACACGAAAGCAGACTCGTGACTTCTTCCCCACCCAAAACCGTCGGCAGAGTCTTCGGCTTCTTGCCGAAGGGCACCATGCTGACCGCCCAGCTGCGTGGGTACGTTGTTCGAAACAGGAAACGTAGTCCACAAACTGCCTGGTTGAAGGAACTCCAGCCAACTTTACGCACTTCAATCAGGTGCAGCTGAAAGGATCTCACGTCTTCTGGAGTGGCCTGCTCCAGGGATTTGTCAACGTGCTGCGCGAAACGGCCGACGTGATACGTGTAAGTGTCGATCGTCTTCTGCGAATAATTCCGCAGCTTCATGTCGTCCGCCATGCGTTGAGTCAAAGCAGTGACGCGGTTTTGCCAGGGTGTCATAAGGCGCTTTCTGAGTGAAGTGAAAAAATGTTTCACTCAGAATGTCACGCAACTTTCACGTTGCCAGAACATGTCGTCGCAACGGACAACTTTCGCAGCAGGCACAACGCCACGGACCTGGAGATTCGCTTCGACCTGGCCAACCTGGAAACACGCTGCAACCTGGAATATCCAGGCGACCTGGAAAGCCGTCACAGTCGGGACGGGACGGTGTGTCAGTCGGGATCGGGAGTCAGAAACCGACCCTCAATCTCGACGACCATCAGTGAGTCGTCGCCGTCATACGCTTCAGACTCAAATGACACCTGGTGTTCCTCGGCCAGCGTCCGGAACCGAGCAAAGGCGGCTGCCTCCAGGGCATACTCCCCGCTGGAACAACCATAGTCCCGCAGCAGATCATCCCAATAGATCGCATCCACCCGACCGTCTCGCGGATCCATGCAGGCCACGTCAAGAAACTCCTGCGCCGACTCAGGTGTCGCCGCGATGAAGCAGGCGTCCTCGTTGTACTCGTAGCATTCCTCACCAGTGTCGAACACTGAGTAACCAATCGGAAGTCGCGGGGCATCAATACTCATCAGACCAAAAGACTCCCTTCAAAACGTCACGCTTGTCTACGCGAAGCGGTTAAGTTCAACGACCCAAATCACCGGGTTGCGGCAAGTGACTTGGAATTCAGGAAACGGCCGGCCCGCAACTCCGGTGCATTTGATTGTTATGCCGCTCGCCGAGCCAGGAATGATGTCCCTATCGTCTTTAGTCCAAATTCACTTTGACTCTTGATTCGCGAAGAACTTCAACAGGCCACATCCACTGCACCGATACGCAGTAATCGGGACGAACTCGGATATATTTGTTTCTAATCGGGGCAATTCCATCCCAAAAAACTTTAGCTGTTTGGCCTCACCGGGGTGCCAGCGGCTTTGCAATAACGCGCCATAGGTTGAGTCGGGAATAAAGCCAAGTTCCATCGAGTCTCCACAATCGGAGCAGTTACGGGGATCAGGCATGTTGTTATCGATCCTCTTTTGTGGAAAGAACGTGGTGGTTATTAATCGGTGATGGTTGGTCCGTTACACCACCAGTTTATGCTGAACAATTTCTGAGACCGACTCATTCCTCGCGGCATAACAATATTAAGTAACCGACCAATTGCCTTGAATAAAGCCCATAACCGTAACTTTATCTCGGCCTAACAGATTTTTATCCAAGTCTGGAAAAATACGCAACCATCCTTTTGCTACACGGTGATAAAAACGAGAATCCCGGTCTACGGTTATTGCCTCAGGAAGGAGCGTTAAGAATGAGTGTACGTGAATTCACCAAACGGGTCGGGGTGGCGGACTTCGGAAAAGCTGACAAACAGTGGTTTCCCGCATGGCTGAAACGATACGCTGAGTTTGCTCAACATGATGGCCGATCGGTAATCCCACTGACCCGAGAACTGGCCGTGGGGTTTTCCCGCGAGTTGCTGGCCAGTCAGGTTCCGGCATGGCAACGGCAGCAGGCTGTCCGAGCCCTGGCGGCCTACCGAGATCTGGTACTCGAAGCGGATCAGCCGCTGCTGTCCGACATGGTCCGAAAACTGGGATCTCTGGCCGAACAGGAAACATCCTTTGGTGTCGATGGAAGTCCGGACTCGCGAGACGTGCGTCAACTGATCGGGCAGATTGATTCATCCGAGTCCCTTGTGATCCAACAGCTGCGGCGCGAACTTCGTGTTCAGGGGAAAGCTTTGCAAACCGAACGCGCCTACGTCGGCTGGGTCAAACGCTTCCTCCACTACTGCGGTCGGTCCGCACCAACGGCTGAGGGCACAGGGAGTGGCACGACCTGGAAAGGTGAAATCACCGAGGGAGCTGTGAAGCGGAGGAGCGACGAAGGCGGTAACGTCGCGGGAGGGACGAAACGGGTGACGCCGCAAATGGCAACCGTGCGGCTGCCGGAGAAGACGATCATGGGGGATGACACGGCTGACAGGTCGCTTCGTCCGGAGGCGGAGCTGGCCGACGAGCAGGTGCAGCAGGTGATCAACATCATGTCCGGCGTCGGAGAATCGGCGATTCGCACGTTTCTGACGAAACTGGCCGTGGAAGGAGATGTGGCTCCGAATACTCAGGGACAGGCCAAATCGGCTCTGCTGTTCCTGTTTCAAAAGGTTCTGACTCGTGAGATTGGTTTTCTTGATGTGGTGCCGGCTGATAAGCCGGAGCGTCTGCCGGTTGTCATCAGTCGTCAGGAAATGGGAACCTTGCTGCCCGAGTTTCAGGGCCTGCGTCGGCTGATGTTTGTGGTGATGTATGGATCAGGTTTGCGACATGCCGAATGTCGACGGTTGCGCATCAAGGATGTCAGTTTTGATGAAGGTCACCTGGTCGTGCGATCCGGTAAAGGTGAGAAGGACCGCATCACCGTGCTGCCGGATCTGTGTCGACAGGACCTGATCGAACAGGTGGAGCGAGTACGGCGGCTGCACAAACGTGATCTGGAAAGTGGTGCCGGGACCGTCTATCTGCCGTATGCTCTGGAACGAAAGTATCCCCATGAGAATCGCGAATTCGGCTGGCAGTGGTTATTTCCGGCAACGAAGCTGTCGAAAGATCCGCGCAGTGGACAGCTGCGTCGACATCACGTGGGCGAGGAATATTTTGCGAAGTTCTTCAAACAAGCCATGGACCGTTCGGGTATCGTGAAAAACGCTGTGCCGCATTCTCTTCGGCACAGTTTTGCCACTCATCTTCTCGAAGACGGGGCCGACATACGAACCGTTCAGGAACTTCTCGGACATAAAGACGTGCGGACGACAATGATCTACCTGCACGTGATGAACAAGCCGGGCCTGGCCGTGAAAAGTCCGGCGGACGCGATGGGGTAAGATTCAACAGGCGAATCAATGCCGTGGATCAGTCTGTGCCGGTGGGCAACGGGGCGGCAGCACACAGGCTGTGCGTACTACGTGTTGCAGTCGCATACGTGTTGCAGTCGCATACGCGAATGCGGCCCGCTGGGCACGCGGTGAAACGAACAACGCAGCGATGCAGGGGGTCAGGACAGCAGGGGATAGAACGTTCCGCCCAGAGGCTGACCTTTGGCAATGATGTCGGTTCCTTCCAGCAGCGCTTCATCGGTGTCACTGCAGACTCCGTCTTTGACGACGTTCAGAACCAGGGCCCGGCGGGGACGGTCTGTGTTATTCGCGAAGGAACCGTGGACCATCAGAGGATGATGGAAAACGCATTCTCCCGCCTTTAGCTCCACCGGCACGGGCTTGACGAATTTCTGCCACTGATCGTCAGTAAGAACGTCTTTGATCGCCGTCATGTCGCCGGCCAGTC
>JABABI010000139.1:4331-16695 GCA_014238335.1 Fuerstiella sp.
TGCCACTGATCGTCAGTAAGAACGTCTTTGATCGCCGTCATGTCGCCGGCCAGTCCGGTGATGGGCAGCAGGTCCCATTTGTGGCTGCCCGGCACATAATGAATGCAACCGTTGTCGACGGTGGCGTCATCCAGGCCAATCCAGCAGCTCAGATGAGCCATCGGCGTGGTGCGTGTCCAGTACGAATAGTCCTGGTGCCACGCCACAATTCCACCGTGTTTTGCTGGCTTGCAGAATAACTGGTCGTGCCAGAACCGGACGTCGCCGCCCAGCAGTTGTTCCGCCGGAACAACGAATGCGGAATTCCACAGGCAATCGTGAAACCCGGGTCTCAGTCGCCACGCTCCCAGTGCATGAAACAGCACGGCGTTGGGGTCGGCCGATTCATTGGAATTGTATTCGTACCACAATTCGTGGCCCTGGTGACTGGGCTCAGTCAGTTCTGCCAGTTCCGCACGCAGAGCCTCGATCTGAACAGCTGTGAGAATCTTCGGGCCGACGACGAAACCATCACGTTCGTAGTCCTGCAGTTGTTCGTCCGTCAGTCGTGTTACGCCGCTGGTCTCGCGTTGGAACAGATTGGAAACGAGATCGTGGGTCTGGGCAAGATCCGGCATCGTGGGAACTCAGTGTGTAATGGCCAGATGAATTTAAAGAAAGCCGGTCCGACTGGCAAACTCACTGGCCACGCCAGTGACACACAAATACGAACGGCAGTTCCAACGTACCAACTGTTATCCTTCTGCCGCGGATCGCATTTTTTCCAGGCCGGTCTTTGCGACTTCCAGCGGATCCTGTTCCCACAGGTCCGGGCGGAATAGTTCGAGTGAGACGAAGTCGGAATATCCGATCTGCCTCAGCAGTTCACAGTAGCGTTTCAGATCGATGGCTCCGTCACCTGGCATCACTCGATCCGGGTCTCGCTGAGTGTGCGGCGGCGGATCGGCGGGCGCGTCGTTGAAGTGTGAGATGGCAATCTGCTGGACGTTGAGTTTCGCAATGGATTCCATACCTCCTCCACCGACGTAGCAGTGAAACGGGTCCAGCACGATGCAGGCATTGGGGTGCCCGCTGCCTTCGACAATTTCGATGGCGTCGTCGATTGTCTTGATGTCTTCCACAAATCCCAGGTATTCGAACGCCGGACGGACTCCGAATTCAGCGCCCAACTGCAGCAGTTCGTGGTAATGACGTTGTCCCAGTTGCCGGTCCGCCTGATCATGCGGCGGACCGGCAACGGCAAAAGGTGCTCCCACGGCTGCGGCCTGTTCCAGCTTCCGCTTCGCAGTGTCCATCGCAGCGGTATGTTCTTCCCCCGCCGGCTGAAACCAACCGTGAATGTGTATGGTCGTGGGGACTTTCATTCCGTGATCGTCCACGCATTTGCGAATCTCTTCGATGGTGCCGCCAGCTTCAACATGAGCAGTCATGTCGTCGTGCCAGAGTTCGATGCCCGTATATCCAGCGTCGGCAGCAACGGCAATCTTGCGCAGAATGGGAGTGGTCTTGATCGTGCTGGAGTTCAGACTGTATTTGAACATCGGCTTTCCTGAGAGATAACAAATAGAAGCAGTTCTTTAGTGCAGAAAAACAAACTCTTTGGAATTCAGCAGAACGTGGCAGACTTCCGTAAGCGTTTTCAGCGACAGAGGCCGATTCCCGTCCGACGGTTTCGCGTTTGCTTCGGAAGCATTGGTAAACTCCAGCAGAGGCGTCAGTTCGTCGGCAGTCGCCGGACGACCAAACAACTGATGCCATGCCGCGGCCAGCACTTCATTCGGTGACGACGACTGTGCTGCGATCAGCCGCTCTGCCCACAAGCGCGCCTGCTGATTTACAAATTCGTTGTTGAGCATAATCAGAGCCTGTGCGGGTACGTTCGATGTCACGCGTTTGCCCGTGGTGGTGACCGGAGCCGGCACGTCGAAAGCCAGCATGAAGGGCGACAGAAAATTTCGGTTCACAGCGATGTAAATGCTGCGGCGGCCGTGGCCGTCCAGCGGACCATCAACCTTTGGCCGTCCTCGTCCCTGCATGAAGGCGGTCAGATGCACGGGCACAGGACTTCCGAACAGGGTCCGATCCAGTCGGCCGGACACGGTCAGAATGGCGTCTCGCACCGCTTCGCCCTGCAATCGGCGAATTCGTGCTTTATGCAGCAGAAGATTGGCCGGATCCAGTCTGTCACCATCGGCGGACCGCTGACTGCTGATACGATAGGTGCGTGACAGAACCAGCGTGCGAATCATCTGTTTGATCGACCAGCCGTTGTTGCGAAATTGTGTCGCCAGAAAATCCAGCAACAGCGGGTGTGTAGGTTCTTTTCCCAGCACACCGAAGTTGTCGGTGGATGCCACAATTCCGGCCCCAAACAGGTGATGCCAGATTCGGTTGACGGCGACTCGCGCGAGCAGCGGGTTATCTGCAGAGACCAGCTGGTCGGCTAATTCCAGCCGCCCGCTGCCGCTAAACGATTGCTCGGTATCCGAGGAGTGCAGCGCTGTCAGAATTCTGCGTTCCGCGACTTCACCCGGGTGCAGATGACTGCCACGAATGAACACATGTTCGTTCTCCGGTGTTCCGTCGGTCATCGCAATCACAGGCATCGGCGCCGGAATACCCTTTGCCAGTTTCGCCCAGTGGTCTTCGGTGACTTTCCATGGGGATGAGATTCCGGCCAGGTCGTTATCGATGATTACAGCACGGGCGGCGCTGATGTCTGCAGATGCCGCCGCCGCCCAGACAGCAAGAATTCCATCAACATCATTCGCGGTGGATGCCTTGCTGCCGTTATAAGCTGCGCTGATTGCCACATTCAATGTGTGCGGTGTGTCCTGGGGTGGTGCGGCTCCCGCCTTATTGGCAAAGCGGACTTCCTGCACAGTGAACCAGCCGTTGCCTTCGTCCAGAAATTCCAAATGAACTCGGTGTCCCCGATAACGCTGCACGTCTCCGGCCAGACGGATCCACCGAAAACGGCCGGCAGTATCAATCTTCTGTTTGGCACCCCTGAACAGTAGTTCGCTGAATTCGTTCATGACGTAACCGTCGATGACCAGTCGAATTCGGCAGCCTTCTCCGGCCACGCGCACCAGGATTTCAGGGTGCTGCAGTTCGAAGGTCGGGCTGCTGAACGTGCCTCGCAATTCAGTGGACAGCGCTGAGGACGTCACACCAGTGCTGTCGCCGAAATGCAGTCCGTCGCTGTGCCATGAAAACAGGGGTTCAATGTCTGCCGAGTGCCCGGCAAACGCGTGTCCGCTCAAAAACCAGTCGCTGGAAATACCGTCTCGCAGATCGGCAAACAGAGTGGTGTTCGAGGTCGCGGCGTGGTTTGCAGAAGTCACTTCCTTCTGCCACCGTCGCACGGTCGCTGCCGGATCGGTTTCTGCCTGGGCGAGACGAGCCGGCAGCGACAGCGGCGATGTCACAACAGCGTTATCCTTGTTTTGCAGAGCCTGCACCCAGCGGTTAAGTGTTCCCGAATCGCAGTCTCGTTCTTTGGCCACGACAGTTACATTGCGACGCGGCCCCTTCGCTGCAAGCTGACTGAAGACGATGTGGTCGATGTCAATATGGCCCCAGCCGCCCGTGTGGTGATCGATAATTTCCAGATGAGCATGCCGGCCGGCGAATTCAGTCACGTCCCACGAATGAAGCCGCACCTTATCGCTGTTCTTCCCTGTCGCCGTTCGTACCGTCTTTCCGTCGACCACCAGATTCATGCAGGTCTTGTCTTTGTGATTGCCACCACCGATCAAAAACGAGATGTGCGGATGTTCGATTTTGAATTTAGGGGAAATCAGCTCCCCCTGCAGTCCGTCGCTGCGAAGCCATGAGTTTGCCAGCCGTTTTCCCTGAAAGCCAGATAGTGACTGCCCCGCGAACGAGGCATCCGACGTGCCATCGGCAAAGGCGCCGCCGGTGACCTTCCATTTGCCAAAGGATTTGTCTTCAAAGTCTTCAAACAGAACGGGGGCGCGAGTTTCAGCAACAGCGGCAGCCGGCTGTCCTTTAATCGCCTCCATGGCGGCGGCCGCATACTTCTGAAACCCGACCGCGTCATACGTAACGCCGATTTGTGCCAACTCACGTTTCGCAGCCACACCAGCGGTGAACAGTTCGTCAACATGCCGCTTGATTTTCTGACCGGGATCCAACAGGCCGGTGTGGCGACGAGAGCTCTGCAGGAAGCCTGCCAAAGCGTAATAATCCTTCGTGGAAATTGCATCGAACTTGTGGTCATGACACCGAGCGCAGGCGACCGTTAACCCCAGAAACGACCGCGAAAACACGTCGATCTGGTTGTCGACTTTTCCGGCTTCCTCGCCGCGTACGTCAACAGGGGCATGCTTATCTTCAGCCAGAAACCAGAAGCCCGTACCAATAATAGACTCGTTGTATTTTTCTGTGGGGTGCAGACGAGGCCGTGACAACAGGTCGCCTGCCACATGTTCGCGGACAAACTGGTCGTACGGCACGTCTGCATTGAAGGCTCGGATCACGTAGTCACGATAACGCCATGCGTTGTGCAGCGGATAATCAAATTCGTGGCCCAGCGTTTCGGCATAGCGCACCAGATCGAGCCAGTGACGTCCCCACCGTTCACCAAAGTGCGGCGACTGCAACAGTTCATCCACGACCGTCTTCAGGGCCTCATCGTCCGCGGTCGCATCTGCAACGAAAGCCTCAATCTGTTCGACCGACGGAGGCAAGCCGATGATGTCAAAATACAGACGTCGGATCAAAGTGTGTCGATCCGCATCCGCGGCAGG
The DNA here is from genome assembly GCA_014238335.1 of Fuerstiella sp. Lineage (GTDB taxonomy): Bacteria > Planctomycetota > Planctomycetia > Planctomycetales > Planctomycetaceae > Fuerstiella. Next base: position 9,107 of record JABABI010000139.1, read on the forward strand.
CTGAAGTCCGGTATTTTCCAGACGTGACAGGACAAAGGCGTCAGTCGGAACAGCACACCAGTCCGGGTTATTGGCAGCAGGAGGCTGCGGATCGACGATGGGCTGCCAGGCCCAGTGAGTTTGTTTTCTCTGTTCCAGCGGAAATTCGTCGGCAGGAACGGCTTGTGCGTGCGCATCGAGTTCTTCCGGCCACGGGGCACCAGCGGAGATCCATTTCACAAGAATGTCTACTTCTGCCTGGGGCATCCGGGTGCGGGGCGGCATCTCAAATCCCTCATAGCGAATGGCCTCCACCAGCAGACTTTCGTCCGGTTTACCAGGCACTATGGCGGGACCGCTGTCGCCGCCACGGAGAATGGCTTTTCGACCTGTGAGCCACAAGCCACCTTTCGGCTTCTTCGGTCCCCTGTGACACTCAAAGCAACGAGATTCCAGCAGAGGGATTACTTTGGAAGTGACGAAGACGCGCTGTTCCGAAGTCATTTCTGCGGGATCATCGGCGACCACGGGAACGGCGCAGATGCCAATGGCCACAACGGCGACGCCGGCAGTACGAACGTGAGACAACAGGAAGCGGGTCAGGAAAAACGTGTGGGGCATGCAGATGGTTCTGTTTCGAGCAGGAAACGCGGGCGGGAAACGCGGGCGGGAGACGTATTGTGTGCGCGAACGCCTTCTGATTTCAACACCGACTGCTGAGCACGACAATGAGTCGGGAGTCTTTTACGGACGCACAGTGTTTAACTTTGTGTTCGTCACCAGTCCAACAAACGACTTCCGACCATCTCGAGGAAATTTAAAAGTCCAGCGCGTCGAGATCGTCCATCAGATCGTCGAACTCGTCATGCGTGCGACTGGCGATGCCCACGGACATTCCGACGGCTTCGCGACCGTCCAGAATCAATTCCTGGTCGCGTTCTTTGACCGCCATATCCAGTGCGGAGGTACCGTCATCACCGCCGAACAGTTTTGTCAGATCGATCTTGATACCACCGACATCACCATCGGCACCGGCAATGGCCGGAGTTTTATGCTGAGGAAAGATGATCGCGTTTTCCGGACAGACTCGACTGCAGGCAGGACAGCCCTTTTTGCAGTTGTCCTGTTCTTCCACAAGAATGCGATCCAGAGCATCGACGCCGTAGACACCGAACAGACAGAAATCGATGCACTCCATGCAGTTCGTACAGCGGGTGTAGTCGATGACCGGATACCAGCGTCGACGAGTGTCTTCGGGCAGCGCTTCCTTATCGGCAAGGGCCGTCGATCCGCTGTCCAGTGCTCGGCGAGCTTCCAGCTGGCGTTCAGGCTGCAGGTATCGCTGCAGCTGCTCCTGTTTCGGCGAACCATTGATAAAGCTCATCAGGTCCACGGTCTGAACGCTGTTTTCATCGACAATGCGTTTGATCTCAGTGATGTAGTCAATCGCGTCATTGCGAACTCGCAGATCCAGGCAATAAATCGTGCGATCGGGCACTTCGACCGTACCGATGCCTCGCGGTTCATGACGGTCTTCTTCGTCGATGTCTTCGTCGTCGTCGCGCTCGCTGACGATCAGTGAAGATCCTTCGTGACCTCGCACTCCGGCACGGTCCAGCGTCCAGCGCGTCGCTCGTTCGTACAGCCAGCCCAGCACCACCAGATTTCCGGGCACGGACTTCAGAAACAGTGTGCCCGTATGATCATGAGGCATGTCGTACAGATGCGGCACCAGAGACACATCCACGCCGGGCTCTGCGATGAGCGCCGTGAGGATGTCTTCTTCCATCTGCCGTTTGACAGGGTTCCGCCCCTGTGCCTGGCAAATAACAACTGTGACTTTCGATCCCACCATGAGTCGTCTTTTAATTCCGATTGAGCGAACGCAGGCGTTGTGCAGAATAACGTATTCACGAAGGAAATCGATGTCCGGCCGCGAAAACTCAGATACAGAGTCGAACTATATTTAACGTCTGCAGGATGGGACCAACGTCCCGCCCAGTCAGCTGATACGTCTCGGGACATTGATCCCAAGCGACGTAACCGCTCACCTTCGAGAGCATTCACAATAGACACGTGGAAGTCAACGGAGGGCTGTCGATATTACTTCAGGGCCACTCGACGACTGTTGTCGGACCGCGTCGGTGCGTGGTCGATGACCCAGATATTTCGGAATCGAACGGGATCACTGTGGTTCTGCAGCCGAATCGGATACGGATCGGCCGATTCCGGTCGTCCCGCGCCAGTCTTGCGTTCCACATCAAAACAGTTGTGAACCAGTACACCATTGTGTCGCACGGTCAGTCGGGCGTTGCGAACTTTTTCGTCCTCTGCTTTGAAGCGAGGCGACAGGAAGGTGATGTCATAGGTCTGCCACTGCAGCGGAGGCAGGCACATATTGACGTTCGGTGGCTGATAACGATACAGCGCGCCGCATTCGTTGAACTTGCCGTCCAGTCCGAAGGAATCAAGGACCTGAACTTCGTAGCGACTCTGCAGATACACGCCCGAGTTCGCTCGCTTCTGTCCGCGTGCGGAGGGCATATACGGCAGTCTGAATTCCAGGTGCAGAGTGAAGTCGGTGAACATACGTTTGAAATCAGCGCCTTCCATCAACAATCCGCCGTCCGTCACTTTACCGTTATAGAATTCATCTGCGTTGGTTCCGTCGAACAGCACGATAGCATTCGATGGCGGCCGTTTGCCCAGGGTTGGGCTTTTGCGGACAACGCGAGGGAAACCGCCGAGCGTATGGCCACGTTCAGACTTCAACACCACATGGTTGCCGTGGATCTGTGCCGTCAGACCATCGCCGGACAGATTCGCCGTGTCTCCGTCACGCTGACCGGAAAGCCGACGTCGTTCTGCTCCGTTCCAGCCAGCACCAGGCAGCCCGAAATCGTAATAGACAGCATCAAAGCTGCCACCGCCAAGAGCCACGACCTGCAGACCGACTCGCCGAAAAGAATTGCACTGACAGTCGTCTTCGTCCGGCAGAATCAGGCCGGCATATTCGCCCTGAAAAGGAAAATCGTCGTCCAAAACAGCAGGGTCAGCAGATACGAATGGCGCCGCGTCCTGTGCAGACAGCAATGCCGGAGCAGCCAGAAGGATTGCGGGATAGAAAACAGAACGCATACGTAAATTCCCGAAAGGAAGGATGTGCGGAGGGAAAACAGTGTGGTTCGCCTCGACAAATCACCGTGTGGAGACACAGTTCAAAGCAAAACGCAAAGACGAAGTGTGATGACTGTGGCGACAACTCTCAAGCAGCAGTCGGACAAAGTCCTGACAAATGCCGTTCAATGAGCCCGCGTGGCTTCCGGAAACTCTTGGTTGTCACCGCTGCTGATTTTCAGCCCGCAGCAGCATGCCCCAGACCTTGCGCCGTTAAAAACCGCTGTCCCGGCACCTTACAACCACACCCGTCCGGGATGATCTCGAGACATACAATACGGGCGAATATCAGAGCGGCTCGCAGCTGCATGGCGCAGACCTGTACATTCTGACCACCAAGACTGGCTGTCAGAGCATGGTTGAGAAAGATCATTCGTGCTTCGGTCAGAGTCCGCGAATCTTCAAAGAAGACGGGATTGGTCATCGGACTGATGAAGTCGTCCAAGCGATGATCACTTTGTTTCAGCCAGCCCAGGCACTTGTCACCACTGCCTTCGCCGCAGTCTGCGCCGATGTCGCAGCAGTCGCCACAGGCTTCAGTGAAGGCACATGAAGCGATGATGTTATCGGAGCTGAAGGAAGCCGGAAATCCGTCAACTGCGAGACCCTGCGCCTGAAGGGCACAGCACAACAGCCCGATTCCCACAAAGAGTGTTCTCATTACAGATCTCCACATCTTCGTTCTGCAGAACTTGTGCATTGTTTGCCTACGGAACCATCGACATCACGTGTTGGCCGAATGAAAACGTCCAGCAACAGCATCACAAGGGGTCGTTCCCCCTGCCGTTTTACGACGGATTGTTCCATTTGCGGAGTCAGGGGCGATCGTCTGCCGCCGAAGAACAGGCATCAACGGGTCAGTTGCGGACTCTATCGGCAAACATTCCCAGGCCGGAAATGCCGTTTGGGAGGTCCAGGACAGACCGTTGTGCTCGGAGGCCATCCGCTGAGTTGACGATTGGTGGCAGCGCAGAATCGGTTCTCGGTCAGGCCTCCGCAGATTTTCGACACGACCTTCATTCGCGAACACCAAGCAAAACGTCGCCTTCCGCCTCAACAATGCTTCGAGACGCGGCAGTCAATTCCACGCACAGAGCAACGGAGAATTCAAAGTTCATTGACGATGTGAGCGGGCTTCGCCACCATGTCCGTTGTTTATAATTCCTGCCGCTTTCCCGCCACATGTACGGAGTCGTCTCGTGCCATCAAAAGTTCCCCCATCGAACAAACAGAATTCAGACGAGGTATCTCGCCGCAAATTTGTGGCCGCCGGTTCGGCGGTTGCAGCAGCCACCTCACTGACCACGGGACTTCACACTTCCCCGGCCTCGGCAGCTTTAAGTTCTGCTCAGGACAGGGTCGTCGTAGGCGTAATGGGACTGAGCCGCGGCATGTCGCTGGCGCGGACATTTTCAGAAACACCGGGAGTCGAAATCAAATATCTATGCGAGACGGACACAAACCGCCTGAACGCAGCAAAGAAGTCGTTTGAAGGACTGGTCGACTACGGAGTGCAGACGACCGGTGACTTCCGCCAGATTCTTGATGACCCCGACGTCGACATTCTGATCTGTGCGGCTCCCAACCACTGGCACGCACCGGCGGCCATCATGGCCTGTAATGCCGGCAAACACTGTTACGTAGAAAAACCCTGCAGCCACAACCCATGGGAAGGCGAGATGGCGGTCGCCGCCGCCCGAAAACACAAACGCTGCGTGCAAATGGGAAACCAGCGTCGCAGTGCCGAAAAAATCATCGAAGCCATGAAGCTGCTGCACGAAGGTCGGATTGGTCGGGTCTATTACAGTCGCAGCTGGTATGCGAATTCACGTGGCTCAATCGGCACGGGAACTCCGGCGGAAGTGCCACCGCATATCGACTACGAACTCTGGCAGGGCCCGGCACCGCGACAGCCATTCACTTCAAACCGTCTGCCGTACAACTGGCACTGGGTCTGGCATTATGGCAACGGAGAACTGGGCAATAACGGAATCCACACGCTGGACCTGTCGCGCTGGGGACTGCAGGCTGACTATCCAACGCGAGTCGTTTCATCCGGAGGCCGCTATCGATTTGACGACGATCAGCAGACAGCAGATTCACATGTTGTGTCTTTTCAATTTGAAGGCAAGCGACAGATTATCTGGGAAGGACTCAGCTGCAGCCGACTGGGACTGGACGGCAACGGATTCGGTGTCACGTTTCACGGAGAAGATGGCAGCGTCAAACTGGATGGATGGGGCTACTCGCTGCACGATTCCAAGGGCAAGGAGATCGAACGCGTGGCGGGAGCGCGGTCCGATGCGGATCACATCGCTAATTTTGTTAATGCTGTCCGGGCAGATGACCCGACCATGCTGAACGCCGAAATTGAGGAAGGTCACAAGAGTACGCTGCTGTGTCATCTGGGTAATATTGCCCACAGAACCGGCGACACCATCACCTGCGATCCTTCGAACGGACATATCGTGGGCAATGCTGCTGCAGAAAAACTGTGGAAACGCGAGTACGAGCCCGGCTGGGAACCGACAATCTGACAGTGCAGGCGAGTGCATCCGGCCACCGCTCGGATTCGTGTGTGTCGGGAGACACACACCATGCGCGGCGACTGTGCTGACAACGGATGTTGCACGCCCGATTTGTGTGAACACGAGTTAACCAACGGTTTTTCAGGCCATAAGAAGCCTGAACGGGTTGCGTGGTCTGGCGGTTCCATTCCGGTATTCCCTGACAAATTGCGGTCGGACTTGCGCCAGCATGACTGATTTGCTGGCTTTGTGTGATGTTTTTCTGGTAGCATCACGTCTAATCGATTCATGAATCGCCTTCCTTATTCGGAGTTGTCCCGATGCGCACGCGGACGTTTTCAAAAATCGCAACCTGCCTGCTGCCTACTTTACTTCTGCTGCCGATTACCGGATGTGGAGGCGGAGATTCTGACGCCGAGTCCGAAACGTCAACGGATGGCGATGGGGCGGAAACCGGCGCCGCTGCAGGTGGTGGTGCTGCTGGTGCTGGTGCTGGTGCTGGTGGTGGTGCTGGTGGTATGGCCATGGGCGGCGGCATGGGTGGCGGCGACATGGCCATGGGCGGCGACATGGGTGGTGGCGGCGACATGGGTGGTGGCGGCGACATGGCCATGGGCATGGAAGGCGGCGGCGATGACTCCATGATGGCAGGTATGGAAAACATGGAGGGCATGGAAGATATGGAGGGCGGTTACAGCGGACAGATGCCCGGAGGCGGGGGAGGCGGTCCACAAAAATCAAATCGTCCAGCCGACCTGAGTACGTGGACCAAGGAACAACTTCTGCAAGCCGTGGAAGAACGAGACGGTAAGGTGCCAGCGGCCATTCAGGCCAGTCAGGCATCTGCCGCCAGCGACCGGGAGTTCGCGCAGCTTATGACGGAAGTGCTGGCCACGGCATCCGGCGTTGAAGCGGCCCCAGCAACCATTTCACTACCCGGCGTGCCAGGCTTTCCGGCTGGCGTATTACCTGGTGCAAATCCAGGCGGCCAGAAACCCGTGCCGCCCGGTGGCGTATTTCTTGATCAACCTGCTCTGCGTCGGCAGCTGTATCGTTCTACCGATCGCGCTCTGGATTCAATGGAAGTCATGCTGGGTGAAGCGATGCTGAGCTATGCGCCACAAGCGGTGCAGGGAACACGCGGAGCAGCCGGACGACTGCAGAATGCCGCCAACGGTCAGATGCCACCACCAGGACCTCCGACATTGGGACTTCCGTCATCGGGACCTCCCACATCCGGACCTCCCACATCCGGACCTCCCACATCCGGACCTCCCACATCCGGACCTCCCACATCGGGACAAATGGATATGCTGAATGGAGCAGGATCAGGTGACCCCACAATGATGGACGAAGCCGGATATGGCTCGGAATACGGAACCCCTGATTCCGGTCCTGGTGGCCGTGTCGGAAGCGGACAGAACAATGGTCGGCTGCAGGATCGAGAAATCGTGGAAGCGGTTGTGCAGGCTCTCGTGAGCAATAACAGTGCGCCTGCCTGGCGTACCGTGAAGGGCATTCTGGCCGGGTCGATCGCGACCCCTCTGGCCATTGAAGAAGTGACTGAAGTCGTGATGGGCCAAGCATTCTCAGGCGATGCCGTGAACCCGGAAATGGCTCAGCAGTTGCTGGCCACGACTGTGGACAACGTGATCGCAGACCCTGTTCAGAACGCCGGTTCTCTGCGTCTGCTGGCCGCGATCGCTCAGAATCCCACCGATCATTTCCTGAAGCTGGCAGAATTACAAAGGGCTGTTCAGACCACCGTACAGGGAAATCGCGGAGGACCAGGGGGCAATGATCAACAGGCCGCAATGATGGAAAACATGGAAGGCAATTACGAAGATGGAGCCGGCCCAGGGGGCCCAGGGGGGCCTGGGGGGCCTGCCGGCCCAGGGGCAGGGG
>JABABI010000013.1 GCA_014238335.1 Fuerstiella sp.
CGATACGGCGCGATCGACGGCCCGGCAAAGCCCATGTCGTCGACCATCATGACAACGACGTTGGGCCGGGTGGCGTTTTTTGATTCGGCCGCAGCGTCCAGGTTGAGCAAAGCGGCAAACAGGCTGAGGGCAATGGGAATTCGTAGTTGCATATGCTGGTCTTTATAGCCGGGGTTTCGTATGCACCGCAGCTCAAGCCATGATTTGGGAAATGGTTCCGCTGCTGTCAGAGAATTGCGTGGCGGGTACGTCCAGGGCATTGAGGAGCGACAAATACATATTGGACAGGGGCGGCTTGGTGTCACCGAGTTCGTGAAATGCTCCGTGCTTGAGGCCAAGTTTTTCGCCTCCCACCAACAACAGGGGATAGTTTCTGTTGACGTGTGTCTGGCTGTTGCTGCTGCCGTACATCACGACCGTGTTATCGAGCATCGTACCTTCGCCCTCAGTGGTGTCCGCCAGCTTCGTAATGAACTCCGCCAGCAGGTCTGCCTGGAACTTGTCATACTTCCCAAGTTTTTCCAGATGCCCGCCACCTAGCGTCGCGTTATGCGCCAGCACGTGGTGACCTGGCCCGAGACCGAGAGCGAGCGAAATCTTGCCCCACTCGGCATTCATGCTCTGTAGCATGTAGGTTGCATACCGGGTTGAATCTGTCTTAAACGCCAGGTAGATCAGGTTGTACATCGTGCGGATGAAAGCGGCCGGATCCTTCTCGGATGCGTTGAGCGCCAACCCATCGCTGGGCACCTGCGGCTTGGGTGTTGCCATCCAGCGCTGCATACGCTGAATCTCTTGCTCCACATCTCGTAATGCCTGCATGTATTGGTCCAGCTTCTGCGAGTCATTGCGTCCGAGTTGGCGTTTCAGCCCGTGGTAAGACTCCAAAACGTGATCGAGCCGATGCTTGTCAGATGCGAGTCGCGAATGCTGGCCTTTCTGCAGTTGCGGATCGGAATTGAACATGGCATCAAAGAGGCCTCGGATGTCATTGCTCGCGGGGATCGGACGGCCAAACTGGTTATAACACAACGTTTTCGACAAACCGATGCTTCCCATTCCGCCTTCGTTACCGAGCACGAGACTTGGATAGCGTGTCTTGTGCCCATGAGTCATCGATGCAATCTGGTCGAACGACGGACTCTTGGCCGCGCGATTGACATGGCTCCCGGTTAAGAACGAATCGCCCGTTTGGTGGCCTCCGGCACTGACGCAGCCGGGATGCTCTAAACCTCGCAGGACCGTAACGTGCTCGGCAAGAGGATTGAATGCGGCCATTGACTTGCTGAATCGCATCTCACCATCGACCACGATCGGGTAAAAGGACCATTCACCGCCCAGGGAAAATCTGTGTCCGATGTAAAGCCCCAGAAAACGTTTGGGCACTTCAACTTCTGCATCTGCCGCCATGCATTCGAGCAACGGCAAACTCAAAGCCACGCCACCTGCGCCGCGGAGAAATGTACGTCGATGAATCGTTGTTTTATTGGCCATGGCTTGATTTTGTCGTTCCTAGGTGTCGGCCGAAGGCTATATTTACAACTTACTTAGTTGTCGGGTTTTCGATGGCGAATTGAAACGAGTATAGATCGGCGTCCTGCAATTCGATCAGCATTCGGACCGGTTTTCCGGCGAGGCCTTCGAGGCTGGGCATTTTCTTCCAGGTGACGATCCGGTCCAACTGATCGCCGTATTGGGGATGACAGTCGTCCAGTCCATATCCGGTGATCGGGGTGCCCTCCAGGCCCTGGATCTCGACGCGGATTCCGCCCGCCGCCGAGGTGGAGAAATTGATCTCCAGTTGATCGCCTTCGAAGGTTAACGGTCGCGTCAGCACCGTTCCGCCCGACAGGGGCGCCTGAACGGAGACGAAACCGTCGATGCGGATGGTGTAGCGCCGAAGTCGGTTGACGAGTTCGGGTGTATCGGGATCCGACTCGCTCACATACACGCCGCGCTCGGAGTCCGGCTCCCTGGCGAACTGCGACTTGTACGCCTCCGTGACGTACATCGAAAGTTCGTTCGGAGCGCCGGGCAACGTCGATGCGGTCTCCACGAGCCCCCAGTTTTGGTAGTTGTCACCATAGGTCCAACTCCCGGGACGCTGGATGCCGGGCCGCCGAAACGATTCCGGCCAGATTTGAAAGGTCCGACCGTCGCGACTGCTCATGAACATGCCGTCGGTCATCGCGGTCGCGGCCCGCCTCCCGCCGAGTTTCTGCCGTCGCTTGCGCATTTTCTGGCCTGGCAGATTTCGTGTGGATTCCGTCCAACCGTAGTCCACGTAACGGGTGGGGAAACCGAGCAGGATGTGCGGCGCGCGATAGTACGGAATGATCTGGTTGGTGTAGAGCTGGTTTGTGAGGTCCGGTTTGAAGGCAGTGTTTGATCGCCCGTCGACGGCCGCGCTATTCAGTTTCAAATACACGGGTTTCGACCAACGCACAAAATCGGACGACGTCACGGTGCGCACATGGCGCACCTCGCCCCGATGACCGCGAAAGTAAGCTCGGTACACGCCGCGGGCCGCATCCCAAAAGGCAAGGTTGGTCGAGTCGAAGGCGCCACCCGAGGCGATTGGCTCCTCGCGCATCAGTTTCCAATGAATTCCATCGGGCGAACTAAAGGCAAACAAAGCCGTGTTTTTTCCGTATTTCGGCGAGTATGTCCGACCCACCGCCTTGTAGAGATGCTCGGGCGGGCAATCCGGGTTGGGGTCCTTGAACACCGAGAAGTCGTTCGTCTCCCGGGCGGCCCAGACGATGTTGTTCTTCTTCGATCCGTTGAACTCAAACAGACCCAGTTCAGGTTTCGTCCAGGTAATGCCGTCCTGGCTCTCCGCGTAACAGGTCACCGTCGGGTGTCCATCGAGCGCAGTCCTCAGCCATTGCCGGCCGCGGTAATACATCCGGTAGATATCGCCGTCCCGAAAGACCGTCTCCTTGCTGGTGGCATTGCCCTCCCAGGGCTTGTTTCGCACCAGGGAAATTCCACGCGGCGTGGGTTGATGCAACACGCGGCGCGCGCCGTCGAGCTTCTCGACCAAGTACTGATCAACAAACAATTCGCGACGCGAACCGATATCGATGGGTTCAGCGGAGTGAACCGTCGCGGCGGAAGCAATTACGAATATCAATACCGTAGGTCTCATTGGTTAATTTCTCTATTCCTTCAGGCGAATGAATGCGAGGCGGACGTAGCTGAAGTCGAGAGACTTCAGGGGTGAAACCTTACTTAAAGGTTCTAAAGACAGATGAAGTCACGACTGCTTTGATCAATGCCCGCATTTCGTATCCGCTTTCTTCGAACTGCGATTGCAAAGCCAATACCGTAGGCTCATCACGATAGGTGAGCGGTCTGCCCAGAGCATAGGAAAGCATATGACGAGTAAAACCAAAAGTGAATTGCTCGTGGCGGTGTTTGAGAAGGAATTGTTTCAAGGGAAGCAGGCCGTCGATATCTTCCTGGTCAATCACGACTTTTTTAACAACCGGGCCAGCATTCCGAATGGACGTTCGCGGTACGCCCACCGCATCGAAGCCTTCCGCAGCAATGCCCCATGGGTCGATATCCTTGTGGCAGTCGTAACACGTTGTACCTGCCTTGAGATGCAACTCGAATCTCTGCTTGATCGATACAGGACTACCAGGTTTGCCATCGCTGGACGGTGCCGGTAGCGATGGCACGCCCGGCGGCGGATCAGACGGCGGATCACCCAGCAGGCGTGAACGTATCCAGACGCCTCGATTCACCGCGTGCGCATCCTGGCCGGTGGAGTACGCAAGCAGGACCGATCCCTGAGCCAACGCGCCACCTCCGCGAGAATTTGGGGCGGCAACGCGTACAAACCTCTGGGTATGCACTTCCGGGATGGCGTAATGCTCAGCGAGCGCCGCATTGACCATCACAAAATCCGATTCCAGAAAGTTGAGACAACTCAGGTCTTTGAAAAGTATCTCAGAGAAGAACTCGATACTCTCCTGCTTCATGTAGTCTTTGAGATGGGTGCGAAACTGCGGATAGAAGTTCGGATCAACGGCCGTCTGATCAAACCTACTGTTGTCGAGGTCGTCTTTGCGCCAGGTATTACTCGCTGAACATGTTTCACGCTGGCCGCCAGTTGCCGGCGTCTAGGACGATCCATTCTTGTGAGGAAAGGGTTTCGTGTTGTTCCTCCCACAACTCCTCTCGGGTCTCTTGCTCCCACTGTGCATATGCGGTTTCCTTCCATTCAGAATACGCATCTACTTTCCATTCGTCGTATTCCGTTGCCGTCCATGCAACGTATTCTTCTTCATCTTGGGGAACGTCATCGGTGCTATCGACAATGTCGGTCAGTGCTTCCGGCCATGCTTCTGACTCGTACTCCTTCCATGCATCCGTTTCATACTCTTTCCACCAATCACTAGAGTTTTCGGACCACAGTTCGCCACAGTGCTCATCGAGGTTCACGTGACGATACGGCTCAAGTTCCAGAAAATCACATAGCCGCTGAAGCGAACTGGAGTTCAGGTGAGACTCCCCAGTCAGGTAGCGATGAAGTGTCGTTTTGGGAAGCTGCGACGTCGCCGCCAGTTTGTTTAACGTGTAGCCGTCTAAAGCGACGGCAGCCTTGATGGTCTCCAAAAGTGTCATTGATTTTGCCTCCCGTGCGCCCGCAATTGATGTTCCGAATTTGGAACAAGTGAATATTATCAGCGTCGGCCGGGACGTCAACCGGAATGTTCCATATTTGGAACAGACGCGAACTGCCAGGCGATTCTTGCGGGTTCCGTCCATTTCGAAGGCGAGGTTTTACCTGCAGCTGCACGCCTCGCCTGCTGCATTTCCTGTCGATTCTCAAGCGATTCGACCAGCGATGGCACTGAGGTCACGTCTCTATCAGAGCCAACAAACGAACGTATTTTGCGTTGCTGGTTACCAACTCATGACGGTTCGTCATGAGTCACGAAGGACAACCGCCGGTCAGGGACAAAGCAAGCTCATTTCATGTCGTCAGGATGATAACAGGCATGGCGTGTACCGCTTGAGTTTCCTGCAAGATTTCGAAGTGACCGAAGCAGGTCAATTGGCCTGTTGTCAAAATACGGTCGTTATTTGAGGCGTGTCGCAAACCGATGAGTAGATGACAATCCTTCAGACTCGTGCTGTCTTCCGATGTTATTCGCCCGGGATTCGAATCTGATCCGAAATCGCCCGGTACAGACTGAAAGGACATCGAGTCATGCACTGAATCAGATGCTCGGTGCCAGCCCAATCGCCTGCCGGAGGTATTGGTCCGGTGGTTAGGGCGTCGGTGTATTCCCGCCGGGCTGCCCTGAACCACGTTGGCCCGGGGCACCTCTTCCACCTGGCCCACGTCTACCGCGGGGTCCGCCTCTTCCCGCGCCTGCCGACTGCTTGGCGGCCAGCGCCTTCATCTGTGCCACACGATCGCCGAGGTTGTTCGCCTCCGCCGCAGGCCTTGTCACAGGGCCGTGGTCACCCAGCAGAAGAATCCTGCGGTACTGGTGCTGCTGGCCTTTGGGCTCGGAGCTCACCAGGAGGCGTGCATCGGGGTGGGCGTTGCGGATCATGGCGCTGATGGGGTTGTAACTGACGCGGGGTGAACTGACGATCGGCTTCTGCTTCTTCCACGTCAGCCCGCCATCGGTCGTGGCCCAATAGCCCACCACGTTCTTGCCCGCCTCCTTGTATCGCAGCAACAGCTTCACCTTCATCGGCGACTCGACGATCATGTCGCCGTCCTGGCTCGAGCTGGTGTGAACGACACGGACGGGCTTCTGCCACCGTAGTTGCGGCATTATTCTGAGCAGCGGTGTTTTCATTGATTATTGCCGTTCGATCGATATTTGCGAGAACGACCAGCTGAGCGATATCGGCGGTCAGAGCGGCGACCTGCGCTGACAGTTCCTGAGCCACCTTGTTTTTCTCGGCCGCCAGGGCATCGATCGTGGCTGTACGTGCTTCGTCAACAGCTGTGGCGACGTCCGCCTTCATTTCAGCAATGCCGTCCGCGGCTTCACCGCGAGCAGTCGCGAAGTCCGCCTTCATGTCGGCGATTTCACTGGCCGTCATCCAGCAGGAGACGCTTCTTTCCCGGCTTCTTCAGCAGGGCTTCGATCTGAGCATTCTGAAATTCGATGATCTGTTGCTGCCGCTCATTGACCATGCCGCAGAGTGCCGCGAGCAGAATGTGCCAGGGTTGGAGCAGGAACAACATGTTAGCCGTCGAAAATCGGCCAGTCTCCGGTGCCGAGAGATGAAATCAAGCGGCGGAGATGCGAGACGCTGGTGAGCCGTAAATCGCGTGATTTACGGCGTTTTGAGTTCGGCGTAGTTTTTGGACCCTACGGGCGCAAAGAAGCAAACTACTTTGGCTGTGCCCCGGATGTAATCACAAACCTTGGAATCGACTACGAGACGTAGTAACCCCATGAACACCACCGACATCGTCGCGAAACTCTGGAACCTGTGCCATGTCCTGCGAGACGACGGCATCACGTACCAGGAATACGTCAATGAACTCAGCTACCTGCTGTTCCTGAAAATGATGCAGGAAACCGGGCAGGAAGGCGAACTGCCTGCCGGTTATAGGCTGGATTCCCCGAAGGTCAGGCCGTCGATGTCTTCGCTTCAGGTTGTTCATCCCGAACTGAGCGTTTGCTCCAGCTACGTCATGATGCCCTGGACCACCGACCCGTGCACGTCGGTCAGACGGAAGTCTCGTCCTGCATATCGATAAGTCAGTTGCTCGTGATCGAGTCCCAGCAGGTGCAGCAATGTGGCGTGTAGATCGTGCATGTGGACCTTGTTCTCGACCGCTTTATGCCCGAACTCGTCCGTAGAACCGTAGGCGAAGCCGGACTTCAGGCAACCGCCAGCCAGCCAGGTCGTAAATCCGTCAGCATTGTGATCGCGGCCGGTGCCGTTCTTTTGTGCGTAAGGCGTGCGGCCAAATTCACCGCTGAACCAGACGATGGTATCTTCCAACAGACCTCGCTGCTTGAGATCCTGCAGCAGGCCAGCAATTGGCTTGTCGACCGCCTTAGCCTGCGGTGCATGTTCGGACAATTTGGAATGCTGATCCCAATTGGAAACCCCACCCGTAGCGCCAGAGGTGACCTGAACAAAGCGAACTCCGTTTTCGCACAGTCGCCGAGCCATCAGACACTGGCGACCGAAATCATCAGTCTCCTTTTCACCGATGCCATACATCGCCATCGTTTCCTGCGTCTCATTCACTAAGTCGAGCACACCAGGAGCATTGTTCTGCATCCGCCACGCCAACTCGTAAGAACTGATGAGCGCCTCTAATTCAGAGTCTCGCTTTCCGCTCTTCAATTGTTCTGCATTGAGACGCTGCAGAAACTGGAGCTGTCGTAGTTGCTCGCTCTTCGACAAATCAGCGTTACCCAGATTCCGAATTGTCGCGTTCCTGTCAAGCTTCCCATTCTTACCAATGGTTGTGCCTTGATTTGCCGCTGGAAGAAAAGCGCTGCCGTAATTGCGAGCACCGCCTGATGTGGATAGCGGGCCCAGGGACATGAATCCCGGCAAATTCTCATTCTCGGACCCCAGACCATAGGTCACCCAGGACCCAAATGATGGTCGTATAAAACTGGTTGAACCACAGTGCAGAAACAGGGTTGCCGGTCCGTGAGCGACCCCCTCGGTATGCATCGAGTGAATGAAGGTGAGGTCGTCTGAATGTTTTGCTGTCTCAGAAAACAAATCGGAAACCTGACGCCCCGATTCTCCATATTGTTTAAATCTCCACATTGGTTTCATGACACGCTCAGAAGTAGCGCGTTTGCCCGTATTCGCAATCGTGCGTGCGTCGTCGAACGGCATTTTTTTGCCGTCATTTTTGTATAACGTTGGCTTATAATCGTAGGTGTCGATGTGACTCGGACCGCCTTGCATAAACAGGAAGATAATCCGCTTCGCTCTCGGGCGAAGATGCGGCTCTTTGGCTGCGCTCGGATTCGCCGCTTGAACTGAGTCAGCACATAATCCGGCCAAAGCCAGACTGCCGAAACCGCATCCGGCCTGCTGAAGTGCGGCTCGTCGTGTCAGGCAATTATTGATTGGATTCATGCGAACGAACCTTGACTAGCGGATGTAGCGGAATTCGATGGTCGAAAACATTGCTTGTACCATCTGGGTCCAGGCGTCGCCCTGACGTTTTTTAGTCGTATCGGTGATCGACTTCAGAAACTGTTGGCTTAGCGACACCTCTGCCTCCGTCGCATGGCGACCGAGGATCAGCAGATAGGCGTGATCAATGCGATTCGCCGTTGTCAGTTCCGATTCGCTCAGAAGACGTTCTGCGGTGAGCCTGCCCTGCGTGCGAACGAACGTGTGATTCATCATGTACAGTGCTTGCGGAGCAACGGTACTGACGTCGCGGCGGCCGGTCACCATACTTGGATTGGCAAAATCGAACACTTCAAAAAGTTCGGGCAAACTACAACGAAATACGGGTACGTAAACACTGCGTCGTGGCGTCTGGAACTGAAAGCCGACGTCCGTTTTAAGATTAGCGGGGAAAGTCGCTCCGCCCATCTCGAATTCCAACGTACCACCTACGGACAGCATCGCGTCACGGAGCGACTCAGCGTCCAGGCGACGACGATTCATGTGCGTCAACAGTCGATTCTCTGGATCTTCCTGTTGCTCACCTGACGCGGCCGAGAGGCGATAGGTTCTCGATAGCACAATCGTCCGGATCAGCTTCTTCACAGACCAACCTTGTTGAACGAACTGCAGGGCCAGATGATCGAGCAGCTCGGGATGCGATGGCGATTCACCAGTTGTGCCGAAGTTATCGACGGTGCGAACCAGTCCTGCACCGAACAGCCAGTGCCACACTCGATTCACCATCACGCGCGACGTTAGCGGGTTCTTTGCATCGACGATCCAATTGGCGAGTTCCAGACGCCCGCTGCTGCTGGCGGGCATCTCAGGTACAGGTCCGTAGTTGGCGACCTGCAGCACGCCGCGTGGGGCAATGACGCCCAGATTATCGATGCTGCCACGAATATGAATTTTCAAATCCGTTGGCTTCTTTTTCTCGACTGCTGAGTTGACCATCTCGCGAGCGGGTTTTTGTTTCCCGAGTGCAGCCAAATCCGCCGTCAGTTTCGCCATGCTTTTCTTGAGGGCCTGTCGTTCGCCTGCGGAAAGTTCCTTCTCCGCTTGTGACGCCGGGCTGGTTGTCACTGTGCTGTCTTCGTCGACACGTAGAAACTGAATGGCATCGGCTGTTAGAACCCCGTTCGTCCCCTCGTTCGAAATCAGGACAAGGCTCTGCTCGTCCGCTTCGAAGCGATACGTGCCAAGTGAAAGAAAGCGTCCTGCAAGCGGTGGCGCCTTGCTCATATCGACGATGATTGTCTGCTTACCCGCGGCGCTGAACACTGTCACTGGAACGTTGGTCGCACGGCCGCCTCCATGCGAATAGGCGAAGCGTACTTCGTATTCCCCATCACCCGGCAGTTTCGGAATGAAGGAAAGCGTCTTGGCTCCTTTCCCCTTGTTGGCATCGTGAATGTAGCGTTTGCCAATGTAGTGCTTGGAATGCACCGAGTGCGTCCACGCGCCCACCGTCTTTACATCGTCATCATCCACGACAATGCCCGGAAACGAAGACGCGGCGACAACTATCGGAAAAGTCGTTGGTGATTGCGGCTCCAACGTCGCTTTCAGCGTGTTGATTTCCCTTTGCAGTCTGGTGACCGACAAATTGCGAAGTTCCGATTCTCGCTTCGCCGCGTCCGAGATTGGCAAGGGGACTTCCATGAAACCGGAGACATTCGAGTGCTTCAACCCCTGAACATTTTTGAGAATGCCTGCCATCGCGTAGTAATCGCGGGTAGGGATGGGGTCGAACTTGTGGTCGTGACAACGTGCGCAGGTGATCGTTTGCGCCAACAGACCCCTTCCTATGACGTCGAGCTGTTCATCGACAAAATCCATGTCGAGTTGGCTCTTGTTCTGGTTCTCGAGCAGAGTGTCACCCATCATCAGAAACGTCGTAGCGATGAGATTCTGCCGCCGCACCTCAACTGATGATGCCTCCAGTAAATCGCCTGCCAGTTGCTGCGTGATAAACTGATCGAAGGGTAGATCGTCATTGAACGCATCAATCACGTAGTCGCGATAACGCCAGGCATGTTTGAGTAAAACTCCGCGCAATGACATCGATTCCGCGAAACGCGACACATCAAGCCAGTGGCGTCCCCAACGTTCACCGAAGCGTGGTGATTTCATCAACCGGTCAACGAGATTCTCATACGCCCCGGATGACTTGTCGTTGACAAACTGGACAATCTGCTCCGGCGCAGGAGGCAGACCGATGAGGTCGAAGTAGAGCCGACGCACTAAGACAATCGTTTTCGCGTCGGGAGCCGGTTGCAGCCTTGCCGCCTCCAGTCTGGCGAGGATAAAGCGATCGATGTCGTTGTGCGGCCAGGCTGTGTTCCTGGTCGTGGGGATGGTTGGTGCTTTGAGTGGATGATAAGCCCAGTGCTTCCGCCCGGATTCAATATCGATGGCCTTCGGCCTGGCAACCGGGTTGGTATCGCGACGGGGATCAATCGCTCCGTCTTGAATCCATTTCTCGAAATCAGCAACAACCTCTGAAGACAGCTTCCCCTGGGGAGGCATCTCGAAGCCATCGTGCTTCAGAGCGGAAATCAGCAGGCTTTCTTCCAGATCGCCCGGTACAACAGCCGGTCCCGATTCGCCACCTTCCAGCAATCCCTGTCGTGAGTCGACGAGCAAGCCTCCCCTTAACTTCCTGGAATCAGCGGCATGACATTCATAACAATGCTCGACGAGGACGGGACGGATCTTTGTTTCGAAGAAATCGAGCCGCTTACGTTCCATAGACGGATCGGCAGCCCAGGCCGAGCCTGCGGCAAGCAGAATCATGGTCCATAGAATTCCGGAACGCATTGAATAACACCTCTGGGCAATGAACATCAGTTTGAAACGCATCATACCTGCGGCATCTACCCTCTCGCAGTTTGACGATCCATCAATCATTCGCACGGTAGTGTATTCGATCTGACGTCTTCCTTCTTCAGCGAAGACTAAATTAACTCCCAACCGTTGTCGCAATGAACCTTTTGGCATTAAGCGGGCTGGTTATTTTGTTTGAAAGGTTTTAGTTGCGATCAGGTCTACAACCAGATCCTTGAAACCATTGCCTTTAGAGTGATTCGCTTTCACAATCGATTCGATCTCATGCTTTTCGGAATGGTTGAGAACGCGTCCAGTGGCATAAGTCATCAACTTTTGAGCAAGGCAATTGGAAAACAGATCAATGTGATCGACAACCCAGGATTTAAAATCGATGACGTCATCGATTTGCGTACCGTCAGGGAGTACGCTGCTGGGGTCGATTGCCTTCCCCGATTCAGGCCATGTTTCGCGCCAGTTACCAACAGGGCCAAAGTTTTCAAGCATCAAGCCAATCGGATCAATCCGTCGGTGGCATGTCGCACAGGCAGCATCCGCGGTGTGCCTGGCCAGAAGGTCACGAGGTGTTGTGGCGCTTCGAGTCTCGGGTGTGAGCGCGGGAACATCTTTGGGCGGTTCGGGAGGCGGAGTGCCCAGAATATTTTCCAGAACCCATACCCCGCGTATAACGGGCTGGGTGTCCACACCATTGGCAGTGGCCATCATGATGGCTGATTGTCCGAGAAGGCCGCCGTAACGACTTCCTCGTTCAATGGACAATCGTTCTACCTTCAAGGCTTCACGCCAAAATCTTGTGGGTAGCTTGCCCCCCCGATTGTAGTTTTTATTGGCAAAAGCTTTGGAGGTAAACATGAAATCAGGATCGATGAAATCTGTCATCGGAAGGTTCTTATTAAGTATCTCTGTAAAGAACCGTTCCACTTCACTTTTCGCCAAACTGATTTCCTCAGGAGTAAAATTGAATTCAGCACTTGGCATAATCCCGGCCAGGAGATTGGTGTCCAGCCACTGGCTTGTAAAGCTTTGCACCATGGGGGCCGAATGGCTTGTCGGCATTAGACGTTTGGCTTCTCGCCGCAAAACCCAGTATTCCATTTTCGAAGGATCCGCTTTGGACGGATGAACGGCAGATAGACGGCCGCGTCTGGCCAGGTCAATGAGAGTTTCATCGGGGGGGCCCTGAGTCAAAAAGTAAGACAGCCGAGTGGCCAGATCGTAATCATCAAATGGACCTGGATGGACGACCCTGTAAAGAAACCGTGGAGAAATCAAGATGTTGCGAATAAGCAAGTGCATCCCCTCAACAAATGAATGCCCCGTGGCCCAATATTCTCTGGCGATCTGAAGGAAACTGTCCAGCGTATGTTGATCAACAGGACGACGAAACGCCCGCGGCAGGAAATTCGCCAGCATTTTCTCTGCATACGCTAGATTGGAGAGATGCGATTTTTCAAATCCAGCAACATTAACCTGCAATTGAATTTGGCGTTTTTCGTCCGGGCCCGGCACTGGCTTCAACGGCCCCTTAACCTTGATTTTGTGAATTTCAAGGGAAGGACCTTTTTCAAAGTAATAATGAGCCAAAGCTTCCGCATAAGGACTGGTGTCCGCATGGCCGCCAAAAATTTTCAGAAGCTTTTGGGTTCCCTTCGAGTCCATTTGGGCAGTACTTAAATCAAGATTAGGATCGTTCAAATGGCGTTTTACAAGTTCCCAGCCGTTTTGACCGCGCATGCCCGACCCCCTGCTTGCTTTGTCAAAACCGTTTGGGAACGCGGCAGCTTGCCAGGCGGCTAAAAAGCGTTTATCCCTTTCAAACGAGTTGCGCATGAGCAGGCTCAACAGTTTGCCATTCAGTTTCAACTCCGCATTCAGCCAACCCAAAACCAGGATCTGGCCTTTGTAAAGGTCGGCCTCAAACGTGATCGATTGCGGCGATTCAGACGTAACTTCTATTTCTTTGAGTACGCGTAACGTATCCTGCAACAGACGACCATCCACGGTGCGATCCATGGCACGCACTTCAAGCACCATGGGTTCTTTTGATTTGGGATTAAAGGTCGAACTGTCAATGGTGATAAGGTAAGTACCACTATGTTGTATTTTCATACCACCGGTCCAGGTGCAGGTTTTCCCCAAGGGTGAACCGCTGGAAGCCAGACGCAATGCCCCGTCATGGAGGGCAGCAGCTGAATAGCTGAGCGTCATATCCTCTGGCCCTACTATTCGAACCGTTGATTCAGGCAAGGCCTCTTTCGGCGGATAGAGCTCGTCAGCCACCTGCAAGGCACTGTCAGAATAGGCTTGCATCAAAGCCGGCGACACCACCAACCCCTGCCCAAGATTGTCAAAGCCCTCCAGGGTGGAGTCCTGGGGGAACCCTAAAGGCAGTTCAAATTCAGGCAGGTTGAATAGCGAGAGAATCGTGTTTTGATATTCCGCGTTGCTTAAACGACGCGGCAAAGTCCCGCCGATTGGCGTGTGCTGCAACAGTTTTCCCGAGAGCCAGTCTTTTACAATTTGGCGCTCTTGTGCGGTGGGATTATCCTCTTCGGCCGGTGGCATAGTTTTCTGCTCACTGACTTCCAACACCCGTTCCATAAAATGGCGCTGCTGCTTCTGGGTCCAGTCAACCGAAGTGATGCCCAAATCTACGTCGCCTTCCTGCACATCAGCATCATGGCAATCCACGCAATATTTAGACAACACCTCATTCACTGGGCCAGGAATTTGCTGACCTTGAGCCGCTTGCAGCCAACCGGCTGAGATCAGACCGATAATAATTAGAATAAGATCACGGCGCACTACGACAGCACCTCGTTCATATTGCTTGTCGCATGCTTGAACTGATCCACTTCCATCCCCAGCTTTTGCATCAAAGTAACGTACAGATCCCCCAACAGCGGACTGCCCTTTTTACTCTGGTCGACGGCGACATGGCCCTGATGTTTAAAGCCGCCACCGGCAACGAGTGTCGGCAGGTTTTTATTACTGTGACGACTTGCATCGCCCATGCCAGTTCCCAGCAGCACCACGGTATCGTCGAGCAGTGACTTGCCGTGAGCATTTTTCTTCTCTTTGAGTTGTTTGATAAAGCCACTGAAGCTACGCATGTGCGCGGTTTCAATGGCGACCAGATCCGCAATCATCTTGGGACTATTCCCATGATGCGATAGCTTATGATACCCCGTCCCTAGTGCCTTGCCGTCAAAAGAAAACACCTGCCCCCCGCCGTCGATAAACAATGAAAGCACACGCGACGACTCGGTTTCCAGTGTCAGCGCCATCAGGTCGTAGAGGATGTCGCTGAGCTCAATTTGATGACTCGGCTCCAACGAAACAGAACTGGGCAGTTGATAATCGGGCCTTGGGATGGGATCGTTAATGGCATTCAGTTGCCGGCCCATTCGTTTTTCAACCGCACGCATCGAATCAAAATATTCGTCAAGCTTGTTACGGTCGGCAAGGGGCAAGGCACGTTGCAAACGTTTGGCATCGGCCAGCAGACCATCGAGTGAACTTCTGCCACTCTGCAGAATAGATTCCGTGCGCGCTCGATCCTCACTCGAAACAAAGAGTGTTTTATACAACACACTCGGCTGCTGCATCCTCGGCAGCCCTACGCCTCGCCGCGTAAAGCTCATCGCAATATGGCCTTCGGCTGCTTCTCTTCCTGTTGACAGTTCGAGCGATGGAAAGCGTGATTTCTGCCCAATTTGATCCGCAATGATCTGATCAAGCGAATAGGTTTTGAGTGGCGCCCCACACAAAAAATTCGGCCATCCCGCATGATTATTGACGGCCCGATGATCGAGGCCGGAGAACACCGTCATGTCATCTTGAAAAGCTTTCAGCGGCGCCAGCGTTGCCGGCATGTCATAAGCCATACCGGTCTGTTTGGGATAGAAGGCTTTTTGATGCCAGCCCAGCAACGTACCGACTGCAACAAAGTTCCGCGGCCCGACAGTCGCGGCGGTGGGCGCCGAGAATGCTTCAAGCGAGGGCAACGCGAGGGCCATGCCAGCGCCGCGCAGAAAGTGACGGCGGTCGAGATTACTATTCATGCGTGGCTACCTTTCGCTTCCGGTTACGTTTAAATTGAGCTTGCGATAAAGAAAGGCGTCCGAAGTAAGCAGTGATATCAACAACGCGTTCATGCTGCCGCCACTTTCTTCATAAGCACTGTAGGCATTCTGGAGAACAGGCGCGTCATTGATGGTTTCATTTCGACCCATCCAGTAACGGAATACATGGCGCACAAACACCTGCTTCACGCGTACGCTGCGGGACAGTTTTTCTATCATCTCCAGGGCATTGTTGACCGGCCCGTCCAGAGCGGCTTCGCCGCTATTACTGATTTCGCCAGTGGCATTGACGGGTTTCCCAAGTTCAGTGGTTCGGAAAAGACCAGCGTGGTTAAACATTTCAAAGGGTAAGCCCAGCGGGTCCATCTTCCGATGGCATTTCCAACATTGCTCTTCCCGCGTCACTCGCATGCGATGACGCAGCGTCTCTTCAGGCTCATCCGGCAACATCGCATCGACCGTGATGGGTACGTCTGCGATCGCTCCGCCCAACAAACGCTCGCGAATCCATTTGCCTCGCAAGATGGCGTGATTGTCCATGGCATCCGAGTGCGAGACCAGCCAGATGGGGTGAGTGAGAATTCCCTTGCGTTGGTCATCGGGAACTGTCGTGAGACGTCTTGTGGTCTTGCCGCCGAACTTCCCCTTCGTTTCAGGGTTCGACAATTCGCTGTAGGGTTGAACCCTGACATGGACCGTCCGTTCGGTTGTCTCCGCTGGTTTCTTCGCATTGATTTTGGCGGTTTCTGGACCATCTTCAATCACAGCAGGCCTGTCCGCAGCTAAGAACTGAACGGCATCGGCAACCACCATCCCACCGCCGCCGCTGCCAGAAATCTCAACTGCATCCCATGCGCCAGCTGGGAACTCGAAGAAGCCCAACGATTGAAAATAGCGGTCCGACCCGCGTTTGTTGAAAGTACCCGGGGCCCGCCTTTGGTCGATACGAAAGGTTTCTTCTCCATCCTTATGTCGAACGGTCACGCGGGCCTTGGGGGCTCGATTGGAGTGCGGTGCAAGTGTAATTCGTACTTCGTACTTACCTGGCTCGGGGAACGTCACCGGATAAATCACCTGGGCGCTGGCAGTGCGAGTAAAGAGGTACTCAGTGCCCACATGAGTTGTCACCCCGCTGGACTGAGACCACCGTCCCGTGACTTTTGCATCCGTGTTATCTACAACAATCCCTGGCAAGTCTTTGGCTTGTAAAGGAGGAAGCACGCTGGCCTTTTGTTTTGTGGCAACGAACTTTGTGCCTTTCCGAACAAACAGCGGCGTGCCATTTTTATCAACGACTTTTCCGTCCTTACTCAACTCCCGGAAGTATCCTTCATTTCTGGCACTTTCAGGCAGAATTGCCCGGTTGGTGGTAAGTAACTCATAAAGAACATTTGTGTCCTCTTCCAGAATCAATTCCACCAGACGGTCGGTGTTGGTCGCCATCTTCACCATCAGAAATCGGTGCGACTTGCTCTTGCTCAGACCACCGGCCTTGAGTAGCAGGTTCTCATCTTTATCAATTTTACCGGCGAGCTCGTAATCAAAATACTCCCTGAAGAAACGCAGGATGGCAGGTTTGCGAATGCTGTTATCGTCAAGAATGCGAGTGACTTCTCTTTTCACATCATCTCTGGTCGTCAAACACCCATCTTTTAGGGCCTGCTTGAGTTTGCTGTCGGGTGCAACATAGGAGAAGGCGGCATTGATGGCCAAAACCAATTCCTGATTTTGCAACATAACGCGGCCATACTTGTCGGGCTCCCCACCCTTGCACAGTTCTGATCGGAAGAGAGCGTCGCGATCGAGGAAGATTGGCATCAAGCCCAGGATTGCTCCTTCTTCTTTGCCAAGGGAATCGATGGACTTCTTGACAAGCCTGACATAGGTGGCCGTTTCATCTGCCGTCGGTGACCGCAGAGTCAGAGCTTCGAACAGAAAATCAACGGCTGCACTCACTCGCTCATCGCTGACACCGGGTTCAGACACCAAGTGATACACCGGTGTGATCGGCCGGTTTGATTTTTTGCGGTAGTAGACTCCCTCTGGGTCACCATGCTTAGTCTGGATCGTCCGGCCCTTATAGGTCGCTTTCCCCTTGTATTGCTGATCGATGTCTTCCACACGATCCACAAATTGAAAGGGGTAGCCTTCGGGTCCAAACGCCATGAAGCGAATGATGGCTTCCGCATCGCTGGCAAGTCGCAAAGTTTCAGCAGTGTTGACTGAATACAGGTAAGGGTAATTTTGCAATCCGCGCTTGACCTTTGTACTTAGTACAGGCGTGATTTTTGCAAGCCCGGAATGAAGAGAGAAAGGCGTCCCGACCCAATCCACTGTATCTTGAACGCCAAGATAAATATTGTTGCCCCGTTGATAGTGTTCGGGTACCTGGTCGCCGTGTGCTCTCACCCCGGGTTTTTCTGGATTGTAAGGTGGCTCCATGGTCACCAATTCATTGAGTCGGGTGAAATGCTCCAGTGGATGCAGACGCCAGATGCGAGCCGGGGAGGAGGCTGGCAGTTGGTTCTTTGGCAATTCACCGAACAACAGTTCATGGTCCAGAAGATTGCCTTTGGATGGGTGAAGATGCTCATGGTAGCCCCCCGTGTTTTTCAAGGCGTGCCGCATCCCCGCAACAATGAACTCGGCCAATTGCTGTCGCTCACCGAGCGTCGGCTGAGCCTCTTCCCGGGGAGGCATCTCTTTCACAGCAACCTGTTCCCGGATGCTTTTCCATACGTGAGCGTTGTCGGCGTTGATCTCATTCAAGTCATGAAATGCAACATTGCCCTCCTGGGTGTCGTCACCATGACAATCAACGCAGTACTTCATCAGAAAAGGTTTGACCTGTGAATCAAACGTCATCAACTCATCTGCAGCAAGGTTCGTCGCGGGAATCGACAAATACGCTGCCACAGCAAATGAAACACAAGCAACTTTTCCAACAGTCATTGTTGCTTAGCCCTTACGCAAAAAGTTGCTCGAGGGGACCGCTGCCAGAATCCAGTTTTCTGGCGTTA
This sequence comes from Fuerstiella sp., assembly GCA_014238335.1. GTDB lineage: Bacteria > Planctomycetota > Planctomycetia > Planctomycetales > Planctomycetaceae > Fuerstiella. The sequence goes on from JABABI010000013.1 coordinate 18,095, forward strand.
GCCTCATTCATGTTGTAGCGATCGCACGGAGCCCCAACAGCATGCAGTAGCGTCGCGTACAGGGCATTGATCGGCCGTGTCCCGTTAAACTGAAGGAAGTTGCCGGTTTTGATCCGACCACCACAATTCCCCAAAAGGATGAAGGGCCAGGTAGAGGCGTTTGTGTGTTGCTTGTCAGCGTTCCCGCTGGTGTAAACAATGAGTGTATTGTCCATCATCGTTCCGTTACCCTCTGGTACGGATTCGAGAGACTTCATCAGTTTCACAAGCATGCGGCAATTGTACTGGCGGATTTTATGCCAGATGGGATTTCCTTCCTGCCCCATGTGCCCTAAGAAGTGTCCGGTTGTTTCCACTCCCAGACCTTCCCACGAACCCCAGACACCTGCGCGGCCCGAGGCGATGGTCAGGGTATTGCTCAAACCAGACTTCAGTGTGGCGATGCCAATATCAAGAAGGGCATCATGCCAGTCCGTTTCATGTTTTGGCGAGACATACTTATCGCTGTGCAAGGGTTTAAACTTTTTGAGTGATTCAGAGAATCCGTTGAGTTTGGTACGCAGATTATTAATGTCACTGAAGCCGTCAACGTAGGGTTCAAAGAGTGCCAGATCGCTTTCTGGCAATTCGCCCTTGCCCTTCGCCGCGATGGACTCGACCTCTTTGAAAATCAGGGATCTTGCATCGTACTCCTTCTTCACGTCTCCATCGGCAATGCTGCCAAACAGTGTCTGATAAAGATGATTTGGATTGCAGTGCATGTAGAGAGGTTTGCCTGCTCCGGAAGCAGACAAAGCTGCCACGGAGGGCTGTCTTTCCATCCCAGAGAGGCTTCCCATACCGATGCGAAGATGAGGCAGAATCGTCTGTGGCAGCGCTTTGCTTATGCTGTGGTCAATTGTCTCTGCACTTGGGCCTCTGTGCTCGCCGCCGCGGTATCCACCGAGGGCACCGAAATACGCACTGTGAGTGGGAGTGGTATGCCGGCCATGCAGACCGTTGATGATGTTTATCCTGTCTAAATAAGGTTCCAGTGGTTTGATCGATTCGGGCAACTTCGCCCCAAACAGTGAACCACTTTTCTTCATGCCTCGTGGGATGCAGGCACTTGGATTAAAACCATTGTTCTGCAGGAAAAAGATAACACGCCTGGGTTTGCCGGTAGCGTCTGATTCATTCTCGCTGGCCGAAAGAGGAGAAGGAATAAAGGAGGAGCCCACCGCCGCACCCACACCACTGGCCGCGACATTTCTAAGCATGGTTCTTCTATTGATCATGGATGCTATATCCTGCTGTGTTTCGAACTGTGGTAAAGCGTTGCTCCCGACAACAGGTCTGTTTGTTTACCCAACGATACCAGAAAGCTGAACCTGCCCCAGACAGCTTTAAGTTCAAGAAACGAGCGACGATTGATAAAAGCCTGGTGGCTCCGTTCGGGAGAGGCAAAGAGTTCACCTGAGTTTTGACTGTCATGGTTTTTCTTTGGGGATGCAGGCCCGCAAGCCGGGGTTTTGCCTTTAGTTTCAACGAGTGGCTTCCACCCAGTTGATGAGTGTTTCAAGCAACTCACTCGCTTTCCTGGCTTCTGTTTTCGCGAGGTCGTTTCGCTCTCCTTCATCGTCGTCTAAACGGTAAAGTTCGGTTTCATTTTGCTCGATGTAATGAACGAGTTTCCAGCCGTCCTGCAAAATCGCCTGGCAGGGCTGTGTTCCATGCCCGTTCGAGTGCGGGTACGACCAGGCCAGGAAAGGTCGGTTCAATGTCTTCTTCTCACCTCGGATCAGTGGAACGAGCGAGCGCCCGTCCACGGTCTGTTTCGGCAGCTGCTCGCAACCGGTTAGCTCCAGAAGCGTCGGGTAAAGGTCCATCGTGATCACCGGTTCAGCCGTTTTCATGGCCGCTATGGTACCGCGCCAAGTGATGAATGTGGGGATCCGAATTCCGCCTTCGTAATTCCAGCCCTTACTGGCGCGAAGCGGATAATTGCTGGTTGGCCTCTTTGCGGGGGAACCCGGCATGCAAGATCCGCCGTTGTCAGAGGTGAAAACGATGATTGTATTTTTTGTCACTCCGAGTTCGTCCAATGCAGTGACTACCTTGCCAACGTTTGTGTCCAGGTTTTCTACCATGGCCGCGTAGGTTGGATTCTGCTGTCTTGCCGGGACCTTGCGATTGAAACGTTCCGGAATCATTTTCAGCGGACTGTCGCCGTACATGCGTTTCTTTTTGGCTTCGTACTTTTCGACCAGTTTCTTCGGGGCCTGGATCGGTGTGTGAACCGCATAGTGACCGAGAATGAGAAAGAACGGTTGCTTGCCTTCATGCACGGTGTCCTTGATGAACCCGATACCCTTGCCGGTCAGAACATCCGTCAGGTAGTCACCCGGCTTGCCGTCCTCAAGGTCAGGCACATCACCGGTGGAAGGTCTTTGCCTTTTGTAGGGAAAGAAATAGGAAGCGGGGTAACCATGCTTGGCCGTTGCCGTTTGCCAATCGAAGCCATGCTGCTGCGGCATGCCAATCTTCTCGGAACCGACATGCCATTTGCCAATATAACCCGTTCGGTAGCCCGCTTGCTGGAAGGCTTCGCCGATCGTGGTTTCGCCGGCCGGTATATGAGTTGCGGCACTGTTGCTGCCGCTAGGCTTGTCCGGCCGAAGGAAATCGGTAAAGCCGACCTTTGGGGGGTACTTGCCCGTCATCAATGAAGCACGGGTCGGCGAGCAGACATTGCATGAACTGTAGGCCCTGTTAAACATGGCGCCATTTTCGGCCAGTCGATCAATGTTCGGCGTTTCGTAAAACTTAGATCCATAACAGCCCAGGTCCTTCCAGCCCAGATCATCAATAAACATGATAATGACATTGGGCTTGTCAGCTATTCCTTGCGCGCGTGACGTCGTCGCGGCAAACGTAACCAAAGCCAGTGACACAATCAAAACGGTAGCTGTGATTGGCAATCTCACGAGCTTCATTTTCATTAACATTGTTTTCTTCATTCCGATTCGACCGCCGGCAAATGCTCGCCAAAAAACGTGGCCAGGATCTGCACGGCCTGGTCTTGATGGGGCTCAAAGTGGATAAACGCATGAGGAGCGTTGAACAGTCCCAGCTTAGCTGGGTGAGTCGTCTTATTCTTCTTGATCCATTGCATCGTGTCGGCGCCCCAGCGCCGGTCAGATCTGCGGTCCCATTCATTCAGAAACAGGATCGGTGGCAAGGGCGATCCGTTCATGATGTGGAAATCGGGCGTAGTTTCACGATGCAGCTCAGGTGGCTGATGACTGCCAGCCCATTGTCGTGCGGTCCAACTCATCGCGCCGTACAGTGAAACCACGCACTGAATTTCGCTCGATTGGTCGAGATGATTGCCCGGGCCCTCAAATCGTTTGTCGCCAAAGGTAACGGCGGTCAGAACGGCAATATTGCCACCTGCGGAGCCGCCCGTGATTCCGATGCGCGTTGGGTCCACATCGTATTTCGCGGCATGTGCCCGCAACCAGCGCGTCGCCGCCTTCACGTCATAGACCGCCGCGGGAAAAGTCGCTTCGCCAGCCAATCGATATTCCACACAGGCCGTTGCAAACCCTCGCTTGGCCAGCTTCATGGCAGCGGAACGATAGGTCCGATGCGATCCCCATCGCCAACCTCCCCCATGGACCCAAATCACAACCGGCCGGAGGCCGTCGTGCCTGGCCGGCAAGTAGAGATCGAGAACCATCGCTCGATTCCCCCAGCGAGCATAGATAAGGTTCTCGTGAATAAGTAACCCTTCAGCAGCTGGCCTATTGGCTACCTTGACCTGAACATCCTTCTGCTTTGGATAATATTCCCTCAGTTGTTTCAGATAGGCGTCCTCGAGGTAACGCGCGACGTGGTCCTGAGCCTCCTGGTAACTTTTCTCCGATCGCACCAACAACCCTTGAGCGTTTTTGACCAGCTCAATTTTCGTTTTCACTTTCGGATTGGGGGCGGGCGAAGGAAATCGATTCTTGAAACGAGTGAGGCCATTATCAACAGCAGCCTCGGACTCAGAATCTGCCGGGTTCGGCATTCCGAGTTCTGCTTCTGAGTCTAACACGGTGTTGGGTTTGACGCTCCTGGCCGCAGGTTCCTTAGCACAAAGCTCACAGCCAGGCATCAGGCCGATCAGGAGCAGTAGGGCCTGATGATCTGTTGGAACAAAGGAACCATATGGTTTCATTTGGTAGAGACTCCTCGACGAAATAACAGAGCGTCAGTATTGGTTGATTTCCCCGTCTGGCACTTGCCGCGTCTGGGACACCGCTGTGGCTAGATAGTCAAGCTTCATCTTCCTGGTTTGAATCGTGCGATGGCTGTTTGTTCTTCCCCAGGGTGGCGAGATATTCGACGAGGTCACGGATTTCGCGGAGCGTGAGATTCTTTGTCATCTCAGGCATGGCAGAGATGACGGCTGTCTGTTCGTCAATGTTGTCGCGATCGATACGGATCGTCTTGTTCTGCGGAGTCACAAGTGTCAGCGTCGCTGCGTCTTCGGCTTTGATTGTGCCGGCGACGACTTTTCCACTGTCGAAAACGATCGTGACCGTGCCGAAGCCTTTGGCGATCTTTGCGTTGGGTAACACGATTGATTCCAGAAGATGTCGACGATCGAGGTTCCGTTCCGGACTGGCAACTTTTGACAGATCCGGTCCCGCCGTGCCGCCGTGCTCATCGACTTTGTGGCAGCGAATGCATTGTGCAGAGACATGACCGACAAAAATGTCGCGTCCAATCTTTGCATTGCCTCCAGTCAGTGCAACACGGTAGGCGGAAAGCGGATCAGCCTCGTCGGCGGAAGCATTGAACTGGCGCATCGCCATCACACGCGATGCGTTGGGCGACGCCGTGAACGCCTCGATCAAGTCGAGCTGCAGTGAGGCAGGTGCCTTGCCCTGACCAAGACGTCCGGCCCAATTGTCCAGTGTTTCGCCAGCAGCGAGCGATTTCAAACGTGCGAGCGAAGCGATCGCTCGTTGCCTTTCGGTGACTCCGCTGTTCTGATCGTCCAACAGCTTTAAAAAGATCGATGTGGCGCGGGCTTCGTCTCTGCTTGCCAACAGGTCGCGTGCCTCAGCGCGTAGTTCCGCGTTATCCGTAACAAGCAGCGTGTCAATGATCTCCGAAAGATTGCCATACTTCCGGTTCTCCAGCAGGCGAAGCGCGGCGATGCGTACGTCGGAGGAGCGGTTGGAGTCGGCAACCCAGGCAGCGAACGCGTGATCGTCTGTTTTTACATCGAGCGCCGTCAGCAGTTTCGTGACATCTACCAGGAGATCAGGCGGCGAAGTCGCGAGAAGTTTTGATGCTGTGCGCTGAACAACATCGCGAACCGTGGACGGGTCACGAGCGGCGACGGGTTGCCAGAAACCGGTGACGCGGTCACGTTTTGTCGGGTCCTGCCAGGAAGACAGAGCGGAGACTGCTTCCGTGCGGATGACTGTTGACTGTTTAACGCTGGTTGCGATGCCGATCACCGCTTCTACATTGGTGCGACTGCCCAACTGAAGGTTGGCGTTGATAATCCGCCGCATGAGAGGCACAACATTCTCCCCGGACGCGTTTTTGAATCGCTCCGCCAGATTCGCGAGTTTGTCTCGACCCGTCGTCAGCGGCAGGTCATTGATCGCTCGCGCGGCCTCGGTGACAATCTCCAACCGGGCGTCGTCCAGGAACTGAGCGATGCGCGAATCGGACCAGCGACGTTGCACAAGTAACACTGCCATTCGAACTGCCGCCGACTTGTCGCCGGCCCACTGCTGTACGAATTCGCGATCTCCGATTAGCTCCAATGCTACGACGCCCGCATGCGTGAGGTAGCGATCTTTCCCATCGTTTTCGCGGAGCATCGAAATGACTCGATCGCCAGCATCTTTGGATTCCAATGATCCCAATGCCAAAGCCGCAAAAAAGCGAACTCGCGGAGTCTCATCCGCCAACAGGTTCACAATCGCAGCGGCGGCGGGCTTGAAATGAGCATCGCCCAATACGCGCGCCGCTTGAGCGCGGACTTCGCTGTCTTCGTCTTTCAACAGAGCGATGACGGGGGCAAGGGTTTTAGAAGTTGGAGCAGTTCGTTCAATCTGACCCAGACCCCAGATTGCGTGAAGTCGTGCCAGCTGGTTTTCATCACGGGTGGCTATCTGTGAAAAGACCTCTACCGACGCGTTTCCGCGTTCAGCCAGCGCAAACTGCGCACGAAGGCGAACTCGCATATCGTCATGATAGAGCAACGACGCCAGTTCTTTTGTCGTTCGATGACGGAAGCCTTTTTGAAATAGCAAACGTGTTTCGGCAATCACCGGTTGGCGTAGACGAGCCTTGTCGACGATCGTATAGATCCGCCCCCCGGATTGCTCTCTCTTCCAGGGACTCGTTGGATAATCGGCAACATACATCTTTCCGTCGTAACCAAAATCAACGTCGCTGGCTTTGATCGGCTTGCAGAAGTCGTGATGGTCAGCAATCGCAAAGCTTGCCCCTTGTTGCTTGACTGCGAATGATTCGATACCGCCGACGTTGCCCTTGTAGTTGCAGTAGAAGAAGTGGTTGCGGTAGCGAGCCGGTAAACTCGTCCCCGACGAGAACACAAAGCCCGAAGGTCCCGCACCAATTTTTCCCACCGGCGGAACGATGAAAGCGGGCTGCAGTTCGTGCTTAAGATGCCACATCCCTTCGGCATGCCACGGCCCCGTCAGATAGGGTTTGGCGATGGTCTGGTAAGCCATGTTCCAGCCGCTGTCACCGCCGGGAACGACGTAGACCAGTCGCGAGTGATCGCCTTTGTCGCAGTTATTGTCGTCGGCGAACATATTTCCGTACTGGTCGATCGCCAATTCCTGCGGGTTGCGGAGTCCCTGGTGAATCCGTTCCAGCTCCGTCCCATCCGGATTACAGCGATAGACGGCGCCTCGTCGCGGATTGGAAATCGTCGTGCCTTCCTTGGTCACAACGTGCGCACCACGGTCGCCGACGGAAAAGTACAACCTGCCGTCGACTCCCCACACCAACCCGTGCAGGTCGTGGCCATAGAAGGCGGCATTGACGCCAAAACCCCTCAGCAGCGATTCCTTGTGTTCGGCCTTGCCGTCACCGTTCTTATCTTCCAGCAACCAAAGGTTGGGGATGCATGTGTACCAGACCTTGCCATCGCGCGCGATCAGGCCGGAACCCAGCCCGTCGAGTGGACTGTCAAAGCCAGCAGCAAACACAAGCGACTCATCGGCCTGGCCATCGCCATCTTTATCTTCCAAACGCCGCACGATGTCGGATGTCTGAGTAAACCAGTCGAAGCCTTTGTCGAACTTGTGGGCCCACTTCTTCTGCATCGCCAACCGGTCCTCAAGCGTTGTGAGTTGCAGGTCATCCTCCAGCATGAAACTGTGACTACGATTCTCTGGCGTACCTGCGAGGAAACGATGGTCTTCGGCGACGTAGACACGTCCCTGCTCGTCGAGGCAGATGGCAACCGGATTGGTCAGTTGCGGCTTGGCAGCATAAACATCAACCGAAAGGCCCTTGGGAATACGAAATGCAGCAGCAGCCTTTCGCGCGGCAGCGAAGTCGTCCGCATTGACTAACTCGTTCGTTCCAGGCTTCCTCAGCTTTGCGATGAGTTGCGTTTCATTGAGTCCCGCCAGCGTTACAGCAGGATCATGCGAGAAAGCGAGGATTTTGTACTGCACTGTCTGCACCGGACCTCCGCTGAGTCCCAGCCCGAGTCGGCCAGACAAATCGCCGGAAGGATCTTCGATCGCCGTGCAAAGAATGCCGTTGACTGCGGTCCAGATCCGATGTCCGACAGCAAGAATCTCGTAACGATTCCATTCGCCTGGCTTGACCGCTTTGGCACCGTGCGTGTTCCAATCGAGTTTTCCACGTCCATCCTCTTCATATAACCGGCCCCACAGGTTGCCGTGTCCGGCGGCATGTCCCATGTCCGCCTGGTAGCCTATCGCTCGGCTCCCTCTGTTGTTCGGCTTTGAACGAAACTGTATTCCGCCGTTTCGGTTGTGCGGCGCAAGTCTGACATTGACAGCCAGATAGAAGTCCTTCACTTCCGTAGCGGACCACAGAAACTCGTTCCGTGGAATATCCTTTGTCGACTTCGCGGCAATGCTTCCTTCTTTCACTGACCAGTATTGTTTGCTCCCCTCCCAACCGGTGAGGTCCTTCCCGTTGAAAAGAGTAGTGACGCCAGGTTCATCCTTAATGCCTTTTTTGACGCAGAACTGAGCCTGCGAAATTAGTTTCATTTTCTCGCCGGGAACCTGCCACTCCAAAGTCACCGCTGCGGCATCCGTACCAGCCAGATAATTGATCCGAAGAGGATGAAGGCCTGTCTGCAAGGCGATGTCGCCTGACAGAGCCTTGGAACCCGCTGTGTATTGCGAATCGGCGTCGATCAACAGGGCGTCGTGCAGTCGCACAACAGCCTTGCCATTTGTGGTCAGTGTAAAGTGGTACACGCCGCTCTTCGGCACGCGTAGATACCCAATGAACTGCTGTGCTCCGGATGTTGAGGCCATCCCACTCACCACCTTCTGCCCGGAAGGCTCTCGTTGGTCGAGCTGCGGCACCCAATCGAAGTTGCCGGGGTAGTCTTTGCGCATCAAACCCGGACGAGTTGGTCGTTCTGCCAATGCAGGAATCAACGCGTCGTCATAAGGCCGTTTCGCGAAAACGTCGCTACGACGTGAGCGGAGCACCGCGGCCTGGAATTCTTGCTGGGTTGGTGCGCCGGGTTTGCCGGCGAGGTCCGTCGTTTCCTTAGGGTCGTTCAGCGTGTGATAGACTTCAAAATCGCTCTGGTGATTCTTGATGTTCACGCGAACGCCCTTGTAGTCGCCGATCAGCACGCTTTGCATTTGCCCCCGTGGTCGGCCGCGCCGCGCCGCTTCGAATTTCATAAAGTTCGGCGTTTTTAAAGGGGAAAGGAACTCGGAATAGACGATGCCCCGAGGCTGTTCGCCCTGGCCGGTCAGCGTGGGGACCATGGAAACGCCGTCGCTGGCCGCTGGGACGGGAATACCAGACAGATCACAGAACGTCGCCATCCAGTCATGAAACTGAGAAGGGGCCGTCGATTCGCTTCCCGCTTGAATCATAGAAGGCCAGCGGACAATGGTGGGCATTCTGACTCCGCCTTCCCACAGGTCCAGCTTGATGCCATCGTAGTGACCATAAGTGTCCAGATAATCGGGCTGGTAAAAACCCACTTTGTCGAGGCCAGCCTCACGAAGTGTCCCATTGTCGGATGTCAGGACTACGAGTGTGCGGTCATCGATTTTCAGATCCTTGAGTAGCTGAATCAAATCGGCAAGTGCATCATCAAGGCGTCGAACCATGGTGGCGTGGCGTCGGGCATAGTCCGGCCATGGTTGCCCGTCATCTCCGACAGCACAAGCTACCTCAGGATGCATCCCCTTGTCGACCGCGCCTTTGGCCGTATTGATCTGGCCATGGACAGCATCATCAAGCCACTGCACGCCTCCGTCCAATCCACCGCCCGCAGGATAATTGCCCACGGCCGTCAGGTGAGACGAAGTGGGAATACGCAGTCCTGCATGCGGCGCCGTATAGCAAAGATAAGTAAAGAACGGCTGCTTGGGGTGGGTCCTTTGGTGGTCGACTATCCACTTCTTGGCGCGGGCGGTGAACAGATCCGTTGAATAGCACTTCGCCAGGCGATCCGTCTGGTCGATGAACCCATCGTACAGCGGACGGTTGCCCAGTTGGGGATAGTGATAATGAGCGTCTCGATGGGCCGTGTAACCGAAGAAATAATCAAAGCCCCGGAGCGTAGGGTGTGATGGATTGGTCTTGGGAGAACGATCGCCGCGAACCGGTTGGATGCTCAGTTGGTGTGGACCACCTGCCATTCCCCACTTCCCAATCGCAGCAGTGGCATACCCCGCCTTCTTTAGTACTGAACCCAGAGTGTGGCCATTGGGTATTTCGGCATCGAACTGGAAATTGCGTCTGGCACTATGCCCCGAATGCCTGCCCGTCATCAGAGATGTCCGGGATGCCATGCATGACGGGGCCGGAGAGTAATGACGGCTAAGGATCATGCCCTCATTGGCAAATTGATCCATGTTTGGCGTCGAAAACTTCTGGTTCCCCTTGCGCCCATTCTGCCAAAGCACCCCGAGATCACCGGCGCCCAGATCGTCACACAAGACGAAAATGATATTGGGCCGGCCGGTCGCCTTTGCCTCGCCCCAGGTCGGCAGCGCGGCAAACAGGCCGAGGGCAATAAGGATTCGAATTTTCATGGTTGGTTACCCTTGCTAATCCTGTGGCTATTTAGCCTACTTCCTTCGCGGAGGATTGTTGGCGTTGCCTTCTGGATCGGCGCCATCTCTTTCATTTCCTGACTCCCCGATCGTTTCAACTATTCAATCGTCGGATGCATTGTGGCCCGCCACTCATCGAACAAGCCGCCCAAATCATCGACGACCTCCGGGTGCTTCCCAGCGATATCGTGACGCTCACCGATGTCTTTCTTCAAGTCGTAGAGCTGCCAAGCGGGTGTTGGAGCCTTCGATCCGATCGTTTCGTTTAGCCGCACGAGTTTCCCGTCCCCTTTTCGGATGGCGCTGTTGTGAACGTTCCGAGTGGGCGTGACAAAGGCACCCTTCTTTTTTGGAAGCCAGCTGCGATTCTGCCAGCAGAGCCATTCGTGGAGTTTGGTGTCATTCTTACCCACAAGGCAGGGCAGTAGGTTGACGCCGTCGGTCGGCTGCGCTGCAGGCATGGCCAGGCCCACGGCTTTCACCAGCGTGGGAAACACATCGGTACCGGAGACCACCTCACCGTAGACTTCTCCCGTGGGCACCATCCCAGGCCAGCGCAGGATCATGGGCACGCGAACGCCTCCCTCGAGAACGTCGAACTTGTGTCCGCGCAGCGGCAGGTTGTTGGCGAAGTTGCGCGAGTGTGCGGCGTAAAGGGAAGTGCTGCCACCGCCGCCGTTGTCATTAAGAAAAACAACGATGGTGTTGTCGGCGATGCTGCGCTGATCCAGTCGATCGAGCACGCGGCCGATGCTGCGGTCCAGCGCTAGCAGCATGCCGTCATAAGTGCGGCGATTCTCGTCCTCGACCTTGGGGAACTTTTCCCGGTCGCCATCGAGAGCGTGCATGGGCGAATGGACCGCATTGAAAGCGAGGTAGAGGAAGAAGGGCTGGGACTGACTCCGGTCGATGAAGGCACAGGCTTCGGTGCCCCAGAATTCAGTCAGGTATTCGGGTGCCGGGAAGGCCTCGGACTCGCTCTTGCGATAGACCGGGGTGCCTTTCCAGAAGGGCGAGTCTCCGCCGCGAATGCCGACGAACTCATCGAATCCGCGCTGGGGGGGGCTCCTGTTTCATATTGCGCCTTCTTGTTTCCGTTGAGATACCATTTGCCGACCAGGCCCGTCCGGTAACCTGCTTTTTGAAACACGGCCGGCAGGAGCGTCTGCTGAAGGAAAAGGCGAACGCGTTCTTCACCGTAGATGTTGTCATAGACGCCGAATCGCTGTTGATTCTGGCCGGACAGGAGGCCCATCCGCGACGCCACGCAGATCGGCGCGGTCACATAGGCGTTGGTAAAGCTTGCCCCTTCATTTGCCAAACGATCAATGTTCGGCGTGGAGATCTCTGACTTTCCAAATTTAGCGAGATCGGAATAACCCATGTCATTCGACATGATGACGATCACGTTCGGACTGCCCGATTTCTCGGATGGTTTGTCGCCAGCAGCTTCATGGGTGTAGTACGACGCTGAAGCAAGACAAAGAGCCCACATCAGCGGTGCGATTGGTGGTCTCATATTTAATAGGTCTTTCTGAGTCAACCATTTTTGCGGTAGCGAAACTCACCGAGAGTTTCGGTTGACCAAGAATTACCGAAAGTCTTGGCGACTCGATCATCGCAACCGCGTCTCGACGAAAATCGTCGCTATATTGATTGAAAACCTTACCAGCGTTAACGCCTGAACTCTTCGCGTGCTTCGACGTAATCTACGCTCCTTGTGGTGACGACTCTACCACACTTCTTGAGCACCTACTTTTCTTGGGGAACTCCAGTGCGAGGATCCACGACATTCGTATGGACCAGCACGTCGTCAGATTCAGGAACGTAGTGTTTTGCGAATGCGTCGGGATTCGCAACGAGGAGGTTAGACAATTTCCCAACGCTCTCCAGTGAGCCAGGCTTCACCAGCACCCAGTTGTGCGGAACGACATCCGGGTTCACCTATGTAAATTTGATCGGCTCACCAGCCTTCACTCGCAACGAACGACGGGCAAACGTCAGGTTCGTTCCCGTCTGGAGACGAATGTCTTGCGCCCCTGGAATCGCTTTGCGCCACGGGTTCTCTGCAGCTTTTCCAAGTGACGCCAGATCCGTCAGCATTGGATGCCAGGCGATCGACTTGTCTGTCGGCTTGTAACCAGCGAACTCAGTAAAACGAGTTGCCAACCTGTTGACCGTGACGAACAACTCGTGCGGTTCGCCTGCATCAACCCGCACATAAAGATGCAGCTGGTTGACCGGCCGCCTCTCGGCGATGGAATTCCGCCCAAATCACAGCAAGACGGGCCGGCCAGGCAGTGAGCCTGGCAACGTTCGGCTGTACCTAAGACCTACTCATTTGACGGCAGCTCGACCAATTCCCTGGGAAGCTGTTTAATTACGTCCAATCCACGCAGATAGTCAGCTCTGCCTTCACAGAACTTTCTTAACTCCCCGTCGCGATTGTCAGTCGCCTGCTGAAAGGCTTCGGCAGTGGTCAGTTTTCGTGTATCAGCTTCTACTTCTGCCTGGATCAACTTTCGTGCTGACGCGACACGAGGTCCAAGATGTTCCCAGTTCAGGTACTTGGTCGCGATCAGACGCACGTATTGAAGATACCGCGTGCGCAGAGTCTCATTGGCCAGCAGCTTGCTTCGCAATGGAAAGCGATCACTGTCGATACCCACCAGAGGATCCAGATCCACACTTGGTCGCGGACCACGCCCGCCCGGCCCCTGTTCGCGCGGTCCTCGCGCGCCTTGTGGCCCATCGCCTCTGCGCCGCTGGTCATCGCGCGGACGGTCGTTTGCATTTGGCGGACCATCAGGTGTCCGACGGTTACGCGAATTACCCTCGGGCGGCCCAAAACCCGGCGGCCCAAAACCCGGTGGGCCAAAACCCGGTGGACGTCCACCGGGGCCGCCCGGTCCACCTGGACCTCTGCCCTGTCGGTCATGGAAAGCTTCGTTCATGTCGTGCGGCAGGATATGAAACATGCCGTCTTTATCCTGGTACATGTTGTAGTCGCTGGCACGGGTCCAGTAGCCGTCGCTGTTGACGAGAGCGACGTCAACGGCGAGGAACCACAAGACACCGTCCAGATCGAGCACGGGGCTTAGCGCCGTTTCCATGTCCTGGGGCGCGGTTTCATTCAGAAGTCTGCAAAGACTGACTAAGTCGTGCCACGGCTCTTCTTTGTCCTTTGATTTGATTTCAAACCGTTGTCGGTAGGGCTCAAGCTCATCGCCCAGGTACCGCAGGCCGGCATCTCCGTTGGGGTTCCCACTGACCTTCCAGCGAGCCCCTTTCTTCGTGTCGAAGTTCTGCTTCACGAAGTCCTTGTTGAACTGTTGTGAGTTGGCATACAGACCCCAACTGCGACCATTAATCACCACCTTTACAAAGTTTACTTTCGGTGTTGCAATTTCCTGGCCGGCAATGTGCGAATAAAGTAACGAACTCATCATCGACGCATCACCGTTGCAGTTGAGCAGATTCAACGATTTGTATTCGTAAAGACGCTGATCTTCATCGATGAAGTCGATGGACAGATTCAGCGAGCGTTTACTTCCGGACGGAATCATGAAGAACGAAGATGAGCCTCGAAAGCTCATGCCTACCTGCGGGTACGTTATGCCATCAACCCTCAACGTGGCAGGGATTTCGACATCGGTCGGCTTAAAGGCCGCCATCTGTTCTTCCCAGTTTTCATCCTCAAACTCGATGAACAGAGTCCGAAGTACGTTTGTGTCATAGAGCCCCGCGTCACCGTGAACTTCTACGTCTGCTGGTGAGACTTCCGGTCCCGGCCGGCCGGCCGGCCGGCTGCTGCCTCCTGGACCGCCCCGACCTCCGGGCCCGCCGCGCCTGCCTCCAGGTCCCCCGCGTCTGCCTCCAGGTCCCCCGCGTCTGTCGCCTCGTTCTGCCTGCATGGACTGCAGTTCAGCCAGCGCGGCCTTTCGTTCTTCGCCATTTAACCAACCATCATCATTGGCGTCGAATTCGTCGACCAGTTTGGTGTCCGGTGCATTCGGACCACCCGGAGGCTGAGCCGCCAGATCCGATGAGGGCGTGCCCAGCACCGTTGTCAAAGGCACGATCGCCCAAAGTAAGTACCGGTATCGCGATGTATTCATTTGGAACTAAACCCTGAGAAGGATGGCTGGTCTGCAGAAAAGAGTGTTTGTCAGCGATTGTCAGCGATTGTCAGCAGGAATCTTCGCTTGCTGCTACTACAGCGTATGACGCTGATTCAGGGCCGCAAAAAACGTTTTCTGGCCTACAATGTGTGCTTCCCACGAGCCCGAACGAGCCACATGTTTTCGTAAATTGCTCCAGCTACTCAGAGCTTGAACACGCTTGTTCGCCTGGAGTTTCGAAGTTTTGGGAACAAAACGTGAAACCCGCCTGCAGAATTTGGTTTAAGACGTTTGTAGTTTCATTTATTCCACAGCGAAAAAGATCCTGCCATCTCTGGTCCGCGAGGATGATCTCACCGCAATGGAAACCGCTCGGGTCACGCAATCCGGCCTGGGACTACAACGACCAATTCGATCCCAGGAGTTTCATTTCGGTCCGCCTGCTGCCTTTTACTGTATTTGGATTTCTTCAGAGTTTTCCCTGCGGCAATCGCATCAGGCAGATGCAGGGCAGTATTGTAACCGCCGTGTCTACGGCTCATACGTGGAGAGTTCATATGGTATCCAGACTTGTAATTCTTCTGGCATTTCTGACTGCACCGTGTGCGCTCAGGGCTGTGGATCGCCCGAATCTGGTGTTCATCCTCGCTGACGATCTCGGCTGGAGCGACACAACACTGTACGGCACAACCAGCTTGTACGAAACTCCCAATATCCAGCGTCTTGCAAACCGGGGGATGCTGTTCACCAACGCCTATACAGCTCATCCACTTTGCTCGCCGACGCGGTGCAGCATCATGACGGGGCTCGATCCGGCTCGGACCGGATTCACGGGCGCGGCCGGACATATGGCCGGCGTGATTCTGGAAAAGAAGCTTCCCGAACGAGCGAGGCCTGACCTGAAAGTTCTTACTCCTCAAAGTGTTTCTCGACTCGATACAGAATACGTCACTCTGCCCGAGACGATCAACGCCGCTGGTTACGTCACCGGTCACTTTGGCAAGTGGCACCTGGGCAGGGAACCGCACTCACCACAGCAGCACGGATTTGACGTCGACGTACCGCATTGGTGGGGACCTGGCCCGGCAGGCGCTTATGTCGCGCCATGGAAATTTCCCGACTCACTGGATTTCGACCCGAGTGTGCCGGACGAACATATTGAAGACCGGATGGCGGATGAAGCCGTCTCGTTCATTGAGAAGAACAAAGATAAACCGTTCTTTCTGAATTACTGGGCGTTCTCTGTTCACGCGCCGTTCGATGGCAAACAAGAGTTGGTCGATAAGTACGTAGAGAAACTGGCCTCACGCACTGCAGGCAGCCGGCCGGCGGATGAAATCGCTCAGCAGGCAGGCCGCCAGCGATATACACAACAATGCCCTGTTTATGGCGCGATGGTGGAAAGCCTCGACGATGCCGTCGGACTGCTGCTCGACACGCTCGACCGGCAGAAGCTGAGCGGCAATACCATCATTGTGTTCTTCTCGGACAACGGCGGCAACATGTACAGCCGAGTCGACGGCATTCCACCAACCAGCAACGCACCACTGCGAGGCGGCAAAGCCACGATCTACGAAGGTGGCACGCGCGTGCCCTGTGCCGTCGTATGGCCTGGCAAGACGCAGCCAGGAAGCAGGTCAAATGCATTGCTCAGCAGTACGGATTGGTATCCCACGCTGATCGAAATGCTGCAAATCACCCAACCTGCCGACCTGTGTTTCGATGGCGTCAGCCAGACGGCTGCGTTGCATGGCCAGCGAGGTCTGCGCGAGTCACTTGTCTGCTTCGTGCCTAACTACTTTCCGCAGCCTGAAACAATCCCGTCAACGTACGTTCGACAAGGAGGCTGGAAACTGATTCGGTTCCACGGTGATGGAACCGACGGCGCAGATCGGTTTGAACTCTACAACCTGGCCCAGGACATCGGTGAGTCGAACAACGTCGCTGCCTTGCATCCGGACCTCGTCAGGCAGCTGGATGTGAAAATTGAAAACTACCTTGCCCGTACGAAGGCCGCCGTTCCAGTCCGAAACCCGGCGTACGATCCAAAAGCGAAGGGTCAAGTGGATTCACCAAAGCGCCCCGACAAACGTCCCGGTCCGGAAACAATCTTTCAGCGACGTGATGCAAACAAAGACGGGTTCGTTACGCTTCAGGAGTACATCGGCAACCCAAAAAATCGCAATGTGCCCGCGCTGACAAGACAATTCAAACGGAAAGACGTCAATGACGACTCGCGTCTTACACTGGACGAAATAAAAATTCAGAAACAGCAGTGAAACACATGCTCTGTCAGCAACGATGATCCGTGACCGGTGCCCTCTTTTACTCTTTTTCGCAATGAAGACATTAAGCAAACAAAGCAGACAGTGGTGGTTCGTCCTCGGGATGTTTGTCCTCGGGCACTTCACGATCGGTGATGTTGTCGCTGACGAAAAGCCAAAGTTCACCGACTACTGCAAACGACTCGAACAGGAGATCCAGGGAAGAAAGCACGGCTTTATGGCCGGAAACGTCACCTACTATGTGGGCGGTTTTCACGCCAGCTGGCAGTTGACCGAAGACGAAACGATCGGTCTGACTCACCCGTTTCACCACGATCTGCGGAGCCGAGGAGTTGGCCTGCTAAGAAGCGAAATCGCCGGAACGGAACACACCGGAACCGGCAACGATTTCCACGGGTGGGAGTTTTACAAGGACACCCGAGTCCTGTACGGCAGCGTCATTGTCGATGGGGAAACCTACAAACACCCCACGCCGAAAAGCATGCGCTGGCGGCCGGACAAAATGATATGCGAGTACGAACTGGGTGGCGTCACTCTGAGAGAAGAAAAGTTCATCGCTGCTAATGACGCAGCTGCATCCGTCATCACCGCGTCAAGACCTGTGACACTCAGGTTTTCCGGGCACAGTTTCTACCATCGAAACAGCGTTTCGTCGTCCGCTGCAATCAAGCTGGACACGCGGAACAATGCAATCGTTGTATCAGAGGGTGGAACGGTGAGAAGCCGGCCCGACCCTGATGGTGGCGAACGAATCGGGCCGTGTGTTTACTCGGGCATGACAACGGTTTTAAGTGCTTCCCGCGATATCGCTGAATCGGCAACCACCACGCGTGATCAGCAAGGCGTCCATCACTATACGTTTTCTGTTCCCTGCGACAGCGAAGGAACGACCGTTTCCTGGGCGATGCACGATGACCCCAAAGTTGCCATCGAATCCGCGGGGGAAGTCATTCAGAGTCACGAGTTGTGGCTTTCCGCCAGAACCGCCGAATTGAATCGCCAGCTCAACGAAGAAATCCCGTGGTTTCGCTGCCCCGATGAAAAGTTCGTGGATATCTACTACTACCTTTGGTCGCTGTACCTGATGTACTACATCGACGTCGGCAAAGGCTGGGAGCTGGAGAATCATACTCAGACAGCGGTCAATAATTTCCTCGGCATGCACCGCTACGACTCCGCTTTTCAAATCAAAGTCGGTGCATGGACGACCGATAAACCCAGATACGCCTACGGCAACGTTCTTACGTGGAAACACCTCACGAAGAACGGCCGCTACCGTGAACTGCCGAGTGGTTTGCGGATGATTTCTGACAACAAAGGAATTTCGTGGCACAGCGGCGCTTACGGCGGGGAAACTTCCGAGCACGTCCTGGGAGCCTGGCAGATTTACGAACACACAGGAGACGTTGGTTTTCTAAAGGAGTGTTACGAAGATCATTTCGAAAAACTCTTTCAAAAACAGTTTTCTGTTTTCGCCATGAACCAGTTCGAGGTTGCCAAAACGCTCGAGAAAATGGCTCGGCTCACCGGCAACGAAACTGACGTAAAGCGCTGGCGGAAATTGATTCGGCGTGAGCCGGAACATATCCGTGAAATGTTCGAGCAGCGCTGGGAGGTCAACGGAGTAGCCAACTACTTCGCAGCCCCGAACAATGGCATGATCATGACGAACGGATTCTGGGCCATGCGGTCTCCCTACTTCCCGAACGAATATGCCAAAGCGATGGTCGAAGCATGGGCCGTCGATCGAGAGAAGGGATTCTACGGAAAGTTTTTCCCGCTGGCGATGTCCAGGCAGTCGATGAAAACCTTCAAGACAAATGTCGATCACTCGTTCGGTTACACACCCGATACTGCCTATTTCACCCTCGACGGAATGTTCCGTCAGAGGCTGGTCGACAAGGCGACGGAGCTGACTGTAGACCATCTGGCCAACTACAACTATCACGAAGAATGGCAGATTCCGGTCGCACCTGAAGCATACAAACGGGATCTCACTCTTTTCGGCGATCAATATTCCAATTTCAACGCAGGAAAAATCTTGCTCTACCTGGAGGGACTTGCCGGATTGAAGTACTCCGTCCCCGACCAACAACTCACGATCCGCCCGGCCCTCCCCAAAACATGGGAATGGATGGAGGTTCGACTCCCTATCGCGGATCAATGGACAAGTATTCGATACTCCAAAGATAGTGTGCAGACCAGCGGCTGCCCGCTGTCGGTTTCCTACGACTAAATTGAATCGAAGACCGTGACCTATGAATCATCTCAACATTCTTCTCACCACGACCGTGCTTCTCATTACGCTTCCTGTGGACGCCCAGGAGCGAAACAAACAGGGCAAGGGAAGACGAAATGACGTCGTTCGTGGAATTCTTAACGTTGAAGTGGTGACAGTCCCCGAAGACATAGCGGCAATTTTTGAGCAGCTTGAGCCCAGTGCTCTGCTGTATCAGCCAGTCAATAAGAAGTCGGATAAGATACCTCTGATCATTTCCCTTCAGGGCTTCGGAGGAGGCAACCGGAACATCGAGAACAAGAAGTGGATGGGCGAAGCGAAGCGGTTGTTGAAGCCTGAGGACAACCCGTATGAGACCATGCTGCCGGTCCCACAAACCGGCCGCGGATGAGATTCTGCGTCGCTCGACAAGATGCTGGACTACATTCTCAGTGAAAATCCTGACATCGATATGAAGCGAATTTACTGCATGGGCGGCAAAGGAACCTGGGCATGAGCCATGCACTCACCGCCGCGGTTTGCGGCCATTGTGCCGATGGGCTTTATTCCGGATCTGAGCAGGATCGAGACCATGGGCGATGGTGGGCAATCGAGATTCGAGACCACGCGTTGAAGGGATTCCCGCGTTGGAAAAGGCGCTCCGGGATCTCGGATCGACGAAAGTAAAAACGACCATTTTTCCCGGAACAAACCACGCTTCCGCGTCGGGTCTGGCGCAGAAAGAAGAGGGCGTCTGTCAGTGGCTGTTTTCCCAGTCACTGAATTAGGCCTGCGCGCCAGCGCACATGGACGGAATGCGAGATCGCGGCAGGCAGTTCGGCGGAGGTATTTTCGTTTGAACCATGCGGCCACCATCACTGAGCACACGGCACGATGGAGGATGGTTCCGGCACGGCTGTGATGGCGGACGCGATGGCTCCGGCAGCGATGATACGGTTGGACTCGTCAAAGCGAATACTCTGTTCGAGCTCAACATGAACGAACTGCCCGCCCAGGCCGCGTGAATAGACACCTTGCTTGTTCGTGGTGCCGCCCAGCGAAGAAAACGTAGTGCCGACGACCAGCTCGTTTACGGCGACGTTCGCCGCGTCGTTGGCGTCAAACGTGTTGTAGGCATAACTCAGGAAACCGGCCGCGTTCAGTTGATCGTCCAGTGTATTAACGAACGTGGACACCATGCCAGTCCCGCTTGACAGCACGGCATCAGTGTCTGTGGGAAACGAAGCGTGTTTGTCCAGATCGAACCCGTGGATTGAATAGGCCGTTCGTTCCGCCGATCCGCCAATCCAGACCTTGTGCACCTCCTGGAATATCGATTCCGAAAGGTGAGCTACGTCAGCCGTCCCAACACCATTCGCGTTGCGATGGGCCCCGGCCATCATGAAGCCTCGAGAATCCGAATCACGAAACGCGCGAGCGGCGACGTCCCATGAATTCGTGTCGAATCGCGGATGCGGAGCTTCCAGCAGGGCTTCGTGTGTGGCACTCAGATTGACAAAGTAGGATCCCCAGCCACGCGTCGGTGTGTTGTTGACCTCTCTTAAACCATGGTAAACGTCATTGGAAACATTGTCAGTATATTGAACAACTTCATAGTTAACGACGGCGGCCTGAATTTCCGCCGTCGCTATCTCACCAGATAATAACGTCGCCGCCGCCAGTGCAAAGTCCTTCCGTTCCGTATCGGTGGGAGCCACATACAGGCCCGTGTTCTTATCAAACGTCAGATCACGCAAACTCTGGACGTGACTGACAAAATCACCGTTCTCGATAACTCCACCGCAACTGTGCGGTCCCGGCATCAATAAGATCGAAACGGCATACAGGACGGGAACCAGAATTATTCGCATTGCGTTCAATCGACACTCCGTGGGGAAAGCTCCTGCGGAACTCCAGTCTGCTTGATGATGCAAAGTGGGCAAGGATTCTCATGCTAGCTCCATGCCCGAACGAGAGCCAGCAAATATTGTTCCTGTCTTCAATTCGAAAAACTGAGTCAGACACAGTGCGAGAAGACACTGACGGAGCCGATCGACATGGCGTCTGTGGACTGAACCTGCGGCCCACTGATTTCGGTGTCCGAGGCTCGGTACATATTGACTCGTCCAGCGACCGGTGCGTGCAGGCTCGCACCCTACGTGATCTTATGTTGCCGTCACGCCATCTTCATGCCGTGGCACTGTCCCAACACATCAGCCATAAAAACACAGATAAGCAGTTGGCTGGACAGCTTTGACCTGAAATTTCCGATTGGCATCCACCGTAAACTGGTCGCCGGCGCGATAGAACTGGGGAGCATCACCGCCGGGCAGGATTACCTGGAGCTCACCCGATACAATCTTCATGAGTTCTTTTTCGCTGGTCCCGAACTCGTACTCTCCTGTTGCCATCACCCCGGCAGTCGCTCGGCCCTCTTCGTTCTCGAAGCCGATTGATTTTGCATTGCCGTCAAAATACTCGTTCACATTCATCATGGTTGCTCTTTGAAGAAAGTCTTCTGTCGCCTTGAGCACGCGATTTTATGAACCGGGCACCGTATCGATCAGGCATGGCCAAAACTTCAGGGGCTAAGCAACAAGCATGCCACGAACACTGCCGACCCTGCGTCTTCATGCCAGAAGCAGTTTCAAAACCCCTCCTGCACGCCATCTGGAAACCCGATGCGTGAGCGAAGGACTGTAAACGAAGCAATTCCGGCAACTGATTCATCCACGTGAAATTACTGGCCAGGCATTCATTCTACTTTGTTTGTGCAAAAGCACCTCGGTCCGTCGCGTGCACCAGCAGGAAAAACGTTACCACGGGCAGGTCGCCGTTCGGTTGTCGAGTCCGCTGGAGCTGGTTTTCGTCGAGACTCTGGAAGTCGCTCTCGCTGAGCTGCACATCGGAGTCAAAGGGGTTGTTCGTCGTGACGTTTTCGGCGGCCTCCAGATGACTCACCTGTCGGCGACTGCCGAAACTGAGTTGTTGCGCAGGATGTGGCAATCGCCGGGAACGTCGGTGACGTTGTCGCCAAGCCCGCATAGCATGTTGAAGTTCGTGCCGTTGCGGCTGGCTGAGTTGTAAAACCAGTCGCAGCCCCCGAGGTGATGATTGGCGTAAAAACCGCTGCTTTTGTTGTGTGCCGCTACACAATATTGCACGACATGCCGCGGAATCGGATTCGGCAGCCGGCGCACAGACGTTGATCCGTAGCCTCCGACTTTGAAGCCATTGCCATCGGCACGACTCTTGAAATCGGTTGAGTAACCGTTCCGGAACGCCCAGCAGTTTTCGAACGTGACAGATTCATGAGCGTTGATACAGTCAAAGCCGTCGTCACTGTTGAGCCATGCCCGGCAACCTCGAAAGATATTGCCACTGCCGCCCTTCGGTGGATGACAACCGAAGCCGTCCACGTTGCCACCTCGACCCTTTTCCGAAACAGAATCGTAGTTATTGAAGGCATCGCAGTTTAAGAACAGGTTGTCTGCCCCCTTCACGCCGTAGATGCCGATTGCCATCCCGTTGTGCAGACTCAGCCGTTCGTAGATATTGTGACTGCCGTCATTCGCAAAGCAGATCGACTGTGTGTGACCGCAAATCGTCACCTGCACACCAACCACTTCGATACCTTTAAAGTGCAGCCATGATCCGGAAACTGAAAACGCATGGACTCTCAGACGCGGCGGCTTGACGGCAGAAAAAACGAACACCGGCTGTTCGTTTTCATAGGCCCAGTAGTTGATTGATCGGCTTACCTTTCCTGCCGCTCTTATTCAGCCAAATCACGTTTGCCCAGATACGTTCTTTGTGGTCAACCTGAGACTCCTGTATCCGGTACGTGCCGCCTCGGATGAAAACGGTATCGCCTGGCTCAACAGAATCCTGAGCTCGTTGAACCGACGCGAATGGTTGTTCAATCGTGCCGGAGTTGGCGTCGCTGCCGCTGGTCGCGACGTAAAATTCCCTGGCCGATGCGGAAGCATGCGACAGCAGGACAACGATCATGATGTATCGAGTCATGGCCATTGTTTCCTGACATGGCTGTCACTGAGCAAAATTCCCGGAAAAACAAATGTGCTGGCGTGCCGACCCACGAGCCTATGCCACTGGCGATGAAAATCGCTCTAGGCTGCCGCACCTCGACGGCTGATGATACGATCTTGGAAATTCTCTCAAAGAGCAACTCATGATCAACAGACTTCCAGTCCTGCGAATCGGCCTTCTTCTGCTTTTCGGCGCCGTCACACTGGTCGCGGATGACACGAAACCGGATGTCACTCCGGTGATCAGCCGAGCGGGCGACGTTATTTTTGAAGACGACTTCGACAAGGCCGATATCCGGTCGGAGTGGGTCCCACTGCATGGTACTCGCTGGACAATCGTCGATGGCGTTCGCAGGGGCGAGCCGTCGACCAAAGAGTATCAGCAGGAGCAGATCGCCAAAGGAAACAAACGTCACAGTGGCGGCACTCCCAGCAGCCGGTTGATGGTTCGGACAGACGACTGCATCCTGCTGTTTCGGTTCAAACTGACGGACGGACTCAAAGGGGCTCACTTTGGTTTCAACGATGGCACGTTCAAATCAGGCACGGGACATGTGTGTCGGGTGACCGCGACAACCAATCAGGGTCTGACTCTGCAAAAGGACAAAAACGCTAAGCTCAAAGGTGATAAGGACGAAACGTTGATCGCCAGCAGTTTCAATCTTAAGCCGAACACCTGGTATTGGATGATGCTGGAAGTCGTGGGCGACCAGATGGCCGCACAGATCTCCGGTGGCCCTGTGCTGCGGGCTCGGCACGCTCGCATCGACATGCCCAAAGGTCAAATCAATCTTCCGACTCGCGGTGGGGGCGTCATTTTCTACGACCATGTGCGCGTCTGGAAAGCCACGACGCCGCGCGATGCACAATAATCAGCATCGTCCGGTATACGCGGCAGAGGATGAAGCCCATGGAGAAACCTATGAAACACCTCGTCCTTATCCTCGCAACAATCATCGTCACGTCCTGCGGATTGACCGGAACAATTCCGGCCACCGCCACCACTCATGCAGCGAACACGGCTGCACCACCGAACTTCGTTGTGATTTTCACCGACGATCAGGGCTACGGAGACGTTGGCTGTTTCGGGTCCCCGGACATCCGCACTCCGCGGCTGGACACAATGGCGACACAGGGAATGAAGTTCACAGGCTTCTACGCCCAACCGGTGTGCGGACCGTCGCGGGCGGCACTGATGACCGGCTGCTACCCGATGCGTGTCGCCGAACGCGGAAACACCAAACAGGTTCATCCGATTCTGCATTCCAACGAAATCACGGTAGCAGAAGTGCTTAAGGCCAAAGGGTACGCGACAGCCTGTTTCGGCAAATGGGACCTGGCAAAACACGCTCAGAGCGGGTTCTTCATGGACCTGCTGCCAACGCATCAGGGTTTCGACTATTTCTTCGGAACACCGACCAGCAACGACAGCGTGGCCAACCTGTACCGTAATGAAGAATTGATCGAGCCGAAAACCAACATGGCGACGCTGACCAGGCGGTACACGGACGAGGCCATCGGGTTCATGCAGAAACACAAAGAACAACCGTTTTTCGTTTACATTCCTCACACCATGCCGCATACGCGGCTGGATGCGTCCGCTCAGTTCAAAGGCTACAGCAAACGCGGACTGTACGGTGACGTGATTGAAGAAATCGACTTCAACGTTGGTCGAATTCTTGATGCGGTCGAAGACATGGGGTTGGAGAAGAACACGTATGTGATGTTCACCAGCGACAACGGCCCGTGGCTGATCAAGAACAAAGACCATGCCGACGGGCATCTTCCGAGCGATCACGGTGGATCGGCCGGTCCATTGCGCAGCGGCAAGGTTTCAACCTTTGAAGGCGGCGTACGAGTTCCAACGATTGTATGGGGACCGGGAAGGGTCCCGGCGGGGACGACCTGCGATTCGATCGCCAGCACCCTGGACGTCCTGCCAACATTTGCTGCTCTGGCTGACGCGGATGTTCCCTCTGACCGAATCATCGACGGAGAAGATATTCGACATCTGTTGCACGGAGAATTCGACAAGGCCACGGCGGACAAAGCGTACTTCTATTACCTGCGAGTGCACCTTCAAGCCGTTCGGCAGGGACAGTGGAAGCTGCACCTGCCGCGAGAAAAAGAACCCGTCGGGGCCGCGCCGTTCGGCAAAAATCAGCACATCGGTCCTGCTGATCGCGTTGGTTTCGCCAAACCGTTTCTGGTTGACCTGCACAACGACCTGGGCGAAACGACCAGCGTTGCCGATCAAAACCCGCAGGTCGTTCTGCGACTACTCGCACTGGCGGACAAGATGCGCGAGGACCTTGGGGACTATGATCGAGTCGGCCGGAACATGCGATTCTTCGATGCCGCTAACGAGCGTCCCTCGCGACCTCCCGTACCTGCGCCACGCGTCCGTCGTCCCCAAAAGCCAAAGTCCGGGAAGCCGGCCGCAAAGTAACAGATCATCTGCGAACCCACGCCAATGCACCCTGGCCGGCGACTCGGCCACTGGCGAAACAGGCGGTCAGCAGGTAACCACCTGTGGGTGCCTCCCAATCAAGCATTTCTCCGGCACAAAACAGACCGGGTTGCGATTTGACCATCATCCATTCGTTGAGTGATTCGAAACGAACGCCGCCGGCCGTGCTGATGGATTCCGCAATCGGTCGAGCGACAGTGATGGGGATCGTCAGCGCCTTGATGGCATGTGCCAATTGCGTCGGGTCGGTCAGCGATTCCTTCGCGAACTCTCGCAGCAGGCCGGTTGCCACTCGTTTGATCTTCACCTTACTGCGCAGATGGCTTGAGATCGTGCGAGATCCGCGAGAGATGGATAACCGTTCGATCAGTTTTTCCAACGTGCGATCGGGAGCCAGATCGAATGTAATAGTTGCCGAGCCGCTTGCCGTGATTTCGTCACGAACCAATGCCGAGGCGGCGTAGATCAGACTTCCTTCCAGTCCGTTTTGGGTAACGACGCAGGAGCCCTGTCGCTGGAATGTTTCGCCAGCCGAGTTTGTGAAGTTCAACTCAACAGACTTGAGCGGTTCACCGGCATAGCGTTCGCGAAAGTGGTTGCTCCAATTCACATCGAAGCCGCAGTTGGATGGTTGCAGTGGAGCAATATCGACTCCCTGCTGTCTTAGCACGGGAACCCATGCACCGTCCGAACCCAGTTTCGGCCAACTGGCTCCGCCCAGCGTCATGACGACGGCATCCGGTCGAATACTGCGAGAACCATCAGGGGTCTCAAACAGCAATGAACCGTCCTGATTCCACCCCTGCCAGCTATGACGCGTCTGAAGTTTGACGCCACGCTCACGAAGTCGCTGAATCCACCGCTGCAACAGAGGCAGGGCCTTCATGTCTTCCGGGAAGACTCGCCCGGAAGCACCAACAAATGTTTTAATGCCGAATTCATGGCACCAGGCGCGCACGTCATCGGGGCCGAAGGCTTCCAGCAACGGTCGAACCTGATCAGGACGTGGTCCATAGCGAGCGACAAAAGATTCGAATGGCTCTGCATGTGTCAGGTTCAGGCCGCCTTTTCCCGCAACCAGAAACTTGCGACCAATCGACGGCTTAGCCTCATACAGATCAACATGGACGTCGTGCTGTGACAGCACTTCAGCTGCCATTAGGCCAGCTGGTCCACCACCGATCACTGCCACTGTTTTCATTGCGAATTGATTTCAATGCCGTGTTGACCGGGACGACGGCAAGCTGCTGAAACGGAGAACGGCGAGTCTGTTCCCGACAATAGTGCCTGTTCGCTGCGATGCCACTCCTGGAAGCCATTCACCGCTCCGTTCCATCGTAATGATCAGTTTTATCATTGACCGCTCGTCAGCCGGTAGCGGCGTGTTGAGACTTCAGTACGCCCCTCAGTTCCTGCCACATTCAATTCTGGCGGAATTGCTATTGCAGCGATCGGAGCTGGTCGATTATTTCCAACAGCCTAATTTGGACAACCAAATTTGGCTGTTGGAAACTCGGCGATTCATGGAGGATCTGATGAACAAGCCAGCGACAAAGGAGCTCACCGAGCGCGAGCTGATGCATGTGTTCTGGCATGGCAATGAAATGACGGCCGCCGACGCCTGGGAAAAGCTGGCGGCAAGTGGGGTGGATCGCGCCTACGTCACCATGACGAATCTCGTGCGGATTCTTGTTGAGAAAGAATTTCTGCGCGCCACGAACGACGCCCGACCGTTTTCTTACGAGGCGATCCGTACCTTTGATGACGTTTCCGGGTCGTTTATTGTTGACGTCATAAAACGCGTGTTTGGGGGTTCACGTGAGAAGATGTTGGCACAGCTGCTCGGCGGAAAACGCCGTCTGACCGCCGCAGAACGGCGGTTGCTGGAGCAGGTTTTGGAGGAACAGCAATGAACTGAATCTTCGATTCTGCCTACTGGTGTACTCTGCAGCTTACGCTTGTGACCGTTTTGGGCCTGGTATGGTCGGCACTGGCTGCCAGGCGAAATTCTGCGACAGCATGTTCGGTCGTCTGCGTCACTGTTGTCGCAGCATTGTCATTGACTTTGCTGAGTCCATTGCCGATCCACACGTGGATGACAACTACGATCGAACGCCTCGACACCTCAGGTGAAAATCCCTGCTACACCGGCGCACAACACTCACCGGATAGTGAGTTGCTCACGTCCGCCGATCAGTCAATACCCGGATCTGAACAGGCCGGATTCAGTCTAAACCAGCTTGTTTCTTCAGTGCGTTTCTTTGCGTCAAAGGCAGAAAGTCCACGTCGTGAGAACCCGACTTCGTTCACGGTTGCGGGTTGGTGTTGCGCCGTGCTGGCAGCATTCGGCATCGCAAGGATGCTGTTCAGCTTAATTTTCGTTGCGCGGACGCAGCGGCTGGGGATCAGAATTCATAATTCGCAGCTCACCGAATTGGTTCAGCGGCTGGCGTCACAGTTGGGCTGCCGGTCTGTTCCGTCGATTCGCGAGAGTCCTGGTTTGGCGAGCGCCGCAGTTGCCGGATTCTGGCGAGCAGTACTGGTGCTACCCGGCAGCTGGCAAGGCTGGAATGCTGACGAACAAAAAACAGTCGTCGCTCACGAACTGGCCCATATCGCGCGGCATGATTCTATATGGCGTTGCTTCGCGTCCGGCATACTCGCGATGCATTTCTTTAATCCGCTTGTTCACTGGCTGCTGCACCGAGTGATGCTGTACCAGGAACTGGCAGCAGACAGCATGGCGTCGGATGTCGTCGGACATCGCTGTTATCTGCGATCGCTTTCGACGCTTGCGATTCAACGGGATCACGAAATCAGCAGGCCAGGATGCCCGCACGTGATGCCCGTATTCAGAGGTCAACTCGTCAGGAGAATCAGGATGTTGCGTTCCATGGATGGAAGTAAAACGTCATTGGCACGAGGTCGAAGGCATTGGCTGGCATTGCCGATTGCGGCGGTTGCGATTCTGGGGGTGACGACCGTCGCAGTTCGCGGCTTTGCTCAGCCACCGATCGAGCAAGTAGCGCAAGAGACCTCAAACGTATCACCGTCAGAGACTGGTCAGAACGTCACGACGGTGTCGCGAACCAAAGTTGAGCCGCCGTCTGTCAAAGTGACCGACCGTCCTTTCGGACGTGAGCCGGTGTTGATTTCAGAGATCGGTCCAAATGATTCCGGCATGGTTGTGCTTCGCGTCCGGGAGTTATTGCAACGGCACGCCCTGAAGACATTTGAGCCGCTTATCACCGGCGGCATCGCGGCCTGGTTTCAGTCAGAATTGTCCCAAGCGGACGCGCCGGTCTTCGATCTCACAGCAATCGAATGGGTTGCCGGCAAAGCGTTTGTGTCCGTGAAGTATGACGCGGACGCGCCTGAGGGCAGCAAACACCAGCTACAGTTCGGTGCCAACGGCAAAGGGATGACGGCGAAACTCAGCCGGAAAGTGGACATCGCGGCGTGGCTGAAACAGTACGTCCCCGATGCCGTGCAACATGTGATCGATGGACATGAGGTTTTTCAGTTACCTGTGATTCCGACATTTGCTCCCGTTGCAATGTGGCTCACAGAACGGGACGGTGGAATCATCTCCATTGCATTCGAAGGGCCTGAGCAGGAGGTGACAGACAGTACGACCATCGATTCCATCTTTGGTGACAGAAATGAATGGCGCCAGGAACCGTTGCCGAGTTGGGGGCGGTCATGGGGCAACGTTGCCGGTGGCCTCGTCGGTCTCGTTTTCACTGATCGTCAGATCACCAATGTTGTCGATGTTCGTGATGAGGATTCGGAGCTGGCGAATTCGATGAATCAATTCGCAGCGGCTTTGACTCAGCGATGTTCGACGTATGCCTATGGCATCGATACGGATGCCACAGGGTCCGGGATCGTCCTGCAGACACGTCTGACACATGTGGCCGTCACCGGCGCACGAAAGTCGGCCGACGAGGCACGGAAAATCATCGAGCTGGCCCAGGGCGCCGACAACACGAAAAACTCCCGTCCGGCGCAACAGGAAATCATTGCCCAGGCTTTCCTGAACACAAGCCTTGTGGTGGAAAAACACGCCGATGGCTCGGCGGATCTGATTGCAACGACACCGATGTCAATTTCCGATCTGATTGCCCTGGCCGCAACGTCGTTTCAGCACGAGTAACGCGGGCTCGCGCGGGGCATCAACTTTGCTTCGTCTTTATTATCCTTACCTGCACACTTACGGTCGTCCGACGACACCGAGTTCCGAAATAGACGCCCAGGGCCCGCCGTTAACTTCGGACAGCATACGGACACGAACAAATCGGCCCGTGACTGGTTCAAACAGAACTTCCTGGGCTTGTTTCGTCTTAGTGAACGTCGCCTTCATCACTGGGTTTTCAAACTTGTCGGATGAAGTCGAAACCACGAATTCGCATTTTTTAATCGCTCCATTCCAGCCGTTGTCCTGGCGTGCCAGATAACGGAATCCGCGAACCTCGTATCGCTTTCCCAGATCAATCACTAATTCGTGCGGATGCGCAAGGGGCCTGGGAGTAAAGCTGCTGTGCCAGTGAGTCTTCGGGTTGCCGTCGATGATGTCGATCGCTTTGTGAGAGGCGGTTTGGCTGCTGAACCGCAGGATGCGGAAGTCACCGTTAGGCAATAATCCTTCTTTGGGCAGCACGTTGGCCTGAGATGACCGTTTTGGTTTGCCACCAAATTTGGCCTGGCGATCACGTTCGTGAATGGCGCGATCAAAGAACGTGCCTTCAACGGCTGGTGTATGCGCACGTTTCGCGAAACCCATCATCGTGCCTAACACCACAGGCTTTTCCCCAGCCAGATCTGTGGTTTCGCTGACGTCCGATTCCAGATCGTATAGTTCCCAGGCTTTGCCCCGCGGCTGGATGGCTTTCCAGTGGCCCATGCGAACGGCCGTCTGGCCGCCGATTTCCCAGTACAAATACTGGTGCTGTTCCTGCTTGCGCCCGGCGGCAGATTCGCCCAGCAGTTCGGGAACGATTGAGATTCCATCGCTGTCCGCAGGCGTTTTGGCGCCGGACAGTTCGGCGACTGTCGGCATGAAGTCCGGAAAATACCACAACAAATCGCTGACCTGCCCGGGTGTGATTTTGCCGGGCCAGCGAGCCATCATCGGGATTCGCAGACCGCCTTCGTAAAGCTGTCCCTTGCGACCTCGAAATTCAACGCCGGTTGTCGGATGTTTGTTCGCTCCGTGAAAACCGCGGGGCTGTTCTTTGCTGCTGAAGTAATCGTTGCCACCATTGTCGCCACAGAAGAAGACAATCGTGTTTTTCTCAAGGTCCAGTTCGCGCAGCAGATCGAGAACTTCGCCGACCTGTCGATCGACCATTGTGACCATGGCCGCATAGCGCGTTGCCTGTTCAGGCCAGTCCTTGTCTTTGTAGATCTGCCATGCCGGGTCAGCATCGGGAATATCAAAAATCCCATGAGGCGGTGTGATCGGCATGTAGCAAAAGAACGGCTGATCTTTGTTGTCTCGAATGAACTTCTTCGCGGCATCATGAATGAGATACTGCGAATACGTTTCGCCGTCGCTGGCACCGTGATTGTTCTTCAGCGGTACTTCTTCACTGTTGCGGACCAGATAAGGCGGGTAATAAGTGTGTGCATGAACCTGATCGTAGTATCCAAAGAATGTGTCAAAGCCATGCTCTTCGGGCACACCCGTCGACCCTCGCCCTCCACATCCCCATTTTCCAAACCCGCCGGTTGCATAGCCAGCGTCCTTCAGCATCGATGCGACGGTTTCTTCATCGGCCCGCAATGGTGTGCCTCCGCCGTTGACGCGGACGGATGTGTGGCCACTGTGCTTACCCGTCATCAAACAGCAGCGCGTCGGAGCACAAACGGCAGAACCGGCGAGCGCTTGTGTGAATCGAATGCCTTGGGCAGCCATTGCGTCGATGCGCGGGGTCCTGATATTCGGATTGCCCATGCACGAAAGTTCGTAGTAGCCCAGCTCATCCGCCATGATGTAGACGACATTCGTCCGTTCAGCCGATGCTGCACCTGCTTCAATGGTCAGGCCGACCGTGATCACGAAAGCGATGAGAGCAGGGCGAAACATAGAGACGGCCTTGAACAGAGTATTGAACCAGCGGCTGGAGCGAACGAAAGAATTCGAACGACTCGCTCGATGTTACCCACCATGCCTGGCAGGCTCAACACTCAGGACCGGCTCGAATCAGATGTAGTACTCTATGACGTCTGCTTCCGGAACCGCCGCGGGCTCACGTTGCAGCAGGACTTCGGCAACCCGCATCGCCTGGGCTCGCAGTTCGGAAACGGCCGTGGTTTCCCACAAACTGCCTTTAAGCAGCGGTCCGATTGCATACAGATGGGACGACGAGTTGCCTTCGTGGTCAATCACGGCAAAATCGTCGTCAGTCTGAATACCAAGATCGAGTTCATCACTGCGGACCATTCCCCTGGCCAACAGATTATCGAACAAAGGCAGCCCCGTTTGCGAAAAATGTGATTGTGGCCCCGTGCAGTTGATGACCAGATCGCCCGACTGAATCGACTCGCTTCCGTCTGCATCGCGCACCACGACGTCAATCCGCTGCTCTCCCGGGACAAGGCTTTCAATCGTTCCGGCAACGACTTTTAACCTGCCCGAATCAAGAGCGTCCGTCACCTTGTTGTGGATTGACACTGCGATTCGGTGACGAGTGACGTTCCACAGGGCCGCGTCGTGATTCAGAAATTTTCTCTTGTCTTCTGTCGACAGGTTTCGCCACAGCCGCTGCGTGTGTGGCCGCAGTTTGTCGATCGCGATCGCGGAATTCTGACTCATCTGCTTCAGTCGATCGCAATGCTGTTGCACAATCGCTCGCAGACCGGACAGCCCCAGTGAATCGGCGTCGGCCGGAAGATAGTCCTCGTAAGCGATTCCTCTGAAGTGCGACTTTGGCAGCATCCCATGCCGCGACACCGCTACAATTTCTCCGTCCCAGCCGATTTCCGCCAGTGTCAGAACAATGTCCACCATCGTCAGTCCGGCACCCAGCAGCACAACCCTGCCGCCAGGAGGCGGAAGTCGACTAAGCCAGTCATCCCACGGATCCGACCGATAGCGCGGGTCGTGCCGCAACGGTGACGTGGACGGAAAAGACCCGGGCGGCTGGTTGCCGGTGGCCAGCACGACCTGTTCGGCATCGACAACCGTTCCATCGTTCAGTCGCACTGCCAGACCGTCGTCGCTGGCAGCAATGTCCACGGCCTCTTCGTCGATGGATTCCACCCTGACCTGACAACGCGTGTCAATGGGATGCAGACATGTTTCCAGCAGGCCTCGTACATAATCACCATAGACACGGCGCGGGGCAAACATTTCACGCAGTTCTGCATCCGGCATGCTTCTGAAGTCATATCGCGACCGGAGCCAGTCAACAAAGTGCGACGGCATGTCGGGCAACGCTGACATGTTCCGCGCGGCGACGTTCAGAAGATGCTCGACACGCGTTGTCCCGTAAGCCGTGCCTCGCCCCAGCGGCCGCTTCGAGTTGATGACCACCACACGCATGGGACGGTCACTCAGGCGGGCCAGATTCACTGCCGCCACTGTGCCGGAAAACCCGCCACCAACGATCGCAATCGTAGTCATGAGCAAACTTTCCTAATGAACTGCTGCCGCGAACGGCGCAACAGACCAGGTCGCCGCCGGAATTTCCTTCATTGCATTTCTGCAAAGTGAAAACTCAACTTATTTTCGCCATTCAACATCGAATTCGTGCCGCAGGTTACCACAAAACGGCGGATGATTGGTCTGATCCGGAACCGGCAATTTGAAAAGAAACATCCGCCGCGTTGGGATCGCTTCGATTTTCTGCCACAATGAATGATGCGAATTCGCTTGGAAACCGCAGCTCCCGTCGCATTGAGTCGCCCGCGCGGCAGGCACACTCGTCCAACAGGCAGAACAATGAAACATATCTACGCTGTACTATCCGTCGTACTTCTGGTCGCTGTCAGCACATCGATAGCCAACGCAGCAGCTCCGGTGCGACCCAACATCATTGTCTTTCTGGTCGACGACATGGGCGTGATGGACACGTCAGTACCGTTCCTGACCGACGACAAAGGGCAGCCGAAACGGTATCCGCTCAACGACTACTACCGCACCCCCAACATGCAGCGACTGGCCGCGCTGGGCATTCGCTTCAACAATTTCTATGCGATGAGCGTGTGCTCGCCGACGCGCATTTCAATTATGACCGGTCAGAATGCAGCTCGGCATCATGCCACCAACTGGATCAACCCACGCAGCAACAACCGTGGACCTCAGGGACCTCCGAACTGGAACTGGAAAGGCCTGAAGAATGAGAGCATAACGCTGCCGGGCCTGCTGCGGGATGTCGGCTACCGCACAATTCATGTGGGCAAGGCACACTTCGGACCAGACGACTCGCCAGGCGCTGAACCACTGAACCTGGGATTCAGCGTCAACGTGGCAGGAGCGTCTTTCGGAGCCCCCGGCAGTTATTACGGCAAAGAGAATTTCGGTCTCGGCACCAAACGACAACACCATGCAGTGCCACACCTGAAGAAGTATCACGGCACAGACACTTTTCTGACTGAAGCGCTGACCATCGAAGCGAAGCAACGGCTGACGGACACCGTCAAGGCCGACGAACCATTTTACCTGTACATGTCGCACTACGCCGTGCACGCTCCGTTTCATTCCGACCCGCGTTTTGCAGACAATTACACTGACTCCGGCAAATCGAAGAATGCCCAGGCGTTTGCCACTCTGATTGAAGGAATGGACAAGTCGCTGGGAGATATTCTGGACCATCTGGAAGAATTGGGTGTTGCCGAAAACACGCTGGTTTTCTTTCTCGGCGACAACGGATCCGATGCGCCACTCGGCCATCAGCACGAAGTTGCCTGTGCGGCGCCACTGCGTGGCAAGAAGGGAGCTCACTACGAAGGCGGTATGCGAGTACCGTTCATTGCGGCGTGGGCAAAGCCGATGGGCACCAATTCTCATCAGGAGAAGCTGACCATCCCGGCCGGAACGATCAATTCTCAACTGGCAGCCGTGCAGGACCTGTTCCCGACCATCGCCGGTATCGTGGGAGCAGAGCCGCCGAAGAATCACCTGGTTGATGGTTCGAGCGTAAAGACATTGCTAAAGGGAAATCGAGATTCGTCTCGGGAGGAGAAATTTCTGATGCACTACCCGCACGCCCCGCATCGCAGTGACTACTTCACCAGTTATCGAAACGGAGACTGGAAGATCATTTACCATTACTTTCCGTCAAAAGTCTCTGACGGCTCGCACTACCAGCTCTACAACCTTGCGGATGATCCGTTTGAATCCACCAACCTTGCCTCATTAAAACCTGACCGACTTCGCAGCATGATGCACGAACTGACCGCGAGCCTGGAACAGCACAACGCTCAGTATCCCGTCACAACGAAGAACGGCGCAACACCCGCGATACCTGCTCTGCCGTAATATATGTGCAACGGTGGTCATGAACTGATCGATGCTCCATGTGACGATTCAGCCGTCTGGCATTCATTCGCCTCAGGCCTTGGCACTCGCGGCGCGATCGGATAAGAATTGAGCTGCTCGGTTCCGGCCCACTAACCGCCTGAAAACGCCCCATTCGTGATTCACTGGCTTCGCAACGTTCCTTTCAGCATTCTTATCGCCTGCATGCTGATCTCCGTGATTGGCCTGTTTGGTCTGCAGAGAGCGGACGAACTCTATGGAGCGTCCCGACTGTTTGAACGACAGTTAATCTGGATAGGCATGGCGTGGCCAGCGATGCTGGCCGTTACGGTATTCTCGTATCGACCGCTGCGGCATCTCAGCCCGTGGCTTTACGTTGGCAGTCTGTTACTGCTGGTCGCGGTTCTGTTTATGCCCCAGATCAACGGTTCACGCCGCTGGATCCCTTTGGGCCTGCTTGATTTCCAGCCGAGTGAACCAGCACGGCTGGCCTTTATTCTGGCGCTCGCCCACTACCTGATGTACCGAGATTCCCAGAGGACTGTGCGCGGATTGTTGCCGCCGTTCGTGATAACGATGCTGCCGCTGCTGTTGATTCTGCGAGAACCGGACCTGGGAACCGCCATGTTGTTTCTGCCGATTCTGTACACTATGTTGTTTGTCGCCGGGGCACGTCCTGCGCATCTGCTGGTGGCGGCTTTGATCGGCATCGCGATGCTGCCGGTGATGTGGCAGCAAATGAGCCGCGAGCAGAAATCACGAGTCGTCATGGTTTTTAATCAGAAGGATGGCGGGGTTGCTCCGACCGGCGATGGATTTCACCTGCATCAGTCAAAGCAAGTGTTCGCGCTGGGAGGGCTGTGGGGCAGCATCGCCCATGACGAACCAATCATCGATGATCCGTCCGCGTATCTACTGCCCGCCGCCAGAACTGATTTCATCCTGTCCATTATTGCAGAGCGCTACGGGGTTGCCGGCGCGGCCGTTCTGCTGCTGTTGTATGGAGTGATTGTGGTGCGAGGACTGGCGATCGCGAAACGAACAAAGGAGCCGTTCGGCCGGCTTGCGGCGGTGGGCATTGTGACGATGATTGCGACTCAGGCTCTGATCAACGCCAGCATGACTGTCGGACTGATGCCAATCACCGGGATCACTTTGCCCATGTGCAGCTATGGTGGGTCCAGCCTGCTTTCGACGTGTCTCGCGATGGGCCTGCTGATGAACATCTCCATGCACCCCGGCTACGAAGTTGCCGGCCAGGTTTGACCCTGATCGACCAAAGAAACGATGCCCATGACCAGCGACAGCAAAAACACAGCCGGCAATCATTCGAAAACGGAAGGCGGTTCGAACAGGAACGATCTTCAAAAGACTCCTGACAGAAACGCACCCTCCGCGCCGGTTATTGGCTGGACCTGTCCGAAATGTGGCACCGACATCGAGCTTCTTCGCGACGTTTGCTGGATTTGCCTCTACAATCCCAGGGCCTGCTGATATTTTCTTTCCGCCCGCCTGTTCCCGCCGATCGTTCGCCATGCATAAGAAATCCGTTGTCTTCTCAGTACTACTTTGCTTTACGACGAATGCCGCAACGGCACAGGATCGTTTTGCACCGTATCCACAAAATCGAGTTCGCGACTATTACTTCCGTCAGGCGGAAAAACACCTGACGTCGGGTACGCCCGTTCTCGAACTGTTGCCGCAGTTCCCAGGTCTGGACGGAGGCGCCTTCGGACACTGGGGGCAGGACCCTCCCCAACGAAGCATCGACAACTCGCTGAACGAAGTCGACAGCGGCAACGTTATCTGCAGTCGTGTGATTCACTTCGGAACGAACACGCAAAAAGGAGTGGCGGTCCGCCTGAGCGATGGCAATGATGCTGTCAGCGTTGTCTTCGATCCATCGTCGTTGTCGTTCATCGATTCGTGGCAGGGGGGATTTGTTTCCCGAGGCTCCAGCCGGTACGGGGTGCACGACGGCGCAAGAGCAGTCGGACAGCAGTTGTTTGATTTCGGCGGCAGTCGCTGGCAGGTGCCGAAAAACACGATGACGAGATATCTTGGCTTTTATCGCAACGGCACAAACGTCGTTTTCACCTACACGCTCGGTAGCGCCACGGTTTACGATCGGATGTGGCTGCTGGATGGTCTGCTGGTCCGGTCATTGCAGGTTGACGGAAAACTCCCAACAGCAACACGGCTGTCGCTGTTTGGTGTCAACGGCACACCGCAACAGACTTTCTTCGATCAGTATCACAATTTCGTCGCCGATCAAAAGAACGGGGCCACGTCCGTTGGTTTTTTTGATGTCGGTGGACCGCAGCTGGTTTCAGCAGCGGGTAAGAACGCCACTGTCGATCTGCGCTTCGACGATGTGACTCCCACCACGACGCTACATCTGCAGTTTCGCAAAGAGTCTTCAACCGGGGAGGCAGCATTGCGGCCGGTGGACGGCAAAACACCACACGCACCGTCCTTGCTGATTGCCGGCGGCCCAGGACAGTGGGCGAAGGCTGTTGCCACCACAACGGGCAAACACGGCGACGAATCGTCTTCCTTCGCCATCGACACTCTGACCATTCCTTATGCGACAGCCAATCCCTTCGGCACGCCCATGCGTCTGGCCGGAGTGGGAGCTCTGGGCGGCGGTCGAATAGCCGTATCCACACTTTTGGGAGACGTATGGGTGGTCAGCGGGGTTGATGATGACCTGCAGGAATTGAAGTGGCAACGAGTCGCCGCTGGTTTGTATCAGCCACTGGGGCTGACCGTTAAAGCCGGAAAGATCATCCTGGGCGGCAACGATCAGATCACGCGACTGCACGACCTTAACGGCGATGGAGAATCCGACTTTTATGAATGCGTAACGAACGAGTATCCCACAACCGGAGGCCATGACTTCGCCACTTCACTTCAGCAGGACAACGAGGGACGGCTGTACTGGGCCACCGCTTCCGGTGACTTCGGTCTGACTAAACTGACGGAAGGGCAGAAACCCGTATCGCTGGGTTCCGGCCTGAGAAACTCGAACGGTATCGGTGTATCGCCCGATGGCGGCATCGCACTGGCAACCGTTCAGGAAGGCACCTGGGCACCGGGCACTGCTATCTTCAATGTTGGCGACGGCAGCTTTCACGGTCATCGTGGTCCCCGTGCAGGAATTGGCGAATTCGGCTACGACCTGCCGCTGTGTTTTGTCCCTCGTGGCATTGATAACTCGGCCGGAGAAATTCGCTTCCTGCCAAACGACAAACGACTCGGGCCGCTGGCCGGGAAGGTAATTGGTTCGTCATACGGGTACTGCAATCACTACATGATTCTGCGTGAAAAAATTGACGGACATGTTCAGGGCGGACTGGTGCCCCTGCCCGGCGAATTCCTGAGCGGTGCGTGTCGCCTGACATTCAACGAACATGATGGCCGCATCTACGTCGCCGGAACCGAAGGCTGGCAAAGCTATGCCGCAGAAAACGGCTGTCTGCACAGACTTCGTTTCACCGGCAAGCCGCTGCATCTGCCTGTACAAATTGAGACTCGGCAGAACGGCCTGATCGTGCACTGTAACACGGAAATCTCTGCAGAATCCGTTCGGAAGGAAAACGTCTTCTGTCAGCAATGGAATTATCTGTACAGCGGGGCCTATGGTTCGCCGGAATACAGCGTCAAAGATGAAGGCCGACAGGGACACGATTACGTTCCCGTCCGGTCGGTGCATCTGTTGAAAGACAAACGCAGCGTCTTCATCGAAATCCCTCAGCTGCACCCTGTCATGCAGTTTCACCTGCACATGAAGCTCACAGCTGCTGACGGAGCAGACTTTAGTCCGGACGCATATTCTTCGATCTACGCAATGGGTAAAGCATTCACAGACTTCCCTGGCTATCAGTTGATTGCCAAACGCCGCTGGCCCGGTTTTCCTCATGCAGAAAAGTACGAACAGGATCCTCGTCTCATCGAACAGGATGCCTTCGGTACCAACTTCGGATGGGTCTCCAGTGCAAAAAAGATGACGCTGAATGCCGTCACTGGCCTGCAGTACGAACCCAAGCGACTTAAAGTGGCACCGGGAACACGAGTCGCTCTGACCTTCCATAACACCGATCCCAGCATGCCGCACAACGTCGTGGTCATCAAGGCCGACGCGATGGAGGAATTCGGTGGACAGTCCATGGTGCTGGCCAGTAACCCCCGAGCCATCGCAACTCACTACGTGCCCGATGATCCTGCAGAAATTTGTTTCTCACCGATCCTGAACCCTGGTGACCAATACACCGTGTATTTCGAAACACCGCAGGAAACAGGCCGATACCGATTCCTCTGTACCTATCCCGGCCACTGGAAGGTAATGCAAGGCAGCCTGCACGTCCTGCCGGACGACCAGCCGCTGCCTCCACCTTCTGACGACGAGATTACTCGGCAATTTGTGAAACGCTGGACGATGCCGGACTTTGAGGCTCTCACAACAGAACAGCTCGCCGGGCGATCCGCCACTATTGGCGAAACGGTCTTCAATCAGGCGGGCTGCATCAAGTGTCATCGGATTAAAGACAAGGGAGCCAGGCTGGGGCCGGAGTTATCTGACGTCAACAAGCGTTTTAAAGGCGAAAAGCTGCTGCAACAGATTCTGGCTCCGTCCTCTGACATCCACAAGCAATACCAGACCTGGATTGCCGTCCGCAACGACGGCACGGTGCTGAGTGGTTTGATGACGGAACAGAGCGACACTTCGATCACTCTGCTGCCAAACCCATTGAAACCTGATCAGGTCGTCACGATCAACAAAGAACAAATCGACGAACTGATTCCGTCAAAACAATCGACGATGCCGGACGGCCTGCTGATGACGTTTTCGAAAGATGAAATTCTGGACCTGCTGGCGTTCATTCAGCAAAACGGAAGTGCTGGAAATCGT
The DNA here is from genome assembly GCA_014238335.1 of Fuerstiella sp. Taxonomy (GTDB): domain Bacteria; phylum Planctomycetota; class Planctomycetia; order Planctomycetales; family Planctomycetaceae; genus Fuerstiella. Next base: position 57,953 of record JABABI010000013.1, read on the forward strand.
TAGGAGCACTTCCTCTCGTTCCCAGGGTATGCATATCCACGAAGCTCCACTTCGAAGACACAGATGGCAACCGATTGGCGCTGCATGAATCGCCGGTCGCGAGTGGCCGGTCGGTATCGTAACTCGCACTTTCAGCAGCCGCCCTGCCGCACAGAAAGCGATGAATCGAACGTCGGAAGTCGTTCAGACGTATGTTGTCGCCGACACAGATCCGGGCCGACGAGACCCCCATGCGTGCCGGACAGTCCCCGATTGGATAAAACTGAGTGATTCTCGCCCGCAAACTCATGATTGCCCGGCTTTTTCTTCTCGAATCGCCACCTATCCGAATATGATTGACCTCTAGACTTATTTCTACGCGCCAAGGCAGCGGCGATACGATCGGGTATGCCGGAGGCTCTGACCAATATGCTGCCACAGGAGCGATCCATACTGTTACCCTGGACATCCAGACGCGACTGTGCACGGCCGATTCAGGTGCATTTTGATGACGTGAGAACCAGCGTGCATCTTTCACGGAATAACGATTCATGAGACGATTGCGAACAGCACAACGTCGATTTTTTCTGAAGGCCTCCGGAGTTTCGATGGCGCTGCCGATGCTTGAGTCACTGGCGGCCGAAGACTCCGCTCCCGACAGCACGGCCAAACGTCTCGTCTGTATTGGCGGCTATCTTGGGTTTCATCAGAAATCGATCTACCCGAGGCAGGCGGGGCGTGACTATGAGATGTCACCTTTGCTGCATCCCATCGCAGAACATCGCAACGACTTCACAATCTTCTCCGGCCTGGACCATCGTGCTCCCAACGGGCATGGCGCCTGGAGCAATTATCTTTGTGGCCAGAATCCGGAATCTGAGTCGCTGGACCAGATTGTCGCCGGTCAAATCGGCCAGGGATCTCGCTTTCCGTCAATGCAGCTGACGGCCGGAAAAGCCAGTCGCTCCATGAGCTTTACACGGCAGGGCATCGCACTGCCGATGATACAGCGTCCGAGTGTTCTATATCGAAAACTCTTTGCGTCAGCAGACGATCGTGCACACACAGAGTATCTGCTGAAAAGCGGCCGCAGTGCGCTGGATCTCGTCCTGGCCGATGCGCAGCGTCTGCAGAGAAAAGTGTCCCGCCGCGACGCCGACAAACTAAGTGAGTACTTTCACTCCGTGCGCGACGTGGAAAAACGCATGGCGCGTCAGTTGAAGGGCATCGACGATCCCATTCCGCAGACAGATTATCGGCTGCCGAATTACGATCCGGTCGCGCCGAATCTCATGCTGGAAGCTGAGACACTGATGTACGATCTGCTGGCCCTCGCGCTGCAAACAGAATCAACACGCGTGGCGGCGATGTTTCTGGCCGGGCTCGGTCAGGTCTTCACAATCGATGGCGAAACCCTTCAGGCTGGCTATCACGCCCTTTCCCATCACGGTAACGATCCGGACAAGGTCCGCGATCTTGTGAAGGTTGAGCTGGAACATATGAAGTGTTTCAATCACTTTCTGACCCAATTAAAGACCAGCACCGACGCACATGGACGGCCGCTGCTGGATTCGACGATTGTCATGCTGGGCACGGGCATGGGAGATGCCAGCCGTCACGCCAACGACAACCTGCCAACGATTGTCGTGGGAGGGGGGTTCCGACATGGCCAGCATATTTCTGTTGATCGTACACAGCCAGCGGCCCCTCTGCTGGGCGACCTGTTCATCACCATGATGCAGAAGCTTGGACTTGAAGAAGAGAGCTTCTCAAACGCCCACCGAAATCTCAATCACCTGTTCAGCTGATCATTACGAAACAGCCACTGGCCCCAGGGTCGCGACGGGCCGCTATTGCCAGGCCTCTGCCTCACAAACACCCACCAAACCTGTTCAGCCCACCGCATCAAGTGAAGTGCCGATAGATCTGTCCGCAAAAATGAAGACGCCCCCCTGGATTCATCTCAGCAGACGATTCGCGCTGCTGCCGCTCTTGTGCTGCACAGCGCTGCACGCTGCAGAACGGGTCCCGGAACGCTCCACGGAATTCCTGACCGTTTATTGCCTCGACTGCCACGACGCGGCTACCGCAGAAGGTGAAGTGAATCTGGCATTCAGTGACATTGCCTGGGGTACTGAAGCTGCACGACATCATTGGGAACGCGTACTGAACGTGCTGGCAGCCGGCGCGATGCCGCCGAAAGACTCGACTCAACCCGATGTGGCCGAACGCTCGGCAATGCTGCAGTGGCTGGATGAGTCACTTACCAAACATTCGAAAACCGGCGGAACTGTCTTGAGGCGACTGAATCGTGACGAATATCGTTACTCGATCCGCCGCCTGTTTGGAATGTCCTTTGAGTTGCCTGACGGGTTCCCGCAGGACACAGGCGATCAACAGTTTGACACCATTGGTGACCGTTTGATCCTGTCCCCACCGCTGATGAACGCTTATGCTGACGTCGCCAGCGACATTGCCGATGAGATATTTTCTCCCGTGCGTCCAGCGCCAGTATCGACGGTACGAAACGTCACGCCGGATGAACTTGTTATCAGCTATTCATCAGGAAGTGTTCGCGAGAACGCAATGCGACTGGCGTCCAAATGCAGTCCCATGATGCGAAGCTGCACGTGGCCCAGCAAAGTTGAAATCACTGATTCCGGACTCTATCGGCTTAGGATCGATGCATCCACATTTCGTCCTGTCTCCACCGATCCGATGCTGTTAAAGGTGCTGGCCAGCGATGTGTCCGGCAAGGACAGTGTAAATGTCAACAGTCTTCGTCTGCTGAAACAGGTCAAAGTGTTGCAGCAGGAAGCGACTACTTTTGAATTTGAGGCCAAACTTTACGAGGGCCAAACGGTAGTCTTTCATTATGCAAATGCACCGCTGAACAGTGATCGTGCAGCTAAGGAATCGCTGCAGGCATGGTTTCAATCGAAATTCGAATCCGACCCGCGATATCTCGCTGCGTGGCAGCAACTGACTCAGGACGACAGTCGAGGCGGTTTTCGTGGCGGCCTTGGCTGGCAGCGCGTCAAGTACTTCATGGCCGGTGATGAGCTGGACATCAGTCAGGCCACGATAGGTTCCGATGCGACAAAAAAGCTGCTCAAGGCCATCGCTGGGAATCCCGTTCTGTATACGGAGACCATTGCCTATGACAGTTTTGAGAACGGCCCGGCCCTTGAGATTCATGGCATGGAGATCGAAGGGCCTCTGAGTCGCGTGGACGGACCGCGGGATACGACTCGAAAGAAGATTCAGTCAGGGATTCTGGGCGCCGACTTTGACCCGGACAACGAGAAACAGGTCCGAAACATGCTGACAGGGTTTCTGTCTGGTGCCTTTCGGAGACCAGTCCAGCCAGAGATCGTTGACGGATTCCAGCAATTACTGAAACAGCACCAGGCCGGGGGGCAAAGTTTTGAGCAGGGCATGCACCTTGTACTTCGCGCGGCGCTGATATCGCCGCGGTTCCTGTACCGTGAAATGACCGAGGGCCCGCTGGATGAATACGATCTGGCCAGTCGCCTGGCCTTCTTCCTGACAAGTCACCCACCGGATGAAAAACTCTTCACTCTGGCAAAACAGGGGAAACTGAGAGACGTCAGGACCCTGCGCGCTCAGGCTCTGCGTCTCATGCCCCGCGACCAGGCGGCTCCCATGGTTCGTCGCTTTACCGGTCAGTGGCTCGATACCGATCGGCTGGAGGACATCATGCCTGATCCCCGCCTGAAATTTTCCGAAGAGGATCAGCGACGTTCCCGCCAGGAAGTCAAAATGTTTTTCGCCGAGATGGTGAAACAGAATTTGCCCATGACCGACTTTGTTTCTCCCGATTTTACGTTTACCTCGGCCGGTATTGCCAAAAACATTTACGGCCTGAACACCGACGCTTACGATCCAAAGAATAAATCGATGCAGCGAGTGACTCTGCCACGCGACGGACGATACGGAGGTATACTGGGACAGGCTGCTGTTCTGATGGCTACGGCTAACGGTGTCGACACACAGCCTGTCGTGCGAGGCGTATGGGTTCTGGAAAACATTCTGGGCGATCCGCCACCACCACCTCCCAAGGCCGTGCCCGCGATCACTCCTGATACCGCCGGGGCCAAAACACCACGTGAGCTGCTGGCAGCCCACGCCACAGAAGACAGTTGTGCTGCCTGCCACAGGAAGATCGATCCTATTGGATTCGCTCTGGAGAACTTTGATGCCGTTGGACGCTGGCGGAACCACTATCCCGTCTGGTCAAAAGACGAAAAGGGCCGTCCCGTTTCCAGCACCGGAGCCATAATTGATTCAAGCGGACAGCTGCCGGACGGAACATCCATTGCCGACATCGTGGACCTGAAACGCTGGGTCACAAATAACATTGATCAGTTTTCGCAATGCCTGGCTGAAAAACTGATGACCTATGCTACCGGCCACAAACCCAACTACGTTGAGCGCAAGGAAATCGCCGCAATTGTCGAGCGGAATTACGAAACTGGAAACGGTTTTCAGGATCTGATTGTGGCTCTTGTATTAAGCGAAACCTTTCGCACGAAATGATCAGACTCACCACAAGCCCGGTGTGTGTCGCGCAAACGATGGGCGAGCGACGGCTTGGTGGCATCTGGCCTTAAGCTCAGGTAAACATAAACAGCCGTAACATTGTGCCCGCAGGTGTTTTTCCGAACACGGTGCCAGGCCCGCGTTCCGGAATCTGTCGGTATCCACCAACAGGCCGTATCCACTTCTTCTGACGGTGAATCCTATGCCAGTACCAAATCAACGCAGTCGCCGTTCGTTTCTCGCAGCAACGTCTGCCACCATCGCGTGGCCGTTGGCCAATATTCGAATTGCCACAGCGGCGGACCGAAGGGTGTACACCGCGGATTATCCTTTTCAGCTGGGCATTGCATCGGGCGATCCGTCACCCGATGGCGTAGTCCTGTGGACTCGGTTAGCGCAGGATCCTCTGAACGGCGGAGGGATGCCTGATGAGGACATCCGCGTGCGGTGGCAGGTTGCGACCGACGAAGGAATGACGAAAGTTGTCCGAAAGGGCGTGGCGACAGCTGCAAAAGACTGGGCCCATTCTGTGCACGTCGAAGTGCAGGGACTGCAACCGGACCGCTCGTACTGGTATCAGTTTCAGGCGGCTGGCGAAACAAGCGATATCGGTCGCACCAGAACCGCACCAGCCGCTGACACGATGCCTGACAGTTTTCGTTTCGCCTTTGCATCGTGCCAACACTATGAATACGGTTACTTCAATGCGTTGCGACACATGGCAGATGAAGATCTGCATGCCGTTGTGCACCTGGGCGACTACATCTATGAAGGCGGCGTCTCAAAGAACAAAGCCCGTGAACACAACAGCGCAGAAATTATTTCGCTGAATGACTATCGTAATCGATACGCCCTGTATCGCGGTGACGCTGATCTGCAGGCTGCGCATGCCGCGTTCCCGTGGATCGTGACATGGGACGATCACGAATTCGACAACAACTGCGCGGGTGACGTCTCAGAGGAACCAGGTGTGGCTGCGGAGCAGTATCTGAAACGACGGGCCGACGCTTACAAGGCGTACTACGAACACATGCCACTGCGACGTTCCACGCTGCCCCACGGCCCCATGATGCAGCTGTACCGGAACGTCACCTATGGCCGCCTTGCACAGTTTTCAGTGCTTGATACAAGGCAGTACCGCACCGATCAGCCATGCGGTGACCATAACAAGCCACCGTGCGACGGCGTCTTCGACCCGAATGCTACTCTGCTGGGCGACATTCAGGAAAAGTGGCTGTGCGACGGGCTGGCCGCTTCGCCGTCGCGATGGAATATCCTCGCCCAGCAGGTCATGATGGCTCGCGTGGACCGGACACCCGGTGACGCGGTGGCCTACAGCATGGACCAGTGGGCCGGTTACGAAGCCGGCCGAAAACGGCTGATTCAGTTCCTCGACGAGCGCCGGATCACCAATCCCGTTGTGCTGACGGGAGACATTCACACGAATTGGGTCAACGATGTCAAAGTCGACTTTGATGATGAAACGGCGGACGCTGTCGCCACGGAGTTCGTCGGAACGTCTGTTACCTCAGGCGGCAACGGTGCTGAGAAAGGCAGAGACACGGACGGCGTGCTGGCAGACAATCCGTTTGTGAAGTTTTACAACGCAGAACGAGGTTATGTGCGGTGCGAAGTGACGCCGCAGCAGTGGAAGACTGATTTCCGAGTTGTACCGGTCGTGTCAAAACCAGAGTCACCGTGCCTGACTCGAGCCACATTCATCACCGAGAACGGCCGAGCCGGCGCAGAACGCGCCTGACTTACCCGCGACGAATTCGAACTGTGTGTTACCGCGGCGACAGGTGGGCCGCTACGGAAATCTACTCTTTCACAGGATTCTAACACTATGAGCAATGTACAACGATTCGGCGCCACGGGCGACGGAGTAACTGACGACACAGAAGCCATTCAACATGCATTGCGCGACGGGGATGGTGTGCTGCATTTTCCGCCAGGCAGCTATCGAATCACCGAACCGATCGATGTCGACCTGGAAAAGGCCGGGCCGACGGGAATCGACGGCACCAGCGGAACGGCACGAATACTGATGGATGGATCGGGTCCCGCGTTTCGGCTGCTGGGAACTCACGGTGGCACCGGTGACCCGAATTCGGTCAAAGGCAATGTCTATCCCGGCCAGCGGCTCCCGACGATCACGAACATCGAAATCGAGGGATTACATCCCGAAGCCGATGGTATCCAGCTTGTTGGAACCATGCAGTCAGTCTTCGAGGGCGTTTTGATTCGCCGCTGCCGACACGGTATTCACCTGTTCGAGCGAAATCGCAATGTGCTGATCAGTCACTGCCACATATATCACAACACGGGTGTCGGCATATTTCTGGACCGCATCAACCTGCATCAGATCAACATCGCCAGCAGCCATATCAGCTACAACCGCCTGGGCGGCATTCGCATTGAAGGTTCACAGGTGCGAAACCTGCAGATCACCGGCAACGACATCGAATACAACAATCATGCCGCCCACAAGACCGAACCGGAACCAACCGCAGAAATCTACGTCGATACGACCGCACCTGGTGCCAGCGTTAACGAAGTGACAATTGCATCCAACACGATTCAGGCCACGTCATCGGCGGGCGGGTGCAACATCCGCATTCACGAAGCCGAAGGCGACGATGAACGACCACCGGGGTTGTGGGCCATTTCGGGCAACATCATTGGCAGTCAGGAAAACAACGTGCACCTGACCGGCTGCTATGGCATTTCCATCAGCGGCAACTGCATCTATTCCTGCTCAAACCGCAACCTGTTGATTGAGGATTCCAAACAGATCAACGTGGGCAACAACACCTTTCGACGCCATACGCCAGCCATGGGTACTGGTGTTCGAATCGTTCGATCAACCGACATTACACTGAATGGCTGCTCAATCCTGGACGAACATCCGGACGGGCAGCCATCAGGAGCCTCACTGCTGGAACTGGTAAACTGCAACCGCATCAATATCTCCGGCAGCCAGTTGATCGACGGTGTCCCCTGTGGACTGGACGCCGTCGGCTGCAGTAACGTCAACGTCAACGGGTGTTCGATCCACGAGACGAGAACCGCGCAGAAGTCCAAACACGCCGTTCGGTTTTCCGGCAAAGGCCAGAGCAACCTGCTGGCGATGAATTCGATCAGTCCGGCAACTCAGGAATCGTTGTCAATCGCCGAATCATCCGGAGTACGGGTTGAGGGTAATGTGATGGACCAGCCGACCGAGTAATGAGGATACAATCAAATCCGCGCGCTGCTATACGCCGTAAGAGTCCGACGACGATTCGTTGGGCGAAAGTCCCCCAAACATGGCAGAGGCGGAGTAGCCTTCGGTCATCAGCTCGCGAATTTGCTCCGGTTTCCTGTGCTTGCCACGAAAATAGATGTACCGATCGGAAGCCGTTTCGACGTAAGCTCCCTTTCGTTTCGCAAAAAATTGGAGCTTCTCCACATCGAAAAAATCCCGTATTGCAGACACATCATCCCCCTTCAGAACATACGAGTTTGAGAACTCTGGATGTGTGTCAAAATCTATATCCTGAGCTCCCACCATGGCGCCCAACTTTGCCAGCAGCCCTTCAGACCACAAAGTGAAACAGGGAAGACTGAGCGAATCGGATGCTACAGAAACCACAGTCTGGGAATGACGCTGCTGGTGCTTTCCGCTGCCAGTCGTGTATTGATAGTCAAAAAACCGCCAGCGTTGTGTCTTGGCCCTCGGCCTTCATTACGTTACGCATCTTGCGACTGTGCCCTTTGTTAAACAAAGTGAAGACCTGCTCCCTGCCCAGCAGATCGTCACCCTGAGTTGCAGTAAACGCTAAACCGATTTCTGCGGCGATCAGGCCCAGAGCTGCCGTCCGTTTTTCTTCCAGGTGGCGTACCAGCAGAAGAATGCTCGCGCCGAGTGCAATAACACCTGCGATCACAGTTACAACAAGGGGGATTTCCTGCTCACCGTTGTTGGCGAGTACGGCAACAATATTCTTCTGACCTGCCATCAGTCTTTCCTGTGAAACATTGGAGCCATGAACGGCATGGGGATCAATGCCGGCTTCCACAGAACCCTGAACCGCTTCGAGTGAGGCTCCCCTAACGAAGCACTTGACTGCTGCGGTCATCACGTTCTGACACCTTCGACTCATGATTGAGCTCCTTTAACAGCTGCCGAAGCCTTGCAATCAGCCGGTCACTACTGCATTCGAACCTGAATTTTTATTCCGGCATCGGAGCTCTGCAAACGAGTAGAACGCCGCAGCCGATTATGAATTAATGCAGCAGAAAGTCGTATACAACAACAACAACAACAAACCCGTGCAACCGGGGCTTCGTCGGCGGCTGTTACCACGTTGGATCCTGGGAACTAAACCGTTATTACGAAAGAATCTCTGACACGGGGCGTGCCATTTCCTGTACTCCGGTCAGGCGTTCGTCCAGTCCGCGGTGCTTGACTGTAAAACGTGCATGATCGATGCCCAGCCGATTTAGAATCGTGGCGTTCAGGTCTCGAATATGGACGGGGTCACGCAGGATGTTGTAACCGAACTCATCGGTTTCGCCGTGCGTCACGCCACCTTTAATTCCACCACCGGCCAGCCACATCGAATAACATTTCGGATGGTGGTCACGGCCGTAGTTGTTTTTCGTGAGCGTGCCCTGACTGTAGATCGTACGACCGAATTCACCGCCCCAGATAACCAGCGTGTCGTCCAGCAAACCTCGCTGTTTCAAGTCCTGAATAAGTGCCCATGCGGGTTGGTCCACTTCTTTCGTCTGACGGCGAATGTTCGTTGGCAGACCACTGTGATGGTCCCAGCCTCTGTGAAAAATCTGAATGAAGCGCACGTCGCGTTCGGCCATTCGCCGAGCCAACAAACAGTTGTTACCAAACGTGCCGGGTTTCAGCGCGTCGTCGCCGTACATGTCCAGGATGTGTTTCGGCTCACCAGACACGTCCACCAGATCGGGAACGGAGGACTGCATTCGAAACGCCATTTCGTATTGAGCAATTCGCGTCTGCGTTTCCGGATCACCCAGTTCGTCGTGAATCCGATGATTCATGGCCTGCAGTCGATCAAGCATCAGCCGACGGGTTTCCTGCGTCACGCCACCGGGGTTCGACAAATACAGAACCGGATCTCCCTGAGCACGAAAGGCCACACCGGCATGTGTTGACGGCAGGAACCCACTGCCCCACAGCCGCGAGTACAGCGCCTGGCCCCGAGGTTCACAGTTCAGCACAATGAATTCCGGCAGGTTACGATTCAGACTCCCAAGACCGTAACTGACCCACGCTCCGAGCGTTGGCCGACCCGGAATTTGGTTGCCGGTCTGAATGAACGTGATGGCCGGATCATGATTGATCGCCTCTGTCCAGACGGTGTGTATTGTGGCGATGTCATCGGACATGGAACCGATTTTCGGCAACAGCTCGCTGACTCGTTTTCCACTGTCCCCGTGCTGATCGAATCGAAACATGGACGGAGCAATGGGAAACCGAGCCTGCGACGCGGTCATTGTCGTCAATCGCTGTCCTTGGCGGACAGATTCCGGCAGGTCTTTGTTGTACCAGTCCACCATCTGCGGCTTGTAGTCAAACGTGTCCAGATGCGACGGAGCCCCCGCCATGAACAGCCAGATCACTCGCTTTGCCCGAGCCGGAAAGTGCTGATGCGGGTTGCCCGCCGTGGTCTTTCCGGCCGCCTGCTGGCTCAGCAATCCGGCCAGCGCCGCGGCCCCCAGCCCCTTCGAGCAGCGACCGAAGAACTGCCGCCGCGTTTCCAGGTTGGTCCATTCATCGATTGGGTTTGTGTTCATGATTCACTTACTCACAAAGTCATCACGGTTCATCAGTGTGTTGGCGACCAGCGTCCACGCTGCCAGTTCTGCCGCGTCAAGTGTTTCGTCCGGTTTGGTGTCGCCGGTACTGATCAGTTCTTTTGCCGCCTCCGGCTTCTGCTGGAACATCGTCTTTAATTCGCTGGCCGCAGCGGTTATATCGGCCACATCGACTGCTTGTGCCGGACGGCTGAGAACGGCCGACAGCATCCATTCCGCGCGAATCTGGTCATCGGCTTCCTGTCGTATAGCGTTTTCGGCAAGTCGCCGGGCGGATTCGACGAACTGAGGATCGTTCATCAGCACGAGCGCCTGAATGGGCGTGTTCGTGCGTTCGCGGCGCACGGTACATTGTTCGCGAGTCGGTGCGTTGAAGGCGGCCATCGATGGCGGAGGGGCGGTGCGTTTCCAGAAGCTGTAGACGCTGCGGCGATACAATGCGTCACCCGAATCGCGTGAGAAGATACGCGTATTGCTGCCGGTGATGGCGACGACTTTCCACAACCCGGCAGGTTGATACGGCTTAACACCTGGGCCGCCCATGTCCCGCCGCAGCAATCCACTGACCGCCAGGGCCTGGTCACGCAGCACCTCGGCATCAAGGCGAATTCGCGGTCCTCGAGCAAGATAGCGGTTTTCTGCATCCTGCGCCAGCTTCTCGGCTGTCACGACAGGACTTTGTCGGTACGTGGACGATGTCAGGATTAGTTTCATAATGTGGTTTACGTTCCATCCGGATTCCACGAACTCGACGGCCAGCCAGTCCAAAAGTTCGGAGTGCGACGGACGGTCTCCCATCACGCCAAAGTCTTCGGATGTCTTCACCAGACCTGTGCCGAAGGCGGACTGCCACAGACGATTGACCATCACACGGGCCGTCAGCGGATGATCCGGATGCACCAGCCAGCGCGCCAGATCAAGCCGACTTGTCAGCTGCGTCTTTGAGCCGTCATCAGCTGTCCGAAAACCTGTGCCGGGAAAGTTCAGCACGTCCGGTATCCACGGAGCCACTTCTTCGCGACGTTGATCATACTCACCGCGTTCCAGCACCCATGCCCTGGGCTTCGATGAGCGTTCCTGCATGACAAGTGTGGTTGTCGATCGGGAATAGATGAAATCCCGTCGACGCTGAGAGCTTGCGTAGTCACGGAGTTTGGCGGCACCATCCGTGTTGATCGTCGCTCGATGAAACAAGGTAACCGCCTGCTGTTGCGCTATGTCGAGATCTTGCCACTCGTTGTCTGATCGCAACCGTTTCTTCAGCTGATGCTCCTGTGCCAACAATTGCGTTTCTTCATCCGTCACCCAGCGGCGATGAATCCGAATATCGCTGAGGCCTGCGGTGGGCAGTCGGCTGGCGATTCTCAGCTTGCCGGCCGGCACTTCAGTAGCGCCCATGAAATCTTCTGTCGAATTCCGCAGCACTCCGGCACGTCCGTTCACAAGAATGGTGATGGACGAATTCGATTGACCACCGGAATAACGAACACAGACGTGCTGCCACGACCGGGGCGTCAGAGCCTCTTCGCCAGGCAACAGAGCTCGGATCTTCTTCCCCGTGCCATCGTTAAACTCGAAAGTCAGTCCTCCCTGTGTATTCCCGGCGATCTTCCATCCGATTGTATTCTTGTCTTCCGTTTTCGCTGTCTGGTCAAACACTGTCATCGACATCAGCCGCTCGGGAGTCCGATACCAGAAACTGATCGTCAGCGGTTCGTCGGTGCGCAGGCTGGGCAGATCGGCCGTCAGCTGTCCCTTCTCGCCGAACCGCATTCCACGCCGTCCGGCTGGGTGTTCTGTGGCCCAGTCAGCGGACTCGGGCAGCGCAACGGCGTCGCCTTCGCCCTCCGTCAGTGGCAGCGACGCAAGCAGTTCGTCTGCCGACACTGGATGTGCGATGTCCTGATTTCGTGAAGGCCACCATGCGGCAACATCTGAACTCAACGCGTGAAATTCGCTGTCCAGCCGTGTTCGCTGCGCGAGCAGGTCGTCCCATTCCTGCACGAATTCAGCAGAAGGCAACGTGACCACCGGCGGAGTGTCCTTCTGATTTCCGTCCATCGCGGGCGTTGTGGTGTTATTGAAGAAGGCGCCAAGCTGATAGAATTCTCGCTGACTGATCGGGTCGTACTTGTGATCGTGGCACACGGCACAACCAGCCGTCAGCCCCAGGAAAACGGTGGCTGTCGTTTCGACACGATCCACCATGTATCGCACGTCGAGTTCCGCGGGTATGGCTCCCCCTTCTGAGGTTGTGATGTTGCAACGACTGAAACCGGTGGCGATCAGCTGATCCTGCGTCGGTTCCGGCAACAGGTCACCCGCCAGCTGTTCTACCACGAACCGATCGAATGGCATGTTGGCGTTAAAAGCACGAACAACCCAGTCGCGATACGGCCACATTTCTCGATAGTTGTCGACATGCATACCATGTGTGTCACCATACCGTGCCGCGTCCAGCCAGTAACGGGCACGATGTTCGCCGGCGTGTTCTGACTGCAGCAGCCGGTCGATGTATTTCGGCCATGCGTCGACCGACGATTCTGCGATGAAATCTTCCAGCATGTCGGGCGTGGGTGGCAGGCCGGTGACGTCCAGAGCCGCTCGACGAGCCAGCACGTGACGCTCTGCGGCAGCGTTTGGCTTCAACTTCTGTCCGTCCAGCTTCTGCAGAATGAAATGGTCAATCGCGTTGCTCGACCAGACCTCGTTGCCGGCTGATTTCGGAACGGCCGCTCGCTGCGGCTTGATGAACGACCAGTGGTTCTCGTATTCCGCACCTTCGCGGATCCACTGAACCAGCAGCAGCTTGTGTTCGGGCTGCAGCGTCTTGCGAGAATCCGGTGGCGGCATTACCAGATCCGGGTCGTCGCTGGTGATTCGTGCGATGAGTTCCGAGTTGTCGGCATCGCCTGCCGTGACGGCTCCACTTTCGACCGCGGCTTCTCGAACATCCAGCCGCAGCTCTCCCTTCCGACTGCCGGAGTCCGGCCCATGGCAGGCAAAGCAGTACTCCGACAGAATGGGACGGATGTGTTCGTTGAAGCGAATTTGCTCAACCGAACTTCGGTTTTCGGCCAGCGCTGTGCGGGCACTCAGCACGAAGCCGATACAAACGAAAGCGAAATTGGTTTTCATGAGATCACACCGAGGACTCTTCGTTTGTACATAAGAGGTATGAGGCGGCGGAGCCGCACAAGCACCTGGCCACCGGCAACAGCCGGTGGTTAGCAGAATTACAAGTCAGGAAAGCGGCGGTAACAAACATCAGCAAATGCAACGCATTGCTGTCGCCGTTTCACGGCTTTGGGCATCATTGGCTTTCTTCTTCCGTGGGTTTCACCCAAGGCTATCTGCTTCTACAGCTCCGTCGCAGCTTCTTTGACTTACGTTGAAACAACACCACCGGAAATTGTTTAACGCGTCAACGACACGAAATTCTTGGGGGAGCGTATTGTACTCCCGGCACTTCACGTCGTCAGCGACAGATGTCAGGAATACTCGATTCCCTCCATTGTTACCGCAGTGCTGACCAGGACGTTCCGTCTGTGTTTTACACGGCGTGCCAGCCACACCCGGCCTGGCCCGGTCGCGCGCGGCTGACGATTTCCTGGATTGACCGGGCTAATCCGCCGCTGCGCCGAATCCTGTGATGTCGCTGGGACTGGTGCATTTGCGGTCGAAGTGGGTGTAACCGCCGTCGACAAAAATTATCTGTCCTGTCGTGTGACTGGACCGAGGCGACACCAGAAACACGACCATGTCCGCCAGTTCTTCGATTGTGGTAAAACGCTGACCCAGGGGAATCAGCCGTTCGATTTCCGCCTTCGCGGCGTCGGGATTGGGCATCGCTGCCAGGCATTTTTCGTACAGCGGTGTCCATGTTTCGGCGGGCAGAACAGTGTTCACGCGGATTCCGTCGGGAGCCAGGTCAACCGCCCATTCCCGCGTCAGGCCGTTGATACCGCCTTTGGACGCGGCGTAGCCCGATGTACCGCCTTGCCCTGTTTCGCAAACTTTCGATCCGATGTTGATGATACAACCTTTGGATTCCTTTAGCGCGTCCAGCGAAAAATGAACCATCGCGTAGTAGTGAATCAGGTTGCGCTGCAGTGACTCCAGAAACGCTGCCGGTCCATCTTCCAGACCGACTCCATCGTTGACGCCGGCGTTGTTGACGACAACGTCGATCCTGCCGAATCGCTCAAGAGTCTGCTCCACGGCACTCTGACAGGCTGACGTGTCCGTCAGATCTCCCTGAATGAAGTGGCAGTCGCGACCCTGTTCGGCGTATTCTGATGCCAGCGCGCGGCCTTCTGCTTCGCTGCGATTGACGTTGGCCACGCGAGCGCCTTCGGCGATGAGTGATCGCACGATGCCCAGCCCGATGCCTTTCGAGCCGCCGGTGACCAGAGCTACTTTGTCCTGCAGGCCAAGATCCATCTATTTGACCTCGCGAATCTTGATGTTGCGGAACGACACAAGGTTGCCGTGATCCTGCAGGCAAATGTGGCCCTTCGTGGCGACACCAAACTTGCTGAACTTGCTGAACTTGCTGGCCGCAAGACGCTCATTCCAATCGTCCGAGCCCTTGACGTATTCGACATATTTCTTGCCGTTCATCCAATGCACGCATTTTTTCGGCGTGATCAGAATTCGAAGTGTGTTCCACTCCCCAGCCGGTTTGGTGGCATCCGTTTCTGATTTGTAGAATTGGTAAAGCCAGCCGGCTTTCTGTGGATCGTGTCCATCCACATTGTCCTGAATCTGAATTTCCGGACCCGTCTGCCACGGTTTCTTTTCTTCTTCTGTCACATGAAACATCAAACCGCTGTTGCCGCCTTTTGAGATCCTGTAATCCAGCGTAAGCTCAAAAGAATCGAACTGCTTCTTTGTAATGATGTCGCCCGCACCCTTGTCCTTACGAATCAGTTCACCGTTCTGAACTTTCCAGCCATCTCCGATAGTGTCCTTCCGGTAATTGCGCCACTGGCTGGTGTCTTTACCGTTAAACAACAGCGTCCAGCCGTCTGCCTTATCGTAAACGCCAAGGGTGTTCGGAAGAATTTTTTCGGCGAGCGCCGACACTGACAGCAATCCAAAGAGTACGGCGACAGCAGCGGTGGATGTAGTTTGTGACATTGTTTCTTCCCAGCAAGTCAGTAGAAAAACTGTACACGTTCGTGACGGTCGACTTCCTTGCCGTTGAGCGATTGGTCGCGTCCGGACCGCCTGTCATGGTGGCCGGGAGACCGGAATTGGGCAGGCACCAACGTTTTAGCAACTCCACGGTCGATGCAAAAGCCTGGCCGAGTGTTCGTTGACGACTGGTGATACAAATCATTCGCTTTCAATTTGACCCGAACGGCTCACACGACAACAATCCGCGATCAGTATTTTGTCGACAGGAGAAAAGATGTCTGAATTTCAGCCGGTGGCAAAAGTGGGAGACGTCCCGGAAGGTCAGGGGCGTTGTTTTCCAGTCAATGGCACAATGGTTGGCGTGTTTCTGCATCATGGAGAATACTATGCCATGAATGATTTTTGTCCCCACATGGGCGCGTCGTTGTCGGAAAGTCCGATCGCTGAGGACGGTTCGGTCATGTGTTCATGGCATGCGTGGTGCTTCAGCATCAAGGATGGAACGTGGCTGGACAACCGGAAGAGTGGCATCAAGGCGGCAACTTACGATATCCGCCTGCAGGGCAGCGAGATTCAGGTTGCTGTGCCGCTGCCCGATCCACCGGCCGCCGAAGACACGGAGTCGACTGACAATCAACCTTCAGACGAAGCCAGCTGAAAGGCTCACCCATCGACACGACGGAACCAGAGAATCGCCCGCCGACATGGCCCGTCACCGACGATGCGATCCGTGACGTCTTTGCAGCGATGTTGCAGGACGGCAGCTGGGGACGGTATCACGGCCCGCATTGCGATCGTCTGCACGATGCGCTGGCCAAATTTCATGATGTGGAACACGTGATTCTGTGCAGCAGCGGCACAGTCGCTGTGGAACTGGCTCTGCGGTCTGTGAAAGTGCAGCCGGGCGATGAAGTTGTGATGGCTGCCTACGACTACAGGGCCAACTTCGCCAACGTAGTAACGCTGCAGGCAACACCCGTTCTGGTGGACACGCTACCCGGTGTGCCAGTGCTCGATCCCGAACAGTTGCAGCTGGCGGTCTCGGATGAGACGAAGGCGATCATCTGTTCTCACCTGCATGGCTGCTTCGCGGGCATGGCTGCCATTCGAGCGGTTGCGGCAGAGCGTGGCATTCCTGTGATCGAAGACGCATGCCAGGCAGCAGGAGGGTGTCTTTATGGAAAGGCGGCCGGTTCGATCGGTGACGTGGGTGTGCTAAGCTTCGGCGGCAGCAAACTGCTGACGGCTGGCCGCGGCGGGGCGGTACTCACAAACGATGCAACGCTGGCGCAACGCATTCGGTTGTATACGCAGCGAGGTAACGATGCTTACCCGCTCTCGGAAATGCAGTCCGCCGTCCTGCTGCCGCAGCTGCAGCAACTGGCGGAACGGACACAGCTGCGGATGCTACGTGTTCGCCAGCTGTTGAACGCTCTGCCGGTAGACTCTCCACTGCAGCCCGCGTTGTATCCGGACTCCACAGAAAACGAGGGCAACGTTCCGGCGTTTTACAAAGTCGCCTTTCACTACAACCCCAAAAAAGACGGCGGGCGGTCTCGTGAGGACTACGCGGCCTATGCCCGTCAAAACGGTGTCGCTCTGGATCCAGCGTTTACCGCCCTGCATAAGACTCACAGTCAGCGCCGATTTCGGTCCGTGGGCGAATTGCCAAATGCCTCCGCGCTGCACGAAGAGCTGATGATTCTGCACCATCCAGTGCTGCTGCAAAGTGCCGATCATATCGATGCGCTAGCGGCGGTGCTTGGGTCGTGAAACGTTAAGCGTCCCGGTCATGACCTGCCCGAAGTCGTGTCCGGGGTCAGCGCATCACCATTCATTTTCCCGCATCGGCAATTTGGGTTCCGACGACTCTCTCAGTGAAGCGATTCTGAAAAACACCATTCGGATCGAAACTCGACGCTATTGCACGAAACACGTCGAGCCGCGGATACACCGCTTCGACGTCGCTGGCTTCCAGCGGGAACCACTTTCCCCAGTGGATCCGAGCCTTAAAGAGGACGCACATGGACTTTGCGAGAAATGACGCCATCTCGTAGAAGGAGTCACGCGGCTCGACGTAGGTTACTAAACTGATTGAGTACCACGCTTCCCGGTCCCCACTGGCCATCGAGATCAGCGTGTCGTCGCGCAGAACGCGACGGAAGCACACTGGATAATGATGTGTGAACCGACCGCGGAGGGCCTGAAAATCGTCGAGCAAGCCGGCCTCACGAAGTGGTGATCGCCATTCGTCAACTAATTTGATATCTGCTCCATCGGCTCGCTTCAGAACCACCTCGACGAAGTGTGCGGCATCCGCCACGACGGTGTCGGGAACAAACGCCTCCAGTTCAAGATGCCGAAACAATTCGTGTTCCATGATCAGCATGCGATCACTGCGGTCGACGATCCTCCACCCTGGAAAGATGGCCATCGGAAGCAATCGGCGGAACAGGAGCCTCACCATCCATCGGTTGCGGAACCAGGCAGCAGACAGCTTCACCAGCACGCACATGCCGACGTCGATGCACAGGAACCAGTAGACGCGATACAACAAAGACGACCAGCTATTGCGTGTTCGACTGGAGACCTGTCGTTGCTGGACGTAGTAAGTCCAGAGATGTGGAAACAGGAAAAACTGCTGTCGCGGCGAGTCGGCCTCCAACAACAGCGCCGCTTCCACCGTTTCACAGGGTGTCGACTTCTCTTCGACACGATACTGTTGAACGCAGGGCAGCGTGACTGCGACCACGACTCCCAGGCAGCCCAGCGAGCACCGCGCCGCCCGCAGTTGGTCTCCCTCATCCACGTTCTCGACAACGGGGTCGCCGTTCTCGTCGTAATGCGCGATGCGAACGCCGATCAGGTAGTGTGAGAGGCTGTGCCTGCCGGAACCGTGCGTTCCTGTGGCTGTGGCCCCTGCAATCGTCTGCTCCGTGATGAGTCCGACAGACGGCAGCGTGAGGCTGTGTTCGTTGAGCTTCGCCAGCAGGTGCTTCACCTGACAGCCGGCTCCCACAACGGCATGGAATCCCAGGTCGTCCTGCTCGATCCGCACGTCGTCGATGTGCTCCATGCTGATGAGCGCGTCGTCAGTCGAAATCAGCTCGCTCCAGGCGTGACGCGATGCAATAACGCGAATCCGTCCGGCTCGGTGACGCTCGAGAATCTCCAGAACTTCCGCTTCACTACGTGGTTCGTAGTACGCTTTGGGCGTAAACCGGACGTTGTTTCCGAAGTTGACGAATTCGGGATGCACGCGGCTTTCTCCCGCGAATCGGCTTGTTTGAACACGTCTTACGCTGCGACACACTTTACTCGACCTCGACCTTGATTTAAAGGCCCACAAACTGCCCCATTATTTAGTCACCAACGGCGTCACCGGCAGCGCGGAATGTCTCAGCTTGCTGTGGGTATGTTGCGGCAGTAAAATCAAATGCTCTTTTCTGTGTGTTTCCGCGATGCCCATGAAAGGCCAACAATGGCAGAAACGAACCGACGGCAGGTGCTGCGGGCCGGCCTCACCGGCTTCACCAGTTTGACTTTGCCCGGCTTGTATCGAGCTCGAGCCGAATCGGCCAATGCCGACAGCAAGTCGGACACGGCTATTATCCTGGTCTGGCTTCGCGGTGGACAAAGTCATCTCGATACGTTCGACATGAAACCGCTGGCTACGTCCGACTACCGCGGTCCGTTCAGCCCGGTTGATACGAACGTGCCCGGCATTCAGATCACAGAACTCTACCCGCGTCTGTCGCAGTGTGCCGATCGATACTCATTGCTGCGGTCGGTCGCTCACAATGCCGGTGGACATCCGGCAGGTTCTTTGCGAGTGCTGGGTGGAGATCCCGCCTCTGCCGACAAGCCAGCGCCGAAGTATCCGGACTGGATGTCGATCGCGAGCCACCTTCGCCGGAATCCGACTCAACAGATCCCTAACTACGTTGCGATCAATCCGGTCGATCGTTACGACTCTTTTCGAATTGCCGGTCCGGCATATCTGGGGCCGTCCTATGAACCATTCAAGGTGACCGGTGATCCCAATGCGCCGGAGTTTTCTGTGCCGAACGTGGGTTTAAAGAACGAAGATGACAAACGCCGTCTTAACGAACGCAGCGTACTAAGAAGTAAAATTGATCGGATGCGCCGGGACATCGATCAGACTGGCCTGATGCACGCTCTGGACAATTTTGACACTCAGGCTCTGCGACTGCTGGCCAGCCCCGATGCCGCCACGGCCTTCGACATTTCGCAGGAGACCGACAGAATCCGTGAACGATATGGACGCAACCGCTGGGGACAGCAGTGCCTGATGGCGCGGCGACTGGTGGAGGCTGGGGTCGACATCGTGGCCACGGAATTCGACGGTCCGTTGTGTGGACGCGTTTCCAACTGGGACGACCATGCCGTCAACCATCACGTTTTTAATGCCAACGCTCACCGTGCGCCGTTCTTTGACCAGGCCGTATCAGCGCTCATCGAAGATATTTACGACCGTGGTCTGGACAAGCGGGTGATGGTGGTTGTTACGGGCGAGTTTGGACGCACGCCACGTATCTCACATGTCGCCAGCAGCGGTAGCGGTGTGGCGAGTGCTGCGAAAGGTACGGTCCAGCCCGGCCGAGATCACTGGCCGCGTGCCAACACTATGCTGTTTGCCGGGGGCGGTATTGAAACCGGACAGGTGATCGGCGCCACGGACGCACGCGGTGAAGATCCCATTTCGCATCGCGTTACCCCATACGATTTTCTGGCGACGATTTTTGACCATCTGGGCTTCGACATGGTGCAGCTTGCGCTGCAGAACTTTGCCGGTCGACGAAATCCGATCTTCGCCAAGGGCGACCCGATTCCGGAACTCGCGGGCAAAGCGTAATAATTCTGAAGGCGCGGGCCGCACGTGTTGTAACCTGCGCTGACGGCGGTTTCGCGATTGTCACGATATCAAAGCGGGTATGCCGAACCTGGCAACGGCCACACTTCCTCTACCCGAACAACGCCATGACCGGACGTCCCTGCACAATGTAATGCAGTCGCCCAGTCTCATCGATGACGATGGTGTTGCGGTCATAGCCGAGTGCGTAATAGATCGTCGCGACGAAGTCGCTGACGTGTACTGGATTATCCTTCGGTTTCGCGCCGAGCTTGTCGCTGCTGCCGTAAACCTGACCACCCACGATTCCACCGCCGGCCAACAGCGTGCTATAAACAGACCCCTGGTGATCGCGCGCTCCATTCGGATTTATTGAAGTCGTGCGGTCAAACCCCACCCGTACACACAACCAACGTGTCGTTCAGCCGCCCACGGTCCTTCAGATCATGCAGTAATGCGGCGATTCCCTGGTCCATTGTCGGGTAGTTGTCTGCGTGGGTATCAAAGTGTGTAAACTCTTTGCCAATGGGCCACGTCACAGTCACCAGACGCCCGCCGGCCTCGACCGGCCGCCGGGCCACCGATCAGGTACAGCATGATACTCGACCTGACGGTCGCTGCGCTGACTTCCGCACCACGATCGTTGGGCGCACTCAGAAATTTCGGCAAACTGTGACCGCTGGCCGAGCGACTGCCAGCCCACTGACACGTGCGTCGCGAAAAGTGCGTCGCTTGTTCGAATTTGCTTGATACCACCAGATACAAACTCGTGAATGTGGTGGCTGGCAGGACTTTGTGCTGCTCAAAAGGTTACTACCGCTGGAACGTCAACGCTATCGGGAATCAATAAGCAGCACAAGAGATTTGGTTGGCGGCGAAGACGTCGTTTAAAGGCGTGAACGATCAAACCGCCGTTCGATGAGGTGTGCCACACCATGAAAATCTTGCAATCAAAATAGCTATCCGTTGCCGGGCAATAGAAGCCAACCAGTTCGTGGTAGAATCCCCGGCGCTGGCCCGGCACCTTGCTGGTCGCTAACATCGGTCGTATACCAGACTGATTTAGCATGCATTGAGGAGAACAGCAGTGATCCAGGAGTTCCACCACATCCACTTTCGTGCTTCAAGCTTTGACGAAGTTCGCGCGTTTTATTGCGGTATTCTTGAAGCAGAAGACCTCGGCCTCATCGCGCTTGCTGGTGCCGAACATCTGCGACTGAAATTGGCCGGGCAAGTCCTGAACTTTGCGCCCGACGTTCCAGGCAGAATCGACGCGGCGGTTCCGGCCACCAAACGACTTGGCATCTACCACATCGCGTTTACTGTCGAAAACCTCGACGAAAGCTGTGCCTTTTACGAATCACGAGGCGCAAAATTCGCCAGTGACGTGCTGCTCCCGACCGACGACCTGAAAGTGCGATTCATTCAGGCACCCGATGGCATGCACGTTGAGCTGATGGAGCTTCTGACGTAAATTGCAGCGAAAGTCAGTCGATAACTGGCTCTAACAAAGCTGCCGACGTCAAAGACGATTCGTCAGTTAGGTGAAACCTGTTCTTCACGGTTGCTCGAACAACTGACAGTCTGAGGCCGTCCGGGAAGGTGCTGCTTCCGTTTCTGGCAGGAAGGGCCTGTTTTCCACCAAAATTTGTTCGCGCCGCCGGCGATAGCAGTTTCGATCTATTACATTTACATGACTCCGGTCAAACGACATTCTTGTGAGAAAGCCATCGAATTCAGATGGCCGAGCATTCGATTTCGTCTGAATCAGAAAACTAACCTGAACTTGGCGACGCCGATTTCTTCAACTTCTGACCTGTTTGGTCGATCAGAAGTTCATGCCGCACATCAGTTCAAACGCCACGCGACTTGTTTACTGTTACGTCCGAGCAACACTGGCAGCGCCAGTGGCACACATCAGCCCACGGGATAAATCCAGGCCACCCCGCCGCTTCATGAGTATCATTGCATTGCCATTTACTAAGACCAATTCCAGCTGTTTCCCGTTCATCAGTGCGCCAACTTGTCAATGGCTCCCTAACGTCACGATCGACGGCGCCAGCAGGAATCGCTATTTGCACTACGTGAACGGATTTCCTCTCGTTCCAGAAAGGCCACACGATGCTTACACGAATTATTCTTATTGTCGGACTTGCCAGTGCGTCAGTTGCTGCCCAGGACGACTTGCAGCCGAATGTCGCCTCCACGGCAACGGACCTTGCGATTCTGCCGGAACCGACCTTTCGGGACCTGTTCAATGGGAAGAACCTCGACGGCTGGGTGAACGTCAACACTGATCCCGATACGTGGTCTGCCAAAGACGGAATGATTGTCTGCACCGGACTGCCGATCGGGGTGATGCGAACGGATCGGCAATATGAGAATTTTGTGTTGGAAATCGAGTGGCGGCACATGGAGCCCGGCGGCAACTCGGGAGTGTTCCTGTGGAGTGATGCCAAACCTGATGGGAATCGGCTGCCCAGAGGAATGGAAGTGCAGATGCTGGAACTGGATTGGGTTCGTCAGCACCGAAAAAAGGACGGATCGTATCCCCCAATAGCATATGTTCACGGCGAGCTGTTCGGGGCCGGTGGCATGACGGCCGTGCCAGCGAATCCGCGAGGCTCACGCAGCAAGTCGCTGGAGCATCGTTGTAAGGGCGTCGGCCAATGGAACAAATACACAGTTGTCGCCGTTGACGGCACGGTCAAACTCGCCATCAATGGCCGTTTTGTCAACAGCATCCGCGACGCATCGTGGAAGAAGGGTTACATCTGCCTTGAATCTGAAGGCCGCGAAGTGCACATGAGAAACATCCGCATCATGGAACTTCCCCGGGGACTGGCGGATGAGACGACGACCGCTCCGGTCATCAGTAAGTAGGGTGCGTGCGAGCACGCACCTGAACCCACAAACGCCACGCGCATGTGACCATGCGACAAAAAACGATTCCTACCGCATGCCGTATGACGAACGGTGTCACAACGTGGTGAGTGCCAGCACGCACCCCACTGCTGCTCACTGGCTTTGCCTGTGCGCCTCCGCAACAACACTGGCAAAGCCAGTGGCACACATCCGCTGCGTGATCGACTGAAGCCGTGTCGCTGCCGGCCTGTTCATCCGCAGAAGCTGGTCTGTCATTTCAGGAGATCGAGGCTTTGTCTTTCTTCGATACAAAACGTCCCAGCAGGGCCGGCAGAAATATCAGGTCCGCGAATAGTGCCGAACCGATCGTCAGTACACCCATGGTGGCGAAGATCTTGTGGTCGCGCGACTCGCTGAGAATCACTGTTCCGAATCCCGCGATCAGCACGGTCGTGGTCATGATCAGAGCCGTTCCGACACCCGTAAATGCTTTGCGGATTGCCTGGTCCTGATCATCGGTCTTCGCGTTCTCTTCCTGGTATCTGGTCAGAAAATGAATGGTGTCATCAACGGCTATGCCCAGACACACAGTGAAATTACAGACCATGACGATTTCAAGGTTGTACCCCGTCAACGCCAGATACGCGCCTGTCAGCACCAGCGGAAACATATTTGGGATGATCGAAATCAAGCCGATTCGAATGGAACGATAAACGATCGCCAGCACGAAAAAGATGACCACGGACGCGGTGCCCAGACTGGCCGCCAGGTCAACAACCACCTGGTACAGGTGCTGCCACCGCCAAACGGCGTTGCCACGAAGTTCAAAGGCGAAATCGGGATGTTGTTGCTGGATCGCTGCGCAGCCGTCTTCGACTCGTTCAAACACCGGACCGTAGGCGGCGATCCCGAGGTCCTGAACGCGAAACGTCACTTGGGCCTGGTTGCGTTCCGGAGTAAAGTACGCTCGCTTTAGCGGAGGAGGCAGCAGTTCCATCATCGACATTCGTTCTTCCGGCGGACCGCTGCCCGGCTGAGCATCTATGAGATTGCGAATCGACAGCGGGTGGCCAATCAGTTCTTCGGCGCGCAGCAAATCATCAACGGCTGATATAACGATCAGCACCTCCGCCGAATCCGACGGTACATCGTCTGTCCATGTCACTTCCACCCGCGAAGATTCCAGTCCGCCGAAAACTTTGTCCAGATGATGTAGTGCGATCGTGGCTTCGGCTTTTTCCGGCAGACCGTCGCTTTGCCGCTGATCGGGCTTCAATGTCAGCGATATCGCGAAGAACATCAGCGTCGCGGCAATTGCCATCTTGCTGACCAGTGATCGTCGCCGCAGGACAGCGTCCACGACGCCTGAGATACGGCCGAGGTTGCGGTCGATCAGACTGCTGTCCAGGCCTACATGAATTTTTCGGCCCAACCAGGTAGAACAGGCAAAAGGGATGATCGTGACCACGGAGACAAATGTCAGCGTGACTCCGATCACACTGCACATGCCGAATTCCTTCACCATCTCGGAATCGGCCTGAGTCAACGAGCCAAATCCGATAGCTGTGGTCAGCGACGTCAGAAAACAGGCCATGCCCACCTGCTGAATACCGAGTCGAGCCGCTTCTTTTTCCGGCAGGCCGCCTGCGCGCAGTTTTCGGATCTGAACCATCAGGTGCACGCCATCGGTCAGCCCGACAAGACTGACCAGAACGGGCAGAATCACGTCAACCAGCGGGTTGTGTTCGTAACCCAGATACCGAACCATGCCGATGGTCCAGAAAACGCCCAGTGCCGGGGCGGCCGCGACAATCATCACAGCCCGAATGCCGCGAAACAGTATCAGCGTCATGACGAAGATCATGCCGTAGCCGATCAGCTGATACTTCAACTGATTTGCTTCGTGCGCTTCGATGGCCGCCAGAGCCGCGGGGACATGGCCGGTCACTTGAAACGTCAGATCTACACCGGTAAACCGAGAAACTGTCGCTTCGGCTGTTTCCCGCAGCAATGTGGTGGCATCGCTGTCGTCTAGAACGTGGTTGTAATCGAGTCCCAGCAGCAGCAGCAATGTTCTGCCGTCGCCGCTCAGCAGCTGCCCACCAACCAAAGGGTGCTTCATCGCCTTTTCTTTTGCGGCGGCAAAGCGATTCGCAGACGCCTCTGATCGGGGAAACAGGGGCTCCGGCAGGCCGAAGATGTTGAGCGTGGGTACGCGATCCATCCACAGCACATTTCTGACCTGATCCAGTTCTTCCAGATCTTCCACAACCTGTCGCAGCGCCTTGGCGCAGTCAGCGTTGAAAAAGTCTTCGCCCTGGACCACCACCACGACATCGCCGCCGGACAGACTGAACGGGCTGACATTCGGGACCTGCCGCTGCGGTCGGTCGTCCTCGGGAGCGACGACGGAGGCATTGTCGTTGGGTTCGTCAGTTGTTTCAAACAGCTGCAGCAGCAGGTTCGGATCACGGTGGCCGATAACGGCAACGGTCGTGATGATGCTTACCAGCAGTATGACAAACCAGCGCTGATCGACACTCAGCGCTGCCAGCCTGTTGAACGATTTACTCATTGAAAACTGTTACTTTGTACCGGCCTGCACGGCCAGCGATATCGACAGAAACCCCAGTGCCTGACAGCGATCATAGGTGTCGATGAAATGTTGAAATGCCACGGCGTCGTCGAAACCGATTATAATCCTGGAACCTGGATCAAGTTCAGCAAGTTGCGTCAGGCGCTGATCCAGTTCAGCAGCACTGCCGACGGGCCGCTCATTCAGCTGAATCATCAACTGGCCTTGCGCATCACGGTCCAGATAAATGCGAACTTCCGGTGATTTCCATTCCTCGGGTTCCTGCTGCGGCAGATCAACCTCCGCTTCGGTCTGTCCCGCTGATAATTCAGCGGGCAACAGTGAATCCGGCGTCTGGCCAACCGACGCGCACACGAAAAACACCAGCAACAAGAATACGACGTCGATCATTGGCGTCATGCTGTCATTGTCAAGGGACGTGCGTCGATCTCGATGGGTGGGTATGCGCACGATCAGTCACTTCCGTTTACGGAAACAGCAAACTGAATACTGCGAATATTCCGACCTGCACAGTGTTCGATCAGTTTTCGCACCGAACCACACTGCGCGTCCCTGTCCGCTCGTAAACGAACTTCCGGATTCACACCGGCGGCGGCGGCGGCTATTTGCAAGCCTGCAATTCGCTGCAAGACGGACTGCTGTGACTGGGCTTCTGCGCTGATGAACATCTGACCGTCTCGGTCAATCGTGACGGTCAGCCGATGCAATGCCTCGTCATGCCGGGTGTCACCGCCTGTCGCCGCTGGAAGATTCACAGGTTCCGCCTGTTCGCTTCTCACGAAGTGGCTGGCCACCAGAAAAAAAATAATCAGCAGAAACACCACGTCAATCAGCGGCGTGATATTGAACCGCAGGGGAGTTCGCTGACTGTATTGTGTAGGCAATCGCATGGGTTTTCGCTGAAGCAGCGTCTGATGCGCGTGTCGGACCTGGCATGGGACAACACCGGAAGCAGGAAGCTGGCGTCAAAGTCTAGCGAATCCTGGCGAATGACGTCAGCTGCGATTACGATTCTGTGGTGATCCGGCGTTGCCGCAAGGCGTAAGTCTTTTCAAGATACGCGGACTCTGCTGTAAATTCCTTTGTGTTTCAGGTGCACTGAATTCCATGTCCAACAAACAAGTTTTGCTGCTGGCCGGTGACTTTGTGGAAGACTACGAAATCATGGTCCCCTTTCAGACACTGCTGACGGTCGGTGTCGATGTCCACGCTGTGTGCCCCGATAAGAAATCCGGCGATCAAATCCGCACTGCCATCCACGATTTCGAGGGCGATCAGACGTACAGCGAAAAACCTGGCCATAATTTCACGCTCAACGCCGACTTCGCGAATGCTGATGCCGACAATTACGACGGACTGTTGATCCCCGGTGGCCGCGCACCGGAATACCTGCGTCTTAATTCCGCGGTGCTGGATCTTGTGAAAGCATTCGACGAGGCGAAGAAGCCTATCGCGGCGATCTGTCATGGTCTGCAGATTCTGGCTGCGGCCGGCATCCTGTCGGGTCGAACCTGCACGGCCTACCCCGCCTGCGGTCCGGAAGTCACGCTGGCCGGCGCAACATATGCGGAGATATCGATTGACGGAGCCCATGTGGACGGCAACCTTGTGTCGGCACCCGCGTGGCCCGCTCATCCGGCTTTCTGCCGCGAGTTTCTTAAACTGCTGGGTGTACTGTGAATTGGTTAACTACGCTGAGTATCCTGTAACCCCGGCGGAACTCGCCTGCCACTGGTCGGCTTCGCTTTACCGGTCATCATTCCATTCAAACGAGTCACAATATGTCCCGCGTTTTCTTCCTGGTTCTGCTGGTCTTTTGGAACCGCGCCGCACTGGCACAGACTCTGGAGCAGCAGCTTCTGAATCACCCACCGGGGGACCTTGCAGCCGCAGCCCGCGAATCCGGCGATGCCAGACGCGGTGCAATTCTGTTCCATCAGGTGCATGTTGGCTGCGTCAAATGTCATGCGGTGGATGGTACCAGTAACTCGCTGGGACCCGATCTGACAAAGCTGGGCCAGCAATTACCTTCGACTGATGAATACGTCGTCATGTCACTGCTGAAACCGTCCGGTGAAATACGCAAGGGCTATGAATCCATCACCGTTGTGACCGTCGACGGACGAACACTGACAGGTTTGCTGGTGAGTCGCAGCGATGACAGCGTCGTGCTGCGGGACCCGGCTCAAGATGGCGATCGTATCACGGTCCTCGCGGAAGACATCGACGAAGTCGTACCGAGCAAGTTGTCCATCATGCCGGCAGGCATCGTGAATCAGCTTGGTGGCCGGCCGCAGTTTCTGGATCTGCTGCGCTATCTTCTGGAGATGCGGGATGGGGGAATCGACACAGCCCGGACGCTGCAGCCGCCTCCGGGGCTGATTGCCTTCAAGCTACCGGAATACGAGAGTCACGTTGACCACGTCGGGCTGATTCACGGCCTTGACGACGCGGCGTTTGAACGTGGCCAGACGATTTACAATCGGCTGTGCATCAATTGCCACGGCAACAGGGAAAAGCCCGGTTCACTGCCGACTGCGTTGCGTTTTGCGGAAGGCAAATTTCGCAGCGGCAGTGATCCCCACGCGATGTACAGGACGCTCACTCACGGTTTTGGCTTGATGGTGCCGCAGATGTGGATGGTGCCAAAGCAGAAATACGACGTAATTCACTACATTCGCGAAAGCTATGTCCGCAAAGCCAATGAAAGTCAGTACCGCGACGTGACGGACGAATATCTGGCGGCACTGCCGCAGGGCGATACATTCGGCCCGGAACCCATTGAGTACTCGCCGTGGTCTGACATGAACTACGGACCGTCGATGATCAACACGTTTGAAGTCGGTTCAGACGCGCGCAATTTTGCATACAAAGGTATCGCGGTTCGGCTGGACCAGGGACCAGGCGGGGTTTCGAAGGGTAATCATTGGGCGATTTTTGACCACGACACACTGCGGCTGGCGGCCGCTTGGTCACGCCCACCACAGTCAAAGGCTTCCGGTTTTATCAGCTGGCAGGGTATTCACTTTGACGGTCGTCACAATGCGCATCCACGCATCGTTGGAGATCTGCAATTCGAAAACCCTACGGGTCCCGGATGGGCCAACCCGGCCACCGGGTCCTTCGATGACGACCAGCGGGTGGTGGGACGCGATGGTCGAAACTACGGACCATTGCCTCGCAACTGGGCGAAATATCGCGGGCTGCATCAGGTCGGTGATCAGACTATCGTGGAGTACACCGTCGCTGATACCAAAGTGCTGGAGCGCATGGGCCATCTCGCAATCTCGACTGACGATAAATTGTCGGCCAACGTCTTCTCCAGGAACCTGACGCTGGGGCCGATTCAGAACAACTTACTGGCACTTGTGGCAACTCATCCCGAAGAAGACGCGGCGCTTCGGCCGCTGACTGAACATTCCATCGTGCTGGTTGCGGACGCCGCACTGCCGCGCACAGCGGCAGCATCAAAGTTCAACGGCGCTTCGCATCTGATGATTAAGGATGGTTCCGCCTTCAACATGACGTCCGGTGATTTCAGTATCACAGCTCGCATTCGCACAACGACTGACGGCACCATCTTCTGCAAGGCGAACGAACAGGGACCGTGGGTGCCGAATGGCAAAACGTTCTTCGTGCAAGGCGGACGCCTGTGCTACGACATTGGCTGGGTCGGCGCCGTGCAATCAAAGAAACAAGTGGACGATGGTAAGTGGCATGATGTGGCAATGACCTGGAATCACGACACCGGCCGGATCAGCATGTATGTGGATGGCAAAAAGAACGGCGGCGGCACATTGAAGCCAAAGGGAAATGTCTCCGGGCACGTAGCAAAAATTGGATTTACGTCCGGCAGCTTTCCACGCACTTCGTATTTCACGGGTGACATTGAATCCCTGGCATTCTGGAGCAGAGCGCTGAAGGGCGAAAATCTTCAGGTTGGTCAGCAGGACAACGACACCAGTCCTGCTGTCGCGGCGTGGAACCTAACGTCTGCCGCAGAAGCGGGCGCTATTTCCGATGTCAGTGGGAACAAACGCGATGCTGTACAAATCCAGGGAGACGTGAAGCAAAGACGCACGGCGATCATGGCGGGCGTGGTCGGCGACCGCGATGGACTTACCTTACTGCAAAAAGATAATCGGATTTGTCTGAACGTTCCGTCCGATGACCAACATCGCAACATTGCGATTTGGACGGTCGCCGTAGCACCAGACACAACGGACGACGCGTTGAATGAACTTGCGGCCCGCGTCGAAGATCGTCTAAAGGTGGCCGATCTGGAACAGCGGATTCCTCAGAGCGGGCCGGCGCGGTGGCCGGATGTTGTTGCGACGACGCCAGTCATGGGTCCGGAAACTGGTCCATTTGCAATCGATGTCCTGTCCACACCGGTTGCCAACCCGTGGTTCGCTCGAATTCGGCTGACGGGCCATGATTTTCTTGCGGACGGAGACCGCGTGGCCGTGTGCAGCTGGGATGGCGACGTCTGGATGGTCAGCGGCCTGAAAACGCTGGACGAAAAGGGTTCCTCTGCGCCGCAGCTGAAATGGCAGCGGATCGCTTCAGGGTTATTCCAGCCTCTTGGTGTCAAGATCGTCGCCGACGATATCTACGTCACCTGCCGGGACCAACTGGTGATTCTGCGAGACCGAAATGGTGATGGCGAAACGGATTTCTATGAGTGCTTCAACAACGATCATCAGGTGACCGAACACTTTCATGAATTTGCGATGGGACTGCAGCGCGACGAAATTGGCAACTTCTATTATGCCAAATCGGCTCGCCACGCACTGAAGGCCATCGTTCCACATCACGGTACACTGCTGCGCATCCCATCGAACGGTTCACGCACGGATATTCTGGCAACCGGGTTTCGGGCGGCCAACGGCGTTTGTCTGAATCCCGATGGTTCGTTCATCGTGACCGACCAGGAAGGCCACTGGAATCCGAAGAATCGCATCAATTGGGTACGCGAGGGCGGATTCTACGGCAACATGTTCGGCTATCACGACGTCACGGACAATTCTGACGACGCGATGGAGCAGCCACTGTGCTGGATCACAAATGCGTTTGATCGTTCGCCGGCCGAACTGATGTGGATTGACAATGAAGCCTGGGGACCGCTGAACGGGTCATTGCTGAATCTTTCGTATGGTTACGGCAAAGTCTACGTTGTGCCGCACGAAGAAATCGACGGTCAGATGCAGGGCGGCATGTGCCAGTTGCCGATTCCGCAGTTTCCCACTGGGACAGCTCGCGGTCGTATCAGTCCGCACGACAACGGACTGTATCTATCCGGCATGTTCGCCTGGGGCAGCAGCCAGCAGGCACAGGAAGGCGGGTTCTATCGGTTGCGATATACAGGTCGAGCGGCCAACATGCCGGTCGGCCTGAAAGCCCGCGATCGACATCTTGAAATTGCTTTCACCGATTCATTGGATGCGGGGACGGCGAAGATGTCAGCGAACTATTCAGTAAAGGTGTGGTCGCTTAAGCGTACCGCTAATTATGGTTCGAAGCACTATGACGAACACGAACTGCCTGTGACCGGCGCGGTACTTGGCGCCGATGGCCGCACTGTAACTCTGGAAATTCCTGAGCTCGGTCCGACGTGGTGCATGGAGATCAAATGTCGGCTGAAGTCCGCTGACGGAGAGGCGTTTGAACGCTCGATTCACAACACGATTCATCGCTTGCCGTGATGTTGACACCGCTTTGAAGCGTTCGCTGAGCCAATCAGAAACACGGGCAGCGCCGGTATAGTATGAGGACGGGGCCGCTATAGAAGCTGGTAGCGCCAGCGAGTGGGTCTCTCGATCGCTTGTGAAACACACTTGCATGGGCTGCGTGCTTGTATCAGGAACGGCAAAGAACGAACGGTCGTCAGTTCACTGACTCGTCGTTGTTTTCGGGACGGCCTTCGATGTAGAACCAGTTGTGAATTGGTTTCAGAATCTCCAGCACTTCAGCCAGCAGCTGCTCATCCATTGGCGTTTCCGCCCAGTCAATCCATTGGGCAACTCGACCAGGATTCGCTGAGCCGGTGACGCACGTTGCCATGTCCGGATTGCCGATGGAAAACTGCAGCGCCAGCTGAGCAATGTCGGTCCCGGCAGCTGTACAGTGTTCCGAGGCCTTCTTCGCTATCTCTCGGACTTCAGGAGTCGCCTTGTGCCACTCCGGCAGCGGCGCGCCGGTCAACAGTCGGGCAGAAAACGGGGCGGCGTTCATCAGCCCGACACTCTTCTCTTTGCAGATCGGTACGAGTTCCAGCGCCATGTCGTTCTGCAATGTGTAGTGGTTGTATGTCAGCAGCACATCGATGTCCGCATTCGCCAGGATGTACTTGAACATCTTCATCGGATAGCCACTGACACCGATATACCGAACCTTGCCCTTTTCGACCTGCTTTCGAAGTGCGGGAAGTGTCTCTTCGACGATCTGCGACATTTCGACGAATTCCAGATCGTGACACAGAACAATGTCCAGGTGATCCTGCCGCATGCGTTCAAGCGATATGTCCACACTTTCTTCCACTCGTTTCGCACTGAAATCAAAGTGTTGTCCGGCATATCGGCCCAGCTTGGTTCCCAGGTAAAAACTGTCACGAGGAATGTCGGGCAGCACCTGTCCCAGCAGCACTTCACTCATACCACGGCCATAGAACGGCGAGGTATCGATGAAATTCATGCCCCGATCAATGGCGACGTGTACACTCTTGAGCGCTTCGGCAATGTCCACTTTTCGAAATTCGGCACCCAGAGACGAGGCTCCGAATGACAGAGCCGTCAGGTCCATGTCGGTGTTCTGCAGATGGCGCTTTTCCATTTTCAACGGGTCCGGTTTTCGAAGAATGGTCGTGTGTGTTGGGAAAGGGGGTCGGGAATCAATAGCCGGTACCGTGCTTCGCTTTATTGGTACCCACCCTCTTTTTTGCGTCCGCTCGCCGCAGAACCATAGCAGCTTCCAGTATGGTCTTCGACCCGCAGATGATGAGGGCCAGCACCACAACTTCACGTGTAATTCTTCGGGTTTGTCATTTGTAGGGAACGGTTTTGTCTTCCGGGGCGACACCGTTAGGATTCCTTTTTTGACTGCGGAGATTCCTGATGCGATGTCTCGCGATAACACTTTCGACACTGATTTTCGTTCCCGCTTCTGAGGCGGCTGAAAAGCCCAACTTCGTTTATATCCTTGCGGACGACGCCGGCTACGGTGATTTTGGGTGTTACGGTGGAACACGACTGCCGACACCCCACATCGACCGCATGGCCAGCCAGGGCATGAAGTTCACTCGTCACTATGCCGGCTGTACTGTGTGTGCGCCGTCGCGGTGCGTGCTGATGACGGGACTCCACACGGGGCACTGCCGCGTTCGCGGCAACAGCCCGGGTTTGTTGCTGGACGAAGATGTCACGATTGCTGAAGTTCTGAAGACAGCCGGCTATCGGACCGCCTGCATCGGCAAGTGGGGTCTGGGAGTTCCGCCGCCGTTGTCTGACCCCAACGACCAGGGTTTCGATGAATTCTATGGCTACATCAGCATGTGGCATGCTCACAATTTCTACCCGGAATTTCTGATTCGAAACGGCAAACGCGAAGCGCTGCGGAACATCAATCAGGCTCAGTGGAACGGCCAGGACGGTCGCGGTGTGGCGATGAAGAAAGTCGACTACGTACCGGATCTGCTGACAGAGGAAGTGGTGGGTTTCATTCGCGACAACACGAAGAAGCCTTTCTTTCTGTACTACGCGCTGAACGTTCCACATGCCAACAACGAAGGCGGGCGTCACAACGCGGCCCCCGAACGGGGTATGGAAGTTCCTGACTTCGGGCCGTACGCCGGCAAAGACTGGCCCGGCCCGGAAAAAGGGTTTGCAGCCATCATGCGGAACATTGATCGCGATGTCGGACGTATTCTGAAGGAACTGAAATCGCTCGGCATTGATGACAATACGATCGTGATGTTCAGCAGTGACAATGGTCCGCATCAGGAGGGCGGCCATCAGATGGAGTTCTTCAACAGCAATGGCGACCTGCGCGGCATGAAACGAGACCTGTATGAAGGTGGTGTCCGAGTTCCGTTGATCGTACGCTGGCCTGGTAAGGTCGCTGCGAACACCATCAGCAATCACATCAGCGGCTTTCAGGACGTGCTGCCGACGCTCGCCGAAATCGCCGGGGCGGACGTACCGGAGGATCTGGATGGCATTTCGCTGGTACCGGTACTGACCGACAGTGGCACGCAGAATACGCACGATTTTCTGTACTGGGAATTCAGTGAGCAGAAAGGCAAGTGGGCGGTACTGCAGGGTGACTGGAAGCTGGTGCAGTTGCAAGTGGCGACGGACAATCCGTCAGGCTTCGGACTCTACAACGTTGCGGACGACGTTGCCGAAGAGCACAATGTGGCTGACCGGCACCCGGACCTGGTCAGCAAAATGGCGAATCTGTTGAAAAGTGCCCACACGCCCAGCCAGCGATATCCGTTGTTTCCGGCTGAAAAGAAGTAGGGTGTGTACTTACACACACCGATCTCAGGCTGAATCGTCCCCGTTGTAATCGCAAATCCCTGCTCTCACGCACAACCGCACTACTGATTCTGTTGGATCACAAACGATAACCCCTGCGATTTGAACCGGGCCTGCGTGACGAATGAAATCGTTCTCGCAACGTGGTGCGTGCACGCTCCCGGCCTGGCTACGTTGCGCCGAGCCAGCACGATTACAGGATCGAAGGGCCTTTGACTTCGATGCCCTTCAGACGCATCTTGAGTTCTTCGATGTTTGGCGAAACTTCAAAAGCGGCTTCGCGACTGATGAATTCTCTGTTGACGAAGTCATAAAGACTGTCGTTGAACAGCTGCATTCCTTCGTCGCGACCAATACGAATCGCCCCATGAAGTTTATTGTCGTCACCTTCCATGACAAGCTTCGTGACTGTTGGGTTGAACCTCATGATCTCGATGATTGGAACTCGACCTGGCGCATCCACGATTGTCTTCAACAGTTTCTGGCCGACGATCGCTTTCATACTCATGCCGATCGCCGCCCGCACAGCCGCGTGCATATCGGCGGGAAACAGGTCGATGATACGCGGGATCGTACCTGGGGCACTGGAGGCGTGAATCGTTCCGAATACCAGGTGACCGGTTTCGGCTGCGTGAATCGCTGTCTCGAAAGTTTCCTTGTCACGCATTTCGCCCACCAGCATGATGTCCGGGTCCTCTCGAACTGCATGTTTCATGGCGACAGAGAAATCAATCACATCCTGTCCAATTTCCCGCTGGTTGATCAAACACTCGTCGGACGTATAAACGAATTCTATTGGGTCTTCGATAGTCAGTATGTGTTTGTTCATGTTGTGATTGATCCAGTCCAGCATCGACGCGATGGTCGTACTTTTCCCAGATCCTGTCACACCCGCGAGTAATACCATTCCCTGGTCAAACTTACACAATTCTTCCATGATGGGCGGCAGATACAGCCCTTCAAACGGTGGGATAAACCGCTCGATCTTTCGAGCCACCATGCCGACTTTGCCGAGCTGCGTCAGCAGGTTGACACGAAACCGCCAGGGTTCGTCCTCATACTCCACGACTTTCGAAAAGTCAGCACCGCCGTCATTATGAAAGATGTCCAGGTTTCGCTGGTCCATCATCGGGAAACACAGCTTGATCAGGGCACTCTCGCTGAGAGGTGGCATCTCCAGGGGAGCCAGCGTGCCTTTGACGCGAAAGATGGGTGGACGGCCTGCCTGCAGATGGATGTCTGAACAGCCCATCTTGACGCCCATGCGAAAGATCTTATTGATCTCTATATCTGCAGTGGGATCGAAGTTCGACTTTAGCCACTCACGTGCCTGTACCATTTTGTGTTTCCGATCTTAATTTCGATGTGGTCCTGCCACACCGCGTTGCCGCTACGCTCAACATAATTCACAGCCGAACCGGTACACCGCGGTCAGCCATGAATCGTTTTGTTTCTTCGATTGTGTATTCGCCGTAATGAAAAATGCTGGCCGCCAGTGCCGCGCTCGCTCCACCTGTGGTCACTGCATCCGACAGGTGTGCCGGACAACCAGCACCGCCACTGGCCACTACCGGTATTGATACCGCGTCCGCGACGGCTCGTGTAATTTCCAGATCGTAACCGTCTTTGGTTCCATCTGCATCCATGCAGGTCAGGACGATTTCACCAGCTCCCAGGTTTTCCACTTCCCGGGCCCATTCGACGACTTCCAGACCTGTAGGTATGCGACCTCCGTTGATGTGGACGTCCCAGAATTCCCTGCCGCCCTTTTGTACTCGTTTGGGGTCGATGTTAACGACTATGCACTGGCTACCGAACTTTAGAGCAGCTTCTTTCACAAAACCCGGATTTGTAACCGCGGCTGAGTTGATCGAAACCTTGTCGCAGCCTGCACTGAGCAGGCGACGGATATCATCTACAGACCGAATGCCGCCGCCCACCGTCAGCGGCATAAACACAACTTCGGACGTTCGGGCCACCACATCCTGAATGATATCCCTTTCTTCGTGACTAGCCGTGATGTCCAGAAAGACGAGTTCATCGGCTCCCTGCTGTTCGTACTTCTGAGCAATCTGGACCGGATCTCCGGCATCCTGCAGATTGACGAAATTCACGCCCTTCACCACGCGTCCTGCGTGAACGTCCAGGCAGGGAATGATACGCTTTGCCAGCATGCAACGTGTTCCGGAACTGTTTGCAGGTTTGTCGACTTAAGGAAGATCCGTGCGGTGACTTATGGTGCTCGGCAGGCCCGGGAGTGTCATTCGTGATTGTGGCTGCCACTCACCGCCCTGCGGCTGGAAGCCAATTTGGCTATCGACGCCCTCAGCGGATCCTATCACACCGTTGAGCCAAAGTCCGGTCAACCCGGAACCACCGTTGGTGACGTTTTCCCGTCTTTTCCTGTTCGAAACCCCCTCCTACCATGAATTCTTCCGGCCAGACTGTCCATGTTGACCTCGGTTCCCGCAGCTACGAGATCTCTATCGACGCCGGCAACCTGCCACGAATCACCGAGTTAACCCGATTATGGATGGGACGATCCCCCAATCAGGCTTTGCGGTGCTTTGTCGTCACGGACACCAATGTCCTGCATCCTCATGCGAATGCCGTGAAATTAGCACTGTCCGACGCCGGGGCCGAAGTGCAGGTTGTGTGCGTGAAAGCGGGCGAAGCATCGAAATCTCTTGCGGAGGCTTCCGACCTGTACGACGAACTTGTGGACTTCCGGGCGGATCGGAAGACGGTCGTGCTGGCGGTTGGTGGCGGAGTGGTGGGTGATCTGGCAGGATTTGTCGCCGCCACATACGCCCGTGGATTGCTGTTTGTGCAGGTTCCGACAACCCTGCTGGCAATGGTGGACAGCTCAGTCGGTGGCAAGACGGGGGTGAACCATCCGAAAGGGAAAAACCTGATTGGATCGTTCTATCAGCCGGCCGGAGTCTTAGTCGACACGGACACCATGGCCACTCTGCCCGATCGGGAGTATCGGTCCGGACTGGCCGAAGTGATCAAGTACGGCGTGATTCAGGACGCCGAATTCTTCGCCTACCTGGAAAACAACGTCGCCGGCCTTAACGAACGCGACCCTGCTGTGCTGAACCACGTAGTGGGCCGCTGCTGCGAATTGAAGGCCCAGGTCGTTAAGGAAGACGAGCACGAAACCACTGGCGGGCGGGCCATTCTTAACTATGGCCACACCTATGCTCATGCCTTCGAAGTTTTGGCCGGTTACGGCGCGTTACTGCATGGCGAAGCGGTATCCATCGGCATGGTGTGTGGCAGCAGACTGGCCAAATCACTGGGACGAATTGGCGATGATGAGATTCAACGCCAGGTCGAGTTGCTCAAGGCCGTGCATCTGCCCGTCGAGGTGTCTCAGGAACTTCAGGCTAAGCCGGATGATATTCTCAAATGCATGCAGCTGGATAAGAAAACTGTCTCCGGTGATCTGAAATTCGTCCTGCCCGATCGCATTGGTCACGTCGAGACCATCGGTGGAATTGATTCGAAGGTCATCGTCGACTGTCTGGCTGGTTAACGCTGATACGTAGTCGCCCGCTGCCAGCGGGTTCGGCGTTCGGCTACACGCCGGATACGTGTACTGCTATCCGCTCGTCATATCGCTTCGACAACCTGCCACTGCGCATAGGAAAGCCTGCTCGAAGCACGAACAGGCTGAGTACCGGGAAGAGAAGTGTTTCATTTCTTGGTCGACGATTTTTTCTTTGGCGAAGACTTCTTGGACGTGCTCGCCTTCGATTTTGTCGACGATCTGGCAGCGATGAGTTTGTTCAAAGCCGTGACCTGAGTTCTGGTCAGAACGTCTTTGATTTCTTCGGCCTGTTCGTCTCTCAGCTCCGCCAGCTGTTCCTGTAGTTCGTCGATCTGCGACCCGTATTTTTCTTTCAGTTTGTAAATTTCCTGCTTCTGCTCGTCCTTCAGCTTTAGCTGCCCGTAGTACGTCGGCAGACGGTGATACTTTGAAACTACCTTTTCTTTGCTCTTGGCGGATGACTTCGACGATGACTTCTGAGCCAGCGCTGTCATTGCTCCAGCCGTTATGGTGACGGCCAGAATCGGTGCGATGAATCGATGTACAGAACGTTGCATAGCTGTAGCCTCCAGATGATGTGAAGTTCTGCGCAGAATCGCGCTGACACCATACTGTCGACCCTAGGTGGGGAAATCAAACTCACCATTCAAGATTATCTTAAATAAACCCACCTCTAGGGGCATCCCTACTACATTTCGTAGGATATCACTCCATGCCGCTGAGCACGGCTGATCTGGTCGCTGGCGTGCAGCCCGGCAAGGATGAATTCGACGCAGGAGGCGCGAACCGCTGCACTTTCTGAAGCATTGAGTTCAAAGGCTTTATCCCAGATTGGCGGGACACGCTTCAGTAACGATTCGTAGTGTTCGCTGGGCAACATGTCGCCTACTTCAATTTTGACTCCTTTCGCGAAGATCTGGCTGAATTCTTCCAATCCGTGCTGTTCCACATACTCTTCAAAAATGGTTTTGATGGCTTCGGCGGTGACGGCGTCCAGGACCTGACGTTCGGTCATTTGATGACTGCTCATCAAATCGATTTCGATCTTCCCCAGCGAAGACGAATACAAATGCCCGAGGTCACTGATGCGAGGGACTGCGGGCATTTCCTTGAGTACCGCCCCGCGGCGGCGGGCACTGGCGATCAGGGTCTGATAGTTGGCTATGCTGAAACGAGCACTCACACCGGACTGATGGTCGATGTAGCGGCTGTTGCGAGCAGCTCGGCTGATTTCTTCGACGATCTGTTTCATGAAGAATGGGACGGTCACTGGAAAATCGCCATTCAGAGGAACATCGCTCTCCTGCTCCATGATCTGTATTCCGAGATCACGGTCCTGCGGATAGTGGGTATGAATGATGCTGCCGATGCGGTCTTTCAGCTGCGGTATAACTTTGCCACTGCGATTGTAGGTCGCCGGATTCGCTGAGAACAGGATCATGACGTCGATGTCGAACTGCACGGGAAACCCGCGGATCTGCACGTCACGTTCTTCCAGTATGTTGAACAGGCCGACCTGCACCAGCTCGTCCAGCTCGGGTAATTCATTCATGGCAAAGATACCGCGATGCATCCGCGGAATCAGCCCGAAGTGCAGCGCGTCTTCTGTCGACATGCTGGTCCCGGCTGCCAGTTTCGCGGGATCGATTTCGCCAACGATGTCAGCAAATTTTGTTCCCGGCGCCAGACGTTCGGCGTATCGGTCGTCTCGCGACCACCATCTGATTGCCACCTGGTCGTCGGGCGTGTCAATCAGAAACTGCTGCGCTGCGATTGTAATCGGCTGCAACGGGTCTTCGTGAACCGGACAGCCCGGGAGGTCCAGATACGGTATTTCGTGGTCCAGAAAACGTGACATTTCTCGCATTAAACGACTTTTGCCCTGTCCCTTTTCGCCCAGAAACAGCAGGTCGTGGCCAGCCAGCATCGCAAGGCTGATCTCTGGTATCACCGTGTTTTCGAAACCATGGATACCTGGGAAGAGTTCCTCCCCATCAGCCAGTGCCTGCTGGAAATTCGCTCGAATTTCTTCTTTGACAGTGCGGGAGATCCAGCCGGTGGCTTTGAGTTCTGCAAGAGTCGTTGGTTTGGTCATAGTGTCTGTTGTTTGAATGTTCAGCCCGCTCTGGATGCAGCGTCCCTGTACCGTGAACGGTTGAAGATACTTTCACAAAGGCCGTGTTACCCGCGCCAGTTCCTCGCGAAACTTCGGCTCTTTTTCTGCCGATTCGAAAACGCTATCGATTTGCACGGCAAAGATGTTGTCGTACGCGTCCGGGATTTTGACTAGGTCCTTCAGAGTTGTTAGAATCAGTGACGTTCCCGCATTGTTAGCCTGGTCCCGAACTTCATCCAGGTCCTTTTGTGTGTAATGATGGTGATCCGGAAAGAAACGCGTCGCCGCGACTTTGGCCTGGATTTGTTGACAGGTGACCACAAATGCCTGCGGATTACCAATTGCTGTCATGACGGTGACTCGCCGATTTTGAACGACATCTATTGAACGTCCACCATTTCCGGATCCGGCGACCAATCCGCTGGGCTGAAACACGACGCGGTAAATATGGTCCCTGAGGTTCGAATTGTACCGACACACCCTGTCTTCGATCTCCAGTAGCTTGTTGTGTTTCACGTTATCTGATCGCGTAATCAACACCACGTCAGCGCGGTTCAGGCTGTTGACAGGCTCTCTCAGTAACCCCCGCGGCAACAGGTACCCGTACCCAAACGGATTCGTTGCATCGATCAGTACGATGTTCAGGTCACGAGCTATTCGTCGGTGCTGAAAAGCATCATCCAGCACGATGACGTCCACGCCCTGGGTGGCGATCAGTTTTTCTGAGGCGGCCACGCGATTCGGGTTCTGTTCGTGCGGCACATTCGGACAGAGTAGTTCCAGAACGCGTTTCTCGTCGTTTTCGCCGGTGTCATCGGCTCGATATCCTCGACTGACGATGCCGGGGCGAAGTCCCTGTTCCCGCAGCGCTTTCACGACCGTCGCTACGATGGGCGTTTTCCCCGTACCGCCAGTGGTCAGATTGCCGACGGCGATCACGGGCACGGATACGGTTGTCGACTTCTTAAGGCCCCTGTCAAACGCCACGTTCCGCAGTGACATAAACAGACCATACGGCGCGGATAACGCTCGCAACACAAAACGTATGAAGCCGGGCAGTATTCCACTGCTCTCGCCACTGATCTGCTTCCTGTAATTCGTCTCCGATATCAACGGGCATGCCTTTCGAGCGGTTCCTGACTTCCCATGCGTCGAAAACGAGCATGATTGTGCCACTTTCGAGTGGCACAGATCGCGGGATTCGCCAGAATCCACGACTTATCGTGCGGAACCGCACCACTATTCAGCAACCGAAGCGGCTGCCCTACTCGACTCGTTACTTGCCAAAGAAAATCATGTCCACCGAATCTACGATCGTCTACACGCTCACCGATGAAGCTCCCGCCTTGGCAACTCGTTCGCTGCTGCCAATTATTCAAGCCTTCACCAGGTCCTCCGGCGTTAGTGTGGTTCTGAAGGACATCTCACTGGCCGCTCGAATCCTTGCCAACTTTCCTGAGAATCTAACGGACGATCAGAAACAAAGCGATGCTCTGGCCGAATTGGGAGCCCTCGCAAAGACCCCGACCGCCAACATCATCAAACTACCGAATATCAGTGCGTCGATTCCTCAGTTGTGCGACGCTATCAACGAACTGCAGGACAAGGGCTTTGATATCCCTGGCTTTCCGGAGGAACCGGAAACCGATGCTGAAAAGGAAGTCCGCGCTCGCTACGCTAAAGTACTCGGCAGTGCGGTTAACCCCGTTCTGCGAGAAGGCAACAGCGATCGTCGAGTCGCTGCACCGGTGAAGCAGTATGCCCGCAAAAATCCTCATTCGATGGGCGAATGGAGCAGCGATTCTAGGTCGCACGTGGCATCCATGAAGGATGACGACTTCTTCGGCAGTGAATTGTCTTACACTATGCCTAAGGCCGGTGAGGTACGCGTCGAACTTGTTGATGAAAGCGGCGCTACCACGATTCTGAAGCAGCACCTGGCTCTGCAGGCCGGCGAGGTGATCGATGCGGCCCGGATGAGCGTTAATGCTCTGCGACATTTTCTTGCCCGGGAAATCGCGGATGCAAAAGAAAAAGGCGTGCTGCTCTCACTGCACTTGAAGGCCACGATGATGAAGGTCTCTGACCCCATCATCTTTGGACATGCCGTTAAGGTTTTCTTTGCCGACGTCTTTGAAAAACACGCCGCCGTGCTGGACGAACTGGGAGTCGATGCGAACAACGGCATCGGTGATCTGTACTCCAAAATCGAAGAACTGCCGGTAGACAAACGAGCTGAGATACAGGCCGACATGAAAGCCGTTTACGCCAAACAGCCTAAACTGGCGATGGTAAATTCTGACAAGGGGATCACCAACCTGCACGTGCCCAGCGATGTGATCATCGATGCTTCGATGCCAGCCGCTATTCGCACGTCCGGACAGATGTGGGGGCCTGATGGCCAGCTGGCCGACATGAAAGCGATCATCCCTGACCGCTGCTATTCGGGCGTTTATCAGGCCACTATCGACTTCTGCCGAGAAAACGGGGCTTTTGACGTCACCACGATGGGCACTGTTTCCAATGTTGGCCTGATGGCTCAGAAGGCTGAAGAGTACGGGTCTCACGACAAGACCTTCGAAATCTCTGCGACCGGCACCGTCCGCGTGGTAGATGGCTCCGGCAATGTACTGATGGCGCATGCTGCGGAATCCGGCGACATCTGGCGAATGTGCCAGACCAAAGATGCTCCTATTCGGGACTGGGTGAAACTGGCCGTCAGTCGTGCTCGAGCCACTGGCAACATGGCCATCTTCTGGCTGGACGAAAACCGAGCTCACGACGCCGCACTGATCGCCAAAATCAACTTGTACCTGCCGGAACACGACACAGCGGGTCTGGACATCAAGATCGTCCCACCTGTTGAAGCCACTAAAATAAGTTGCCAACGCTGTCTGGACGGCCTGGATACGATCTCCGTCACGGGCAACGTTTTACGTGATTATCTGACCGACCTGTTCCCGATCCTGGAGCTTGGCACCAGCGCTAAGATGCTGTCGATCGTCCCCCTGCTGGCGGGGGGCGGCCTGTTTGAAACCGGAGCCGGGGGTTCTGCCCCCAAACACGTGCAGCAATTCGTGGAAGAAGGCCATCTGCGCTGGGACAGCCTCGGCGAATTTCTCGCTCTGGCCGTTTCTCTGGAGGACCTGTCGGAAAAGACTGGCAACGCTAAGCTTAAAGTCGTCGCCGAAGCCCTCGACGCGGCAAATGGCCTATACCTTGAAAACAACAAGTCGCCGTCGCGTAAGGTCAACGAGCTCGACAACCGTGGCAGCCACTTCTACCTCGCGCTCTACTGGGCGCAGGCACTCGC